>NZ_JALCBM010000010.1:31418-54511 GCF_028066395.1 Ruegeria sp.
GAGGGGATGGTCAGCAGCAGCATGAACTCCCCCGCCCGCGAAAACGCGTTGCGCGCGCCTGCCTTGTCGCCCGCGCGCAGGCGGCGTGAAAGATCGGGCAGAAGCACGATGCCGACGGCGATGCCCACCACGCCCAGCGGCAATTGATACAATCGGTCGGCAGCAAACAACCAGCTGACCGCCTTTTCGGTTTTAGACGCCACCAACTGCCCGACAACCAGATTGACCTGTGTCACGCCCATTGCCAATGCGGCAGGCACGGCAACGCGTACCAGATTGCGCATCTCGGGCGACAGGCGGGGCCGACCCGGGCGGATGCGGAACCCGGCGCGCTCGGTGGCGACCCAGACCAGTGTTAGCTGCGCCACGCCTGCGATGGGAATGACTGTGATCAGCCATCGAATGACCTCTCCGCCCGACAGCGCGCCAAAGATCAGGGCCGAACAGGCAAAGACGTTCAGCAAAACCGGCGCGGCGGCGGCAGCGGCGAACCGGCCCGTGGCATTCAGAACACCAGAAAACAGCGCGGCCAGCGACATGAACAGGATGTAGGGAAAGACGACATAGCTGTAATCGACCGCCATATCAAAGCGTTCATCGCCATAGAAGCCTTCCGCCGTCAGCCAGACCAGCGCGGGCATGAACACCATCGCCAGACCGACCAGCGCCAGCACCGCCGCTGCCAGCAGGTTGAACGCATCCTGTGCGAACCCTTCCGCGTTTTCGCCCCCCTCCACCCGTTTTGAGAACATTGGGACGAAAGCGGCGTTAAACGCGCCTTCGGCAAAGAAGCGGCGGAACATGTTGGGCAGGCGGAAGGCGGCGACAAAGGCGTCCATCACGGGGCCGGGGCCAATATAGGCGGTCAGCAGAATCTCTCGCAAAAACCCCAGAATACGGCTGGCCAGGGTCCAGAACCCCACCGTGAACAGGCCCGAGAACAGACGGATTTGTTTCATGAGGCGGCGCGCTGTGCGCCCTCGGTAATGGCTTTGCGCAGTTTTGCTTCAAGGCTACGCTGCTTGCTTTCGGCGTGATATTTCAACCCAAACATATCCTTGACATAGAAGGTATCGACCACCTGTTCGCCATAGGTCGCGATCACCGCATTGGCGATATAGACATTGGAGGCGGCCAGCGTGCGGGTCAGGTCATACAGCAGGCCGGGACGGTCGCGGGTGTCGACCTCGATAATCGTGTAAATCTCGGAGCCGTCATTGTCGAAGGTGATATGGGTCGGCACGTTAAAGGCGCGTTCGCGTTTCTTGATCTTGTCGCGGGATTTCAGCGCGTCCCGGGCCACGACCTCACCCTTGAGGGTCTTGTGGATCATCTGCGTCAGGCGTGGCAGGCGTGAGGCTTCGAACGGGTGGCCCTCAGCATCCTGTATCCAGAACGCATCGGTCACATAACCGTCCTTGGTCGTATAGCTGCGGGCATCCACCACATTGGCCCCGACCAGAGCCAAGGCCCCTGCGATACGCGCAAAGATACCCGGATGGTCGCCCATCGCAAAACAGGCGCGGGTGGCGTCGCGGTCTTCGTCCGGGTGCAGGCGGATTTCCATCGCACCGGGGTCGCCACTTTGTTCCAGTGCGCGCAGCATGTCGGCGAACTCCAGATGGGTCGACAGGTTCAGCCCCTGCCAATAGGGCGGATAATGCCGCGCGGTTTCCGTCTTGAGATCAGCCTTGGACCAGTCCTGCAGCGCCGCGCGCAGGGCCTTTTTCGCCTCATCCCCGCGATTGGCACGGTTGAGGTCCTCCATCCCCGTCTCAAGCGCGCGCTTGGTTTCGGCATGCAGGGCGCGCAGCAGGGTGGCTTTCCAGTTGTTCCAGGTGTTCGGCCCGACGCCGCGAATGTCGCAGACGGTCAGCACGGTCAGCAGATCCAGCCGTTTGACCGTTTTCACCGCCTTGGCGAAATCGCGCACCGTGCGCGGGTCCGAGATATCGCGTTTCTGCGCCATATCCGACATCAGCAGGTGATAGCGCACCAGCCATTCCACGGTTTCCGAATCCGCCTTGTTCAGCCCCAGTCGCGGCGCCACCTTGCGTGCGATCTGGGCGCCGAGGATCGAGTGATCCTCGGGTCGGCCCTTGGCGATGTCATGCAGCAGCAGGGCGACGTACAGGACCTTGCGATTGACGCCCTCTTTCAGGATCGACGAGGCCAGAGGCAGGGATTCCACCAGCTCTCCGCGTTCGATCTGTGCGAAGTTGACGATGCACTGGATGGTATGCTCGTCCACCGTATAGCTGTGATACATGTTGAATTGCATCATCGCCACGATGTGCTCGAACTCGGGCAAAAAGGCGGACAGCACGCCCAACTCGTTCATCCGCCGCAGGGCGCGTTCGGGGTTGCCGTGTTTCAACATCAGATCAAGGAAGATCCGCCGCGCTTCCTTGTTGTTGCGCATGTCGTCGTCGATCAGGTTCAGATTGGCGGTGACCAGCCGCATCGCATCCGGGTGGATCAGCAAACCGGTGCGCAGACCTTCCTCGAACAGGCGCAGCAGGTTCAGCTTGTCGGACAGGAACGCGTCAGGGTCCGTCACGTCCAGCCGCCCATGCACGACCTTATAGCCCGCCTTTAGCCGGGGGCGGCGGCGAAAGATACGCTCCAGCATCGGGGCGCTTTTCATATGGGCCGCTTCCAGCTTGGTCAGGAAGATGCGGGTCAGCTCGCCCACCCTTGTTGCTTCGCGGAAATAGCGCTGCATGAAAATCTCGACCGCCCGGCGCCCGGCGCGGTCTTCGTATCCCATGCGGTCGGCGACCTCGACCTGCAGATCGAAGGTCAGTTGTTCCGTCGCACGCCCGGTTACCAGATGCAGATGCGATCGGACGGCCCACAGGAAATCCTCGGCCTCGACAAAGCCCTTGAACTCCTCGGGGGTGAACAGGCCCAAAGGCACCAGTTCGGCCACGTCCTGAACGCCATAGATGTATTTCGCAATCCAGTAGAGCGATTGCAGGTCGCGCAGCCCGCCTTTGCCTTCCTTCACGTTGGGTTCGACCATATAGCGCTGACCCTGCTTGAGGTGGCGCGCATCGCGTTCCTGCAGCTTGGCCTCGATGAATTCCCGTTCGCTGCCTTTGAACAGCTCGTCCTTCAGGCGCTGGTCCAGTTCTTCGGCCAGTGCCTTGTCGCCTGCCAGATAGCGCTGTTCCAGCATGGCGGTGCGGATGGTGAAATCGTCCCCTCCCAACCGCAGGCAATCCTTGATGGTACGCGAGGAATGGCCGACCTTCAGCCGCAGGTCCCACAGGATGTAGAGCATGGATTCGATCACGCTCTCGGCCCAGGCGGTGATCTTGTAGGGGGTCAGGAACAGCAGATCGACATCTGACGAGGGCGCCATTTCCCCGCGCCCATATCCTCCGACGGCCAGCACCGTGATCCGTTCGCCCTGGGTCGGGGTGGCCAGTGGGTGCAGATGTTCGCTGGCCACGCGCATGGCGGTGCAGACCATCTGATCGGTCAGATAGGTATAGGATCGCGTCAAAGGGCGCGCATCAAACGGGCGCTGGGCAAAGGCCTGTGCGATGGCCGCGCGGCCTGCCTTCTGCGCCTCGCGCAGAATGCGGACCGTCTCGGCGCGCACGGCGGAATTGTCCGTGCAGGTTTCGACCGCGCTCTGCAACTGGTCCGAGACCCCGGCGCTGTCGAAAATCTCTTCAGCCGGGCAGATCAGCCTGTCTGCGGGCAGATCAGAATCCAGCACCAGAGAAGCTTTGCGGGGCAGGGTCAATCACAACCACCTGTTTGTTCTGGATCGTGGCCACGGCCAGACCGCGTTCATTGGTGCCGTTCGACCGCAGGCGGAAAATGCCGCCAACGCCCTGGAAACCGGCGTTCTGTGTCAAGGCCGATGCGGTCAGCGCGTTGGCGTTGCCCTGACTGACCAGCGCGGCAATCGCGGCGATCCCGTCATAGGCCAGCCCGCTGATCGGGTGCGGTGCCTCACCATAGGTGTTGTTGTACCGCTGACGATAGGCCTGCGCCTTGGCCGGATCGGGCAGAGCGAACCATCCACCCTGAACGCCCGGCAGTTCCAGCGTCTGGGCCGGGATGTCCCAGCGGGTCAGGCCGATATACTGGGTCGTTGCTGGGGACACTCCAGCTTCGGGCAGCAATTGCGTCAGCAAGGGCAGCGCCCCGGCGGTGGTCGCGGTCATAAAGACCGAATCGGCGCCGGTAGAATCGACGGTCGCTTTGATGGTGGGGACCGAGTTGATCACGCCTTGTTGCGACCGGTCATAGCCCACGGTTCCGACATTGCTGACCCGGCTGCTGGCAAGTGCGCTTGCAATGGCCGATTGCCCAAGTTGCCCGGCGGCGTCGTTGCTGTGAACGATGACTGCCCCGGTCTTGCCTTGCTGGCCTGCATAGCTGACCAGCCGGTTCGCGGTATTGTTGAAAGTCGGCCCAAGGACAAAGACGTTGCCCCCGGCAATGCTGGTGTTGTTGGAAAAGGACAGGACGTTGACGTTCTGATTCAGAACCGCAAGACCCGCCGCATTGGCGGCCTGCGCGTAAACCGGCCCGATGATGATCTTGGCCCCATCCGACACCGCCTGCTGCGCCACGGTCGAGGCCGTGCCCGCATTGCCCGCCGTGTCATAGACGCGCAGATCGATCTGGACATTCTGCAGATCGGACATCGCCAGCCGTGCTGCGTTCTCAAGGCTGCGCGCCAGCGCCGCGTCCCCGGAATTTGCCGATCCCGCCGGGACAAGCAGGGCGACGGGAACCGGCTTGGACGTGTTGATCGAGGGCCCTCCGCCCAGGCCTCCGGTCTCACAAGCGGCCAGAAATGCCGCAGTGGCCAGAACAGCGGCGGATTTCGCCAGCTTGCGAACGGGCTTGCAAACGCTAAACATCTAAATGAAAACTCCCTGATCCAGCGGCTGAGGCTGATGCCTTTCTGTTGAGCCGCGATAATAAACGTCACGCTGTGAGGGTCCAGCTTTGAATTTCCAAAAGGTAAGATTGAGCGCGGGTCTGTATTTCGTTGCCACTCCGATCGGAACGGCACGCGACATTACGCTCAGGGCGCTGGACGTGCTGGCCTCGGCCGATGTGATCGCGGCAGAAGACACCCGCAGCCTGCGCCGCCTGATGGAAATCCACGGTGTGCCTTTGGAGGGTCGCCGCATTCAAGCCTACCACGACCACAGCGGTGCAGGTGCGCGGGAAAAGATCATTCAGGCGCTGGGGCAGGGCAAATCCGTGGCCTATGCGTCCGAGGCCGGAATGCCGCTGATCGCGGACCCGGGGTACGATCTGGGTCGACAGGCCGCTGAGGCCGGTTTCACCGTCACCTGCGCTCCGGGCGCTTCGGCGGCACTGACAGCGCTGACACTGGCAGGGCTGCCAACGGATGCCTTCTTTTTCGCCGGGTTTCTGCCCAATGCATCCGGCGCACGCCGCACCCGGATCGAGGCGCTGCGTGATATCCCCGGAACACTGGTATTCTACGAATCGCCCAAACGCGTGGCGGCCTGCCTCTCGGATTTGGCAAAAGGTCTGGGGGAGGAGCGTCAGGGCGCGGTTTGCCGGGAACTGACCAAGAAATTCGAAGAGATCAAGCGTGGTACATTGCAGGAACTGGCGGATGCGTTGCAAAGCGGGCCGGTCAAAGGCGAGATCGTCATTCTGGTGGACCGCGCCCATTCGCCAACTGTTAACGAATCTGACGTAGAACAGGCCTTGGAGAGAGCCTTGGAAACCCATTCGGTGCGGGATGCCGCCGATCTTGTATCGGAAATGTACAACCTGCCGCGCCGCCCGATTTATCAGAAGGCTCTGAAGCTGGGAAAGGGATGACATGGCCAGACGATCTATGCGGGGTTCGGTATCGCATCATTCGGGGCAGGCGGCGGAATTGCGCGTGGCCACCGACTATGAACGGCGCGGGTTTTCCATTGCCCATCGCCGCTGGCGCGGGACCGGTGGGGAAATCGATCTGATTGCGCGGGATGGCGATGGTCTGATCTTCATCGAGGTCAAGAAAAGCACCAGTTTCGATCAGGCCGCCAGCCGAATCAGTCGGCGTCAGATGGATCGCATTTGCGCCTCGGCAGCCCAGTTTCTGGAACATGAACCGGGTGGGCAATTGACCAATGTACGCTTCGATGCGGCGCTGGTGGATGCCACCGGGGCGGTTCAAATCATCGAAAACGCATTTGGGCAGGCCTGATCGGCATTGAACCCTCGGACGTGCTGCGCCATGTATCAGGCGACAATACGAGGGACGCGCCATGAAAATCGCCTTTCAGATGGACCCGATCGGGGCCGTGGATATCAATGCCGACAGCTCTTTCCGTCTGGCGGAAGAGGCGCAGGTGCGCGGTCATCAGCTGTTTTTCTATGGCCCGGACCAGTTAGCCTATCAGGAAGGTCGGATCACCGCGCGCGGTCAGGATATGACCGTTCAGCGGGTTCCGGGTGATCCGGCGGTTCTGGGGCCCGAGCGCGAGGTTGATCTGGCTGATTTCGATGTGGTTTGGCTGCGGCAGGACCCGCCCTTTGACATGCATTACATCACCTCGACTCATCTGCTGGACCGGCTGAAGGGTCAGACATTGGTGGTGAATGATCCGTTCTGGGTGCGCAATTACCCGGAAAAGCTGCTGGTTCTAGATTTCCCGGAGTTGACACCGCCGACCACCATCGCCCGCGATCTGAAGACCATAAAGGCGTTCAAGGACAAGCATGAGGATATCATCCTCAAGCCTCTTTACGGCAATGGCGGTGCCGGGGTGTTCCGGCTGGATGCCAATGACCGCAACCTGACATCTCTGCACGAACTCTTCGCCGGGTTCTCACGTGAGCCGCTGATCGTGCAGAAATTCCTGCCGGACGTCCGCAATGGCGACAAACGAGTGATTCTGGTCGATGGAGAGCCCGTCGGCGCCATCAACCGCGTCCCGGCTGAGGGGGAGACCCGGTCGAACATGCATGTGGGTGGTCGCCCTGAAAAGATCGGTCTGACGGAACGCGATCTTGAGATCTGCGCCGCCATCGGCCCGCTGTTGAAGGAAAAGGGTCAGATCTTCGTCGGGATCGATGTGATCGGCGATTACCTGACCGAGATCAACGTGACTTCACCCACCGGTATTCAGGAGCTTGAGCGGTTCGACGGCGTAAACATCGCCGGGAAAATCTGGGATGCCATCGAATCGCGTCTTTAATGCGCGACCCGGGCGCTGATGCGAAAGCTCAGCGCCTCGGCCACATGGGGGCGGCGGATATCGGCGCTGTCTTCCAGATCGGCGATGGTACGCGCGACCCGCAGGATGCGGTGAAAGGCGCGGGCTGAGAGGCCGAATTTCTCGGCAGCTTTCACCAGCAGCTCCTTGCCCTCGGCGTCAGGCGCGGCAATCTCCTCCAATAACTTACCCTCGACATCTGCATTTTGGCGGGTTCCCGGCGCGTCGCGGAACCGTGCTGTCTGTATCTGTCGCGCGGCTTCAACCCGTGCGGCCACTTCAGCGGAACTGTCGCCCGATGGAGGCAGGTCAAGATCAGTGAACCCGACCGGAGGCACCTCGATTCGCAGATCGAAGCGGTCCATCAAGGGCCCCGAGATGCGTCCCAGATAATCCTCGCCACAGCCTGGTGCGCGCGAACAGGCGCGGGCGGGGTCGGTCAGGTATCCGCATTTGCAGGGGTTGGCAGCGGCGACCAGCATGAACCGGCAAGGGTATTTCACATGGGCGTTTGCACGGGCGACCATGACCTCTCCGGTCTCGATGGGTTGGCGCAGTGTTTCCAGCACTGTGCGGGGAAATTCGGGAAACTCGTCCATGAATAGAACGCCATTATGGGCCAGTGAAATCTCACCCGGTTTGGCCCCTTTGCCTCCGCCTACAATGGCTGCCATCGAGGCTGTGTGATGTGGCTCGCGAAAGGGGCGCGACCGACTGATGCCGCCTTCGTCCAGCAAGCCGCACAAGGACTGGATCATCGAGGTTTCCAGCGCCTCCGCCGGGGTCAATGCGGGCAGGATGCCGGGCAAACGGGCGGCGAGCATCGATTTGCCCGAGCCCGGCGTGCCGATCATGATCAGGTGATGACGGCCAGCCGCCGCGATTTCCAGCGCACGCTTGGCGCGTTCTTGTCCTTTGACGTCGCGCAGATCGCGCAGGCTGGGTGCAAGGTTGACCTCTCCCGGGGCGGCGGCGGGCAAGGGGGCCTGTCCGGTGAAATGGCGTACCACGTCACCCAGCGATCCGGCCCCGACGACTTGCGTTGCGTCCACCCATGCAGCCTCGGCACTGGAGGCGCGGGGGCAGAGCAGCGCGCGGTCCTCGGCCGCTGCCGTCATCGCGGCAGGCAGGGCACCGACCACGGGCACCAGTGAGCCGTCTAATGACAACTCCCCTAAAGCGACCGAGCCTTCGGCGGCGTCCGAGGGAATGATGTCCAGCGCCGACAGCAGGGCAACGGCGATGGGCAGGTCGAAATGGCTGCCCTCTTTCGGCAGGTCGGCGGGCGACAGGTTGATGGTGATGCGTTTCGACGGCAGCGCGATGGCCATGGAACTGAGCGCGCTGCGCACGCGGTCGCGGGCCTCGGATACGGCTTTGTCGGGCAGGCCCACGATGGAAAAGGCGGGCAGGCCTGGCGAGACGGCGCATTGCACCTCGACCGGGCGGGCATCGACCCCTTGAAAGGCAACGGTGTGGGCGCGGGCGACCATGGCGATCCTGTTTCTTGGTTAACAGGTCGTTGCTGCCATGGTCGCGGTTTAAGAAACGTTAACGCCGTTCACCATGGCGGTGAATTTCGGCCACGCGCCGGGGTCTGCGACGGTTTTGTCGCGGCAGAACGGGTTGCAGAACCCCCAGACTTGACCGTCCAGCTCCAGAAAGTCTCGCACCGGGTCGCCGGAATAGGGACAGGCCGTGTTGACCGAAGGTCCTTGGGGTGTGGGTTTGGCCTGTGATGTGCCACCAACTGGCCACGGGCGGGACGGTAGGGTCTGGGCGTAGGGAAAGGGGTCATAAGAAATCGTCAGACCCATCGCGCGCCATTGGCGGGCCGAAGGATCGGACAACAGCGAAAGACAATAGGCGCGGTTGGCATCGGATACGGGCAGGCCGTATCCGATGATCCGCGCTGCGACCGGAGTGTAGAACACATCGGCCAGCGAATAGGTCCCGAACAGCGGCCCGGTTGACGCGCCTGAAACCGACCGCGCATGCGCCCACAGAGTCTCGATACGCTCAAGATCGGTAAGGGTTTCAGGGGAAGGCTCAAACCCTTCCCAGCAGTGCTGCAATTGCATCGCGCATTGACCGCGCAGGGCGGTGAACCCGGCCACCATCTCGGCGCAGAGCCACCGGGCGGTGGCCCGTGCGGCGGGGTCCGCTGGCCAAAGCCCGGCATCCGGGTGACGCTCGGCCAGTGTTTCGGCCATGGCGAGGCTTTCGCCAACGACAGTGCCGTCAGGCAGGCGTAAAGCCGGGACCAGACGGGCGGGGGCGAGCGGTTTCATATCCTCAGCCATCGTGCCGGAATAGAGGCCGATCATATGGCTGCGGTAGGGCAGGTCGAACTTTTCCAACATCAACCAGCCACGCATGGACCAGCTAGAGAACAGGCGGTCACCGATGTAAAGGTCATAGGTCATGTCCCTACGATGTCCCAAGCCACCCGCATCGGTAAATCAGTGATTTGTGCGCCTGCAGTTCACGGAATGTGATTGATCCGCCCCACCGACCAACGGTCGCCGTGATGGGTGATTTCGGTCACCGAGAGGTTGTCGATCCGGTGTGAAAACGCCTGTTGTGCGTCTACGTCCAACGCACGCTGGACCTGAGTCAGGATGACCCCGAAATGAGCCACCACGATCAGATCGCGCCCGGTGTGTTCGGCAATCAGCAGGTCGATCACGGCATCGACACGCGCGCGCACGCCGTTCCAGCTTTCGCCTTTCGGCGGGCGCACCTCACCCGGGTTGTCCCAGTAGGCAAAGGCCAGTTCGGGGTCTTCGGCCTCGATCTCGGCAAAGGGGCGCAGTTCCCATGTGCCAAAGTGAATTTCACGCAGGTCGGGGTGGTGGGGCAGGCGCGGGCGCGTCCCCTGAATGGCCGAAGCCGTATCGGCGGCGCGCGACAGGTCCGAGGAGATCACCACCGCATCCGCTGGCAAATGCGCATCAAGGCGGGCGATTGCCGCGTGATCACTCAGGTCCGCGGGAATGTCAGACCAGCCGACCATGGTTTTGGCATGGGTGGGACCGTGGCGGACAAGGTGCAGTCGGGTCATGGCAGTTGCCCTTTCAGTACCATCGGCAGCCCGGCGGTGACCTGCACCACCAGATCGGCCTGCGCCGCCAATGCGATGTTCAGACGACCCTGCGCCTCGCGGAATTTGCGGGCCAGTGCGTTCTCGGGCACGATGCCCTGCCCGACCTCGTTCGAGACGATGACGATCTGCCCGGCGCTGGATTTCAGCGCCTCCAGCAGGGCGGCTTGTTCGTGCACCAGATCGTGTTCTGCCAGCAGGTGATTGGTCAGCCACATTGTGGCACAATCTATCAGGCAGGCCTCATCCGGTGTCAGCTCGGCCAGCGCGGGACTCAGGTCAAACGGGGCCTCGATTGTGGTCCAATCGGCCCCGCGTTGAGCAATATGTTGCCTAATTTTCAATTTCATCTCATCATCAAAAACTTGTGATGTAGCGACATATTTACGGGATTTTTCTGATGAAACAACAAGTTGCTCGGCAAAAAGGGACTTTCCAGAGGCTGCGCCACCCAGGACAAAGGTTAAATTATGACGCACTATACTTACCTTTCTGGTGATCCACGCTGTATTATCCTGCGTATCGACCACAGGTCGGCATGGCAAGCCCGGCCTACGCCTATGTAAATAAGGGAGAGTTGCATGGCACTGGACAGCCCGAGTGATTTTTCGATGTCCCGGCAGGCGATGAAGGCAGAATTGCTGGATGCCGAGACCGAGTTGCAACTGGCCTATGCCTGGCGCGATCAGCGGGATGAACAGGCGCTGCACCGTCTTATCACCGCTTATATGCGTTTGGCGATTTCGATGGCGGCCAAGTTCAAACGCTACGGCGCGCCGATGAACGATCTGATTCAAGAGGCGGGTCTTGGCCTTATGAAAGCCGCCGACAAGTTCGACCCGGATCGTGGCGTGCGTTTTTCGACCTATGCGGTCTGGTGGATCAAGGCCAGCATTCAGGATTATGTCATGCGCAACTGGTCGATGGTGCGCACCGGTTCGACCTCTTCCCAGAAATCGCTGTTTTTCAATATGCGCCGGGTGCAGGCGCGGCTGGAGCGTGAGGCCGCGACCGAAGGGATGGAGCTGGATCGCCATCAGCTGCACCAGATGATCGCCGCCGAGATCGGCGTGCCCCTGCGGGATGTCGAGATGATGGAGGGGCGTTTGTCCGGTTCCGACTTCTCGCTGAACGCGGTGCAGTCGGCGGATGAGGACGGGCGTGAATGGATTGATGCGCTGGAGGATGACAGCGAACAGGCCGCTGAGGCGGTCGAGCACAGTCATGACAACGAGCAACTGCGCGAATGGCTGATCACCGCGATGAAGGCGTTGAACGAACGGGAACGCTTCATCATCAGCGAGCGCAAGTTGCGCGAACCGGCGCGGACGCTGGAAAGCCTTGGGAAAGAACTTGGATTGTCCAAGGAACGAGTGCGGCAGCTAGAGGCCGCAGCCTTCGTAAAAATGCGCAAGAACCTTGAAGCGCAATCGCGCGAGGTGCAACACTTCTTCGCATGAAACATATTGCGAATCTGCTACTTACCTGTGGCTTTCTGATCGCGGCCCTGCGGCCGGGTCATGCGGATGATTTGATCCCCGATGATGTGATCGCTGCGATGCAGGCGGCGGATGTGGTCATTCTGGGCGAGATTCACGACAACCCCCAGCACCACCTTGTGCAGACCGAGGCGATTGCGGCGATCCAGCCCTCTGCCGTGGTGTGGGAGATGGTGACCGAAGAAGGCGCGCAGCGTCTGGCGCAAAAGGCCGCCACAAACCCCGAAGAGCTTTCGCGCATTCTGCGCTGGGCCGAATCTGGGTGGCCACCGCTCAGCATGTACTACCCGGTCTTTCAGGCCTCGGACGCGCCGGTTTACGGTGCCATGGTGCCCCGCACGGCGGCGCGGGCCGCGATGGAGCGGGGCGCGGCTACGGCGCTGGGCGCAGATGCGGCGCGTTATGGGCTCACCGTGCCGCTTGCACCCGAGGATCAGGCCGCGCGTGAGGCGGATCAACTGGCCGCCCATTGCGATGCTTTGCCAGCCGAGGCGTTGCCGCAGATGGTGGCGATCCAGCGCTTGCGCGATGCGGTTCTGACCCGCGCGATTCTGCGGGCTAAGGATGAGACTGGCGGGCCAATCGCTGTGATCACCGGCAACGGACATGCGCGCAAGGATCGCGGCATCCCGACCTTCCTGACGCGGCTGCGCCCGGGGCTGAAGGTGTTCGTGCTGGGCCAATCCGAAGATGGCGTCATCTACGGCACGTTTGACGCGGTGATCGACAGCCCGGCGGCAGAGCGTGAGGACCCCTGCAAGGCGTTCGAAACCGGGAATTAACCGCTGGAACTGCCGGGCCGCGTTGCATAATGTCGGTGCGACCGGGACGGGAAGGGCTGAACATGCTGGCATCCAAGCGCATTCTGCTGATCATCGGCGGCGGCATCGCGGCCTATAAATCGCTGGACCTGATCCGGCGATTGAAAGAGCGCGGTGCCTTGGTCACCCCCGTACTGACCCGCGCGGCGGAGGAGTTCGTCACGCCACTCGCAGTGTCCGCGCTGGCGGGTGAGAAAGTGTATCGCGACTTGTTCGATCTGACCGATGAGGCCGAGATGGGCCATATCCAGCTGTCGCGCTCGGCTGATCTGATCGTGGTGGCTCCGGCCACGGCGGATTTGATGGGCAAGATGGCGGGTGGTCTGGCGGGCGATCTGGCCTCGACCCTGCTGATGGCCACCGATACGCCGGTGCTGTGTGCCCCTGCGATGAACGTGCGCATGTGGGATCATCCGGCCACGCGGCGCAATCATGCGCAATTGCAGGCTGATGGCATCCGCTTTGTTGGCCCGAATGAGGGCGACATGGCCTGCGGCGAATACGGCCCCGGGCGCATGTCCGAACCACTGGAGATTGTGGCCGCGATCGAGGCCGCGCTGGGCGATGGCCCGCTGGCTGGCAAACGGGTGCTGGTGACCTCGGGCCCGACTCATGAACCGATTGATCCGGTGCGCTATATCGCCAACCGATCCTCGGGCGCGCAGGGTACGGCGGTTGCACGGGCGTTGGCCGCGCTGGGGGCCGAGGTGATCTTTGTCACCGGCCCGGCAGATGTAACCCCGCCCGAAGGTGTGCAGGTCGTGCCCGTCCAGACGGCGCAGCAGATGTCGGACGCGGTCGATGCGGCGCTACCGGTTGATGCGGGCGTGTTCGCGGCGGCGGTTGCGGATTGGCGCGTTGCGGCCTCGGAGCAGAAGTTGAAGAAAAGCCGGGATGGGTTGCCCGCGCTGGAATTCTCGGAGAACCCGGACATTCTGAAACGCGTGGCGCGGATGGACCAGGGTCGCCCGCAACTGGTGGTTGGATTTGCGGCTGAGACCGACAATGTCATCGAACACGCCACCGCCAAGCGGGACCGCAAAGGTTGCGACTGGATCGTGGCCAATGATGTCAGCCCGGCTACCGGGATCATGGGCGGGTCTGAAAATGCGGTCACCCTGATCTCGGATCAGGGGGCCGAGGCATGGCCGCGCATGGGCAAGGACGCTGTGGCGCAACGTCTGGCGGCAAAGATCGCCGACACACTGAACCGATAAAAAGGAAACGGGATGGTCGCAATCCGAGTAATCCGCGAAGACGGGGCCGACCCCGCAGTGGCGCTGCCATCATATGAAACCGCCGGGGCGGCGGGGGCTGACGTGCGGGCGAACCTGCCGGGCGGAACCTCGATTACCCTGCAACCCGGCGCGCGGGTGCTGGTGCCCACCGGTCTGCGGATCGAAATCCCTCCGGGGTTTGAGGTTCAGGTCCGACCCCGCTCTGGCCTTGCCCTGAAACATGGCATCACCCTGCCGAACACGCCGGGTACCATCGACAGCGACTATCGCGGCCCGCTGGGCGTGATCGTGCTGAACGCCGGGCAGGGGCCGTTCGAAATCACCCATGGCGAGCGCATCGCGCAACTGGTGGTCGCCCCGGTCGTACAGGCACAGTTCGATCTGGTCGATACGCTGAATGAAACACAGCGCGGGGCCGGAGGGTTCGGCTCGACCGGGCGCGGCTGATGCTGCTGGTTCTGCTTTTGGCCGCCGGGCTTTGGGGCATCGGCTATATCGCCGGGGTGTCCCGCACCGCCCGTGCGGCCTCGGTTGCGGTGCTTTTGGCGGGAGTGATCATTGCGCAATTGCTGCTGCCTGATGGCAATCCGCTGCGACAGGCGACGGGCGGATCGGCATCGGTGTGGCTGATCCTGGGTGGCTTTGCCGGGCTGGCTCTGGTTTATGGCAGGGTATTGAAGGCGCTGCGCGCCTGCGCCGCGCCGACCTCGACCAAGGAGCCCGCAATGTCTGCCAGCACATTCAGCGAAACGGAACTGGACCGCTATGCCCGCCACATCGTGCTGCGCGAATTGGGCGGGCCGGGGCAGAAACGCCTGAAACAGGCGCGGGTGCTGGTGATCGGGGCCGGGGGCTTGGGCGCACCGGCGTTACAATATCTGGCCGCCGCAGGGGTGGGCACCATCGGGGTGGTCGACGATGACGTGGTCGAAAATGCCAACCTGCAACGGCAGGTAATCCATCGTGATGCGGATATCGGCATCCCCAAGGTGTTCTCGGCCCAAGCTGCGATGGAGGCACAGAACCCCAACGTGACAATTCTGCCCTATCACCGCCGCCTGACCGAAGAGATCGCAGCAGACCTGTTCGACGATTTCGATCTGATCCTGGACGGCACCGACAATTTCGACACGCGCTATCTGACCAACCGCACGGCGGTGGCGCTGGGCAAGCCGCTGATCTCGGGCGCGCTGTCGCAATGGGAGGGACAGCTGAGCGTCTTCGACCCGGCCTCGGGCGCACCCTGCTACCAATGCATCTTCCCCGAGGCCCCGGCTGCCGGTCTAGCGCCCTCATGTGCCGAGGCAGGGGTGATCGGGCCGTTGCCAGGTGTCCTAGGATCAATGATGGCGGTCGAGGCGATCAAGGTCATCACCGGTGCGGGGCAGGCGCTGCGGGGTGAGATGCTGATCTATGACGCGCTTTATGGCGAAAGCCGCAAGATCACCCTGTCGCAGCGCGTCGATTGCCCGATTTGCGGTTCAGGTGCCGAATAATCAGACGGTTGCTCTGGATCATCCGGTCGGCCCTTCCTAGTTTGTGGTCAAAGGAGATCCGCATGACCAACCCGATCCTGTCCGACTGGACCACGCCGTTTGAAATCGCCCCGTTTGCCGACATTTCGGACGGAGATTTCGCCCCTGCTCTGGACCAGGCGTTGGAGGCGCATAACGCGCAGATCGACGCGATTGCCGGCAACCCGGACACGCCCACCTTCGCCAATACGATCGAGGCGCTGGAGACGGGGGGTGAGCAGTTGGACAAGGTCTTGGCCGTTTTCTTCACGGTCGCAGGTGCGGACAGCAATCCGAAGCGTGAGGAGTTGCAGCGGGAATTTTCCCCCAAACTGGCTGCGCATTTCTCGGGCATCTCATCAAACAAGGCGTTGTTTCAGCGTGTGGCGGACCTGTGGGCGCGGCGGGACGATCTGGGGCTGAATGACGAACAGGCGCGTGTCCTGATGCTGTCCCATCGCGGTTTTGTCCGCGCGGGCGCGGCGCTGGAAGGTAATGCGGATGCTCGGATGCAGGACATCAAGGCGCGGCTGGCCTCGCTGGGCACGTCCTTCACCCAGAACCTGCTGGCGGATGAGCGGGACTGGTTCATGACCCTGACCGAAGACGATCTACAGGGCCTGCCCGATTTCGTCGTCGACGCTGCCCGCTCGGCGGGGCAGGAAAAGGGCGCGGATGGGCCGGTGGTGACCCTGTCTCGGTCTCTGATCGTGCCGTTCCTGCAATTCTCTCCACGCCGCGACCTGCGCGAGAAAGCCTATCGCGCCTGGACCGCGCGCGGGGCGAATGGGGGTGAGACCGATAACCGAGAGATCGCCGCAGAAATACTGGCCCTGCGCGAAGAACGCGCCAAGCTGTTGGGTTATGACAGTTTCGCTGATTTCAAACTGGAGACCGAAATGGCCCGCACCCCGGACAAGGTGCGTGATCTGCTGATGCAGGTCTGGCAGCCCGCCAAGGCTCGCGCCGATGCGGATGCCGAGGTGCTGAACCAGATGATGCAAGTAGATGGCGTGAACGGCCCGCTGGCCGCGTGGGACTGGCGCTACTATGCCGAGAAACGCCGCAAGGCCGAGCATGATCTGGATGAGGCTGCCCTGAAACCTTACCTGCAATTGGACCGGATGATTGAGGCCGCCTTTGCCTGCGCCAATCGTTTGTTCGGGTTAGAGTTTGCGCCGCTGGACGTGCCGCTCTACCACCCCGATTGCCGCGCGTGGGAGGTGACGCGGGGCGGCAAGCATATCGCGGTCTTCATCGGCGACTACTTTGCGCGTGGCTCCAAACGATCCGGCGCGTGGTGCAGCGCGATGCGCGGGCAGGCGAAGTTCCCGAAAGAACAGGCCCCGGTGGTGATCAACGTCTGCAATTTCGCAAAGGGCGACCCGGCTTTGCTGTCCTATGACGACGCGCGGACGCTGTTCCATGAATTCGGCCACGCGCTGCATCAGATGCTGTCGGATGTGACCTACGAGAGTATCTCGGGTACTTCCGTGGCGCGCGATTTCGTCGAACTGCCCAGCCAGCTTTACGAACACTGGCTTGAGGTCCCCGAGGTTCTGGCCGAATTCGCCACCCACGCGGACACCGGCGCGCCGATGCCGCAAGAGATGCTGGAAAAGGTGCTGAAGGCCGCCAATTTCGATCAGGGGTTCCAGACGGTGGAATATGTTGCCTCGGCACTGGTCGATCTGGCGTTCCACGATGGCGATGCCCCGGTGGACCCGATGGCCAAACAGGCCGAGGTTCTGGCCGATCTGGGTATGCCCGCAGCCATCGGCATGCGCCACGCCACCCCGCATTTTGCCCATGTCTTTGCGGGCGACGGCTATAGCTCGGGCTATTACAGCTATATGTGGTCCGAGGTCATGGATGCCGACGCCTTTGCCGCCTTCGAAGAGGCCGGAGGGGCGTTCGACCCCGAGCGCGCCAAAGCGCTGGAGGAGAACATTCTGTCCACCGGAGGCTCACGCGAGGCCGAGGATCTGTATCTGGCCTTCCGGGGCCGTCTGCCGGGGGTCGAGGCGCTGTTGAAAGGCCGGGGTTTGATCGCGGCTTAATAACCCAACTGGCGGTCAACCAGATGCAGGAACGGCTCGCCTGCTTCGCCGCGCCGGATGTTTTCGCAAATGACCTGTGCCGCCGTAGGTGGCCGGGTCTCGGAGGCGATATGGGGCGTCACCGTCACGTTGGGATGGGCCCAATAGGGATGATCGGCGGGCAGAGGCTCGACCCGGAACACATCCAGCGTGGCATGGCCGATCTGACCGGAGTTTAATGCCGCCAGCAGCGCCTCATCGTCGATCAACGGCCCGCGCCCGGGGTTGATGATCCTGGCCCCTTTCGGCAGCAGGGTCAGCGTTTCGGCGTTCAGGATGTTTTGCGTGGCGGCGGTGTCGGGCAGCAGCAGCACGACAATCTCAGCCTGTGACAGGGCGGCGCGCAGGCCCTCGGCCCCGTGTTCACATCTGATGCCGGGGATGCCCTTGGGTGTCCGGCTCCACCCGGTGACGTTGAAATTCAATGCCGCCAATGCGCGGGCGGCGGCCTCACCCAAGGTGCCAAGCCCCAGAATGCAGACGTGACGGTCAGCGGCCAGCGGTGGGGCCTCGGGTGCCCACGTTCCATCCTGCCGGGTGATATGGGTGTCCATGCCAAGATGATAGCGCAGCACATGGCCCACGACCCATTCGGTCATCCCCTCGGTCAGCCCGTGATCGACCATGCGGGCCAGCGGGACGGTCAGGGTCTGGTTGCCCGAAATGCTCTCAATCCCGGCCCAGAGGCTCAGCACCGCCTTCAGACGGGTTAAGGGCGTGAAATCAGACAGGCCGCCATTGGGGGCGTAGACGACGTAATCGACCTGATCGGGGGGCATGTCCGTGGCCAGATGAAACTCCAGCCCGGCAGCGCGCAGGCCCTCTGACAGCAGCGGTTCATAGACGGGCCACAGGGCAGGGCGCGCGGAAAACAACACGTTCACAGGCATGCAGGACCTCTTAACGGGGACGGTGGATATGGGCGCTTTGCACGATGCCGAAGGCGGCCATCAGCACCAGCATGGCCGAGCCGCCATAGCTGACCATCGGCAGCGGCACACCCACCACCGGGGCCAGCCCCATCACCATCGACATGTTGACGGCGAAGAACAGGAAAAAGTTCAGCGCGATGCCCAGCGTCACCAGCGACGAGAACCGATCCTTGGTCGCCAGCGCGGTGACCATGCAGAAGATCAGGATCATCGCGTAGAGGATCAGCAGGGTGATGCCGCCGACAAAGCCGAATTCCTCGGCCAGGGTGGTGAAGATGAAATCGGTGTGCTTTTCCGGCAGGAAGTTCAGGCGCGACTGGGTGCCCTCCATGAACCCGCGTCCGTTCCATCCGCCCGATCCCAGAGCGATCTTGGACTGGGTGATGTGGTATCCCGCCCCCAGCGGATCGGTCGAGGGGTCCAGAAACGTGTCGATGCGGCGGAACTGATAGTCCTTGAGCAACTGCCATTCCGTCCCGCGGCTGTTGAAAACGGTGGCCACCAGCCCCACCCCCGCCGCGATGACGGCGGCGAAATAGGCCCAGTGGACCCCGGCCAGAAACATCAGCCCTCCACCAGCGGCCAGCAGCAGGATCGAGGTGCCAAGGTCCGGTTGCCGCAACACCATGAAAGTGGGGATCAGGATCAGCAGCACCGGGATGATCACCCAGATCGGGCGCGAGGTTTTATGGGCGGGCAGCCAGTCGTAATAGGCCGCCAGCACCATCACCAGCGCCACTTTCATCACCTCAGAAGGTTGCAACCGCATGAAGCCCAAATCGATCCAGCGCTGTGCGCCCATGCCGATGGTGCCGAACAGTTCGACCACGATCAGCAACCCAATTGAGCCCAGATAGGCCAGCACCGACATGTTGCGCCAGAACCAGATCGGCGCCATCGCAATGATGAACATGACGACCAGACCCAGCCCAAAGCGTTCCATCTGCGGCTCGGCCCATGGTGTCCATGATCCGCCCGCGACCGAGAACAGCATCAGAAATCCAGCACTCGCCACGCTGACCAGCAACAAGGTCAGCGGCCAGTTCATATACAGAACCTTGCGGAACCCCGATGGCGTGGATTTGACGGCGTATTCAAGATAGCTCATGCGCGGTCCTTTTCGTCAGGACGCGCTTTGGGGCGGCGGTCGCCCTCCAGCTGTTTTTGTTGTTCCTTGATGCGCTCGCGATCTGCGGTTGGGTAGGCCTCGAGCGGGGGTGTGCCATTATAGAGCGCCTGCAGCATGATGTCTCGTGCGACCGGGGCAGCTGCCCGCGATCCGCCGCCTCCATGTTCGACCACAACGGCCACGGCGTATTTCGGGTTGTCATAAGGGGCGAAGCTGACGAACAGGGCGTGGTCGCGACGCTCCCACGGCAGGTCCTCGTTGCGGATCACCCCGGCGGCGCGTTCGGCCTTGGTGATGTTGCGCACCTGACTGGTGCCGGTCTTGCCGGCCATGCGGAAATCGTCGGCGATGATGCGGCTGCGATAGGCCGTGCCGCGCCGGTCGTTCGAGACCGACCACATTGCCTCGCGGATGTATTCGAGGTTGGTGCGGCTGATACCAAGCGGCTCTCCTGCGCCCGTTGGCTGTTCGATGCCATCGACGGATCGGACCAGTCGCGGAGAAACCGCACGCCCGGTCGCGATCCTTGCCGTCATCACCGCCAGTTGCATGGGCGAGGCCAGCATGAAACCCTGCCCGATCGAGGCATTGGCCGTGTCGCCGATCAGCCACTCTTCACCATGGGTGCGTTGTTTCCATTCCTGGTTGGGCGCCAAACCGGCGCGCACGGCGGACATGGGGATGTCATGTTTGACGCCCAATCCAAGGGTTCGCGCCATCTCGGATATCTTGTCGATGCCGACCTTTATCGCCACGTCGTAATAGTAAACGTCGCAACTGCGCTTGAGCGATGTGTTCAGATCGACCATGCCGTGACCGCCGCGCTTCCAGCAGTGAAAGCGGCGTGCGCCGACCTTGAGGTGACCGGGGCAATAGACGGTGCTGCCGGGGCCAACCACGCCTGCCTCAAGTGCGGCCAAGGCGGTGACCATCTTGAAGGTCGAGCCCGGCGGGTACGTGCCCTGAACCGTCTTGTTGGCCAGCGGACGGTATTTGTCCTGTGTCAGGATTTGATAATCCGCGACCGAGATGCCGCGCACAAACAGATTGGGGTCGAAACTGGGGGCAGAGGCCATCGCCCGCAGATCGCCGGTTTCGCAATCGATCACAACAGCGGCGGCGCTTTCACCGGCCAGCCGGGCCTGTGCATATTGCTGCAGATCCGCATCGACGGACAGTTGCAGGTCGGCCCCCGGCTGTCCTTCCTGCCGATCCAACTCGCGCATGACGCGCCCCGTGGCGTTGACCTCGACCCGCTTCGAGCCCGCCTTGCCACGCAGGTTGATCTCTTGCTTGGCTTCCAGACCCACTTTGCCGATCTGAAACCGGGGAATGCGCAACACCGGTTCCGGGTCGGTGATTTGGCTGAGGTCATAATCGCTGACCGGGCCGACATAACCGACGATATGGGCAAAATCCTCATATCGCGGGTATTGCCGGGTTTGTCCGACCTCTGGCGTGACACCGGGCAGGGCGGGCGCATTCACCGCGATTTTCGAGATATCCTCCCACGTGACTTGATCGGCCAGCGTGACCGGCAGGAACGGGGCCGAGCGGCGCATTTCCGATTTGGCGCGTTCGATCTCATCCTCAGTCAGGGGGATCAGGTTCGACAGCTTGGCGATGACCTTGTCGATATCACCCGCATCCTCGCGCACGATGACGATCCGGTAGGACGGCGAGTTCTGCCCGATGACCTGCCCGTTGCGATCATAAATGCGCCCTCGGGTCGGCGGGATCAGGCGGATGTTGATCCGGTTTTCCTCGGCCAGCAGGCGGTATTCATCGGCCTGATCGACCTGCATGAACCGCATTCGTGCGGCCAGACCGCCGATAAAGGCCGCCTGCAACCCACCCAGCACCAACGCCCTACGGGGCAGGCGTTTATAGGCCAGACCTTGCGATTTGGGCGTGCGCGGTTTCATGGCCGTCCTCCTGCGGTGACTGTGTCCACCGGGGACTTACGACGCACGCCGAACCCGCTCTGGCTGAGCAGAACGATCAGCGGATAGATCGCAATTGTCAGAACCACTTGAACCACCATCAATCCCAGCGCCGCCTGTTGGACCGACAGGATAGCAAGGATCAGACGGTTCAGGACGAAAATCCCCGTGATGACGGCCCCGACGGTGGTCCATTCACCAACAAACCCGGCATCGCGCATCCCCGGCGCGGCAGAGCGCAGATACGCCGCGCCCATCACAACCAAAGCGGCCAGCAGGCCCGGCGGGCGTTGCAACAGCAGGTCGGCCATCAGCATGACGGCGGCAATCGCCAGTGTCGGCACATAGTCCGGGCGTCGCAGAACCCAGGCAAAGGTCAGCGCGATCAGCAGGTCGGGGAACGGCCAGCGATCCGGTTTTGAATCCAGCGGCAGCAGATGCAGGAACAAGATCAGCGCCGCCAGCACCAGATACAGGCTGCGCTTGACCCAGAGGTGTGAGGCGGACCTATCCATCACCTGCCTCCTGCGGGGTCAGGGCAGCCTCGGGGCGTAAAGGCCCGACAATACCGCCGGGGTCCGGGATCGGCGTGGCGGATTGGTAGCGCAGCACGCGCAGGAACTCCAGCCGTTCGAAATCGGCGGATAGGCGCACGCGCAGGCGGCCACCCGGATCGGCGGTGATCTGGCCGATCAGCAACCCGCCGGGGAATACTCCACCATCGCCCGAGGTAACCACCCGGTCGCCGGGTCGCACCAGTTCGCGGTTCTCCAGAAACTCGACCACGGGTGCAGCGGTGTTATCCCCCGCAATCAGCGCCGTCTGGCCCGAGGGCTGGATGGTCGCCGGAATGGCGCTGGAGGCATCGGTCAGCAGGATCACCCGCGCCGTATCCGCCCCCACGCCCGAGATACGCCCGACCACGCCAATACCATCCATCGTGGCCCAGCCGTTCAGGATGCCGTCACGCTCGCCTACATTCAGCAGCACCGATTGCCGGAAAGGCGAGCCGCTGTCGGCCATCACCACGCCGGTGACATAGGTCAGCCGGGGATCAAGCCTTACGTTGTTCAGGTCCAGCAGCCGAGCGTTTTCCTGTTCCAGCTGCAGCGCGGCCTCTTTCCACGCCCGCATCAGGCGCAGTTCGCTGCGCAGTTCGCGGTTCTGTTCGCTCAGCCGTTGATAGCTTTGGAAATCGCGCACCAGATTGACGACGCCGGTGACCGGAACCATGGCCCACTCCATCGAGGGGACAACCTTGTCGACCACCTGCGCCCGGAACCGTTCCACCCGAGGGCTGTCGATGCGCCAGACGATAAAGATACCCAGCAGGCACAGGACCACGATCCCCAGCAGCAACCGGCGCAGTGGGGCGGTGTAGTCGTCGCGCTGTGAACGGTCCTTTGCCACAGGTTACCTTCCCGTGCTGCTCGCGTCCGTTGGTCACCCTTCAGAGGGTGCGCGCCTTAGCTTTCGTAGTCAATCGCGTGGCGCAGTTGTTTTTCGTATTCCAGTGCCTTGCCGGTGCCCAAAGCCACACAGTTCAGGCTTTCATCGGCGATCGAAACCGCCAGCCCGGTCTGTTCGCGCAGGGC
>NZ_JALCBM010000010.1:54611-70825 GCF_028066395.1 Ruegeria sp.
CGGATGAAATGCTTGATCATCTCTTCGGCGGTGTCGAAATCGGCAATCACACCTTCGCGCATCGGGCGGATGGCTTCGATGGACCCGGGCGTCCGGCCCAGCATCAGCTTGGCATCCTCGCCCACGGCCAGAACCTTCTTCACCCCATCCTTGACGTGGTAGGCCACCACTGAGGGTTCCGACAGGATGACACCGCGCCCCTTGACATAAACCAGCGTGTTTGCTGTTCCAAGGTCAATGGCCATGTCCGCTGTGAACAGGCCTCCCAGATTGCCAAAGAATCCCATATGTCCCCTGATCCTGTTGTCAGATGTTATCTACTGCCCGCGACTCGACGGTTCCGGGACGGATGTCTTATAGGGTGCCAACCCGCCCGGTAAAAGGGTTGATTCCGCGACAATCAGCACCTTTCCGCTTCATTGATAAGGACTTTAGAAGGCAAAATGCTGTCTTATCAACACATTTACCACGCCGGTAATCTGGCTGATGTACAAAAGCACGCTTTGCTGGCGTGGATGCTGAGCTATCTGACGCAAAAGGACAAACCTCTGTCCTATGTCGAGACGCATTCCGGGCGGGGCCTGTATCAGCTGGACCGGCCCGAGGCTGTTCGTACCGGAGAGGCCGCCGCAGGCATCGAACGGGCACAGCGCGACGGGTGGTTTCCGGCAGATCATCCGCTGGCACGGGCTGTGGGTCAGGTTCAGGATGACCACGGCGCAGCAGCTTATCCGGGGTCGCCTCTGATCGCGGCGCAACTGTTGCGAAAGGTGGACAGCCTGCATCTGGCCGAGTTGCACCCGCAGGAGCATGAGGCGCTGCGTCAGGCGGTGCGGCCCTACCGTGCCAAGGTCTACCGGCAAGACGGGTTCGAACTGGCGCATTCGTTGCTGCCCCCAACACCTCGGCGCGGGATGCTGTTCATCGACCCGAGCTATGAGGTCAAATCAGATTACGACCGTTTGCCTGGGCTGATCGGCAAGTTTCACCGCAAATGGAACGTGGGGGTCATCGCGCTTTGGTATCCAATCCTGTCGGATGGGCGGCAGACGGCGATGATTGAGGCTTTGAAGACGCAGAACCTTCCCAAGGCGATTTGTCACGAGGTTCGGTTCCCTCCGGCGCGCGAAGGTCACCGGATGGTCGGGTCCGGCATGTTCGTAGTTAACGCGCCCCATGGGATTGAGGCTGAGACTGCACGTTTGTCCAAACTTTTCGCAAAACTCTAGGGCGGGAAGAACCCGAACCGGGGTGCTCCCGCCTCGCTTGCCCGCATCAAAGATGCAGACAACCGAGTTGGGCCCGGCACCGCGCCTTGGCGCGGTGCCGGGCCCAAAGCCGCAAGGTTGTTCGGCGAAGCCGGACGGCCGCGGGTGCGGGAGCCCGTGCCTGTTTTGCGATTAGGTCAGATCCTTGTAGCTGATCTCGCGCGTATCCGCGCCGGGGCCAGCCTTTTCGCGGCGCATGATCAGGCGGTTCAGGGCATGGATATAGGCCTTGGCCGAGGCCACCACCGTATCCGTGTTGGCGGACTGGCCGGTGGCGATCATACCATCCTCTTCCAGACGCACGGAAACCGTGGCCTGCGCGTCGGTGCCTTCGGTGACTGCGTGTACCTGATAGAGTTGCAGGCGCGCGGTGTTGGGATAGATCGCGCGAATGGCCTTGAAGGTCGCATCCACCGGGCCGTCGCCATGTTCCGTGGCGATGACGTCCTTGCCGTCCACCTCCAGTTCGACCGTGGATTCCGCCTGACCTCCGGTGCCGCAGGTCACCTTCATCGACACCAGTTGCAGGTGATCGTCGGCCTCGTCATCCACGCTCATCAGCGCGATGAGGTCGTCGTCGAACACCTCTTTCTTGCGGTCGGCCAAGTCCTTGAACCGCACAAAGATGTCCTTGAGCTGGTTGTCACCAACCTCATACCCCAACGTTTCCAGCTTGTCGCGCAAAGCCGCGCGGCCCGAATGTTTGCCCAAAGGCAGCGAGGTGCCGGACAGGCCGATATCCTCGGGGCGCATGATCTCGAAATTCTCGCGGTTTTTCAGCATGCCGTCCTGATGGATACCGCTTTCATGGGCAAAGGCGTTCTTGCCGACGATGGCCTTGTTGAACTGCACCGGAAAGCCTGCCACGGTCGCGACACGGCGCGAGATATGCATGATCTTGGTGGTGTCGATGCCCGTATACCACGGCATGATGTCGTTGCGGGTGCGCAGGGCCATCACGACCTCTTCCAGCGCGGTGTTGCCCGCGCGTTCGCCCAGACCGTTGATGGTGCATTCGATCTGACGCGCGCCACCGGCGACAGCGGCCAGAGAGTTCGCGGTCGCCATGCCCAGATCGTTGTGGCAGTGAGTGGCAAAAACGACCTCATCCGCGCCCGGAACCGTTTCGATCAGGCGTTTGATCAGATCGGCGGATTCGACCGGGGCGGTATAGCCCACGGTGTCGGGGATGTTGATCGTGGTGGCCCCGGCCTTGATCGCAATCTCGATCACGCGGCACAGGTAATCCCATTCCGTCCGCGTCGCATCCATCGGTGACCACTGCACGTTTTCGCACAGATTACGCGCATGGCTGACCGTTTCATGGATCTTGTCGGCCATCTCGTCCTGCGTCAGGTTCGGAATGGCGCGGTGCAGCGGAGAGGTGCCGATGAAAGTGTGAATGCGGTTCTTCTCGGCGTGTTTCACCGCCTCCCAACAGCGGTCGATATCGGCGAAGTTGGCGCGGGCCAGACCGCAGATGCGGCTGTTCTTGGACCGCTCGGCAATCTCGGAGACCGCCTTGAAGTCCCCTTCGGAGGCGATGGGAAATCCGGCCTCGATAATGTCGACGCCCATCTCGTCCAACAGCTCGGCAATTTCCAGCTTTTCGGCGTGGGTCATTGTTGCGCCGGGGCTTTGTTCACCGTCGCGCAAAGTGGTGTCGAAGATCACGACGCGGTCTTGGTCGGTCACATTTGTCATGGGTAGCTCTTTCTTCTTCTGTCCTAAATCCATTGGCGCGCGGGCGTCCTCCTCTGAGCGGGCGCGCCGGATGGCACGCTCAGAGGCGGATTAGGATCAGTAGGCCACGCAGCGACGCACCGCGAAACGCGGTGTCGGCAAGGGGGGTATCTGCGCGGTTGATCATGGGGTTGAGGTTATACAGTGCGATCCCGGAATGAAAAGACGGAAATTTCCTTTTCGGGTTAGGGCAGAGTTGATTGGCCGGGCTCAGCAGCTAGCATCACCTTATGGAAACCGCATTGATCATCGGGGCAAGCGGCGGGATTGGCTGCGCCTTGTCGACCCGGTTGGGGGAAACCGGTACCCGTGTGACCGGACTGTCGCGATCCGGTGACGGGTTCGATCTGACGCGCCCTGAGGATGTTGAACGTCGTCTGTCGAAACTTGAAGGCCCTTTTGATCTGATCCTTGTGGCCTCGGGCGCGTTGGAAATTGACGGGGCCGCGCCCGAGAAATCCATGCGGGCGGTGACGGCGCAGGCCATGATGGATCAGTTCGCTTTGAACGCGGTGGGGCCTGCGCTGGTGCTGAAACATGCGGCCCGGTTGTTGCCGCGCGACAGGCGGTCGGTGCTGGGCGTTCTGTCGGCCCGTGTCGGATCGATCGGGGACAACCGGCTGGGCGGCTGGGTCAGCTACCGCGCGGCCAAGGCGGCGGTGAATCAGATCGTCCATACGACGGCGATTGAATTGGCGCGGACGCATCGTCAGGCCATATGCGTGTCGCTGCATCCCGGAACCGTGCGCACCGAATTTACCCGGAAATATCTGGGGCGTCACCCGGCGGTGGACCCGGACGAGGCCGCGCGGAACCTGTTAGGCGTAGTCGGTGGGCTGACCCCCGATCAGACAGGCGGGTTCTTCGATTGGGCCGGACAGTCTGTGCCGTGGTAAGGGGATTTAACCGTCCGAGGCTTCCTCAGCCGCAGTCCCCTCAGCCGGTTCCGCAGCCGGTTCTTCGCTTTCGTTTTCCACGGCCAGTTCGCCATTCTCCCAAACGCCGGTTCTGACCTGACCGCCCGCATAGTGCATCGTGCCGTCGCCGTGGCGTTTGTTGTCGAGAAAGGTGCCCTCGTACACGTCGCCGGTTTCATAGGTGGCGGTGCCGATGCCGCTGATCTTGCCCTGATCCCAGTCGCCGTCATATTCGAACCCGGCGGGCGTTACGATCTTGCCCTTGCCGTGGCGGTTGCCATTGTCGAACCCGCCTTCATAGACAGTGCCATCGGGATAGGTGGCCTTGCCCTGACCATGCCGTCCGCCGTCCGCCCATTCGCCTTCGTAGCGATAGCCGTTGGCAAAGGTCAGCACGCCGGTGCCATGGTTCTGCCCGTTCCTGAACTGGCCCTTGTAGACGGTGCCATTGGGGAAGGTCGCGGTGCCGGAGCCTTCAAACACGCCGGCAATCCAGTCGCCGTCAAAAACGGTGCCATCCGCATAGGTGATCTGCCCCTTGCCATGCGGCAGGTCAGCCTGAAAATCACCCACATGGACCGAGCCGTCGGGATAGGTCATCTCACCCAGCCCCTCGATCTGGCCCTGGCTCCATGCGCCGGAATAGCGGAACCCGTCCGTGCCGGTGAAGATGCCCTGACCGTGGCGCTGATCGTTGTCGAACGCGCCCTCGTAGAAGGCGCCATTGGCGTAGGTTGATTTGCCCTGACCCTGACGGCGGCCTTCGAACATTTCGCCTTCGTAGATGTCACCGTTCGCCTGGGTCGACCGGCCCGTGCCGGTCATGTGGCCCTGTTGCCAGTCGCCCTCGTAATTCAGCCCGTTTGCAAAGGCCATCTTGCCCTTGCCATGGCGTTGTCCGGCGCGAATGTCGCCTTCGTACACGCTGCCATCGGCCTCGGTGATCTTGCCCTTGCCCTGCTTGACCCCGTCAACCCAGTCGCCGTCATAGACATAGCCGCCGGGATCGGTCAGAACGCCCTTGCCGTGGCGGCGGCCATCCTTGAACTGGCCTTCGTATTGCAACCCGTTGGGATAGGCCGCCACGCCGGTGCCGTTGACCGCGCCGTTCACCCATTCGCCCTCGTACCAGCCGCCATCGGCATAGACGATCTTGCCCTGGCCTTCGGGCTGGCCCTTGGCAAAGCTGCCCTCATAGACCGAGCCATTGGCATAGCGGGCGGTGCCGGTGCCCTCGATCTCACCCGCGACCCATTCGCCGGAATATTCGAACCCGTTGGGCAGCCGATAGGTGCCGGTGCCATGGCGCAGGCCGTTTTCGAATGTGCCTTCGTAAACGCCGCCCACCTCATCGTCGGCAATGATGACCTGCCCCTGCTGCGCCGAGGCGCCCTGTGCGGCCCATGCAAGTGCTGCAATGGCGATAGAGTTTCGGATCACATTCATGCTGATTCCCGCCTGCCCTGTTTCCGGGTTGCATCTTTGGGCGCAAAACTAAGATACCACCGGGGGCAGAGCAACGGCTTTTACCGCATTTGCCTTCCACTTGCGCTGTGATCTGCTAAATGCCTGTGAGACCGACGAGAACATGAGGGCAAAATGGCCGACCGTTTCCGCATCACACTGGCGCAGCTCAACCCGGTGGTGGGTGATATCGAAGGCAACGCGGCCAAGGCCATGGAGGCCTGGGAACAGGGGCGTGCCGCCGGGGCCGATCTGGTGGCCATGCCCGAGATGTTCATCACCGGCTACAACACGCAGGATCTGGTGATGAAACCGGTGTTTCATCGTGCGGCGATGGCGGCGGTTCAGAATCTGGCGGAGGCATGTGCCGACGGCCCGGCGCTGGCCATCGGTGGGCCGTGGGTAGAAGGCGAGCGCCTCTATAACGCTTACCTGATCCTCAAGGGCGGTCAGGTCGCCAGCAAGGTGCTGAAGCATCACCTGCCCAATGAAACCGTCTTTGACGAGGTGCGTCTGTACGATGCCGGGCCGCTGGGCGGGCCTTATGCGGTTGGTAATACGCGCATCGGCAGCCCGATATGCGAGGATGGCTGGCACGAGGATGTCGCCGAGACGCTGGCTGAAACGGGGGCCGAGTTTCTGCTGATCCCCAATGGCTCACCCTATTTTCGCAACAAATACGATGTGCGCCTGAACCATATGGTTGCGCGCGTGGTCGAAACCGGGCTGCCGCTGATCTACCTGAACGTGGTGGGCGGGCAGGATGATCAGGTCTTTGATGGCGCCACCTTTGGCCTGAACCCGGGCGGAGAGCTGGCCTTCCGCATGCCGGTTTTTGACGAGGCCGTGGCCCATGTCGATCTGGAACGTGGCGATGACGGCTGGCGCATCGCGCCCGCCGAGATCGTGCCGCAACCCGACGCGTGGGAGCAGGATTACCGCGCCATGGTGCAGTCCTTGCGCGACTACATGGGCAAGACCGGGTTCAAAAAGGCTGTGCTGGGCCTGTCCGGCGGGGTCGATTCCGCGCTGGTTGCGGCCATCGCGGTGGATGCCATCGGCGCGGATAATGTGCGCTGTGTCATGCTGCCCTCGGAATACACCAGCCAGGGCTCGCTGGACGATGCCGAGGCCGTGGCCAAGGCGCTGGGCGTGAAATACGATTTCGTCCCGATCTCGCAGGGCCGTGCGGCGGTGACCGAGACGCTGGCCCCTCTGTTCGCCGGGCTCGATGCCGATCTGACCGAGGAAAACGTCCAGTCCCGCCTGCGCGGTCTGCTGCTGATGGCGATCTCGAACAAGTTCGGCGAGATGCTGCTGACCACCGGCAACAAATCTGAGGTCGCAGTGGGTTATGCCACGATCTATGGCGACATGAATGGCGGCTATAACCCAATCAAGGACCTGTACAAGACACGAGTGTTCGAAACCTGCCGCTGGCGCAATGCGAACCACCGCGACTGGATGATGGGGCCTGCAGGCGAGGTCATCCGCCCCTCGGTCATCGACAAGCCGCCCAGTGCCGAGCTGCGCGAGGATCAGAAAGACAGTGACAGCCTGCCGGATTATCCGGTGCTGGACGCGATTCTGGATATTCTGGTGGATCAGGACGGCTCAATCGCCGATTGCGTCGCCGCCGGATTTGACGCGGATGTGGCGCGTCGGGTCGAGCATCTGGTCTATATCAGTGAATACAAGCGATTCCAGTCCGCGCCGGGCACCCGTTTGACCGCGCGGGCATTCTGGCTGGACCGCCGCTATCCCATCGTGAATCGCTGGCGCGACAGGGGGTAGAGGGCGGGTGGATTCTCGTCCGTCCGATGTCCTTGTCGGTCCTGATTGTCGCTATCGTTTATGATTTCGGTGCAATAAGCCGTATCGTGCATAATTGTTGATAAAAAACAGCCCATTGGCGGGCCTGTTTTGGCGTGCGACTTGCGCCTTCGTCTATTTTTTGCCACATTTATGACCGGGGTTTGCCTTATCTGTGGCAAGCGTGACGCAATCCGGTCCGTTCGTTTTTTAGGCCGGTTTGTTGAACTGGGAAAGATGCGTCCGGGTATGTGGGCGCTGGTAAATGTTTTGGTGGTCAAATGTATAACGAATACGATAAATCGCTGCATGCCCCGTGGGGATATCGCACGATGGAATCTCCGCCGCAGGAGCTGGATGATGACGCCACGGATGTGGCTATCGCCGGACTTCTGAAGGAAGAGGCACCTGACGTGCCCTCGCAGGCGCAGGTTGTGTTTCCGACACTGGCAGCGCCATCCGAAGAGGACAAGCCGCAGGAAACCGGCGTGGCTGCTATTCTGCGCCAGACCTGGGCGCACCTGTCCGGCGCGGCCTGATCCACGCGGTTTAACGCGGCGCAGGCATAAGTGCCAATGTGCCACAGGTTGGGGCAATTGCCCGTTTTATTGCTTTTCCAGATTGTCTGAACTGTTGTCCTGGGGCTCCATACCGGTTCCAGGAATTATCATTTTGAGCGGTTGATGCCCGGCCCCAAGCCGACACATGTCGAATCCGATTACACTTTGCCGAAACGGGTGGATGTTGTCGTAATAGGCGGTGGCATCATCGGCGCGTCCACGGCGCTGGAACTGGCCGAGCGGGGCGTTTCCGTTCTGCTGTGCGAAAAGGGTCAGATCGGGGCCGAACAAAGTTCTCGCAATTGGGGATGGGTGCGGCTGGGGATGCGCGATCCCCGGGAAATTCCGCTGATGCAGAGCTCGATCCGTATCTGGCAGGGGCTGGATGCACGGATCGGGCGCAAGACGGGTTATGTGCAATCCGGCATTCTGCGCGGCGCGCGTGATGCGCTGGCCGAGGGGCATCTGAACCGCTGGCTGCGGCATCTGGAGGGGCAGCAGACCGGCGCACGCATGGTCTGGGGGGCAGAACTGGATCAGTTGATGCCGGGCCGCAACCTGAACCTGTCAGCGGCGCTTTATACCCCGCAGGATGGCCGGGCCGAACCGCAATGGGCCGCACCCGCAATTACCGAGGGCGCCCGGGATCGGGGTGCAACGATCGTGACCAATTGCGCGGTACGCTCTTTGGACATGCAGGCGGGTCGCGTTGCTGGCGTGGTGACGGAACGGGGCCGTGTGGCTTGTGATCAGGCGGTGCTGGCGGGTGGGGCCTGGTCGCGCCTGTTTGCCGGCAATCAGGGCGTCGCGCTGCCGCAGTTGAAGGTTCTGAACACGGTGATGCGGACCTCACCCGTGCAGGATGGGCCGGATATTGCGTTGTGGTCGAATGATTTCACAATCCGCAGACGGGCGGATGGCGGGTTCACCATTGCCGCAGGTCATGAGAACACCGTGGATATTGTGCCCGACAGCCTGCGTCTGGCCCGCCAGTTTTGGCCTGCCTTCGCGCAGGAATGGCAGTCTCTGCGGTTCCGTCTGTCGCGCCGCTGGGCGGTTGAGGCGCAGCAGGCCCGGACGTGGCAACCCTCGGACATCACTCCGTTCGAGACCTGCCGCATTCTGGACCCTGAACCGTCAAAGAAGGTTCTGCGAACCGCCTGGTCCGCCGCGCGCAAGGCGTTTCCCGCGTTGGCCGAGGCGGATATCGTCGAAAGCTGGGCTGGTCTGATCGACGTGACACCGGACGCCATCCCGGTGATCTCGGGCGTGGATGAGGTGCCGGGGCTGTGGATTGCCACCGGCTTTTCTGGCCACGGTTTCGGGATCGGCCCGGGGGCCGGGCGGCTGGTCGCCGATCTGGTGACACAGGCCACGCCTTGCGTGGACCCCACGGCTTTCAGGTTGTCCCGATTTTCCGATGGGTCCAGAGTGCGACCGGACCCGGGGCACTAGCCCCTTGCACCGCGTCTTGAGTGTTGGTCGGTGGGCCACTAAACATGGCTCGGGAAATGCCGCTTGTCTGATACGAACATATTGAACTGACATGACCAATTCATCGCGGGCGTACACTCTTGCCTCTTCAAGCCTGACCGATCTTGGTTTGCGGCGCGAGATGAAACCCGGCCACAGCAACAATGCCGAAGCGGTCGGGATCAGATATGATTTTGACACGTTCTGGTATGATGCGTTCTGGGACAGGGGCAAAATCCACCTCATTTGTCCCAAGCTGTATGGCATCTACGATCCCATTCGCGAGGGTACATTCTATGTCGATGGACAACCCGCACGCAGGGTGCGTCTGAAGAAGGCCGAGTTCTTTGACACGATCCAACTGCCTGCGCGGGCCTGCCCGGATGTGGTGGCCTTTGAATGGAATGGTGCCCGGGTCGAGACACGGGTGAACTCTGCCCTTCGGGATTGCGACGTATTCGCGGGCTGTAACTGCGCGGTGGTATTGTCCAAAAACAATGATCTGACGTGGATCGAGGATTTTGCTCGCTATCATCGGCAGGTTCACGGGCTGGAACGGATGCTGTTCTTCGACAATGGTTCAACCGACTACACCATTGAGGATATCGAGGCGGCATTGAACCGGGCCGGGCTGGACGGATCGGTTGTCATCAGCGCTCCGTTCCGGTTTGGGCTGGCGACGTTTGATCAAAAGGGCAAGCTGCGCTTTTCGACCGAGTTTCTGCAGACCTCTCTTCTGAACATTGCTCGTCAGAGGTTTCTGGGCAAGGCGCGCGCGGTGTTGCAATGCGATATTGATGAACTGGTCTGGTGCGATCAGGGCAGTATCTTTGATGTGACCGTCAGCCGATTGACCGGTTTCGTGCGGTTGGGGGTGGAATGGCGATACCCGCCTTCAAAGCCCGATGGGCTGGCCAGACACTCGGATCATATCTGTGCCAAGCCGGATGATCCGCTGTGCAGGGCAAAATATTGCATCAGGCCGTCCGGGCCGCTGGGCTTTTCCGAATGGCACATTCACACCATCGGCCTGCTGAAATCCCGAGGCAGCCTGATTGCCCCCGTGACCGAGGGGGTATGGCACTGCAAGGCCATACTCAGCAGTCCCTGGAGAGAATATGACGGAGAAAACGCCGACGATCTTGTGCCGAATGCGAAGACCCGGGCGCAGTTACAGGCAGTGACCTGGTCCGAAAACGCGGGCGCGCAGGGCAAGTATGTACCGAGGCCCCGGCGCGATTGCACCGGGGCCTGATTTCTTAACCCATCATCTGATAGGACACCGGAACGAACCGGAACCCGTCGCCGCGTGTTTCCACGTATCCGGCACCGGGGAAGGGCATGTGATAGCCGATCATGGGCACTTTGTCGGCGGCCAGCAGGCCCAGCACATTGCGGCGCGACGCGGTGGCGGCGGCCTTGTCCAGATCAAAGACGACCTCCCATTCCGGGTGGGCGAAGGACCAGATATAGTGGTTGGCCAGATCGGCGGTCAGGATCAGGCGCTGGCCATTGCTTTCCAGATGATAGACCGTGTGGCCCGGCGTGTGACCAAAGGCGGACATGGCGGTGATGCCGGATGCGACGCTGCCCCCGTCCTCGATAAAGGTCATCTTTTCCGCCAGCGGTGTGACCTTGGCCGCAACCAGATCGCCCACGCGGTTGCCTGCGTCCTGGGCGGACCAGAAATCATATTCCGCGGCCGCCGTGACATAGCGCGCGTTCGGGAAAGTGGCCGCGTCATCGGTGGTCATGCCGCCGATATGGTCGGGATGCATATGGGTGATGACCACCACGTCGATCTGATCCGGGGTCACGCCCGCATCGGCCAGCGCCGCCTGAATGCCGCCCTGCCCAAGGCCGGTGTCGAACAGGACCAGCTCGGACCCTGTATTGACCAGAGTGGGGGTGAAAAAGAACTGCGCCTTGTCGGGGGAAATGAAATTTTCTGCCGACACTTTGGCAAAGTCTTCGTCAGATGCGTTGCCGCCGAAGATATCCTTGACGCCATCGCGGGACACGCTGCCGTCCAGCAATGTTGTCACACTGAAATCGCCCAGTTGAAAGGATCTGGCGATGGTTGAATTGGCTTTGGTTTCCGCCCCTGCGGCCAGAACCGGTGCCGCGGCGGATGCAAATGGTAATGCTGCGGCGGCGCCCAAGGCCGCGCGGCGGGTGAGTTTAACAGTCATTTGGGGTCTCCCTGTCTGTGCCAGCAGGCAGAAGGTAGGTCCGCACGCGGATATTGCCACTCCACGTTCCTGTGATCGGGCACCGTGGCTGGACAAAACGCCCCTCATGTGACAAGAGCCGCGCCAACAGGAGACACCCATGACCACCACCCGTTTCGCCCCGTCGCCCACCGGTTACATCCATGTGGGCAACCTGCGTACCGCCTTGATGAACTACCTGATCGCCCGCAAGGCGGGCGGCACCTTCATCCTGCGCATCGACGACACCGACCCCGAGCGGTCGAAGGAAGAATATGTCGATGCCATCAAGCAGGATCTGGAGTGGCTGGGCCTGCATTGGGATAAGGTCGAGCGGCAGTCCGAGCGTCTGGATCGCTATGCCGAGGCCGCCGATAAACTGCGCGACATGGGCCGGTTCTATGAGGCGTTCGAGACGCCGACCGAGCTGGATCTGAAGCGCAAGAAGCAGTTGAACATGGGCAAGCCGCCGGTCTATGACCGCGCCGCGTTGAACCTGTCGGAGGCCGAGAAAGAGGCGCTGCGGGCTGAACGTGGCAATGGTGTGTGGCGCTTCAAGCTGGATCACCAGCGCATCGAGTGGACCGATGGCATTCTGGGCGATATCTCGATTGACGCGGCCTCGGTATCCGATCCGGTGCTGATCCGCGGGGATGGTCAGGTTCTGTACACCATCGCGTCGGTGGTGGACGATACCGAGATGGGTGTGACCGATGTTGTACGCGGCTCGGACCATGTGACGAACACCGCGACGCAGATTCAGATCATCGAGGCGCTGGGCGGCACCTGCCCGCGTTTCGCGCACCATTCGCTGCTGACCGGCCCTCAGGGTGAGGCGCTGTCGAAGCGTCTGGGCACGCTGGCCCTGCGTGACCTGCGCGAACAGGGCGTGCAGCCGATGGCACTGCTGAGCCTGATGGCGCGTCTGGGCTCGTCCGATCCGGTCGAGCTGCGCGCGGATATGGCCGAGTTGATCGACGGGTTCGATGTCACCCGCTTTGGTGCGGCCCCGACCAAGTTCGATGTGCAGGACCTGTTCCCGCTGACGGCGAAGCACTTGCAGTCGCTGCCTTTGGCCGATGTGGCGGATGCGGTGGCCGATGCCGGTGTTCCGGCTGATCTGGCCGCGCCGTTCTGGGCAATGGCGCGTGAAAACATCACCACGCTGAATGACCTGAAAGGCTGGTGGGAACTTTGCCGCGATGGCGCAGAGCCCCTGATCGCTGACGAGGATCGCGATTTCATTGCGCAGGCGATGGGTTTGCTGCCTGAGGGTCCGTTTGACGGGGATACATGGGGCGCTTGGACTGGCGCAGTGAAAGAGGCGACGGGCCGCAAGGGCAAAGGCCTGTTCATGCCGCTGCGCAAGGCGCTGACCGGGATGGAGCGTGGGCCGGAGATGGCGGCGCTGCTGCCGCTGCTGCAGGTGATCCGCGCGCGCGGGTAAGAGAACGCGCCTTGCGGCGCGTGCCGCTGGCAGAGGTATTTTTGAACAGAAGAAGGGCGGGGTTTTGGGACCTCGCCCTTTTCTCATGTGGCTTGCAGGATTTTTGCTGGCAGCTGACGCAACCGGTCGTCCACGAAGGCCGTTTCGTCCGGTTTCAGCTGTTGGTGGCGCGGGTAGCGCGGCGCGGCTCGGTCGTTCAGGATCGGGGCGTCCCAGCCATCTGTGGTGGCAAAGAAACGGTCGGCACCGTCCGGGCCGAAGGCGCGCAGGTAGCCCTGAATGACCACGTCTATGTAGCTGAGCAGCAGGGGGTGGCGGTTGGACGGCTCGGTTTGGCGTTGGGACGGGACGGCGTAAACGGCGATTTCCACATCTTGGGTCAGCGGATGGGTGATGGCGCGCGTGGCGGGAATGCGGTCATAGGCCCATTCACGCTGGTCCAGTGCGTCCCAGTCGTCATTCGGGACATGGGCGATCATGCCCTCGATTTCGGAATCGGGGTCGGGGATGGCAGTCAAAAAGGCGACGGGGCGCAGATCGGTGTGCCGCCAGGCGCGTCGCCAGCCCCGCAAAACCGCCGGGTGCGGGTCGGGAAAATCATGCGTTGTCAGGTTCACAAGGCTGCCATAGCCAAAGAAATAAGGGTCTGCCACGGGCTGAGGGATCCTTTTTGTCGCGATTGATGTATGTCAAACCGCTTTTTTGCCCGGCATGCAATAAGGGTCCATCGTGAAATCTGGGAGGATTCCATGCGGATTACCAAACGGACAAATATCGCCGTGCGGCTGCTGATGTATTGCGCCGCGCATCAGGATCGGCTGGTGACCAAATCCGAGATCGCCGAAGTGTGTAATATCTCGGAGAACCATTTGGCGCAGGTGATCAATCAACTCGGGCAGCTTGGTTATCTGAGCACGCAACGCGGGCGCAATGGCGGCATGACGTTGGCGCGTGCGGCGGATCAGATCAGGATCGGGTCGGTGTTTCGCCATGTCGAGGGCGACTTGCCGCTGGCCGAATGTTTCGCCGATGCCGACAACACCTGCCCGCTGAGCGACGCGTGCCGGTTGAAACTGGCGCTGCGGGATGCGGCTGAGGTGTTTTATGCCTCGCTGGATGAGATCACGCTGGATGCGCTGGTATGCGACAATGATCAGTTGTTGCGGATTTTGCAGCCGGTCGCCTGCGTGCGCTAGGGTCAGTCACTGGCGCGCAGGATGCGGGCTGGTCTGACCGAGAGCGGGCGGATGGCAAAGATCAGCCCCGCGCCCAGCGTCACGGCGATGCCGGTGGCGACGATGATCAGGGCCGAGGGCCAGATGACGGTGAAGCCGGTTTCAAAGATATAGGTCGCCACAGCCCAGCCGCCGAGGATACCGGTCAGCAGCGCAACGCACCCCGCGGCGGCACCCAGCAGGATGGCCCGCAGCGCAAAGCTGAGCAGAATGTGGCGGCGGTCTGCACCGAGGGTCTTGAGGATCGCGGCCTCGTACCGGCGCGCGGGTTCTCCGGCGGCGGCGGCACCGATCAGCACAAGAAATCCGGTCAGCAGGGAAATCCCGGCCCCGTAGGATGTTGCGGCGGCCAGACCCTCTAACAGACCCGAGACGCGGTCGATGGCATCGCGCACACGGATGGCGGTGATGTTCGGAAACTGCCCGGCCAGATCGCGCAGGATGGCGGCCTCGGCCTGTTCCTCGGCATAGACGGTGGCGATGAAACTGTGCGGTGCTCCGGCCAGGGCCGAGGGGTTCATCGACATGACGAAGCCCATCCCGGCGGTGGAGAAATCGACCTCGCGCAGGGAAGTGAGTTCTGCGGTGATGTCGCGGCCCAGGATATTGACGGTCAGTTGGTCGCCAAGGTTCAGGCCCATCTCCAGCGCTTCCTCGGCGGAGAAGCTGACTTGCGGCGGGCCGGTGTAATCCTCGGGCCACCACTCCCCGGCGGTGACTTTGGTGTTTCCGGGGGGCTGGGCGGAGTAGGTAACGCCCCGGTCGCCCTCCAACACCCAGTGATTGCCTGCGACCGCGGTGGCCGGTTGGCCGTTGATTTGGGTGATGATGCCGCGCAGCATCGGCGCGCTCTCGATCCGGCTGACGGCGGGGTCGGTGTCCAGCCGTTCAGAGAACCCGGGCATCTGGTCTTTTTGGATGTCGACGAAAAAATACGACGGCGCGACGTCCGGTAATTGGCCCGAGATCGCGTTGCGCAGGGTGCCGTCGATTTGCCCGACAGCGGCCAGCACCGACAGGCCCAGCCCCAGTGACAGCACGACCGAGGCCGCGCCCTCGCGCGGGCCGGAGATGGCGGACAGGGCCCAACGCAGGGCCGGGCGGCCTCGGGCCAGCGGGGTGCCCTTGCGGGCCAGCCAGCGGATGGCGAAGGCGGACAGGGCCAGCAGGAACAGCGCGCCGGTGATGCCTGCGCCGGTCCACAGGGTCAGGCGGGTGGAGCCGTTGAACAGGGCGGCGGCGGTGATCAGCAGGGCCAGCCCAAGGCCGGTTGCGAGGATGTAGACGGGGCGTGGCAGGCTGCGGGCCGTGGACAGCGCATCGCGGAACAGGGTTGCGGCACGGACCTCCTCGGTTCGGGCCAGGGGCCAGAGGGTGAAGAGGAAGGCGGTCAGCAGGCCATAAAGCGCGGCTTCGGCCAATGGCTGCGGGTAGATGGCGAATAGGGCCGGGACGGGAAGGCGGCTTTCGATGGCCGGGGCCAGCAAAAGGGGAAGTAGCCCGCCCAAGGCGACGCCTGCAGCAATGCCGATGGCAGACAGGGTCCCGATCTGGATCATGTAGGTCTGAAAGATGGTCGCCCGGTCAGCGCCCAGAGTACGCAAAGTCGCGATGGTATCGGTTTTCTGCGCCAGATAGGCGCGCACGGCGGCAGAGACTCCGATGCCGCCCACTGCCAGCCCGGAGAGGCCCACCAGCACCAGAAAGGCGCTGAGACGTCCGACGAACTCGGCAATCCCCGGCGCGCCGTTGCGGGCATCGGTCCAGCGCATGCCGGTGCCGTCAAAGGCCTGATCGGCGATGGCAGAGATGGCGGCCAGATCGGTGCCATCAGGCAAATTCAGCCGGTACTTGGTGGAAAACAATGTGCCCGGTTGCAGCAGGCCGGAAGATTGCAGATCCTCCGTCCGCACCAGAGTACGGGGGCCAAGTGCGAACCCGTCTGCCGCCCCGTCCGGTTCATACTCCAAGGCAGCGGTCAGTACGAAGTCCTGCGTACCCAGCGTGAAACGGTCTCCAACGGTCAAACCAAGGCGGTCGATCAGGGTCGGGTCCATGACCGCGCCGGGCAGGTCACCTGTCCCG
>NZ_JALCBM010000102.1:0-1873 GCF_028066395.1 Ruegeria sp.
AGCATCTCGGCCATGCTGTCACGTTCCGGCAGCAGGCGCGGCGCGATGAAGCGCAGGTAGATCATGCCGTAGATCACCAGCGCAATGCCCAGCGGCGTGACCTCAAAAATCGAGAATGCCTGCATCCCCTGCGTCCGCGCCACCCCGTCCACCAGCAGGTTGGTCGAGGTGCCGATCAGCGTCAGCGTGCCACCCAGAATGGCCGCGTAACTCAGCGGGATCAGCAGTTTCGAGGCGGGCACCCCCAAGGTCCGGGCGATCTGTACAAAGACGGGGATCATCACCACCACAACCGGCGTGTTCGACACCACGGCCGAGGCAATCACAACGAACCCCATCAACAGCCCAATGGCGATGCGCGGATTGACCTGCGCCTGTTTCTGCGCGACCGAGGTAAAGGCATCCAGCGCCCCGGTGCGCACCAGCGCCCCCATGATGATAAACATCGCCGCAATCGTCCATGGCGCGGGGTTCGACAACACGGCCAGCGCGCTTTGATAGGGCAGAATGCCGGTCACCAGCATCAGGGCGACACCACCGATGGCGACCACCTCGGTCGGGTACACCTCGCGCAGGAACAAGATGAACATGCCCGCGACGACCACCAGCGCCAGAATTGCGCTGCCCGTTTCTGTCAGTGAAAGGAATTGCATTCGTGGTCTTCTGTCCGAACCCTAACCCGGCCTATGCGCCTGAGCACCAGTGTCCCGCATTGACCGGGGCAGAGCAAGCCTTCACGGCCCCGCCTGTTGCAGCCTGCCCCCGACACGGACCATGTGAATGGATTTGGCCTGCCCGTCGCGGTCATCGGTTTCGACAAAAACACCGCTCAGGGTCGCCTCACCCGTGGCCGGGGTAAACCGCGCCTTGGGCATGCCGGTGATAAAGCGGCGCATGGGTTCCTGCTTGTCCATGCCAATGACCGAGTCATAGTCGCCGCACATGCCCGCATCACTCAGATATGCAGTCCCGCCGGGCAGGATTTGCGCATCCGCCGTGGGGACATGGGTGTGCGTGCCCACCACAAGGCTGGCGCGTTTGTCGCAGTAATGGCCCATCGCCATTTTCTCGGATGTCGCCTCGCAATGCATATCCACAAGGATGGCATCCGCCTGCCCGCCGCGCGGGTGGGATTTCAGGATCGGCTCGATGGCTGAAAACGGATCGTCAAAGGGCCGCTTCATGAAGACCTGCCCCAGCACCTGCACCACCAGCACCTTGCGCCCTCCGGGGGCGGTGAACAAGCGATGCCCCCGCCCCGGCGCGCCTTTGGCATAGTTCACCGGGCGAATGATGCGCGGCTCTTTTTCGATGAATTGCAGCATGTCCTTCTGGTCGAAGGCATGATCGCCCAGGGTGACACAATCGGCCCCCGCGTCCAGCAGCAGCTTGGCGTGATCGCCGCTGAGCCCCATCCCGTTCGAGGCATTCTCGCCATTGACCACAACGAAATCCAGCCGCCATTCGTCGCGCAGACGCGGCAAATGCTGTTGGATGGCCGCGCGCCCTGCGCGCCCCATGACATCACCCAGAAAAAGTATCCTCATCTGACCTGTCCTAAGTGTGGTGTTCCCCAAGCACAAGCGGTTAAGCTGCAACCATACCGGGATAAACCGATTTCATTGGGAGGATTTGATGCATCGTTTCTATCTGGCCGCCGCCGGTCTGGCTGCGTTGGCGGCCTGCGACCAGCCCTCAGGCGCATCCACGCAACTGGCCAACCCCGCCGCGACCTATTGCATCGACAGCGGTGGCAAGTACGAAATTCAGGACGGCACCGATGGGCAGACGGGGCTGTGCACGCTGGCGGATGGGCGTCAGGTCGATGCCTGGGAATACTTCCGCGAGAACCATACGAACTAGAAGCTCAGCA
>NZ_JALCBM010000102.1:1973-3063 GCF_028066395.1 Ruegeria sp.
ACGCCCCGGTGGCCTGCCAGAACCTCGGACAGGCGCCCGGCGGCGCCCGGCAGGCGGGTGTCAAAGGCGGCCTTGCGGCGGGCAAAAGCGGCCTTGCGGGCGGCGGCCTTGATGTCGGTCAGATCGGTTGTTTCAGTCACAATAGCACCACGCTGGCAAGGCCAAGGAAGATGAAGAACCCCATGACATCCGTTGTGGTGGTCACGAAGGTCCCCGATGCCAGCGCCGGGTCAGCGCCCAGACGGTCCAGCACCACCGGTACTACCGTACCGACAAAGCCCGCGATGATCATGTTCACGACCAAGGCCGTGCCGATCACGACACCCAGCATCGGTGAATCGAACCACAGCATCCCCACAACCCCCAGCACGATGGCAAAACACAGCCCGTTGAGCATACCGACCAGCAATTCCCGCCGGATCACCCGCCCTACGTTCGACCCGGTCAGGTCGCGCGTCGCCAATGCGCGCACCGCCACGGTCAGGGATTGCGTTCCGGCATTGCCGCCCATCGAGGCCACGATCGGCATCAGAATGGCCAGCGCCACAAGCTGATCGATCGCCACCGCAAATTGCGAAATCACCAGCGAGGCGCAGATCGCCGTACACAGGTTCACCGCCAGCCACGGCAAGCGCCGCTTGCTGGTCGCCGCCACACTGTCCGAGATCGAGCTTTCGTCGCTGACCCCGGCAAGGCGCAGCATGTCCTCTTCATATTCCTCATCCAGCACCACCATCGCGTCATCGATCGTGATGACGCCGACCAGCCGCCCATCGGCGTCGGTCACGGGGGATGAGATCAGGTGATACTGATTGAAGGCATAAGCCACGTCTTCCTCATCCTGATCGACGGGGATCAGATGCAGTTCCTCATCGGTGATGTCGTGCAGCGGCACCTCGCGCCGTGTCGCCATCAGCTTGCCCAGCCCCACCTGCGCCACCGGTTTCAGGCGCGGATCGACCAGAATGACATAGTAGAACTGATCCGGCAGATCGTCATTGGCGCGCATGAAATCGATGGCCTGACCCACGGTCCAATGCTCGGGCGCCATGACGACCTCGCGCTGCATCAGACGACCGGCCGAGTTTTC
>NZ_JALCBM010000102.1:3163-10316 GCF_028066395.1 Ruegeria sp.
GGGTCGATCTGTTCCAGAAGGTCGGCGATGTCGGCGGCGTGCAGCGGCTCCATCAACTCGATCAGCTTGTCGCGGTCATCGACCTCAACTGCGTAAAGGATCGCGGCAACCGTGCGCGGGTCCAGCGCATAGGCGTCATCGTCCCGGGGCTGCTCGGGTCTGACCTCGTCACTGCCTGTCGTCATGTGCTGCCCCCTGTTCACGGCGATTGGCCCCTAAATAGAAGAAGCAGCTACCGGAAAACAATGACAATGGTCCGATTTACCCGCAAGTTTCGCCCCCCTATGCTGAGCGGTGGTTCAAAACGGGCGGAGAACAGGACAAATGGCGCAAAAGACGCTTTTGAAAGGGCGTGTTCTGGGGTTCAACGGATCGCCATTCGAGGACGAGCCGACGGACGCGGTGCGCGTGGATGAGGCGGTTCTGATTGAGGGTGACCATATCGCCGCTGTGGGATCGTTGGCTGATCTTTCGGCAGCCCATCCAGATGCAGCGGTCGTGGATTACAGGGATCACCTGATCATGGCCGGGTTCATCGACCCCCATGTCCACTATCCGCAGACCGCCATGATCGCCAGTTGGGGCAAACGCCTGATCGACTGGCTGAACTCGTACACCTTCCCCGAAGAGATGAAGTTCAGCGACCCGGACTATGCCGCCGAAATCGCCGGGCGCTATCTAGACCTGACCACCGCCCATGGCACAACGACCATGTGCAGTTTCTGCACCATCCATCCCGAAAGCGTGGATGCGTTTTTCACTGCAGCGCAGGCGCGTGGCCAGCGGGTGGTGGCCGGCAAGACCTGCATGGACCGCAACGCGCCCGAGGGGCTGCGGGACACGGCGCAAACGGGATATGACCAATCCAAGGCGCTGTTGCAGAAATGGCATGGAATGGATCGGATTTCCTATGCAATCACGCCTCGGTTCTCGCCCACTTCGACCCCCGATCAGTTGGAGGCGATGGGCGCGTTGTGGGCCGAACACCCCGATTGCCTGATGCAGACCCATCTGAGCGAACAGACCGATGAGATCGCGTGGGTCCGGTCCCTGTTCCCCAACGCGCGGGATTATCTGGACACTTATGAGCAATTCGGCCTGCTGGGCGGGCGCGGTCTTTTTGGTCACGTTATCCATTTGGAGGCCCGCGAACGGGATCGCTTGCGCGAGGTTGATGCGGCGTTGATACATTGTCCGACCTCCAACACCTTCATCGGGTCGGGCTTGTTCGACATGAACGGGCTGATGCGCGACGGGCACCGGGTTGGGTTGGCGACCGATACCGGTGGTGGGTCGAGTTTTTCCATGCTGCGTACGATGGCGGCCGCCTATGAGATCGGTCAGTTGCGTGGGCATCCGCTGCATCCGGCGCAGTTGCTGTGGCTGGGTACAGTGGGATCGGCCCGCACCCTGCGCATGGACGGTTGCATCGGCAATGTCGCCCCGGGGATGGAGGCCGATCTGGTTGTGCTCGATCTGGCCTCGACCCCCGCCATTGCCCAGCGTGAGGCTTGTGCCGACGATCTGTGGGAAGCGGTTTTTCCCACCATCATGATGGGGGATGACCGGGCGGTTGCGGATGTTTGGATCGGGGGCTCTCGTGTCGATAGGTGAGAGGATGCGCCTGCGGCGCATGCCTCCGGCGGGGATATTTTTGGCCAGATGAAGAGCGGACCCTTCTAACTGGCGAGGGCTTTTGCCAGACGGTTTTGGGTTTCGATGGTGCGGGGCAGATCGATTGTGGTGATGTGGCCGTCGCGCACGATTTGGCGGCCTTCGACGAACAGGTGTTTGACCCTTGTCGGGCCCACCAGCAACAGCGCCGCCGGGTCCCAACTGCCGGCGCTTTCTATGCCGGTTACGTCCCAGATCGCGATATCCGCGCGTTTTCCGGGCATCAGGCGGCCGCAATCGGGGCGGTTCAGCACATCCGCGCCGCCGCGGGTGGCGATTTCAAGCGCTTCGCGGGCGGACATGGCATCCGCCCCTTTGGCGACCCGTTGCAGCAGCATCGCTTGCCGCGCCTCGGCCATCATGTTGCCGCTGTCATTACTGGCCGAACCGTCCACACCCAACCCAACCGTCACGCCCGCGTCCCGCATCGCCCGCACAGGCGCGATGCCTGATCCGAGGCGGCAATTCGAGCAGGGGCAATGGGCCACACCAGTGCCGGTGCGGGCGAAGAGGTCGATCTCGGTCCCGTCCAGTTTCACGCAATGGGCATGCCAGACATCCGCGCCGGTCCAGCCCAGATCCTCGGCATATTGTCCCGGGCGGCAGCCGAATTGCGCCTGGGAATAGGCGATATCTTCGTCATTTTCGGCCAGATGCGTATGCAGCATCACCCCCTTGTCCCGCGCCAGCAGGGCGGCGTCGCGCATCAGCTCTCGGCTGACCGAGAATGGCGAGCATGGGGCGAGGCCTACGCGACACATCGCCCCTTCGGAGGGGTCGTGAAAGGCGTCGACGACGCGGATCATGTCGTTGAGGATGGCCGGTTCCGCCTCGACCAGACTGTCGGGCGGCAGGCCGCCGTCGCTTTCGCCAATGCTCATCGCGCCGCGTGTGGGGTGAAAACGCAGGCCCAGTTCGGCGGCGGCGGCAATGGTGTCCTCCAGCCGCGCGCCGTTGAGGTACAGGTAGAGGTGGTCGGAACTGAGCGTGCAGCCCGACAGTGCCAGCTCGGCCAGACCGATTTGGGTTGAGGTGAACATCTCTTCCGGGCCGAACCGCGCCCAGATCGGGTAGAGCGTTTTCAGCCAGCCGAACAGCAGCGCATCCTGCCCGCCCGGCACGGCGCGGGTCAGGGTTTGATAGAGGTGGTGGTGGGTGTTGACCAAACCGGGGGTGACGATGCAGCCGGTGGCATCGTGGATGTCCCCTTTGGTCGTCAGGCCCTGACCGATCTCGGCAATCTGGCCGTCACGGATCAGCAGATCGGCACCGGACAACTCGCGCCGGCCCTCATCCATCGTCAGGATCGAATCGGCGTTTCGGATCAATGTTTCGGACATTGCGCACTCCTGCATCTGCCCGTCTCAGTGCATCAGGAGTGTGAGCTGGTGGAAAACGGGCGCAAGAACCAGCTGGCGCGAGTTTAGACGGCCCCGCCCGGCGGGGCAACCGGGATCAGAACCGGCGCAGAACCTCCAACGCGGCGGCGTGGATGTCCGGGTTGGCCGCGGCCAGAACACGCCCGCCGTCATGGGCCGGGTTGCCGTGCCAGTCGGTGACGATCCCGCCTGCGGCCTGGATCAACGCAATCGGGGCCTGAATGTCATAGGGGTTTAGCCCGGCCTCGATCACCAGATCAACCTGCCCGGCTGCCAGCAGGGCATAGGCGTAACAATCCATGCCATAGCGCGTCAGCTTGGCCTGTTGTGCTACGGCGCGGAATGCCTCGGCCTCGACCTCGGTGCCAACCTCGGGGAAGGTGGTGAAGACAATGGCCTGATCCAGCGTGCGGGTCTTGCGGGTCGTCAGGGTGGTCTTGCCCATCGGGCCCTGGGCAAAGGCCTGCCCGTCGCAACCCACGAACCGTTCGCCGATATAGGGCTGGTCGATCACACCCAGAAACGGGCCGGTCTCTGTGGCCAATGCGATCAGAACGCCCCATGTGGGGGTGCCGCTGATGAACCCGCGCGTTCCGTCGATCGGATCAAGCACCCAGACCCGCCCGCTGGAACCCGCGCTTTGGCCGAATTCTTCGCCCAGAATACCGTCATCGGGGCAGTGTTTGGCCAGAACCGCGCGCATGGCTTGTTCGGCCGCGCGGTCGGCGGCGGTGACCGGGTCGAAACCGGCCTCCAGCTTGTTTTCGGCCTGAAGATCGGACTGGCGGAAAAACGGAAGAATGGCCGCGCGTGCCGCGTCGGCCATTTCTTCGGCAATCTCTAGATCGCTTTGTGGAGTGTGTCGCATCACCTACCCGTGCGGCGACCGCACCCCAATGTCAAGCCGCTGAAATCAGGCGACCTCACTCAGCACGCGGGCCAGTTCGAACAGGCGGCGGCGCTGGTTTTCCGGGATCGAATAGTAGGAGCGCACCAGATCCAGTGCTTCCTTGTCGCCCATCAGGTCAGCAGGCACCGATTTCTTTTCGGCATCGGTTTTCTGCGTCTCTTCCAGACCTTCGAAGAAAAAGCTGACGGGAACATCCAGAGCCTCGGCAATATCCCACAGGCGCGAGGCGCTGATCCGGTTGGCGCCGGTTTCGTATTTCTGGATTTGTTGAAACTTGATACCAACTTGCTGCGCCAGCTGTTGCTGCGTCATGCCAATCAGCCAGCGGCGGTGCCTAACGCGTTTGCCCACATGGACATCGACGTGATGGGTCATTGGTATTCTCCTTTTTTACTCACACAATCGTCCGGGAAAAACGGCAACAGGTGTCACCGCACATTTAGCAGGCTGTTGCTTAAGAACGCCCTAACCCGGAATGTGCCCCCCGAATGGCACCCCCGCGACAATATTGCTGCATTTGAAGAAATTTTCAAGCGGGTTGAATTCAAAACTGCGAATGGTTGTTTCCGGTTGTAACCCGCGCAGGGACGGTTTCCATTTTGGAAACAGGGAAATCATTCGGTCTGGCAGCGGCCCTCGCGGCGCTCGGTTTGCAATTGACATTTCCCCCCTCACACCCGCCAATGCACCCAAAATCCGGAGGGCCGAGATGCTGGCATATCGCATAAATTCCAAGGGGGCCAAGGCCGAGCTGTGTGATACGCCGGTTCCCCAACCCGGCGAGGGTCAGGTGCGCGTAGCGATCCGGGCCTGTGGCCTGAACTTTGCCGATTTGCTGATGCAAAAGGGCACCTATCAGGAAACCCCCGAAGCCCCCTTTACCCTGGGTATGGAAGTCGCCGGGATTGTTGACGAAATTGGAAACAATGTCAGCAATATCAAGCCCGGAGACCGCGTAGCGGTCTTTTCCGGCCAGGGTGGATTGGCCGAATTCGGGGTTTTTGACGCGGATCGGCTGTTGCCCCTGCCAGACTCACTGAATTTTGAAGACGCCGCGGCGATGCAGATCGCCTATGGCACCGGCCATGTCGCGCTGCACCATCGGGCGCGGCTGCAACCGGGCGAGACGCTGCTGGTCACCGGTGCAGCGGGTGGCGTCGGACTGACGGCGGTCGAGTTGGGCAAGCTGATGGGCGCGACCGTGATCGCTCAGGCGCGCGGGGCCGAGAAACTGGCCGTCGCGCAACAGGCCGGGGCGGATCATCTGATCGACGCTGACGAGGATTTGCGGGCCCGTGTTCTGGCCCTGGGCGGCGCGGATGTGGTGTATGACGCCATCGGCGGCGATGTCTTCAAGGCCGCCTTTCGCGCCACCAATCCCGAAGGCCGCCTGCTGCCCATCGGATTCGCCGGGGGTGAGGTGCCGCAGATTCCGGCCAATCACCTGCTGGTCAAGAACCTGACGGTGATCGGCGTCTATTTCGGGGCCTATCTGAAATTCCGCCCGGACATCATTCAGGACAGTTTCGCCACCCTGTTCCGCTGGCATGCCGAGGGGCGGATCAAGCCACATATCAGCCATACCTTGCCCCTGCGCGACGCCGCCCAAGGCATGCAATTGCTGAAAGAGCGTAAATCGACCGGCAAGATCGTCATCACGCCCTGACCGCCCCTACCCCACGGCCTTGAGCGGTGTGCCCCCCAGCAGGCGGACATTCTGCCGAACCAGCGCAGCCAATGCATCGACCACGGCGTCGCGCCCGGTCTCTCCGCCATAGAGGTTGATCTTATGGCCGGGCAGTTCGGGCAGCGCGCCACCCGAATCGATCTGCTCCAGATGCGCGGCTTCGGTCCCGTCCAGCATGGCGTGAATGGCCAGATCGGCACTGACCGTCGCCTCGATGGTGCGGTCGTTTTCGGTTTCCACCGACAATTCCCACGGCACGCCCGCCGCATCCAGCGCCGCAATCACCTGCGGGCGGAACATGCAGCGCCGCCCCACCGCCAGCGGGATCGGGTTCTTGCGCCAGGCCGACCCGCCCGGCGCGCCGATCCAGCGCAGGGGCAGTTCGGTTATGGTCTCGGCCCCGTCGGCACCCGTCGCCTCGGTCGTCAGAATCAGGTCGCATTCGCCGCGCTGATACATCTCTTTCAGTTGCAGAGAATATGAGGATATCAACTGCACCCGCACGCGCGGAAAATCCGCGTTGAACCGCTGCAACACGCGCGGGATCGCCGGGTAGACGATGTCATGGGGGACACCCAGCACCACCTCGCCCTCAAAGGCCTGATCGGTCAGTTTCGAGATCACCTCATCGTTCAGCGCGATCATCCGGCGGGCATAGGCCAGCAGTTGCTCGCCCGATGCCGTCAGCGCGATGGTGCGCCCGCTGCGGTCCAGCAAGTCCAGCCCCAGCAGGTCCTCAAGGCGTTTCAACTGCATCGACACTGCGGATTGCGTCAGATGCAGAAACCCCGCGGCGCGCGTGACCCCGCCATGGTCGGCAACGGCCACGAATGAGCGCAGGGTGGTGATGTCCAAATTTCGCATCTTCAATATTCCTTATGAGACTCGCCACAAACATTCATTTTCAAAATATGTCAGGTCACGCCATATAGATCAAGGAAATTGATCTTAACCCGTGATGCCATCACACAACCATGAAAGGGCAAAATTTATGACCCAAATTGCACTGACAAAACCGCGTCGACTGACCCGAACCGGTATTGGCCACAGGCTGTGGCAACGGCTGGGTGTGGCCAAACAACGCCGCGCCCTGGCCCGGCTGGACGACCGCGCCCTGGATGACATCGGCATCACCCGTGCCCAGGCCCGAACCGAGGCCGCCCGTCCGATCTGGGACGCCCCTTTGCATTGGCATAAATGCCTGAGATGACAGGCGGTTCACCCGAATTTGGCGGCATGGGCACACCAGCCGCCAAATTTGTTGATGGTTTTGCTGAGAATTGGACGCAAAACTCTTGAAACATAGGGCGCACTCTCCGATATTTGCTGGGAAGCTGGTCTGCGATGACGGGCCAGGCACAGAAACGTGAAGGGAGATCCTTTTATGGCACAATTCGACACGATCCGGACGGCGTCCGGCGCGCGCGCTGCCGAGATTGATGCGGGCCTGCGCGCCCATATGAACAAAGTCTACGGCACAATGTCCGTGGGCATGCTGATCAC
>NZ_JALCBM010000103.1 GCF_028066395.1 Ruegeria sp.
TTCGCAACACATGGGCCGAAGCGGTGTTAATCCAGCCACCGCTTCGGCGGAGTTCTCGTTTCAGGCAGCAACCCGCCCGAGGCCATCGTCAACGGCATTCAAAATTGTCTGAACCTGTCCGGGTTCAATAATGAGTGCCGGTGACAAGATAATTGTATTCGCCGAGGTGCGAACGATTACGCCATTGTCGTAGATATCCTGATACAAGCGATCCATGATGTCCTTTGAGACAGGCGCCTTGGTCTTGCGATCCGAGACAAGTTCGAGGGCCATCAGCAGCCCTTCGCCGCCCCGGATGTCACCGATCAGTTCATGTTTCTCGGCCAGTGCCTTCATACCCGTCATGAATTCATCGCCGCGGGCTGCGGCATTTTCGGTCACGTTCAGGCGTTTGGTTTCGGCAAGTGCAGCCAGGGCTGCAGCGCAGCCGACCGGGTGGCCGGAGTAGGTGTAGCCGTGGGCGACAACGCCATCGCCGCTGCGGTTGCTTTCAAAGACTTCCGCGACTTCCTCTGAAATCATGCAGGCGCCCAGTGGGAAATAGCCGGTGGTAATGCCCTTTGCGAGGCACATCATGTCGGGCTTCACGCCCCAGTGGCGCGAACCGGTGACGTCGCCGGTCCGGCCAAAACCGCAGATCACTTCGTCGGCAATCAGCAGAATGCCGTGGCGCGAGCAGACCTCGCGGACCTTGGGCATGAATGAGGCATGTGGCGGAATCACGCCCCCGGCACCCAGGATCGGCTCCATGATGAAGGCCGCAACCGTGTCGGGGGTCTGAAACTGGATCTCCGCCTCCAGGGCGGCGATACAGAGATCCGTCAGGCGTTCAGGATCACTTTCGTCAAACGGGTTCCGATAGGTCCAGGGTGCGGGAACGCTGAAACAACCCGGCAATAGCGGCTCGTACATACGTTTGAACCGGGCCCCGCCGTTCACCGAAGCGCCGCCGAAATGGGTGCCGTGATACGAATTGCGCAGAGAGATGAACTTGTAGCGATCCTTGTCGCCGCGCAGTTTGTGATATTGCCGGGCCAGCCGCAGCGCGGTTTCCACACTGTCCGAGCCGCCCGAGGTATAAAACGCCCGCGCCATCCCGTCCGGTTCCAGCCATTCCCGCAGGACGTGGGACAATTCCACCGCCTTGTCGTTCACCGACCCGCGAAAGTTGGAATAGTAAGGCAACTTGGCAAGCTGTTCGGCCATGGCTTGTTTCACCGGCTCGCAGGAATGGCCCAGATTGACGTTCCACAGCCCGCCCGCAAGCGCATCGAGGATGTCCCGACCGTCAGCGTCCTTAAGCATCATGCCTTCGCCACCGGTGATCATCTTGGGCGGGTTCTTGAAAGGGTCAGCCGGGTGGTTCATGGGTTGCCACATATCGCGGGTGGCGTGATCATTTGTGATGTGCTGGTTCATCGGGGTGTCCTCATTTCGGGAATGTCGGGGGGTCAGGAAGTCTGGCGGACCGTGCCGTCCGCAACCCAGGCATCGAAAATCGCCAGGGCAGTGTCCGAGAATTCCTCATCATTGATGTGGGCATCAAGCACGTGAAGCTTGGTGGTGTCCGGGCATTCGGCGGCCATGGCGTCCATGAACGCGGCAAGGCTGACCGGGTCGTGCAGGCCAGCGCCGGGCCGGTCCCATTCGCCGCAACCGCCCCGAGGCAAAATCAACGCGGATGGCCCTTTCGCCTTGGCAAGCTGCGCGGCGTGGGCTCGGGCGACATCCCGCCGCTCTTCGGTGTTCAGGACGACAGATGTGATGAGACGATTGTGGACATGGCTGGGATGTTCCGAAAACCGTTCTGGCAGCGGTTGCCAGCTTGGCAAGTCGACAAGGTCGTGACAGCCGGGGGCAACAATCTGCGGCGTGCCGGACAACCCGGCTGCGGTCAGGCGATCCGGCCCCGAAGTGATGTTGGAGCCGAACACATGATTGCCAAGCTCTTGCGTGCAGAAGTCAAAGACACAAGCGAATGCGCCCTGTGCCGCAAGAGCCTCAAACGCCCGGCCGCCCATTCCGGTCGCATGGAACACCGCAACTTCGAAACCGCGTTCTTCCAGCGCGGGTTTCAGCGTCACCATGTATTTCAGCGCGGTCTTGCCAAGGCTTGTCATGCCGATCAAGGGTGCGTCCGACGGGCGTTCTACCGCGCGTGCAGCGCCAAGAACCGCTCCGGCGGCCTGGCTCAGCGACGCTTTGCAGACGGAATTCAGCCCGTAAAGACCCCCGGCCCACAGGATCATCTGCACGTCAGGCGCAAGCCGGTCGGACGGGATCATCGGTGAGAATGACACGGTCGAGACGAAGTATTTCGGCACCCCGATCGGCAAGGCGCAGGTGACGTCCAGAGCCAGATCCGTTCCCATGGAGCCGCCAAGGATGATAACCCCGTCGATCTTGCCTTCGCGATACAGCCTTGCCGTCAGCAGGGACGCGCCGTTTGCCATGATCTGCATCGCATGGTTTTCATCCCCAGAGGCAATCACCGCCTCGATACTGCTGTCTGCTTCCTGCGCCACGTCGTGTTTCGAATGATCGCAGGGGGCTGTCGGGTCGCCAAGAACGCTGACATCCATGGTCCGCACATGCCCGCCCAGATTGCGGATGCATTCGGCAATATAGGTCAGTTCGTCGTCTTTCGTGTCGTAGGTGCCGACAACGAGGATCGTTTTTTCTGTCATTTTTCCTCCCATTGATCTTGTTGATTGTTCAGGCATGGGGCCTGTTCCGCTTGCGGCACACCCTAGTAAGGAAAGTCCTCGGGGTAGGTGCCGCCGTGCAGGGCTGTCAGCCGTTTGGCAGCAGTCCTGATGCTTTCTTCAATAATCACCATTCGGGCATCGGTTGCGCGAACAGCCGGCAATGCGATTGCGGCCGCGCCGCAGATTCTTCCGCCCGGGCCGAAATACGGGGCCGCAACACCCAGGACTTCTTCCTCATAGGTGCCGGACGAATAGGATATTCCGGTCTTGCGGACCGCTTCGAGCTTTTCATAAATCAAGCGGGGATTGGTCAGCGTATCCGATGTATGCGCCTCAAGCTCACGGCCAAGTGCGGCCTCGACAAAGCCGGGTGTTGCAAAGGCCAGATATGCAAGCCCCGAAGCGGTAGCGTGATACGGGCAGGGCTCGCCGGGTTCGACGATCACGCGGTTTGCTTTCTGGCTTTCTGCCACACCGACACTCACCAGCCATTCGCCGGACACTGCCGATACGTGGGCCGTTTCTCCTGTTGAGGTATTAAGATCCCGGGCAATGGTGTTCACGGCGTCGACCACCGGGAAACAGGCCTCACGGAGCTGTGCAAACCGCAGAAAGGCCGGGCCGAGATTGTACAGCCGCGTTTTTTCGTCCTGCTCGACGAAGCCTTTCGATTCGAGCGCGGTAAGAAACCGCAACGTCGTGGATTTGTTGTAACCCGAAAGTTTCGCGAAATCGCTGAGCCCGATGCTGTGCCGCCGCTCGTTGAAAAAATCGAGCAGCGTCAGCGCTTTGAGAACGGTCGAGGGGCCTGCGGTCACTGTATCAACACCCTTTGTTGCGGAAGCTTTGTCGCCAGATTGCATGAAAAGCTTGACAGAATTGGGTGTCGCTTTCAACATATAATACATCGGTTCAAATAATGAAACGCAAAATGGCGCGAAACCACGCCGGAAACAGGGAGCTAATAAATGAAGAAACTCGTAGGAGCCGCATTGGCGCTGGCGCTCGGGGCGACTGTGGCAATGGCAGAATATCCCGAGAAGCCGATCTCGATCGTCGTACCGTGGCCTCCGGGCGATCTCGAAGACATTCTCAGCCGCATGATCGCAGAAGACCTGCAGGCCGAGTACGGCGTGCCCGCTGCGGTCATCAACAAACCGGGCGGCGGCGGGGGCCCCTTCCCGGGTGCCATCGAAGTCGCGACGGCCCCGGCAGACGGTTACACCATCGGGTCCTTCGTACCCGCGGTTCCGATTGCCGGGCCGAATATCGGTATCCCGGAACTCACCCCGAACCCGTTCGAGCCTTTGGGCATTTTTCTGACCTATCCGTTTGTGATCGCAGTGAAAGGCGATGCGCCATATGATGACCTGCAGGGCATGGCTGACTATGCGCAGGACAACAAACTGACGCTTGGTCATTTCGGCGGACCGCTGCCGCCGACCCGGGTGACGATGGCGCTTCAGGGCAAGCTTGGGTTTAATTTCGGCTCCGACGCGGCCTTTGATGCGCTGGATTGCAATACACTGGCCTCCGGCGATGCGGATGTGATCAACACGACGCTTCAGTTGATCCTTCCCTGTCTGGATGACGTGAAAGTGCTTGCGTCGCTGACCGGTGAACGCATCGCCCTGACCCCTGATTCACCAACGGTTGGCGAGGTCGTGCCCGAGCTGAACGTGGCGCTTTGGAACGGGTTCTTCGTTCACAAGGATACGCCGCAGGACGTGCGCGACAAGATCATCGCCGTGGCGAAGAAAACGGTCATGAGCGAACGGGCCCAACAGCTGGCCGCCGAGACCGGCGCGCTGATCTACTGGCAAAATGCCGAAGACGCCGCCGCGCAGATCGAGGCCGACGCCGCCGTAATGAACGGCCTCTGAGCCAATCAACCGACCGGGCGGCCCTGTCCGCCCGGCATGTTCTCTCAGCGGAGGTTTCGTGAATGGGTGCCACGACCGAGTCAGGGTTGCCTGTATTTGAGAGGCGATCCGGGGACACCGCGTTCGCGGCTGTGTGCCTCATTCTTTCTCTGTTTCTCTTCTCTCAGATGTGGAGCCAGACCGTTTGGCAGCCGGGGCGGCAGTTTGCCGGGCAGCCGGGGTTCTGGCCGCGGTTGGCTGTGACTGGCATGGTGCTGTGCGCGGGTTTCAATCTGTACCAGTCCCTGATGGATTCCCGGAAAGCCGAGCGATTTACCGGAGTGGGCGAAGAGGTGTTCCTTTGGGCCAGATGCCTTGAGTTCGCGCTCTGGTTCATGGCCTATGTGTTCGCCACACCCGTTATCGGCTATCTGGCGGCGTCGATTGTCTTTGCGGGCAGTCTGGCATTCCGTGTCGGTTACCGGTCCCGCGCCGCGCTGGGCATGGCGCTGGCTGTTGGGATGGCGACGGTGATCCTGTTCAAGGCCCTCCTGCAGGTCAAGATTCCGGGCGGTTCGGTTTACGAATGGTTCCCGGACGCCATGCGCAACTTCTTCATTCTGTATCTCTGAGGACTGTTTATGGAAGCTCTGCTTTCCGGTTTTGAACTGATTGCACGGATCGACGTGATCCTTGCCCTGCTTGTGGGGTCCATTGGCGGTGTCGCCATCGGCGCCATACCCGGTGTCGGTCCAGCCGTTGCCATTGCGATCCTTTTGCCCGCGACCTTTGCGTTCGAACCGATCGTCGGGCTGACCCTTCTTTTGGGTATCTATGGTTCGTCGATGTATGGGGGAGCGATCCCCGCCATTCTGATCAATACTCCGGGCACTGCAGCCAATGCGCTTACGACCTATGACGGCTATCCCATGGCGCAGAGCGGTCAGGCGCATCGCGCTTTGTCACTTGCCTATTCCGCGTCCTTCTTCGGTGGCGTATTCTCGATCCTCTGTCTGATCCTGATGACCCCGGTTCTGGCTGCCGTGGCGCCCCTTTTCGGCTCGCGCGAGATTTTTCTGGCCGCTGTGCTGGGCATCGTTCTGGTCATTGTTACCCATCGCGGTCAGGCCGCCATCGCCACATTTCTGATATGTGTCGGGATCTGGCTGAACACGATCGGGCTGGAACCGATCCAATACACGCAACGTTTCACCTTTGGGCAAAGCTGGCTGTCGTCGGGCATTAACCTGATCGTTGTCGTGCTTGGCCTTTTTGCGATCAGTCAGGCTTATGTCCTTTTGATCGACAAAGATGACGCGCCGGAACCGCCCAAGCTTTCGGGGTCCATGTTCCACGGTCTGACAGAACTGTTTCGCCACAAGCGGATTGCACTTTTCTCCTCCGGCTCGGGTGTCATCATGGGGATCATCCCCGGCGTCGGCGAGTTTCTGGCGCAGTTCTTTTCGTATTCCTACGCCGCAAGCACGTCCAAATCGCCCGAGAAATTCGGCAGCGGCTCTCCTGAAGGGCTGGTTGCCTCAGAAGCGGCAAATAACGCCGTTCCCGGGGCGGCGATGATCCCGCTTCTGGCCCTTGGCATCCCGGGCGAGGCGCTGACGGCCATGATGCTGTCGGTCTTTTACGTTCATAACGTCGTCCCCGGTCCGCAGCTTTTTGAGAACCAGCCGGAATTTGTGATCGCCCTGTATCTGGGGCTTCTGATCCTCAATATACTGGTTCTGATCTTCCTGACCTTTGCAACCGGCGGCATCCTGCAGGTGATCCGCATCCCGACGCGGTTCCTGGGTGTGATCGTGCTGACGCTCAGCTTTGTTGGCGTCTATTCGCTGCGGAATTCGGCCACCGATTGCGCCCTTGCCGCCGGGTTCGGAATATTCGGCTATATCCTCAAACGGCTGAACTATCCGGTCGTCCCCATAATCCTTGGCATGGTTCTGGGGGGCATCATGGAGACGCGGCTGCGCACGTCCATGGCCAATGTGGAAACGCCGCTCGACTTCATCAACCGCCCGGTCGCCGCGATTATCTTCGCACTGATCGTGTTTGTTCTTTTCTTTCATTTGCGCAGCCTCCTGAAGGGCTGGCGCAAAAAATCAGGAGCCAGGAATGCTTGACCAATCCGCCATTGATACGCTGCGGGGCAATGAAATCCCGCCGCAATCGAATTTCATCAATGGTCGCTGGCGCGATGCCTCGGGCGGCGGTATTCGTGATGTCATCAGCCCGATTGACGGCGCTGTTCTGACGTCAATAGCGGATGGCACCGCCGATGACGTGGATGCCGCCGTTGCAGCCGCCCGCGCAGCCTTTGAGGATGGCCGCTGGTCGCGCATGGCACCTGCACAGCGTAAAAAGATCATGCACCGCTTTGCGGATCTGATCGAGAAGAACGCGCTGGAACTTGCAGTCCTCGGCGTTCGCGACAACGGCACTGAAATCAGCATGGCACTCAAGGCCGAGCCAGGTTCAGCCGCAGGCACGATCCGCTATTATGCCGAAGCTATCGACAAGGTGGCGGGCGAAATCGCCCCGACGCCGGACGGGACGCTTGCACTGGTCCACCGCGAGCCGGTTGGGGTCGTGGGTGTTATCGTGCCGTGGAACTTCCCCCTGATGATTGGCACCTGGAAGATCGCTCCGGCGCTTGCGGCCGGGAATTCCGTGGTGATGAAACCAGCGGAAAGCGCCTCGCTGTCGCTGTTGAAACTCGCCGCGCTGGCGCAGGAGGCCGGGTTGCCCGATGGCGTTCTGAACGTGGTTACCGGCAAGGGGTCGGTTGTGGGCGAGGCCATCGGGCTTCATATGGGCGTCGATGTGCTGGCCTTCACGGGCTCGGGCGGGACGGGCAGACGGCTTTTGGACTATGCTGCGCGCTCGAACCTGAAACGGTGTTATCTGGAGCTTGGCGGCAAGTCCCCCAATGTGGTTTTTGCCGATGCCCCAGATCTGGAATTTGCCGCCAATGTCTGTGCAAACGGGATCTTCCGCAACTCGGGTCAGGTCTGCATCGCCGGGTCCCGCCTGATTGTCGAACGGTCGATCCACGCAGAGTTCACCCGGCGTGTCACCGAAATTGCCGAAACCATGGCGATCGGGGACCCGCTGCAAGCCGATACTCAGATCGGTGCGGTCCACAGCGAAGCACAGCTTGCGCAGAACCTCAATTTTGTCGGTATCGCCGAAGCCGAAGGCGCAACCTGCCTGACCGGCGGCAAGCGTGTGAGGGAAGAAACCGGCGGCACGTACATGTCGCCCGCCGTGCTCGACAATGTCACCCCCGAGGCGACCGTGTTTCAGAAAGAGGTCTTTGGCCCCGTTCTTACAGTGACCCCTTTCGACACCGAAGAAGAAGCGATCCGCCTTGCCAATGCAACGGAATTCGGCCTTGCCGGGGCGGTCTGGACATCCAATCTGTCGACCGCGCATCGGGTAACAAAGGGGATCAGATCGGGGCTGCTGCACGTCAATACCTATGGCGGATCGGATGTCACCGTGCCAATGGGTGGCATGAAACAATCCGGCAATGGCGTGGACAAGTCGCTTCATGCGCTCGACAAATATGTGGACCTGAAAACAGTCTGGATGAAACTCTGATGCCGATCAGGAACATTCTGGTAGCCATTGACGGCACGCCGTCGTCAGAAACCGCTCTGGCGTCTGCGGTCGCGATGCAACAAGCTTACGACGCGCATCTGACCGGCTATGTCGCGACGTTCGAGAACCTTCGTGCAGGCGACGACAATTCATGGCTTCCATCGGCAATCCGAAACATGTTGGCACGGAATACGGCCGAGGTCATAGAGGCAATAGAGGCCAAATTCTCATCGGCCACGCGACACCTTGTGCAGGAAAAAATTCATTTGATCGAGCGTCAGCACGCAAATGACACAAGCGTTGCCGAGGCTTCGCGATTTTTTGACGTAACCCTCGTGGGCATTCCTGAGACAGGAGGCCACCGGACCGCCTTGCACCCCGACCGGATCGCCCTTCTAAGCGGTCGTCCGGTCATGGCCTTCCCGCACGGGTTCCAGACAACCGGCGTGTCCCGGCGCGTCATGGTCGCATGGGATGGCAGCCGCGCTGCGGCCCGTTCGCTGTCAAGCGCGATCCGGCTTCTGGAAACCAAGGAAACCGTGACATTGGTGACGGTTGGCGGGCCGCCTCAGGCAGGTATCGAGGCGTCCGGGCTGGACCCCCAGACCTCATTGAAAAGGCAGGGTATCGCCGCTGATTGGATTACAGTCGAACGTTCCCGTCAGGGCATCGCGCATACGATCCTGGAACAGGCCGAACGGCTGCAGGCCGAGCTTTTGATCATGGGCGCATTCGAGCATTCGAAGTTCCGCGAAGACCTCTTTGGCGGTGTCACGAATGATGTCATGGCGAAAACAAACATTCCGATCTTCCTGGCACATTGAGATAACAGAAGGCCGATCGGATAGTGCTTCTTGGTATCAACGGCGGCCCGGCAATCCGTTAAGTTCTTCCAGAGGTGCCTCTGCGTCTTTCTCCTGCTGCCTGCTCAGCGCTCTCCGGTGTTCCTGAGACAGGCGATCAATGCGGGCCGCTTCGATACGGACCCTAACGAGTGCCTCAGCCCTGTTTTTGGTGCGTAGAGAGAAGGTTTCTTCGACCGTTCCATACGATTCAGCAGTGTCCTTCGGGACGGCTGCACGGTGATAATAGGTCGATCCACGGCCATACAGACGGGGGCGTCCAGGCATCTTCTCAAGAGGCCTCACTGTAACAGGCCCTTGGAAAAACCATTGAAAACCATGAAGTTATTGAGTTCAAAGCATATCATGGAAGGATGGTGGAGCCTAGGGGAGTCGAACCCCTGACCTCTTGCATGCCATGCAAGCGCTCTCCCAACTGAGCTAAGGCCCCATCATGGTACCGCGGCTGCGGTGGACGGACGTTTATGAGACGCCGCTGTCGAGTGCAAGGGCAAAAATCCGATTCAGGGAAAAAGATTGCCAGCAGTCGACGGGCAGGGCGAGGCGGCCGGGGCCGCCTCGGGCCGGGTCAGGATTCGTCTTCCGACGACATGTCGGTGATATCGTCCAGCGACACGTTGTCGTTGTCGTCATCGTCGTCCAGCAGGTCATCGTCCAGCTCGACATCGACGTTATCGTCATCGTCCAGAACGATATCTTCGTCCGACGAGGCCTCGCGCGCCTTGACCGAAGCGGCGTCTTCGGCATCCGCGGCGATCATGCGGCTTTTGCCGGTTTCCAGTTCAACGATCTCGCCGGTATAGGGGCTGACGATCGGGTCCTTGTTCAGGTCGTAAAAGCGCTTGCCGGTGGTCGGGCAGACACGCTTTACGCCCCATTCTTCCTTGGGCATATCAAATCCCCTTGATATCAGGTGAATCTCATCAATGATTCAGGTCACCTGCCACATGCGGCAGGCACTGTCAAAGCCTTTGCGCGAAGGAGAACGGCCCATGGGGCGCCACGCATTGCCCGGACAGCCTCCGGTGCCGCTGACCTTGCGCAAATCGGCGCGTGCGCGGCGGATTTCCCTGCGGATTTCCCAGTTGGACGGGCGGGTTACGCTGACCTACCCGCAGGGCGTTGC
>NZ_JALCBM010000104.1 GCF_028066395.1 Ruegeria sp.
TTGCGAACAGGCTAATTGAACTTTGAAGATCGCAGACGTCAGCTTTCGGTATCACACAATTCGCATTTGACCAGTGGGTGTTAAACCAGCTCAAAAATTAGTTTTTGTAATGTTTTCAGCACCTTCGGATACGAGTTGATTGAACAAAACTTCAATTTTAGATACTGAGATGATAAAAATATCATTTATTATCAGATATTTATAAATACCAAGTGCTGTTACTAAAATTTTAGTTTGACAGCGGCGCCAAGTATCTCCGATGCTGAATACCATCCGGTGTGCGCCGGATCACATAATCTTGGGAGGAGACAGATGCGGAGACATCTACTTTCCGCCGTGGCGGCCGCAGCCGTCATTGCGGGGCACGGTCCTGCTTGGGCCGACGAAGCCGCAGCACAACGTTGGATTGATGACGAATTCCAGCCATCGACCTTGTCGAAGGACGAACAGTTGTCCGAAATGAAGTGGTTCATCGAAGCTGCACAACCGTACTCGGGCATGGAAATCAATGTCTTGTCAGAGGGTATCCCGACGCATTCCTATGAATCCGAGGTTCTGACCAAGGCGTTCGAAGAAATCACAGGGATCAAGGTCAATCACCAGATTCTCGGCGAAGGCGAAGTGGTGCAAGCTGTTCAGACTCAGTTGCAAACCGGACGAAACCTGTACGACGGCTATGTCAACGATAGCGACCTGATCGGAACACACTCGCGCCTTCAGTTGGCCTATCCGCTGACCGATATGATGGGCGGTGACTGGGCGGCGACAACTTCCCCGACGCTGGATCTGGATGACTTCATGGGCATTCAGTTCACCACCGGCCCAGATGGCAAGCTGTATCAGCTACCTGACCAGCAGTTCGCCAACCTTTACTGGTTCCGCAAGGACTGGTTCGATGATGAGGCCAACAAGGCCGCATTCAAAGAAAAATACGGCTATGATCTGGGCGTTCCGGTCAACTGGTCGGCCTATGAGGACATCGCTGAATTCTTCACCAATGACGTGAAAGAAGTCGATGGCGTCGCGATCTATGGCCACATGGACTATGGCAAGCGCGCGCCCGACCTCGGATGGCGAATGACTGACGCCTGGCTATCGATGGCTGGCGCCGGTGATGTGGGCGAGCCGAATGGTGTTCCCGTCGATGAATGGGGCATCCGCATGGAAGCGGGCACCTGTAATCCGGTCGGTGCGTCGGTTTCCCGCGGTGGTGCGGCCAACGGCCCAGCTGCGGTCTATGCAATCCGCAAATGGGATGAGTGGCTGCGGGCTTATGCTCCCCCGGGTGCGGCGTCCTATGACTTCTACCAGTCGCTGCCAGCGCTCAGCCAAGGCAATGTAGCCCAGCAGATCTTCTGGTACACCGCCTTTACCGCCGACATGGTCAAGCCGAAGTCCGAAGGCAACAACACCGTGGATGACGAAGGCACGCCGCTGTGGCGGATGGCGCCCAGCCCGCACGGCCCATATTGGGAAGAAGGCCAGAAGGTTGGCTATCAGGACGTGGGGTCGTGGACCTTCCTGAAATCCACACCTTCTGATCGGGCTCAGGCGGCTTGGCTCTATGCTCAGTTCGTGACGTCCAAAACCGTCGATGTGAAGAAGTCCCATGTGGGTCTGACCTTCATCCGCGACAGCTCGGTCAACCACGAGTCGTTCACCGAACGCGCACCCAAGCTGGGTGGTCTGGTCGAGTTCTACCGCTCGCCTGATCGTGTGGCATGGTCGCCGACTGGAATCAACGTGCCGGACTATCCTAAACTGGCTCAAATCTGGTGGCAGCAGATCGGTGACGTGAACTCGGGCGCCTTTACCCCGCAAGAGGCGATGGACCGGTTGGCAGAAGAGATGGACATCACCATGGCCCGGATGCAGGCTGCGGATGAGGCCGCCAACGTCTATGGTGGTTGTGGACCACGCCTGAACGAACCTCAGGACGCGTCCTTCTGGCTGGAAAAAGCGGGTTCGCCCAAAGCCAAGCTCGAGAACGAAAAGCCGCAGGGCCAGACCGTCAACTATGACGAACTGGTTCAGCGCTGGCAGTCTCAGTAAGCAAGCGAGACCGGGGGTGCCGTCTGCGGCATCCCCACCCCAAGGCCAGTGCAACGCACTGAAGGACCGGAACCCACGGACATGATCGAACTTCAAGACGCCACCAAACGGGTTGGCAATGTCATCCATATCAAGCCCACGAACCTGATGCTTGAGACCGGCCATTTCAACGTGCTGCTGGGCGCGACGGGATCGGGCAAGACCTCTCTGATCAAGATGATGGCGGGGCTGGACCCGATTGCCTCGGGCAAGGTCCTGATGGATGGGCAGGACGTCACACGGCTGAACACGCAAAAGCGGCAGATCAGCCTGGTACACCAGTTCTTTGTGAACTACCCGCATATGACCGTGTTCGACAACATCGCCTCGCCCCTGCGCGTGGCAGGCATGGCGAAATCCGAGATCGAAGGCCGCGTGGAAGAGGCCGCCGACCTGTTGCAACTGCGCCCGATGTTGCACCGCCGCCCACATGAGTTGTCGGGCGGGCAACAACAACGCACTGCGCTGGCCCGTGCGATTGCCAAGGAAAGCCGCGCGGTTTTCCTCGACGAACCTTTGGCAAACCTGGACTACAAGCTGCGCGAAGAACTCCGCGAGCAATTGCCCGACCTGTTCGCAGGCCGTGGCGCAGTCGTGGTTTACGCGACATCGGAACCGGAAGAGGCGCTGCTGCTGGGGGGCACCACAGCCCTGATGGAGGACGGTCGTGTCACGCAGTTTGGCCCGACGGCCAACATTTACCGCAATCCCGAAAATCTCGCAGCTGCGCGCGTGTTTTCTGACCCGCCGATCAATATCGGCCACATCACCGTCTCGGGTGCTCAGGCGCAACTGGCGGGCGGGGGCGGCTGGTCCGTCACTGGCATAGCTGACGGAGACTACATGGTTGCCGTGCGCCCGCATCGGGTGACACCGTTCCGCACTTCGGACGCGGATGTGGAACTGACCGGGCGCGTGATCGTAACCGAACTCTCGGGTTCGGATTCCAGCGCGCATTTCCAGCATGGCGAGGATGCGTGGGTGTCACTGGCCGCTGGCGTTCACCCCTATCAGGTCGGTGAGGATCACAGTTTCTACATGAACCCGGCCCATTGCCGGTATTTCGGCCAAGACGGCCAAAGGGTCGCGTGACATGGCACAGATCAAGCTTTCAAACCTGCGGCACAGCTATTTGCCGACGCCGAAAGGCCCCGAGGACTATGCGCTGAAGGAAATCGACGTGACATGGCGCGATGGCGGGGCCTATGCACTGCTTGGACCGTCGGGCTGCGGCAAGTCCACGTTGCTGAACATTATCTCGGGTCTGCTAACGCCGTCCGAGGGGCAGATTCTGTTCGATGATCAAGAGGTCACTGCCCTGCCACCCGATCAGCGCAACATTGCGCAGGTCTTCCAGTTTCCGGTGATCTACGACACGATGACCGTGGGCGAAAACCTGGCCTTCCCGCTTAAGAATCGCGGCGTCGATGCCGCGACTATCAAACGCCGCGTCGATGAAATCGCCGAGATGCTGGATGTCACCGATATGCTGAACACCCGCGCCAGCGGTCTCAGCCCGGACAACAAGCAGAAGATCTCGATGGGGCGCGGACTGGTGCGCGACGATGTGAACGCGGTGATGTTTGATGAGCCGCTGACTGTGATCGACCCGCATCTGAAATGGAAGCTGCGCTCTAAGCTGAAAGAGCTGCACCAACGCGTCAAAGCGACAATGATCTACGTGACACACGACCAGACCGAGGCCCTGACCTTCGCGGACGAAGTGGTTGTGATGCAGGAAGGCGAAGTGGTTCAGATCGGCACCCCGGTTGAACTGTTCGAGCGTCCTCAGCACACGTTCGTCGGCCATTTCATCGGCTCACCTGGCATGAACGTTCTACCCTGCGAGGCCAAGGGCGACCGCGCGCTGTTCGAAGGTCACGAGGTTATGCTGGAAGGCCCAACCCGCGGCGACGGAGGCCGCACCGATCTGGGTATCCGCCCCGAATATGTGGGCTTTGGCGACACCGGTATCCCGGCGCATGTGACCAAAGTCTCGGACATTGGCCGTCACTTCGTGGTCAGCGCCGTGGTTGGCAACACCGCCCTCAAGGCCGTGACCGAACACAGCGTGCCCGAGCCCGGATCACAGGTCTTCCTGCAATTCAAACCAGAACAATCCCGCGTCTATCGCGACGGCTGGATCGCAACTCAGGAGCGGGCGCAATGAGAACGGAAAACCAAAAGGCATGGTTCTTTGTCCTGCCGGTTCTGGCGCTGGTCGCGTTCAATGCGCTGGTGCCGATGATGACAGTGGTCAACTATTCGGTGCAGGAAACATTCGGCAACAACCAGTTCTTCTGGGAAGGGCTTGGTTGGTTCGAGCAAATCCTGCGGTCGGATCGGTTTCAGGCGGCGCTGGGACGCCAGTTCCTGTTCACCTTCCTGATCCTGCTGATCGAGGTGCCACTGGGCATCATCGTCGCCCTGTCCATGCCCCGCAAAGGGTTCTGGGTGCCGGTCTGTCTGGTGCTGATGGCCCTGCCGATGCTGATCCCGTGGAATGTGGTCGGTTCAATGTGGAACATCTTTACCCTGCCCAAGATCGGCCTGCTGGGATACTTCCTGAATGACGTTCTGGGCATCAACTATGACATGACGCAACAGCCGCTGTCAGCCTGGATCACTGTCATCGTGATGGATGTCTGGCACTGGACCTCGCTGGTGGTGCTGCTGTGCTACGCGGGGCTCGTGTCGATCCCCGACGCCTATTATCAGGCCGCCAAGATTGACGGCGCCAGCCCGTGGTCGGTGTTCCGTTATATCCAGCTGCCCAAGATGAAAACTGTCCTGACCATCGCCGTTCTGCTGCGTTTTATGGACAGTTTCAACATCTATACCGAGCCCTTCGTTCTGACCGGCGGCGGCCCCGGAAACTCGACCACCCTGCTGTCGATCGACCTTGTGAAGATCGCGCTGGGACAGTTTGACCTTGGCCCTGCGGCTGCGATGAGCCTGATCTATTTCGCCATCACGCTGCTGGTTAGCTGGGTCTTCTACACTTTGATGACAAAGGATGACGCGCAATGAAGAAGCGGTCCCTCATCCCGATCCTCTATATCGCATTCCTGATGCTGCCCATCTATTGGCTGGTGGCGATGTCCTTCAAGACCACGAACGAAATCCTGTCGGGCTTTTCCCTGTTTCCCCAAACCTTCACGCTGGAGAACTATATCACCATATTCACAGACCCGACGTGGTATTGGGGTTATATCAACTCGATCTTCTATGTGACGATCAACACGGTGCTGTCGGTCTGTGTGGCGCTGCCAGCGGCTTACGCGTTCTCACGCTATCGGTTTCTGGGCGACAAACAACTGTTCTTCTGGTTGCTGACCAACCGGATGGCCCCGGCAGCCGTTTTCGCGCTGCCGTTCTTTCAACTCTATTCCTCGATCGGGTTGTTCGACACGCATCTGGCCGTAGCTCTGGCACATACGCTGTTCAACGTGCCGCTGGCGGTATGGATTCTGGAAGGCTTCATGCGCGGCATCCCGAAGGAACTGGACGAAACCGCCTACGTAGACGGCTATTCCTTCCCGCGCTTCTTCGTGACGATCTTCTTACCCAACATCAAAGCCGGTGTCGGCGTCGCTGCCTTCTTCTGCTTCATGTTCTCGTGGGTTGAAATGCTGTTGGCCAAGACCCTGACTGCAGTTGAGGCCAAACCCATCGCTGCCGTGATGACCCGGACCGCCTCAAGCGCGGGGTATGAGCTGGGCTTGCTGGCTGCCGCCGGAACGCTGACCATCATCCCTGGCGCTATCGTCATCTGGTTTGTCCGCAACTACATCGCGCGCGGTTTCGCGATGGGACGTGTATGAGGTTCGATATGCGTAAAATTCTTCTCACCCTGTCCTTCCTGCCTTCAGTGGCCTATGCCCAACAGGCCGGTTGGGGCAGTGTCGGCCAACAAGAGGAAAAAGGGTTCTCGTGGACCGCTCCTTTGTGGCCGGATTTCTGGATGGCATGGACCCCGGCCACACTGGCGGTATTCGTCGGTATCTTTTCGGCCATCGCCCTGATCGGGGTGTTGGAAGGGTTCAAATTCCGAGACGGGATCGAGCGGCGCGGCGTGCTGGGGCTGACCACCACGCTGGGGGATCGGTTGTTCATCACCCTGCTGGGCTCGACCTATATCTTCCTGGCCTGGCTCGGGCTGGTCGGCCAACCTGTCTGGACGCCTCTTTTTCTGTCCATCGGTTGGGGCGTCTTCGTCTTCTGGAAAGTTTAGGCTTTGCGAAACGGCGAAAGGATGCTTGTCTGTCAGGCATACTAAAAAATGGCGACACCGAGATCGATGCGAAAGAAAAAGACAACAAATCTTCTGACCGACGTGGAACTTGAGTTCATGAACGAACTCTGGGCGCTTGGTCAGGGCTCGGTCCGTGAAGTCCTTGATCGCCTGCCATCTGATCGCAATCTGGCCTACACTTCCGGAGCCACAATTTTGCGGATCCTTGATGAAAAGGGCTTTGTCGAAAGCGAGAAGAACGGCAAGTCGCTGATCTACAGACCCCTTCTGGAGAAGGACAGGTATCAGTCGCGGTCGTTGCAGAATTTGTCCCGGACCCTGTTTGACGACACTCCCGCAACTCTGGTTGCAAGGCTGGTCGACGATGAGGGGCTGACAGAAGATGATCTGGAGGAAATTCGAGCACTGGTAGAGAGGAGACTGCAAAATGACAGCGGTTAAACCAGTTCTCGATGCGTTTCTCGAGTTCAACGTTGTGCTTGGATTGTCGGCACTGATCTGGCTGGTCGTGCGCGGAGGCCTTGCGCTGACGCCCATGCGGTACGGCTTTGTTGCTCAGCTTCGTTCGCTCAAGATACTTTGCATCGGCGTGATGCTCAGCCCGGTTCTGGCGATGGGCGTTTCGGGTTTTGTCGCTCAGGTATGGCCCGGACGTGTTGTCGCGCTGGGGGATATTGCGGTGGCGGCCTATCTGCGCGGCGAAATCGCCATGCCGGCTGCGCAGTTCGAAACCCTTTTGAATACGCGCGAACGCTGGGTCGACTATGTCTTGTCAGGCGGCTCTGTCTTCGTGACTTGCGCGTTGATTGCGCTGGTTCTTCTATCGGCTGTTCTGGCAATGCGGGTTGTCCGCAACGCGCTTACAATTCGCAAAGCCGTACGGTCCAGCTTTCTTTGGCGACAGTCGGCAAAAGTGGACATTCGTCTTTCAGATCGCGTAACCGTGCCATTTGCAGTGCGCGGCCTTCGTCGTCGTCACGTCATTTTGCCCAGCCATTTGCTAAACTCGCCACGCGATTTGCGCTTCGCTCTGGCACACGAATTCCAGCACATCCGCGCGCTGGACGTTGAATGGGAACTGGGTTTTGAGATTCTGCGCCCGCTGCTGTTCTGGAACCCGGCCTATCTGGCCATGAAACATCAGTTTGATCGGCTTCGCGAACTAGCCTGCGATCAGTCTGTCGTCTCGCGCAAAGGGATTGACGCGACCGACTATACCGCCTGTCTACTGGACTACTGCACACGATCGATTAAGCTGAAAAACCCTCGCATTCTTCATGTGGCCCTGGTTAACGGGCCGAAAGCAAAGCATGTTCTGCGCCAGCGTGTGATCGCCCTGACCGATGCGCCGGTAACGACAACCCAATTATCAGCTATCTTCATTGGGTCGACACTTTCCCTGGTTGTTATGCTTGCCATTGGGTCGGCCTCGGTGCGTCAAACTCAGGATTGGAGCCATGATCGTCTGATGCTTTCGACGGTTGTAAATCTGGAACGGCTGGAAGCTCGAAATCAGGGAAATTGATGGGCCGAGCATTAAATCCGGCGCGGGTCGGAGAAGCGGCCTCACGGGTATTGCTAGCAAGTTAGTCGCAGATTCGGCGCTGCTGGCTTCCAATGAGTCTGGATTCAAAGTACCGCTATCAACGGCTTTAATGCGGACGTCTGTGTTGCTCGACATCGATTGACCGAGAACAATTTGATAGCAGCCAATGGTCGTTCCAACCTGCTGCAACGCAGCATCGCCACCTGTAGATGAAGTCCAGCCATAGGCCGCCTTGCGCAGATCAATGGCTGCAATCAGAGCATCGTAGTCACTCGTGCGCGGCGCAGCATTTGTCAAAATTAAGCTCATAGCAGACCTCGGAACAGAAAGCAGCATAGGCCCGTCCCATATTCCCCGGCCCAATGCCGACACTCATCGTATCTGCTGGTGCCGCTTGGCAGCTTTCTCTAAATCGGTTTCTAACAAAAATAGATCAAGATTGCAGTGTGTACGGATCGAGTACAAGGCTGTCGTTCTACGTCTGGAGCGCGATCCAGAGCAAATTCAATCGGGATGCACGTCTGCCGGTTCAATCGCCGCAGCCACCGCCATCCCCTGAGCCACAGTCACCTGCATCCTCATCGGCAAAAGGGTCATTACATTCAAAAATCAACGTTAGCTCACCGTTGGTGGTTAGGCTATTGATAGCGGCTACAAAAACAAAAAGCGGTATGCTTAGCCAAAGCGCTCCAAACAAAAGATCACCGCTCTGAAAGATGGAACTGGCACCGAGGCAAATGAACACCAACAAGAAGATCAGCAACACGAAAGTACCAACCCTGTCTTTCCGCTTCCAAATTCCTTTTGGAGGTGTTCCGAACAGATCCGTATACGCTTTGACGGTGGCTTTGTAGTCATCCAGATGTTGGGAACCCTGACCACCGGGGTTGTGGTGGACTGGTTTGTCCAGCTTTTTACAGAAGACGTCCCAATAGTCACGACTGTGCTGCATGTGCAGATGCCAAACCAGATCGACCGCCTTTGAGGGGACATTGCGCTCTGGACGTGTGGCACACAGATACATGAACTTTTGATATTCAGCGATCGCCACGCTTGCGGTGTCGTGAGAGATGCAGTTTTCGGCCATGAGTTGTTCAATGAATGGCTTGCCTGCAGCATCTTCAGGCATTTTGTGCGTTTCAATCAGCTCCCATAGCTGAGTATTGAGAGAGGTCATCGGAGCCTCCTATGTTGTCTCTTTTTTGCAATTTTTGACTAGCGCACGAATATGACAGGTTTGTGACACGCTCGGGAACCTGCTTGCGAAAAAAGGCCGGAGGCGAGTTCACGACTGAACAGACCTCCCCCACCCACTTATGCCTAGCGCCTTGAAAACTGCATGCTATTTTGAATCACAATGGGTCCTATCGCCGCCGCAGCATCGCGCTCGGAGCCGGAGAGTACAACTTTTAGTAGCGGCCCTTAACAGACATTCATCACCCAGCTCCGATGCTGCGATCGCAGCCCGCACCGCCGTTCGCCGCATTCGCGAAATCTGGAAATGATCATACTCACACATTGCGGGCTCAGACGCAGACGTCATCCACCCCATCCGCGACCTGTAAATTGCCGCCTTCAAAAATGCTGTACGGTTCACCAAGGGCCGAAATCGCCGCCGCACCGCTTCGTCACAATCGCCCCCACCGGTCGCAACCAAAGCTGACACAGAGAAGGGGCGGAGTCCTACGAGGCCGCCAGGTCTTGATTGCCTTCATCCGCCGTTCGTCAATCCGAACCGGAACCACGGCCCAGCCGCAGCGGTGGTTCGGATCAAGCCCAACGCTACCAATGCTGAAAGTTGCAAGAACGTCCGGCCTAGCCAGTCATGATAGGTCTTTGATGGCGGCCTGTATGTTGTCCATCGGCCGCCAATGCCAACGTCGTTGAGCAGAGGAGC
>NZ_JALCBM010000105.1 GCF_028066395.1 Ruegeria sp.
GAAACAACCGGATCATCCAGAAACAGTTCGTTTGGGTGCAGAGGGCCAAAAAAACTATCGGCATTGTTGAAAACCTGTTTTGACCACGGGTTGGCGCCGCCGATTTTCCAGGCCGCGACGCTCTGCATTTGGGTCAACGAGATCACATATGCATCAGATATGGCGTCAGGTATGTCGCCCGCTGCCAGCCCGGCGGGCTCACCCGCAGCTCGGGCCTGTGTGAGGGCCGCACAAATGTGTTCAACCTGTTCTTGGTTCATGATTTCCAGCCGTTTTGTTGTGGCCCGTTCTTCTTAGCCCGGACCGTTGCCAAAGCAAGTCGAGTTTCACACCGTGCGCAAGCAACGGCCACCCGAAAAACTTCCAACTTGCGTGGGTTTACAACCCTGATATGTTCCCCGCGATTTCATAATCGGGCAGTATTAACCTGTTTCAAGACACTGCCAGATTCTTTGCTATACGGAAGAGAGACGTACAAATGACCCTGCGTGTAGCCATAATCGGATACGGAAAAATGGGCCGGATTCGCCACGAGGCGATGGAGCGCCATGGTGGGTTTCACGTGGTTGTGGCCTGTGACACGGCAGTTGATCCCGCGGCGTCCTGCCCGATGGTTACAGACCCGATGGCGGTCTACGACTATAACCCGGATGTTATTGTCTGCAGTGTGCCAAACAAAATGATCCCTGATGTCGTCTGCACGGCGCTGGCCCGGGGAAAGCATGTGTTTTCCGAAAAGCCCCCGGGACGCAATTCCGAAGATGTGCGCCGCATGATGGGTGCGGAAAAAGCCGCAGGCGACCGGGTGTTGAAGTTCGGATTCAATCACCGGGTTCACGATGCCATTGAAGAAGCCAAAAAGCTGATCGACGCAGGCACGATGGGTGAGCTTTACTTTATGCGCGGCGTCTATGGTAAGGCGGGTGGGCCGAATTACGCGCAGAACTGGCGCAATGATCCCGCGCAGTCGGGTGGCGGTATTCTGATTGATCAGGGCATTCACATGTTGGACCTGTTCCAGATGTTTGCCGGGCGCTTTCGGGATGTGCAAAGCTTCGTTCAGCGAAATTTCTGGACGGATGTGCCGGTCGAGGACAATGCTTTTGCCTTGATGAAAAACGCCGACGGCATCGTCGCGTCGGTTCATTCCTCGGCAACCCAATGGCAGCACACTTTCCGGTTGGAGCTTTATCTGCGCAACGGTTTCGTGTCCGTCGATGGGATTCTCTCTGCCTCGGGGAGCTATGGAACCGAGGTGCTGACAGTGGCGTTGAACCGGTTGGACGAAGGCGGCAACCCGATCCCGAACCCCGAAAGTCAGGAACTGCGCTTTACGGAAGACAAGTCCTGGGACAAGGAGATTGCCGAGTTCTATGCCGCTGTCGCCGAAGATGAGCCTCTGCGCTGTGGCACGTCTCAGCAGGCGCTGGATGTGATGGAACTGGTCGAGGCGATCTATGCCGCTGATCCTGAATGGTGCCGGATTGTGCAGGACCACAAAGTGCAAGAAAATCAGGAGGGGTAACAATGCAAACGCCTGTTTTTCTGGATCATCTGCCTGATTTCGAAACTGTTGCCGGCGAAAAGCCGGAGCAATACCGGCTGACACGCAACAAGGCTCTGCTGGATCTGATGCTGGATTGCAGCACCGATTGGACACCGCGTCAGGCTTGTCCCGCCTGTGGGCGGGATCGATTGAAAAGCCGCAATTTCTCGCAAACGTTGCTGGAATTTCTGCGCTGTACGGAATGCAATACGATCTATGCGCAGCGGGTTCCTGACCAGAAGGTTCTCGACCAGCTTCGGCTTGAGATCATAGAAGCCCAGGTTGGCGATGATCCCGGCAAGGACCGGGAGTTCGAGTTTACCTCGTTGATGAACTGGGTCAGCCTGACCGAGGCGCGTTTGCAACGCCGTCTCGATAAGGTTGTTGATATTCGGTTTGCATCGCAGGCCCCGCGATGGCCCGAGGCAACCCGGCGGCTCAGCCATGGCCGCTCGTGGGATTTTTTGTCCCTGACGCCTGAAAACACTGAGTTCGATGAATTGTGCGCGCGTCTGGCGCACCTGTCTCCCAAGGCGATATTGATGCCTGCCGAACTGGACCGTGTCGCGGACCCAGAGGCCTTGATGCGGGCAATCAAACAATCCGTGGCGTCCGGAACCGTGATCTTTGTCGCCAGTTCCTGCGCCGATGGGCTGGAATATGAGATTTTGGGGGCGGATTCCCCCAGTTTTATCCCGCTGGATCGGCTGACCGTGTTCTCGATCAATGGCTTTCAGGCGCTGAGCGCGCGGGTAGGGCTTTCCGTGTTGGAGGTTTCGACGCCCGGTCGGTTGGATGCGGTTATTCTGGATCGCTATTTCAAAGGCACCGAAAACGCGAATATCCCTTTCTGGTCAGGCTTTTTCCAAGAAGCGGACAAGAACCGTTTGCGTGATCTGCAGATCCTGCTGCAGCGCAGTCTGAAGTCTGGTATTCTGAGATTTGTCCTGGAAGCCTGAATTAACCATCTCCGAAGGATGACTTACTATGAAAGATCTTTTCCCAAACGCACGTTTCGAGACTTGCGAAGGGTTCGCGGGTGAGTATTTCAGCGCCCTGGCCAAGGCCGCACAACATAGCGACCTGAGCGCATTGGACCAGGTGGCAAACCTGCTGACCGAGACGATCGCTGCCGGCAATTTCATTTACATCTGCGGCAACGGCGGATCTGCGGGCATCGCCAACCACTCGCTGTGCGATTTCCTGAAATGCGTGCGCACCGATACGGACCTCAAGCCGCGATTCATGTCCCTTTCGGCCCATACCGAGATGAACTCAGCCCTGGCCAATGACATCTCATACGCGGATGTCTTTGCTTACCAACTGCAATCCATGGCACGTCCGGGCGATCTGCTGTGGACCGTAAGTTCTTCTGGTGACAGCGAAAATGTCGTGCGGGCGCTGGAGGTTGCAAAGCCCCTTGGGATGCAATCGATCTCGTTTACCGGTTTCTCGGGCGGACGCTCCAGAACTCAGGCTGACGTAAATGTTCATGTCGAGGCCGACAATTACGGGATCATTGAGGATATCCACATGTCCTTTATCCACATTCTGACGCAGTATCTGCGCATGTCGAATATGGATGAAGCCCTGATCGCGGACCGGAAATTCTGATCATGCAGGGGCAGCCGGTTCCTACTGGTCTGCATGCGGACTTGTGCGCTGCCTTGCCCCGATGGGTGCAAGAAGTGTTTTCCCAACACGCACAGGTTCATGACAAGGGGACCGACGGGCTGGATCTGGTGACAAGTCTGGATCTTGCGATGCAGGCGCGGCTTGAACACGAATTGCCGCAATTGTTGCCGGGGTCTTCGGTGATCGGCGAGGAGGAGTTCCGCCCCTACACAGGGGGTGATCCCTTGTGGCTGGTTGACCCGCTGGACGGCACGGTGAATTTTGTCGCGGGTGTTCCCATCTATAGCGTTGCTGTTGTCCTGATCATTGAAAACACGCCGTTTCTTTCGATCGTGCATGACATCGCCCATAGTGACACATACTCCGCGCAAAAAGGGCAGGGGGCGATGTTGAATGGGGCGCCTTTGGTTCCGCGGTCCCATAAAGCCAGACTTGCAATCGTTTCATCCGGATTGCTCAAGGATCTGGCCGAGCATGCGCCCGAAGCGCTGGCGCAATTGCTGACAGAGTTCAAGCTGCGCAACTTTGGCAGTCAGGCCCTGCATCTGTGTTATGCGGCGGCCGGAACCGTCAGCCTTGTCGCAAGCCGCGAGGCAAAGGGCTGGGACGATATGGCCGGTGCCTTGATCGCGCGCGAAGCTGGATTGAACTACGCCAGCTACGGGATCGACCCCGACCCGGCTCCAATGGACCAAGATCAACGAAGCCTGTGCGCCGCACCGGAGATTTTCCAAACCTACAAGGCAGTGTTTGCCCGCAGTTGCCCCTGACCCGAGTATCAACAGGATAGAGACATGAAGACAATCGCGATGATCCCGGCCCGCATGGGCAGTCAGCGTCTGAAAAAGAAAAATCTTGCCCCTCTGGCCGGGCAGCCCCTGATCAGCCATGCGATCGAAAAGTGCAAGAGATCGGGTTGTTTTGACGAAATCTATGTGAACTCGGAAAATGCCGAGTTCGGAGATATTGCGGCGCAGTACGGGGCCAAGTTTTATCAACGCCCCGAAGAACTGGGGAACTCGGTCGCGACGTCAGAACAGTTTGTCTACGATTTCCTCAAAAACGTTGAATGCGACCTGCTGATCCAGGTGCATTCCATTGCGCCGCTGCTCAGCGCGGAAGAGGTCGAGAATTTTGCCAACGCATTCATTGCCTCGGATGCGGATGTGATGCTGTCTTGCATCGAAGACCGGATCGAAGTGGCCTATCAGGATCAGCCGGTGAACTTCACATTTGCCGAAAAGACCAACTCGCAGGACCTTCAGCCCACGCAACGGGTCACCTGGTCGATCACCGGCTGGCGGGCGAAACCCTTTGTCCAAGCCGTTGAGGCAGGCAAAATCGGAACGTACAACGGCAAGATCGCGTTCTATCCGGTCGGCGCCATATCGGGCCATGTGATCAAAACACAAGAAGATCTGGATATCGCCGAAGCGCTGCTGACAGTGCTGAAAAAACACGAGAAAGCATAGGGTTTCATCATGCAGGTGCTTGTTTCGAACATCATGATGATCAACGAAAAAGATCGGTTCGACGCATTGCTGCGCGATCGCGGCGTGCATCCGATCTGGCCCGAGGTCAATCAGTTCATGCCCGAGGCCCAGTGTCTGGAATATGCCGGAGACGTCGACGGATGGCTGGCAGGTGACGACCAGATTACCGAAGCGGTGCTGCAGGCCTATTTGCCCAGACTCAAGGTGATTTCAAAATGGGGCACCGGTATCGACAGTATTGATCTGGAGGCCGCCCAGCGTCTGAACGTGCCCGTTTGCAACTCACCCGGCGCGTTTCGGGATGCTGTCGGCGAATATGCCATCGGGCTGCTTCTGGCCGCGACCCGCCGATTGGCCCGCACAGATAGGATGATCCGGGCAGGCGAGTGGCCCAAGGGTCGGTTCCCCGGCATGGCAGGCAAGACGATGGGTGTCGTCGGGTATGGTGCCATCGGGCAGGGGGTCGGGCAACGCGCAAGAGGGTTGGGGATGGACGTTATCGCCCATGACCCAAAATTGACCGATGCACCGGATGGAACGCAAATCGTCTCTTTCGACGAATTGCTGAACCGTGCTGATGTCATTTGCCTGTGTTGTAACCAGACCCCCGAAAACTATCACCTGATCAATGCCGATACGCTGTCCCGTGCCCGTGATCAGGTGATCCTGTGCAATGTCGCGCGCGGTGGGCTGGTGGATGAAGCCGCACTGATCGCCGCGCTGGAAAGCGGCAAGGTGGCTGCAGCAGCACTGGATGTTTTCGAGCAGGAGCCCCTGCCCACAGATCATCCCTTGCTGGGGTTCGAGAATGTGGCCGTGTCCAGCCACAATGCCAACAGCACCGTGCAGGCCATTGAATACGTGCATGAAAACACACTGAAAAACCTGTTTCAGCATCTTGGCTTGTAAGGTCTCGAACATGGCAGGCGTGCCCACTATTTTTGATGATCGACAGTGTGAGCTGGGCGAAGGTGTATTCTGGCATCCCGAGCGTGAGCAACTGTTCTGGTTCGACATCGTGAATTCCAAATTGCTGTCACGAGTCGGCGATCAGACGCTGAACTGGCAATTCGACCGGAATGTCAGCGCGGCGGGCTGGATTGATCGGGATCATCTGCTGATTGCCAGCGAAACAGGTCTGAGCCGCTTCAATCTGGAAACCGGGGCCGAACGGATGCTGTGTGAGATTGAGGCCGATAACCCCCTGACCCGCTCCAATGACGGGCGCGCCGACCCTTGGGGCGGATTTTGGATGGGCACCATGGACAAGACCGGAGAGTCGGGGAAGGGAACGCTCTACCGCTGGCACCCGAACGACGGGCTCCGGGTGATCCAGCGCGATATGAGTACGCCCAATGCGATCTGTTTCGATCACAGCCGAAGTTGTGCGTACTATGCGGACACCAAGACCCGCATCATCTGGCGCGTCCGAGTGAACCCCAAAACCGGCTGGCCGCAAGGTGAAAAAGAAGTTTTCATGGATTTGAGCGCAACGCCAGACAGGCCCGAACACAAACCGGATGGCGCCGTAATCGACAGCGAGGGATGCTTATGGAGCGCCCAATGGGGCTCTGCCCGCGTTGCGCGCTATAGCCCCGATGGGGTTTTTCTGTCCGCCGTCGATCTGCCAACCGGTCATGCGTCCTGCCCGGCTTTTGGCGGGGCGGACATGAGAACGCTGTTTGTGACAACTGCTATGCAGAAGCTTCCGGACGACCGACCAGACTGGGCGGGAACCGCAGGGCAGACATTCTCGGTTCCGGTGGCAGTTGCTGGACGTGCCGAACCTCAGATTGCCCTTTAAAAGGAAGCATCCGGAGAAACGCATTGGGAGCCGAAAAATGCCTCATAGGAACAGCTGATTTGCTGCGTTAAGGGGCCAATGCCAAGGGAGCTCAGTTTGCTGTCTGCGGGCAGAAGGCTGCCTGTATCATTCGCGAAACCCAGCCGACCTTTTGGCATGAGTCCCAGCGCCTAGTCGCCGAGCCTCATGCCGAAGGGCGGGCAAGAACAGTTTCAAGGTCCTCTCGTTCAAAGACAGTCAGGCTTGTGCGTCGCGAGCAGTTCACGATCCGGACCCCAAGGGCCTCGGCCTCAGATTGGGCTTTTGCGTATGACACTTCCAGCACATGCAGATTGGGAGAGTGCCATTTCTCTCCTGCCGGGCGATAAAGAGGATGAAAGTGGTTTTTCTCACCCTCACTGATCATGACGCCTTTTTCTTCTTTACTTTCTTTTCCCGGAGAATATTGGTGATCTAATCCCAGCAGGCAGATCTCCTTAAAACCCATGGCAATTGCCAATTGTATCTCGGTATAAACAATTGTCGATCCCCAGCCTATTCCGCGTGAGAGATCAGGGCTGAATTCTGGAAACTCCGGGTCGGAAAGCGGCTCATCCCAGTTTTTGGGCGGGATCGTGGGGAAGCAGACGGAGTCTGGAACCCTCTCCAAGTTGTTGAAGGCATTGATTGGGAATAACTTTTTGCTCCCGGAAAGGTTGCGGATTTCGTCAAGGCATTGCGAAAGAACCAGCATGTCTTCAACGCAGTAAAAATCCGGGCGCCAATCTGTTTGGTCGTAAATCAGAAATATTTTATTGGACGCAAAGGACATCTCATCCTTTATCTTGTCTAGGTCCGATGCTGTAAGGCTTGGCCCATTTCCGATCACAAAGCATCTTTTTCCCGCATAGCTATCGCTGATTTCCCGAAGGTAATCCTTGTCGCTTGAGCTTACGTCTGAATAGAGTCGCTTCTTGTAATCCGGAAGGAAAATGCGTCTCATTTCCCGTTTTATTTTCCAAAGAGGGATCATGATAATATTTTATATATTCCTATTTTATTCTAAACAGCTTTTGCTGCATCCGATTCTAAGAAACTTAGTCGGCGTAGTCCATGCCGCTTCGGCTCGGGCAGCTCTAGCCTGACACGCATTCTGTTGTCCATGTCTCGTAGCAACCGTGAAAACGAGAAGGAAGACAACTGTGACTTGAACGTATCAAAAGCCCAAGTCCACTGTCTGGAATGGTCGATGCCTCTTAAGTCTCGGGTGCTTGCTGCAAGGCGCAAGATGTACCGTATCCCGCGCATTGATTGCAGGTGTGGTTGCAACCTGCTGGTCAATCCATTAGGGCTTTCGGGCGAAAAAAAGCGAATTGGAACTGGCATGACAGGCAAGTATTTGATGGTTGGAGCCGGTCTTTCGGGCGCTGTAATCGGGCGGCATTTGGCCGAGGCTGGCCATGCAGTGACCGTCGTCGACAGCCGCGATCATATCGGCGGCAATTGCCACACTGCCCGCGACGAAAAAACGGGTGTCATGCTGCATGTTTACGGGCCGCATATCTTTCACACCGATGACACCGAGGTTTGGGATTATGTGAACCGGTTTGAGGAGTTTCTGCCCTACAAGAACCGGGTCAAGACGACCTCTCGGGACCCGGGCGGGGCGCACGGTGTTTTCTCGCTTCCGATCAATCTGCACACGATCAACCAGTTTTTCGGCAAGACGTTGCGGCCAGATGAGGCGCGGGCGTTCATCACCGAAGAGCAGGCGGATACCAGCATCGAGGACCCGCAGACCTTTGAAGAACAGGCCATGCGCTTTGTCGGCAAGGACCTCTACGAGGCGTTTTTCAAGGGTTATACGATCAAGCAATGGGGTATGCACCCGTCCGAACTGCCGGCATCAATCCTTAAGCGGCTGCCGGTGCGTTTCAACTATGACGATAACTATTTCTTCCATAAATTCCAGGGCATGCCCAAAAACGGCTACAGTTCCATGATCGACTCGATTCTGGATCACCCGGGGATCACCGTGCAGTTGAGCACCCGCTTTACGCGCGCGATGGGTGAAGAATACGATCATGTGTTCTATTCCGGGCCACTGGACGGGTATTTCGACTTTGAACTGGGCCGGTTGGGATATCGCACGCTTGATTTCGAACGGTTCGACTATTCCGGTGACTATCAAGGTTGCGCGGTCATGAATTACGGTGAGGAAGAGGTGCCCTATACCCGCATCACCGAACACAAACATTTCTCACCCTGGGAAGAACATGAAGAGTCGGTGTGCTATCGCGAGTTCTCGCGGGCGGCGGATGCCGGGGACATACCTTACTATCCGATCCGGCAGGTCAAAGAAAAGGAACTGCTGAGCGCTTATGTCACGCTGGCAGAAAATGCCGCCGGGGTCACATTTGTCGGTCGGTTGGGAACCTATCGCTACCTTGATATGGACGTGACGATCCGTGAGGCGTTGGATACAGCCCGGGGGTTTGTCTCGAAACTGGCGAATGGTGAAGACATGCCTGCATTCTTTGTGGCACCGCTTTAGCCATCAAGGCGAATTTGAACACTGCTGTGGCGTTTTCTTCAAAAACGCCAACCCAGTACATTAGAACCTATCGATACTGAGGTTTCTCGGAATGACCAAAAACGCGATCGTTTTTACAGCAAACACCATGCATGTGGCACAAGCCAATCTGATGATCGATTCCCTGTTCGATCCGGCGAAAGGCAATTTTCAAGGTGATTTGTGGGTGATTTCCACGCATCTCAGCGAGCAGTGTCAGGAGTTTCTGGAAAGCCGCGGCATTCGCTATCTGATCAATCCGCTGGCCAGCTTTCAGAGCTGGAAGTATCGCCGTGAAATCGCGCGGTCCCAACCGGAATATCAGAATGGAAAGCTGGGCGAAGACGACGCCTTCCTTCTCTACCGCAACAAACGGATGAGCAAGCTGATCATCTGCGACTGGGTAGAGAAGTTCGGCCAAAACTACGATGCCATCGCCTTGTGCGACAATGATCTCTATTTTCAGCGTGACGTGAACGACCTGTTCGCGAAGACCGGGCATATCGATCCGAACGTTGTCTGGTACTGGCAGGAAGAAAACACCATTCTGCCCGGTTCGTACCTGTGGACAAAGAATGTCAACTACGCCCGGTTGCATGATGTTGATGGTCTGGATTTTGGTCAGCATGAGATCAATATCGGATTTATCATCTCTTCGCCCCGGTTGATGCGCCACGTGTTCCAGCGCGTCGGAAATTTCTTTTCCAGCTGTAATGTCGAGCTGTTCAGGGATTGCCACTGGCACGACCAGGATCTGGT
>NZ_JALCBM010000011.1:0-10556 GCF_028066395.1 Ruegeria sp.
TTTGGCGACGGGGCCGGGCTGGTCGTGCTGCGCCGTCTGGAGGATGCCGAGGCCGACGGGGACGAGATCATCGCCGTCATTCGGGGTCATGGCGTCAACAATGACGGCGCGCAAAAGGCGGGCTACGCCGCGCCCTCTGTCTCGGCACAGGCCGAGGCGATCCGTATCGCGCAGGCCTCCGCCCGAGTCGAGCCGCAGGATATCGGCTATATCGAGGCCCACGGTACTGCGACCCCGCTGGGTGACCCCATCGAATTCACCGCCCTGTGCGAGGCATTTGGTGAGAGCGAAGCCCAGGGTTATTGCGCTATCGGGTCGGTCAAAACGAATGTCGGCCATCTGGACGCAGCGGCGGGTGTGACTGGGCTGATCAAGACAGCGCTGTGTCTGAAACACGGGCAGATTCCGCCCTTGCTGCACTATCAGGCGCCCAACCCGCGCATCGACTTTGACAACTCACCCTTCCGCCCGGCGGCGGAACTGACCGACTGGCCCACGAGTGAGGGGCCGCGTATTGCAGGCGTCTCCTCGTTTGGGGTGGGTGGTACGAATGTGCATGTGGTTCTGGGCGAAGGGCCACAGGCCAAGCGCAGCGAAAAACCTGCCGAGGATAGCCTGCGTCTGTTCCCGCTGTCGGCGTCCAGCCCCGAGGCGCTGGGCAAGGCGGTGAAGGATCTGGGCCATTGGGCGGAAACCCATCCGCAAGCCAACCCGGACTCGGTTGCGTTGACGTTGCGCGATCACCGCCATGCCTATCCAATCCGCACCGTGCTGGCCGCCCGTGACATGGGTGATCTGGCGCAAGTGGCACAGGATTACTCGGGGGCCGGGCAGAAAGCGGGTGCGCGTGACCAGCTGGCCTTCATGTTTGCCGGGCAAGGCGCGCAGCATGTGGGCATGGCCCGCGATCTGTATGATCAGGAACCCGTTTTCCGTGACGCGTTTGACGCCTGCATGCACCGGTTGGAGCGCGAAATGGGGCTGGACCTGCGCGCTGTCATCCATGCGACCGGAGATCAGGTCGAAGACGCGGCGGAAAAGCTGAAAAGCACCGATTTCGCCCAGCCCGCCATTTTCGCCACCAGCTATGCACTGGCGAAACTGTGGGAAAGCCGAGGTATCCGCCCTGATGTGATGGTTGGCCATTCGATCGGTGAATTCGTTGCCGCCACCTTGGCCGGTGTTTTCCGGTTGGAGGACGCGCTGGGCCTGATCGTCCTGCGCGGCCGCCTGATGGCAGACCTGCCGCGCGGCAAGATGCTGTCGGTGCGTGCCTTAGAACAGGACCTTAAACCTTACCTGGGCAACGGCATTGATCTGGCCGCGGTCAACGGGGCCAAGGCCTGCGTTCTGGCCGGATCGGATGAGGCAATCGCCGCTATCATTCCAGTTCTGGAACAAGGCGGGATTGCAAGTTCCGAACTGCACACCAGCCACGCATTCCATTCTCAGATGATGGACCCCGCGCTGGCCCCCTTCCGGGCCGGGCTGGAAAAGCTGACGCTGAACGCGCCCTCGACGCCGATCCTGTCGACCGTCACTGGCGACTGGATGACCGACTCTGAGGCGACTGACCCTGACTATTGGGCGATGCATATGCGCCGCCCTGTCCGGTTCTTCGACGCCATGCAGATGCTGTGGTCCGAAGGGCAATACATCTTCCTGGAATCCGGCCCCGGGCAAACTCTGTCCGTGCTGGCCGCGCAGAACCCGGATCGGTCCAAGGCTGCGCCATCGCTGGCCTCACTGCCTCATGCCCATGCCGAGGATGCGGATTCCCAACGTGCCATGCACGCAGCCTTTGGCGGGCTGTGGGCTTGTGGCTATCCGCTGGATTGGTCCGGGATCGGCACGGTCTCTGACGTGCCGCGACAGCACGGGCTGCCGACCTACCCCTTCATCCGCAAGAAGTTCTGGATCGAACCGGCGGATGTTGCCTTTCAGGCCGATGAGGCGCCAGAGACCGCCCCCGCATCGGATGCACCACCAGCCGAGGTCGATGCCCTCAGCGCCCTGCAGGACCTGATGTCCGATCTTTCGGGGTTAGAGCCGGATGAGATCATCGCCGACGCAGGTTTTATGGAACTGGGCTTTGACTCGCTGTTGCTGACGCAGGCCACGCGGGAGCTCAGCGACCGGTTCAGTGTCACCGTAACCCTGCGCGAATTGATCGACGGTTTCCCCACCGTGGGCGCGCTGGCCGAACATATCGAGGCGCATGGCGAGATCGGCGGACAAGGCCCGTCGGATCAGGTGTTTGACGACGCGCCGTCCAAATCAGAGCCTGCGGGTCAGACCATGCCGGTCTCGGCACCGATGACCCAGATCACCAGCAAGGACGAGGCTCTGACAGCCCGTCAGCAGGCCCATATCGACCGGCTGGTGGCGCGGTTCAACGCCAAGACACCTCGGTCGAAATCGCTGACGGAGAAACACCGCCCCACCCATGCGGACCCGCGCACCGCATCGGGATTCAACCGGCTGTGGAAGGACCTTGTCTATCAGATCGTCACGGTGAAATCCAAAGGCTCGCGCCTGCTGGATGTGGATGGCAATGAATATGTCGACATCCTGAACGGTTTTGGCCCGGGTTTCCTGGGCCATTCGCCTGACGGGGTGGTCGCGGCCCTGCATGACCAGATCGACAAAGGGTTCGAGGTCGGCCCGCAGAACTTGCTGGCGATGGAGGCGGCGGACCTGTTCTGCGAGGTCACCGGCAATGACCGCGCCAGCTTTGTCTGCACCGGGTCCGAAGCCGTCTATGCCGCCATGCGTCTGGCCCGCACGGTCACCGGGCGCGACAAGATCGTCCTTTTCGCCCGCGATTACCACGGCAATTTCGACGAGGTTCTGGTGCGCGGCATCGACGGCAAGGACGGCCCGCGCAGCATGCCGGTCGCGCCGGGTGTGCCGCGCGACGCGGTGAAGAACGTGGTGGTTCTGCCCTATGGCACACCGCAGGCGCTGGATTACATCCGCCGGAACGCGGGCAGTCTGGCCGCTGTGATGGTCGAGCCGGTGCAAAGCCGCCGCCCCGAATTCCGCCCACATGATTTCATCCGCGAGGTTCGCCGGATCACCGAACGCCACGGTGCTCTGTTCATCTTTGATGAGGTGGTGACCGGCTTCCGGTTCGGCCCGCGCGGCGCGCAGGGCTACTACAATATCGAAGCTGATCTGGTGACCTATGGCAAAATCGCCGGGGGCGGCATGCCCATCGGCGTGGTCGCGGGCAAGGCGCGGTTCATGGACACGTTTGATGGTGGCCAGTGGTCCTATGGCGATGAAAGCTTCCCCGAAGCGCCGGTAACCTTCTTTGCCGGAACCTTCGTGCGTCACCCTCTGGTGATGGCGGCGACTTGTGAAATGCTTCGGTTCTTCAAATCCCAGCCTGAATTCTTCTGGAAAACCGTCAATGTCAAAGGCGACACGCTGGCCGGAACGGTGGACCGCTGGTTCGAAGACAATGACATGCCGTTCGAGATGCCCAATTGCGGCTCGCTGATGTATCTGCGCATCGACAAGAATGCGCGGTTTGGCGGGTTGCTGGGTCCGCATCTGCGGGATCGCGGCGTGTTCCTGTTAGAGGGGTTCCCCTCTTATATGACTGCCGCCCATGATGATGAGGATATCAACCACGTCATCGACGCCATCAAGGACAGTGCGCTGGAAATGCGCGCCGATGGTCTGCTGGGCGGGCGCGAGGACAATGACCCTTACACGGCGCAGGTCTCTGCCGCACCTCCGCGCCTCAGCCTGCCGGATGGCGAAGACCGGATTGCCCGCGACATGGCCGCCCCGCTTGAGTCGCTGCATGTCCCGGCGCTGGAAGCGCAGCGCGAGATATTCGCGGCGCAGGTTGTCACGCCCGAGGTCGCGGCGGCCTATAATGAAAGCGTAACGCTGGAAATTCACGGCGAACTGGATCGCGAGGCGTTGGAGCAGGCGATTCAGCACTGTTACGCCCGTCACGATGCCCTGCGCGCGACCTTCTCACCTGACGGGATGACCATGTGCATCCACCCCGAGATGACGCATGAGATCGGCTTGGTCGATCTGTCCACGCTGGATGCGGATGCGCGCGAAACGCGGTTGAAAGCCCTGCTGACCAGCCATGTGGAAACGCCGTTCGACCTGGAAAACGGCCCCTTCCTGCGCACCGATATTGTGCATCTGGGCCAACAGGAGGGCGAAGACCTCCACCATCTGGTGATCACCGCCCATCACATCATTTGTGACGGTTGGTCCATCGACGTGATCATGCGGGATATCTCGCAGCTGTATCAGATGATCATCTCGGGCGATGCGCCGGTGATCGACGCCCCGCACAGCATCATCGACTATGCCCGCACCGAAGAGGAATGGGCGCGTTCCGAGGATGCCGAAACGGCCCGGACCTATTGGCTGAACCAGTTCGCGGGCGATGTGCCGGTACTGGACTTGCCGCTGGATCACCCGCGCCCCGCCGTGCGCAGTGTTCGGGGCGCCCGGATTGACGATGCGCTGGACCCGACCCTGGTGGCCGCGCTGCGCAAGGCGGCCGGGGCGCAGAACACCAGTTTCGTGACACTGCTTCTGGCTGCGTTCAAGCTGTACCTCGCGCGGATTTCCGATTGTGAGGATCTGGTGGTCGGTGTGCCCTCCTCGGGTCAGGCGGCCAGAGGGATGGAGGATCTGGTCGGCCATTGCGTCAATCTGCTGCCGGTCCGCACGCAACCGCGCAAAACGCTGCGGTTCGATCAGTATCTGGGACAGGTGCGCGACGGGTTGCTGAACGGAACGGACCATCAGCACTATACCTATGGTGCCCTGACCCGTGCGCTGAAACACAAGCGCGACGCCTCGCGCCCCGGGTTGATCTCGGTCGTGTTTAACATCGACAACGGCATCGACCTGAGCGCGTTGTCCATTGGTTCGGACGAGGGGCGTTTCGTTTCGAACCCCCGCGCTTACGAGAATTTCGAGCTATATCTGAACGTCACCGACACCGCCGATACTGTGGTGACCGAGTGGAGTTACAACCGCGATCTGTTCAACCCCGAGACCATCCAGCGCCATATCCAAGGCTTCACCGCCTTGTTGGAGGATATCGTCACCCGCCCCGATGGCCCGCTGATCGAACTTGGGCGCAAGGAACCCGAGCAGCCGCAGTCGAAAACCCCGGATGGGGCCAGCTATGACGGCGGCCTTACCGGCGCGTTCAAGGCGACGGCGGCGCGCTTTGCCACCAATACGGCGGTGTCTCAGCAGGGTCAGGCGCTGACCTATGCGGAACTGGACGAGCGCTCGGATCAGGTGGCGGCGCATCTGTTGAACAAGGGTGTCGACCGGGGCGATCTGGTTGGGCTTTGCCAACCGTCCTCGTTTGAGCAGATCATTGCCATTTTGGGGATACTCAAGGCCGGGGCCGCTTATGTCCCGCTTGACCTCAGCCTGCCACGGGACCGGTTGCAGTTCATCGCCAAAGACACGCAGATGAAACTGGCGCTGGGTCGGGATGCCGGGCTCAGCGGTGTTGAAACGCTGGACGTGGCCACCCTGACCAAGCTCGACGGGACGGTCCTGCCGGACCTGAACGGTGAGGACGTGGCGTATGTCATGTACACCTCCGGCTCGACCGGGACGCCCAAGGGCGTGGTGGTGCCGCATCGCGGAGTTATGCGGCTGGTGCAGGGTCAGGATTTCGCCGATCTGGGACCGGAACAACGTATCCTGCAGAACTCGCCTATCGCCTTCGACGCGGCGACATTCGAAATCTGGGGTGCGCTTCTGAATGGCGGTACTCTGGTACTGCCGGATGGGGATGAGACCGCATCCCTTGCCGGGCTGGGTGAGGTCATCGCACGTGAAAACATCACCTGCCTGTGGCTGACCGCCGGGCTGTTCCACGCCATGGCCGACGAACGGCCCGGGGATTTCCGCCCTCTGCGCCAGCTTCTGACCGGCGGGGACGTGGTGTCGCCGCTGAAGGCAGCGCAGGTGTTGGAGCATTGCCCTGATCTGGTGTTGATCAACGGCTATGGCCCGACCGAAAACACCACCTTCACCTGCTGCTACACGATTACCAAACAGGACGTCCAAAGCGGCGCGGCCTTGCCAATCGGCACGCCGATCAAGGCGACGCAGGTCTATGTTTTGGACGCCGACCTCCTACCCGTTGCCGATGGCGAAGCGGGAGAGCTGTGTGTGGCCGGGGCGGGGCTTGCATTGGGATATCTCAACCGTCCGGACCTGACGGATGAAAAATTCATTCAGGCCCCGTGGGACAAGGCATTACACCTGTATCGGACCGGTGATCTGGTGCGGATGGGGGCTGATGGACTGGTCCAGTTCTATGGTCGCATCGACAATCAGGTCAAAATCCGAGGCTTCCGCGTGGAACTGGGTGAGATTGAGACGGCTCTCGCCAAGCATCCCGGCGTTCAGCAGTCGGTGGTCGAGGTCCGCGTGCCGGATGGACAAAGCGACAAGGTCGTGGTGGCCTATTACGTGCCTGCCGAAGACACGCTGCCCTGGCGCGAGCTGGACAGTTACATGCGTGCCAACCTTCCTGACTATGCCCGCCCGGCGCATTACGTGGCGCTGAAGGCCCTGCCGCTGAACCATAATGGCAAGGTTGACCGCAGGCATTTGCCGGACCCGGATGTGCAAAGCCACTCGGGCGACCGGATGCGCCCGGAAAGCGTGGAAGAGACCCGGCTGCTTGGCCTCTGGTGCGAGGTTCTGGGCAGTCGCAACGTAACGGTCGAAGATGACTTCTTCGAACTTGGCGGTCATTCGCTTTTGGCCGTGCGCCTCTTTGCACGCATCAAGGACGAATTCGGGGTCAACCTGCCGATTTCGACCCTGTTCCAGAACCCGACCGTCCGTAATCTGGCGCAATTGCTGGACACGCAGGACACCAGCGCGGTCTTCGATCCCGAAGGTGACTGGGACCCCAGCACGGTGATCCATCCCGGCCCGGTTGGTGGTGGGCAGCCCTTGTTCATGGTCGGGGGCGCCGGTGGCAACGTTAACAATCTGGTCGAATTTGGCGCGATCATGGGCCAGCACCGCCCGGTGATCGGTTTGCAGACGCGGGGCATTCTGGGCCACAGCATGCACCGCACAATCGAGGCTATGGCCAAGGACAACATCCTGCACCTGCGCGGGCACCAGCCCAAAGGCCCCTATCTGCTGGCCGGATATTCCGGCGGGGCGATCACCGCATTCGAAATGGCCCGACAGCTTGAGGCAATGGGGGAAAAGGTCGAACGGCTGTTCATTCTGGACACTTATGCGCCGCGGTTCTCGGTCGATTTCCGCTCGCCCGTGGGGCTGCGCCCGGGTCAATGGCTTCGTAATGAAATCGAACTGCTGCGCGGTCGTGGTCTGAGCTATCTTTGGGAACGCATCGATGCCCGCTGGCATAACGCGATCGTGCACAAGTGGTTCTTGCGTCTGTTCCCGGATCAGCCTGAAATACAGCGTATGCACGAGGTCGAACAAGGATGGATGGAAGCGGCGCAAAGCTATCGCGGCGGGCCGTATCGTGGGCAGACCACCGTGATTTTCGTGGAACCGCAATGCCTGAAGGAACGGATGGTGTTTGACATGGACCCGATGCTGGGCTGGGCGGATTTCCTGACCGAGGGCAAGTATACCCGCACCTTCATGTCCGGGTCTCATCTGGGCATGGTCAAGGGGGCTCAGGCCGAAACCTTGGTGCGCCATATGGAGGCCCATATCCACGGCAAGCTACAGGATCTTGAGGGGTAAAAGTGCGAGAGCCAGGCGAATATCAATGCGATTTGGCTGGCTTGCAGATATGGCCTGTTGCGCTTGGGGATGACCGCGCGATTTCTCTGGAAACGGCGACCGGATTTCTCAGCGACAGCGAACTGACCCGTGCCAACCGTTTCGTATTTGCCCGGGATCGCGACCGATACATCCGGTGCCGGGGCTTTCTGCGGCAGGTGCTGGCGGATCGCATCGGCGCGGCACCTGCGGATTTGCAGTTTTCTGAAACCGGGAACGGCAAGCCGGTGCTGGACGATGGGCCAGAGTTCAACCTCAGCCACAGCCGGGATGAGGCGGTGATTGCCCTTTCAGATCGCGGTCCGGTGGGTGTGGATATCGAATTCATCGACCGCAAACTGGCCAGCGCCGATATCGCCCGTGCCTGTTTCACCGATCAGGAATGCGCCATTCTGGACGGGCTGGATGGCCTTGACTGGCAGAGGCGGTTCTTTGCCATCTGGACGGCCAAAGAGGCGCGCATGAAACTGACCGGCGAGGGGATGTCGCTGGCCCCGAAATCCATCACCCTTGACCTGGAAGAGGGCTGGCCGGTTGGTGTTCTGCTCCCGCAGCGGCCCCGGTGCACGCTCGACTTTATCGAGCTGTCGCCACAGGTGATCTGCTGCGTGGCCCGATGGGCCGAGGCGGATACCTCATGAGCGGGCGGTCCAAACGGCTGCGTGTGATTGCTGGCACGGTTCTGGAGTATTGCCTGCCCTGGATGGGGCGGCTGAACGGCAATCTCGGCCTGCGGGCGCGCCGGTTGATGGCATGGGCCCGGGTTGAACGGATTTCCCGCCGTGGCGATGAGGCCGCGTTGCCGTCGGCCTTTTCCAACCTGTGGCAGGACGGGGTCAGCACCCAGTATTATGACCTCTATTCCGACCGGTTCGAGATGTGGTTTCGCGGCACACACCGCGCCTTTTTCCAAGACTTGCAGGCGTTGACCCGGTCGCAGGATTTCAAGCATCTGGTCGAGGTCGGCTGCGGCGATGGCAAGGTGCTGCAACATTGCGTCCTGCATATGCCGCAGATTGGCCGGTATTGCGGTATCGACATCAACAGGGACATCATCCGGCGGAACCGGAATGTCTATGCCAAGTACCCGGAATTGAACTTCACCTCGGGCGATGCCCGTGTCTGGTTTCAAGATCATATGGAGCCGGGGCTGTTGATGTTGTCCTATGGCGGCGTTTTCGAATATTTTTCCGAGGCCGATCTGATCACTCTATATGACCTTCTCGCCAGTCAACCCGGCACCGGGATCGCGCTTGTGGAACCTGTTGATCCTGCCCATGACATGGACAAGACATTGCGCAGCTATCCGCATGGGTTCGAGCATTCCTTTTCTCACAACCACCGGTATTTGCTGGAAAAAGCCGGTTTTGACGTTACACTGAACCGCAAATCCATCAGCGGCCCGATCCACTGGACCGAGATTTTGGCCCTGCGAGCGTAACAAGGGGATGGGTGCGTTGCGAATTCTGGTGATCCTTCTTGGGCTGGCAGTGCTGCTTGTGGTGTCGGGCGTTTGGTACTGGACGCATCACAAGATCTACCGGTTCGACAATGAACCCGCGCGGGCCGAGGGGTTGAACGGGATCAGACGTGTTCTGTTTCAGGCCACTGATGGCACCGAACTCCGCGCCTTTGTGGCCGATCCGGCGCCGGACGCGCCGGTTCTGATCAGCTTTTACGGAAATTTCAGCGGGGTGATCCCGTCCTTGCAGCGTCTCCAGCCGCTGATGGATGCAGGTATTGGCATTGTCATGCTGGAATATCGCGGGTCCGGGGATGCGCCCGGAACGCCGTCCGAACGCGCCCTGCACGCTGATGCGCTGGCGCTTTATGACCAGCTTGATGATCTGTTGGGACGCCCGGTGCCCACAGATCGACGGTTTATCCATGGCTACAGTTTGGGTGTCAGCCCAGCCGTGGCTTTGGCCAGTCAACGCGCGGCGGCGGGTTTGGTGATCGAGGCGGGTTATGACCGCCTCTGCCGCTTTCAGGAAACGCGATTGCGCGGTTTTCCGATGTGTCGCCTGATGTGGGCGGAACGCCATGATGTGGTCGAACGCGCGGGTCAGATCGCCATGCCGGTTCTGATGGCCCATGGCGCGCGGGATACGGATGTCCCGCAAGTCTGGGCCGAACCCCTGTTCAATGCGCTGCCACAGCCCAAGCGTCTGGTGGTTTTCCCCGAAGGCACCCATACGAACCTGATTGCCCAAGGGCTGGACAAGCAGGTTCTGGGTTTTCTGGCTGATCCGACCCTTTAGGCCGCGTCCTCCGCATCGTCGGGCTGAGCCGTGTCAGCCACCAAAAGCTTTTGGTTCAACTGCCCCCCGATCACCGCGATGGTTGGCTCTGCCATCATGGTGAAGTGATCGCAGTCAAACTCGCGTATGTCGATCTGGCCATCGACGTATCGACCCCAGCCCAGATCCGCGCCTGCGGCAATGAACAGGGCGCTGGCGCGGCGGGCCTTGAACAGGGTGATATCCACGTCAAGCTTCGGCGTGTCATAGCGGTTCTGTGCCTGCACAAAGGAATTGGTCATGCGCAGACCGATCAGTTCATCGGGCAGGGGTTTGCCTTCGGACAGCAAGGCGTTGATGCGGGCAAGTTGTTCACGGTCTTCGCGCCCGGACTTGCGCCGGTTGATCCAATCCAGCGCGTAGTCGAAATCCCATTTCCGCGCGGCCCACAGCTTTTGACCCAGGCTCAGCGGGCGGCTCGACATATGCGGGGCGATGGTGTCGAAAAAGACCAGTTCA
>NZ_JALCBM010000011.1:10656-25441 GCF_028066395.1 Ruegeria sp.
CGTGCCCTCGGTCAGCCCGGCGGTTTCCAGAACCAGATCGGTGAGGGCACCCAAAGTGGGGGCCTCGAACAGGGTGGCAAGCGGCAGGCCGACATCGAATTCCTGACGGATGCGCGCGAACAGACGCACCGCGTTCAGTGAATGACCGCCGAGGTCAAAGAAGTCATCCTCGGGCTGGATATCGTCGACACCCAGAATATCCTCCCAAATACCGGCGACCCGAGCGCTGTGCGGACCCATCTGAGATTTGTCGGACGGTGCCCGGTCGGCGCGGGGTTTCGGTTTCGGGCGGGCCTCGACCATGGCCAGTTTCACCAGATCCAGCGATATGGGTGAGATCACCTGATGGCGGTTTTCCTGCGCAAAGATCAGGCTGAACAGCGCGTCCGCCTCGGCATCGCGGATGCCGGTGGCCAGCAACTGATCGCCCAACCGCGCCGGGGCGGGGGCGGTCGCCAGCGCCTCGCGCGAGAGGGCGCGCAGGGCCAGATGTTCGAGGATCATGAGTACGGTGCCCGCCGCGTCGCGAATGACGACATCAAAGGCGGCGAATTGGCCCCGGGTTTCGGCCACCTTGACGGATTGCGCCGTGATGTCCCGGCTGAGCGGGCCAAAGACCCTGATCCGGGACACCGACATCGGCGCGTAAAGCGGTGCGGTTGGGTCGCGGTCCAGCACGTTCAGGCCAACGGTTGCCGCCATATCCAGCAGACCGGGATGCAGGGGATGGTCGCGCAGGTCGGTCAGAAAGTCCTCGGGCAGGGTGAACTGGCCTTCGCTCCAGTTCCCGGATTTGCGCGCCGGGCCAGAGGTTTGCCAGCGCGGGCCAAAGGCGATCAGGTCGTCCTGTTTAACCTGATCATTTGCCGCGATGGCCTGCATTTGAGGGATGGCGACCAAATCACGCGGAAATTGCCGGTCTGCCTTGCGCACGGTCTGGATTTGCATCTGCGCATGATCCACCGGGCTGTCTCCGGCCCCAAGTTGGCTGCTGATCTGCAGATCGAACCGACCCTGATCCGGCGTCAGCGAGATGCGCATCAGGCGGGGCAGGTTTTCGGCAAACGCCATGGGTTGATTGAAGGACAGCGCCGAGATTTCGAAATGGGCGGACCCCAGAACCTCGGCGGCTGCGACCTGCGCCAATTCGATATAGGCGGTGCCCGGCAGAACCGGCAGGCCCGCCACCACATGACCGGCGATTTCCCAGTCGTCCTGCGGATGCATCAGACGTTCGAAGACGATTGCACCGTCCGGATCGTCGCGGCGGCGGCCCAACAGCGGGTGGTCGCCCGAACGTGCCTTGTGTTCGCCATGCCCAAAGATGCGTGCCGCCATGCCGCTGTCACGCCATGCGCCCCAGGCGATGGACAGGCCATCCTTGCGGTTGGCGGCCACGGCCTCAATCGCGGCATTGGCACCGATATAGGCGACCTGCCCGGCGGGTCCGGTTTCGACCGAGGTTGAGGATATGACCGCAAACACGTCCAGACTGCCATCGGGCAGCAACCGGTCCAGAATTTGTGCGCCTTTGAGTTTGGGCGCGATGACGGCCTGCGCATCCTCCAGTGTCTTTACTGAGATCGGCCCGTCATCCAATTGTCCGGCGGCATGGATAACGCCGCGGATCTTGCCGAAACTGCTTTGCAGATAAGCCAGCGCCGCCAGCATTGCGTTTTCGTCGGTGACATCTCCCTTGATGAACATCACATCGCCCCCAGCCGCACGGATACGGGTGGCAAGGGCTTCATCCTCGGTGCCCGACCGCGACAGCAGCCCGACTTTGGCCTGACAGGTCTCGGCCAGCCAGCGTCCCATTTGCTGCCCCAATCCGCCAGTGCCGCCGGTGATCAGCCATGTACCGCCGGGTTGAAGCCGGGCGGCCTGAACTGCGGGCGTGGTCGGGTTCGAGACCCGGCGGCGTATCAATCGCCGTCCGTTGCGCCAGACAACATTGTCTTCTGCGTCCGTCTGTAAAACCTCGTCCAGCAATTGCTGGGCTTCATCAGCCGTTTCGGTGTCCGTCGGGTCCAGATCAATCTGGATCGCTTCAAGCCCCGGTATCTCACGCGGGGCTGCGCGGATGATGCCGGTAAGCGTCGCCAGTTCTGGTTTGTTTGCGCCCGGCCCGATGGCCCCACGTGTTGCCAGCGCCAGACGAGTGTGTCCACAGTCAGCCTGTTGGATCAGCCGAGCCAGAAGATAGGTGCTGTCAAAGGCCGCGTCACCGGATAGCGGCCACAGCGACAGGATGCGGGCGGGCAGGCTGGCACCGATCTTTTCGAACAGCGTTTCAAAGTCTTCGGTCGCGTCCGGGCGCAGGCTGTACCCGGCCTCGGTTTCTTCGAAGGCGGTGCCTGCAGTGATCACCGTGATCGTCGCACCGTTCCGGGACAGGGTGTCCAAGGCGGTCGCCGACAGATCGTCAGAGCCCGCCAGAACCAGCCATGGCTCTGCTTGCAACGCATTTGCAGGGATAGAAGCCGCAGCCATTTCGGACCACTTAACCGTCTCGAACCAGTTTTCCATCGGAGTGATGCGCGGCAGGTTCAGCGGGTCGCTGTCTTCTTCCCGGTCCTTGCCATGACCCGGTTCGATCCAGTGACGGGTCTTGTCGAAGGCATAGGTCGGCAGCGAAATGCGTCGGCCACCGGCGGGCAGGGCTCTGGTCCAATTGATATCCACCCCGTGCGTCCACAGCGCGCCAAAGGCGGTCAGCATCACACCAAATTCATCACGCGGCTCACGAACCGAAGGCGCGGAATAGAGCATCGCGCGAGGTTGGTTTGGCGCGTCCATCGCCTCGATCAGCGGGCCGAGGGTCTGGCCCGGGCCAACCTCGATCACGATGCGGCCCGGCGCGTCCAGCGCCTGACGGGTCGCGTCGGTGAACCGCACGGTGTGGCGCAGATGACGGACCCAGTAGTCGGCCGAGGCCAGATCACCTTCCTGCGCGATATCCCCGCGCAGCGATGAGATGATCGGGATTTGCGGGGCCGAGAACTGCACCCCTTCGAACCCGGCGCGGAAGCGGTCCAGTTGACCGTCCAATTGCCGGGAATGGGCGGCGACCGCGATATGGATGCGGCGCACGTCGTGGTCCTGGTTCGACAGCTCAGCCTCAAGACGTTCGATGGCGTTCAGCGGGCCGGACACGACGGTCCGGTCGGGCAGGTTCAGTGCGGCGATATCCAGTTCGGCCCCGGTGCGCTGGATCAGTTCCTGCGTCTCAGCCTCGTTGAACGGGACGGTGGTCATCGCGCCTTCGGGGGCGGCCTCCATGACCTGTCCGCGCAGGGTGACGATCTTCAGCGCATCGCGCAGCGTCATTGCACCTGCCACAACGGCCCCGGCATATTCGCCGACGCTGTGGGCGAAGATCAGGTCGGGGGTGACGCCCCAGGACTTCCACAACTGCGCATAGGCGTATTCCAGAATGAACAGCGCCGGGATGGCGTAGTCGGACCGGGATAGCTTGGCTGACGCCTCGGCATCCGACGCGTCCCGCGCGAACATCATCTCTTCCAGATCAGTGGGCGCAGTGTCGGGCAGAGCCTTGAAGCATTCGGCCACCGCCGCGTCGAAGACCTTAGAGTGCTGCCGCATCTCGGTCCCCGCGCCGGGATATTGCGCGCCGCCACCGGGGAAGAGGAACACAATTTCGGGCGTGGTGTCCGTATCCGCCCCGGCCCGGCCTCGTGCGGTCAGCGGGTTTGACTTTGCCTTGATCAGCGCCTGCAATTCTTGCGGGTTACGCGCGGCGGCCACGAAGCGTTCGGGAAAGGCGCGGCGACCCTCGCGCAGGGTTTTCGAGATGTCTGCGCCCGTTGGCGCAGTCTCGGACAGGAAATCCGCCCATTTGCCGCGCAGTTCGTTCAAAGCGCCCTCTTTGCGGGCCGAAAGCGGGTAGAGACGCCAGTCGTTATCCTCGGCGGTTGCGACAGCTTGCGGGGCTTCCTCGACAATCACATGGGCGTTCGTGCCGCCCACGCCCAGAGAGTTCACGGCGGCCCGGCGGATACGCTGCCCGCGCGACCAGCCGCGCCCCTGTGCCTGAACCTGAAACGGGCTGCGGGCGAAATCAAAGCGGCTGTTGGGGGTTTTGAAGTTCAGGCTGGCGGGCAGGCGTTCATGGGTTAGGCTTTCGACCACCTTGATCAGGCTCGCCGCGCCCGCCGCCGTGTCCGTATGTCCGATATTGGTCTTGACCGAGCCGATACCGATGCCGCCGGCTGGGGCCGTGCCGTAGACCTCTTGCAATGCGCTCAGTTCGATGGGGTCGCCGATGGGCGTGCCGGTGCCGTGGGTTTCGATATAGTCGATGTCGCCTGCCTGCAGCCCGGCGACGGCCAGCGCCTCGGCGGCAGCTTCGGCCTGCCCGTCGACCGAGGGTGCCAGATAGCTGGCCTTGCCGATCCCGTCATTGTTGATCGCGGTGCCCAGAATGACGGCCTTGATGTCATCGCCATCCCGTACCGCATCTGCATAGCGGCGCAGGGTCAGCACCGCAGCGCCCGAGCCGAACACGGTGCCCTGACTGTCTTCGTCAAAGGCGCGGCAGACACCGTCTGGGGCCAGGATCTCGCCCTGCGAGAAGCCGTAGCCGACCCGGTGTGGCAGCTCGATCGTTACGCCACCCGCCAGTGCCATGTCGCATTCCATGTTCAGCAACGCGCTGGCCGCCAGATGCACCGCCACCAGCGAGGTCGAACAGGCCGTCTGTACTGCCACCGAGGGGCCGGTCAGGTTCAGCAGATAGGACAGCCGGGTGGTCAGGAAATCCTTGTCGTTGCCGGTATGGCGCAGCAGGAACAGGCCGATCTCTTCCACCAGATCAGGGTTGCTGAGCAGGTTGTAAGGCAGATAGCTTTGCATGCCCGACCCAGCATAAACCCCGATCCGGCCATCGAAGTTTTCCGGCATCCATCCGGCGTCTTCCAGCGCCTCCCACCCGCATTGCAGGAAGTGGCGGTGCTGGGGGTCAAGGATCGCGGCCTCGCGCGGGGAAAAGCCGAAGAAGCCCGCGTCGAACATCTCCATATCCGGCAGGATATGCGCGACCTTCACATAGTTCGGATCGGCCAGTTGCTTGCGGCTGACCCCCCGGGCCAGCAGATCGGCATCTGACAGGCGGGTTGCGCCGGAACGGCCCTGGGACAGCATGGTCCAGAAGGCATCGATATCCGGCGCGCCGGAAAAGCGACCTGCGCGACCGATGATCGCGATGCGGTTGTCGAATGTATCTGTCGTCTCGTTCGTCACGTATCCCATCCCCGGATGCCGCGTTTCCTAATGTGTCATCTTTGCCTGGTTCGGGCCAGCCGCGCCTGCGCCCGTGCCGCACCCCGGCTGGCCGCCGGGCTTGGCCGGTTGGCCGGGCCGCTTTCCGGTTGTCCCAGATGCTGCGCCAGTCTGCGCACGGTGGGAAAGCGGAAGATGTCGGTCACCGCCACATCCAGCCCCAGCTTGTCCTGCAACCGCCGCCGCAGCTGCACCACCAGCAGGGAATGCCCGCCCAGATCGAAGAAATTCACCGTGACCGGTACGCTGGGCACGTCCAGCGCCTCGGCCCAGATGGTGGCGATGGCGGCTTCGAAATCCGTTTCGGCGGCGGCGCCATCTTCAACCTGTTCGACCATGGGTTTCGGCAGCGCCTTGCGGTCGATCTTGCCATTGGGTGTCAGTGGCATCGCCTCTAGCACCACGATCTGCGAGGGCAGCATGAAGTCCGGCAGTTCGCGCGCCAGTTCAGCCATCATCGCCGCCGTATCGGGGGCAGGCCCCGCAGGAGTGACATAGCCGATCAAGCGGGTGTCACCCGGTGCGAATTCGACCGCGTTGACCACTGCCTGCCGGACGCCGGACAGGGCCCCAAGAGCGGCCTCGATCTCACCCAGTTCCATCCGGTAGCCGCGGATTTTCACCTGCGTGTCCATCCGGCCCAGGAATTCCAACTGACCCGAGGCCCCGCGCCGCACCAGATCACCGGTGCGATAGAACCGCCCCTCGGGCGTGTCCACAAAGCGTTCAGCGGTCAGATCGGGGCGTTTCCAATAACCTTTGGCGACGCCTTCACCGCCGATCCACAGCTCGCCTTCCACCAGATCGGGCAGTTCGCGCCCGCTGGCCGAGCGGATGCTGAGCACCGTATTGGTGATCGGTTCACCCAGAGGGATCAGCGCCCCGGGATTGTCCAGTCGCGCCACCGAGGACCAGATCGTCGCCTCGGTAGGCCCATACATGTTCAACAACAGCCCGTCAGAGGCCATGGCATCACGGATCAGACGGGCCAGATCGGGCGGGAATGCCTCACCGCCCACCATCATCACCTCCAACTGCGCCAGCGCCGCGCGGCCGGGGTCATCCGCCGCCAGCAGTGAGGCCATGGGCGGGGTGCATTGCAGATGGGTGATGTTGCTGGCGGAGATCTCTTCGGCCACCGTCGCCTTGCGGTCCACACCGCCTTCTTCCTCAAGCCGCGTCATCAGCGTTTTGATATGCGGCAGGTTTTCCAGAACGATATCGGTGTCGATGCCAAAGTCGATCAGGCAGGCGATTTCATCGACGCCGACCTGTGCCAGATTGCGCACCATCTCGCCCGCGCTATCAGGCGTGCCGAACAGGCCCGAGGTCCGGTAATAGCGTTCGAATGCATGATCCAGAAGCGCGTCCAACTCCTCATCGCTCAGCTCTTCCTTTTCGAACATCTCCTGCGGGTTCATGCCGGAATCGCGGGACCGTTCCGCCAGCAGGGGTGAGGTCCAGGATGCCTTTTTCAGCAGATCGACAGATGAACGCAGGTACTGCTTCATCGGTTCGCGGGCCAGGTCGCGGACCTTGTCCTCATCCTCGGACACGAAGGTGTGCAGCATCAGAACGACATGCCCATTGCCCGGATGCCCGGCGGCGCGCCATGCCACGCGATAGGCGCGGATTTTCTCGGCGACCTCTTCGAAGCTTTGGCCCAGAAGGTGGGTCAGCACACCGCAACCGGCCCGGGCGGCCTCGGCAAAGGTGGCCGGGTTGCCCGCTGCGGTCAGCCACAGGGGGATGTCGCCGCGCACCGGGCGAGGGTGGATTTCCAGATCAACCGGCGCGCCGTCATGGCCCGGAAAGCTTTGCGTCTCACCTCGCCACAGCGCGCGCAGGGTGTCGATGCCTTTGGACATCACCTCTTTGCGGTCGGCGAATGTGCCCGGGTTCAGGATAAAGTCATTCGGTTGCCAGCCCGAGGCCAGTGCCACCCCGGCGCGCCCGTTCGAGAGGTTGTCGACCAGCGCCCAATCCTCGGCCACTTGCACGGGATGGTGCAGCGGCAGCACCGCCGATCCGGCGCGCAGTTCGACATTTTCGGTAATCCCGGCCAGCGTCGCGGCGGCAATGGCCGGGTTGGGGTAGAGACCGCCAAAGGCGTGGAAGTGACGCTCGGGCGTCCAGATCGCTTTGAACCCGTTGGTGTCGGCGAACTTGGCCCCTTCGAACAGCAGGCGATAGGCGTGATGGCCGGTGCCCGAGGCCTCGGACGCGAAGTAAAACAGCGAAAAATCAGGCAGCACCGTTTCGCTGGCGCCATCGCTTTGCAGGACCAGCGTGGCCCCGCGTGAGAGAATCCAGAAGATCTCCAGCACCGAGATGTCGAAAGAGACCGAGGTCACGCCGAACAGCCGCGCGCCGGGACGCAGAGGCACCATTTCGTCCATACCGGTCATGAAGTTCATCACCGTGTGATGCGGAATCATCACCCCCTTGGGCCGTCCGGTGGAGCCCGAGGTATAGATCAGGTTCATCAGATCATCTGCATGGCCCGGATCGTTGGGCGACACAGCGTCATAATCCCGCTCGGACGCCATGATCGTGCGGTCGGCGTCCAGCGCTAGCCGGGCTGCGGCGGACGGGCTGGAGACGATCAGCGCCGCCTCGCTGTCTTGGACCATATAGGTGATGCGATCCTCGGGGTAGGACGGATCAAGCGGCAGATAGGCCGCGCCGGTCTTCAGGATCGCCAGCATCGCGACGACCAAATCGGCGCTGCGTTCCAGACAGAGGCCGACGATCGTGCCTTGCTGCGCCCCTCGTGCTTGCAGAACCGCTGCCAGTGCGTTGGAATCGCGATCCAGTTCTTTGAAAGTGAACTGGCGCCCGCGGATTTCCAGCGCGATGGCGTCCGGCGTTGCGGTGGCCTGCTGGCGGAACGCCATGTGGACACAATCGGGGCCGGTGATGGGTTCTGCCTGTCGGTTGGCAGGTGTTGGGGTGCCCAAGGGCAGGGTGTTCAGCTTGCTGTCCGGTTTGGTCAGGAAGGCTTGCAGAAACTGGCTGAAATCCCGGACGATTGCGGCCACGACGTGGGGTGGGAACAGACCGGGACGGGCTGACAGTTGTGCGGGCTGATCACCTTGCGGAGGGCGCAGGGTCAGATCGGTCGTGTCGTCCGGCGGGTTCGAGCCGAGGTCCAATACAACGCTCAGCGCCAGCAAAGCTTTGTCGTGCTGGGCACCCATACGCAGGGGCAGGTCTGCGGCCATTGAGGCGGCGTTAACCGTTTCGGTCCAGATGTCCTGCATCCCGGACAGTGCATCTGCCGCACTGGCTTGTGGATCAATCTGCAAGGTCAGCGGACGGTATTGCGACTGCAGAGGCGATTGTGCATCGACGCGCAGCGCCAGTGATGCGCTATCCGCGCCGGTCAGCCCGGCATTCCAGGCGATCCAGCCAGTGGCCAACTGTTCCGGTGTCAGATCGGATTGACCCGGCAAAATGTCAGCTGTCTGTTGACCAACCGCCGACCCTTCCAGCGTGGTCTGGTGCGGGTAAGGTGGCAGGGCCGGACGTGCCGCGAGAAGCGCGGCAGCCCAACGGGGCTCGGCCCGGGCGACATCTGCGGTTGCGCTGTCGTCCATATCCAGCGGCGGCAAAATCTGCCCCACATCCACGCCAGTCAAAGGCTGTCCGTTCAGGCCTTGCACCCCACGCAGAACAAGATCGCCATCACTGCAGGAGACCGTCAGCGCCCCTTCCGAGATCGCCCGAACCTGCCCCGGCGCGCCAGAGGCCGGGCCTAGAACCTCGGCGCTTTGCACGGCGAACAGGCGATGCCCCGTCCACAGTTTGGGCAAGGCCACCGGGTTCCGGTAGGTTCCATGATCCAGTGCCCGGATCAGCCGCAGCAGATCGGCTGCCGGTTTCTGCCAGTCCAGTATGCCGCAACCCTCGGGGCGCATTGAACGGGAATAGACCCGGCCCGTCCCGGCCAGAATGATTGACGGTGCGCTCTGGTCGCGCAATTGCGCCAGCAACTCGGGGAAGGTTTCCAGCGCGGCCTCATAGCAGCGGGCATTCAGGCTGAAGGCGGTTTCATCCGGGGCGATGTCGAATTCGCGGATCAGAAACGCACGCTCGGGGCGCAGATGCGCCGTCATCTCGTGCCATGTGATCGCGTGGCGGGGTTGGCCTTCGTAGATCGACCAGACCGGAACGTTCAACCCGGCGCGGGCGGGCAGGGGACCGTCATGCAGATTGATCGCGGAATATCGGGGCAGGGCCGTCAGCGCCCGAGGCAGGATTTCGGTATTGGCGATGCTGAACAGATAATCGCAGTCCAGATCATCGGGCAGAGCGCTTTGCGGATGGCCCAAATCCGGCAAATCCCGGTCCCGTGCCCAGCTCCGCACCCGTTCATCCCGGGTCACTACGCCAGCGATCTCACCGCCAGACTCCAGAAAGGCCTGCGCGCATTGCAATACAAGAACTTCGTTACCACAAAATACGGCCTTCAAGGCGCCCTCACTCATTGCTCACCAAGCCGGTTTCACGCGACTCGTTACCTTGGGGAAATTCTGTCGGAGAAATTTGTCAACAATTAGGAAAATTCACCCGGTATTCGGTTGATTTTCTGAACAAGGCTGCGCTGCCCAAACGCCAGTAAGAAACTTAGGGTTTAAATAGGAAAATATCATCCTAACCTTTGTATTGTTGGTTTCGCCGTCTGGCAAGGATATCTGTTATCGTGCTGTTCGAAGCTGGTTTATCACCTTGAAGTAAGTGTTCAATGCGACGTCTTCTTGCCAATTGTCCTCAAATCCTGAACAAGCTTTATGCCCTAATGTCGGGGACAGATCAGGATCGGTTGCAAAGGCCCGCAGGTGGTTTCGCAAATCCTCGGTCGTGCTGAACAGAACGCCGCCACCCGTGGCCGAAACGATCTCGGGGTAGGGCCCCAGATCGCGGGCAATGATCGGGGTGCCGTCGCGAAAAGCCTCCAGTACCACCAGCGGGAAGACCTCATAACAGCGCGACGGTGTAATGGCGGCCAGCGCGTCGCGGTAATAGCGGCGCAGATCGTCGGGGGGCAGGCGGCCCAGAAAATGCACGTTGGATCGGCCCTGGGCGAGGCGGCGCAATTCGGGCTCATAATCCCCGTCGCCTGCGATCAGCAAGTCCGCCGGAAGGTCGTCATCAAAGGCAGGGATCACGTCCTGCAAGCCTTTGATCACCTCAAGCCGCCCGGCGAAAAAGAAGAACGGGCGCGGGTGGATCGAGGGCATATCCGGCAGCTCGGGCGCGTCAGGCAGGAACGAGGGTACGACCTGCGCGGGCGTGGCAAAGCCGAACTGGCGGTGATTGTTCAGACAGGACTGGCTGAGCATCAGGAACGCATCCACATGCCGCGCCTCGCGCGCGACCAGATCGGTGGCGCGCCACAGCTGCGGGGGCCGCCCGTGTCGCAGCACACAGCGCAGGCAGCGGCGTTCGTCACAAATCTCGCGATTGTCGCGCCACAGGATGTGCGAGGGGCAGACCATCCAGTGCTCATGCGCGGTGTGCAGCTTGATCCCGGTGCCGATCTTCCAGATGCCCGGCCCGCCAATAAGTGAGATATTGTGGAAATGGATCACGTCGAACCGATCCGTCAGCAGCTCTTGCAACCGGCGTTTATGCGACACCGGCTGCCCGGTCTGTTGCACAGTGAGCGAGCCAAGCAAAGGAAAGCGAGAGCCCAGACGGTGAACTGGAATGCCGTCATCCTCGGGGATGTCAGGTGTCCGCCCCGAAAGCTGACGATAGGCATCGGTGTCGTGGATCACCTCGACATGATGGCCGCGCCGGGTCAGGGCGCGGGCCAGTCGTTGGACGTAAATCCCGTCGCCACCGAAATTGAACGGCGGGTAGAAGGTGGTCACCATGGCGATGCGCAGCGGCTCCATCAGCGTTACCTGCGCACCGACATCAGGTAATTGCGCAACAGGCAAAACAGCAGCGTCGCGCCATAGGGCCGGATCAGTTTCAGGATGCTGAAGCTGGATTCCCCGCCATCCCGCTGACGCCAGTCGTTGGGCACAACGGCATAGTTCCAGCCGCCCAGAACGGCCTTCAGCGACATCTCGATGGTGATGTTGAACTGCCCGGCGACCAGGGGTTGCATGTCATCAACCACGGCCCGGCGGTAACATTTGAACCCGTTGGTAAAGTCGCGATAGGGCGCGCGGACCATCCAGCCGATCAGGGTGTTTGCCATCCGGTTGACCACGCGCTTGACCGGAGGATAGCCGGTCACCGTGCTGCCCGGCCCGAACCGGGCCCCAAAGGCGCAATCGGCGCCCTCCGCGATGCATTTGAAATAGGCCGCCACATCCGCCGGAGAATCCGCCCCATCCGACGTCACCACCACCAGCGCGTCGCCCTTGTAGACCTCGATCCCCTTGCGGATGGCGAACCCGTACCCGTTGGGGCCGGGATTGTGTACGGCGCGCAGGTTGGGAAACTCCCAGACCAGTTCTTTCAGAATTTCCGCAGTCCGGTCCTTGCTGGCGTCATCGACAACGATGAGTTCGTAATGAAACGCCGTCTCGTTCAGATGCTGGCAGAGGTCGCGGATCGTGTCCTCGATCACGTCCTCTTCGTTATAGGCGGGCATGATGATGGAAAACAGAAGGGAGTCGGTCATGATCCGCGCTCCATCAACAGGTAAGGGCCAGATTGTTCTTTTATTACAAAGTCTTTTGCCAAAATTTCACCCAATGCCTGTTGCCACATTCGAAATTCAATGCCTGTTTCCAGCGCCGATTGAGAGGCGGTATCGCCGCTGATCCAAGCCTGCAGGCTCGGCCCCGTGTCTGGCCGTGTGTCAGCTTGCGCCTCTTTGCGCAGGGCGGCAAGGTCATCAGCGTGGATGACGACGATCAGCCCCTCGGTCTGGGCCGTCGCTGCCAGAGGGCGATGGTCGTCGGAATACAGGATATCATAGAAAGAAAAGCCTGCCGGGCAGACACCGGTTTCAGGGGCCAATTTCCACAACCCGCCATAGAACAGCACGGGCCTTGCCCTCAGATCCGGTTCCGCAAGTCGCGCGGCCAGTGTGACCTGATCCGGTTGTGCCGTGCTGCGCAGGCTTTGGGTCGTTGGACCCCGCGCATCGATATTGCCCACCTGTGCGCGGCCCGTGACCTCGTGATACAGCCCTCGCGCCGCGCTGGGCAGGACCCAGCGGCCCAGCGGCAGGTGACCGGCCATCTGCGCCAGCGCCGCCAGAACGATCAGGACAACGCCGAACCGTTGCAAGGTCGGAGAGATTGTGAACAGACCCATCGGGCGGCCCGCCAGCCAGATCAGGATCAGCGGCACGAAAGGCACGGCCATATGCAGGAAATCCGCCCTTTGCAGCGCGATTTTCAGCGTGATGACGGCGAAAACCCCGGTGCCGAGCAACAACAGATCGCCCTCTTGCGCCTGTATTTGCGGAAGTCTTCGCAGGCCCGAGCCGGCCGCAACGCAGGCCGCAGCCAGCAGGGCGAATAGGGTCAGCGTATGCAGGCTCCAACCAAAGGCGAATTGCCCCAACCCGGCCTGACTGGCGCGAGCCATCACTTGTGCGGTCAGGTTCAGATAGGCCGACAGATCGCCCAGCGCCCACAGCGTGACGACGGACCAAACGGCCACTGCTCCGACCACCAGAACGCCCATGCGCAGGACCATCGCGCCCGGTCGCGCCCAGCCATCCAGTGCCAGAATGGCGATCGAAGCGACAAGCCCCGCGATGGCGTATTCATGGGAATACCCGGCCCCGAGGCCCAGAAGGGTTGCAGTGACCAAAACCGTTTTGATGTCCTTCGGCGCGCGGGCCAGCAGCAGGATCGCGACCAGTGCGGCCAGATAACGCCAGCCGATCCAGTTCAGTCCCAGCAGCACGTCAAACCAGAAAGGCAACAGCAGGATAAAGACCAGCCAGCGCTTGCCGGTTTGTGGGATCAGACGTTGCAGCAGCGCCATGATGATCAGCAGCAACCCCGCCTGCAGCCCTGCATATAGCGTGTAATAGGGCAGGGGTGTGAAGACATCCCCCATCAGCATCCCCGCCGGGGCGATCATCAGCGGGCCGTATAGAAACTCGAAATCCTGATAGGGCTGCTGTCCGCAGGACATGCGGTGCAGGGCGGTGAGGAAATAGGTGTCCTCGACATGCGGGCCAAACCGGGCGAGGGCGGCGGGCCAGTAAACCAGCAGGGCGGGCAGTGTCACCACCAATCGCTCGGCCCAGCGTTGCATTGCGGAGATGGGTGTAGTGACGGGCGTGCCGGGCGCTTTGACAGGGGTCAGCCGGATCAGGCTGGCGGCCAGAATGGTCAGCACGGCCCAAAGGAAAATCAATATCCAGGCCAGGTTGATGTTGTAGCCGCGCAGGGCGGCGACATTGGGCAGGTTCGGGTCCGGCGGCACCAACCTCGGCACCACGGCCAGCAGGGCCACCAACAGGGCCAGCGCCAGAAGGCTTAGTATGATCTGAGCCCGCCCGCCCATCAGAACAGACCCTCGGACCCCGAGGTCCGGTTTCTGAAGATCAGCCTGCTGCAGATCAGATAGCTGAGAGCAAAGGACAGGCCCGCCGCGATGCCAAGCCGCACGGTCGGATGCAGATAGGCCTGCAGGCCTTGTGTTTCCAACCACCACAGGACGGCGATGCGCACCACCAGCACCACGCCGACCCCGACAGCAAAGCGGATGAAATGGCCCAACGAGGGGCGCTGGTTCTGGCCCCGGAATGTCCAGAACAGGTGGGTGAAATAGTTGAACACCATCCCGAACCCTAACCCGATCAGCGCCGCCACAGGATCGCTGAGGCTCCAGACGATGATCAGGGCGCTGGCGACGGCCAGATCAAGGATCAGCCCTCCGCACGCAGTGACGAAGAACCGGATCACCTGCCCGAATTCCGCCCCCCGGATCATGCTTGGCACCCTTTGTCGATGAAACGGGTGTCGGCGCGGGCCGCCAGTCCGCCGTCGCTTTGCAGCCGTTCGAACAGGTCATAGATATTGTCGATCTTGCCGCCCATGACCACCATCAGCCCCGAATGACGCGGGTCCTGATCCAGCAGGATGGGGCGGCCATCGTCTCGTTCATTGCGCAGCAAGACGGTCTTGGTTTCATAAAGCGATTTGCGCCAGCGGGCCTCGGCCAGTGCAGGCAGATACCGGCTGGCGTCGCGCAGCATGTGCAGCCAATGGCTGTGCTGGGTGATCTGCGGTGGGGCCTGCCCGGCCAGCCAGGCCTGATGCGGCGTATAGCGGACATGGGTCAGCGAATAGGCATCATCCGCCGGGAACGGCATGGTGGAAAAGAACGGGCCATCCATCATCGTGACGCCATAGCCCGACAGCGCGGGCGGCGGGTCGATCAGCGCCACCTCGGCCAGCTCATATTTGAAGCCCAACCGGGTGCCCAAAGCACCCTTGCCCGCCAGCAGGCCGTAAGTGGCGTCAATCACCACCGGGGCGCGAATTTCGCCTTG
>NZ_JALCBM010000011.1:25541-42446 GCF_028066395.1 Ruegeria sp.
CCGCCAGCAGGCCGTAAGTGGCGTCAATCACCACCGGGGCGCGAATTTCGCCTTGCCCCGCAATGGCGACGCGGATCGGGCCGGTTTCCGGGGTTATCGCCTCGACCCTTGTGCCGGTAGCGACGGTCACACCTGTCTTCTTCAAACGCAGTTCCAGATCCTTGCGCAGGGCCCGTGCGTTAAAAGCGTATTCGCGGCAGCGCCAGACCCGTGCGACCTCAGCCGGGTTAAAAAGCGCGGCCTCGGTCGGATTTGCCGGTTCGATTGGGGCGCCGAGATCGGTGAACATCTTTTCAAACCGCTGCGGAGTGACGCGCGATCCATGGCGCGCCACCGCGTAGAGCATCGAGAAATCGCCCATGACCGCATCCGGGAAATCGGCAATGAACCGGCGATACAGCGACAAGGATCGCCGCGCCGTCTTGAAGTTGCGCGGATAGTGAAAGCCGGTATGTATCCGCGCCTGATTGACGTATGAAGCGCGTTCCAGCAGCCCGCCGCGTTCCTCTAGCACCACCACGTTTTCGGCAACCGAGCGATAGAACAGCGCCAGGCAGGCCCCATAGAAACCGCCGCCGACGATGACGACATCGGCGGTGTCGGGCAGGCCGTTCATGCGGCGACCTCATCCACAAGATGGCGCAGGGTTTTCAGGCTGTCGAAGAAGGGTTCAGACGTGTCACCGGCGCGCATTTCGAGGGTGACGTGGCCTTTGTAATCCGCGCTTTTTAGGCCTTCTAATATGGCGCGGATGTAATCTTCGTGCGGGGTGATCGGGGCCAGTTGCGGAGCGCTGAAATGGACGTGCCGGATCAGCGGTAAGGCTGCCTGGATCGCGGCGGGGTCTTCTTCGGCCATCATCATATTGCCAGTGTCCAACACCAGACCGACATTTGGGTGATCGACCCGGCGCACCATCTCGGCGGCCTCATCCAGACGGGTCAGGAAATCGCAGCCATAGCCGGTGGCGTTGGCCTCGATACAGAAACAGGTGCCGGTGGCGCGGGCGATGTCGCCGATGCGCCGAAAGATCGGCTCGGCTATTTCGCAGGCGTCGCCAAGGTCTAGATCACCCCGTTTGCGATTGACCGGAGAGCCAAAGACCAGCGGCCCACATCCCAGCGCACCGGCCAGCGACATGACATGGGCCAGATAGGTTTCGAATTCCGTCACTTGCTCGGGCGAGCCGAACATGCGCAGATCAGGTTGCCCGAACAAAAGCGCCTGCATGGACACGATGGGCAGGCCCTGCGCCGCCCAATGCGCGCGAATGGCTTGGGCGTCCTTCTCCGTGGCCGCTGCAACGTCGGAAAACACACGGCCCGGCGCAACTTCCAGCGCCTCGGCCCCGGCGTCAAGCAGGGCGCGCGCGATAGAGGCGTCCTGATCCGCTGTCCAACCGATGTTCGAAACCGCCAGCTTCATGAATGATCCCGTCGCCATTGATCGGCAAACCCGGCGATACCCTGCAGGCATTGCGGCGCGGTTTCCAGATACGGTCCGGATTGCCCCCAGACCCCGGCGTGGCAGGTTTGCATGTCATAAAGAAAGGGCGGCTTGGGCAGTTCCAGATCGTGATCTTGCCCTGTCACCTTCTGGACGACATCGCGGACCGAGACCGGCTCGACCGCCAGATTGACCAGAGACAGATCGGTCTGACAAATCCGGTCGATATCCGGCTTTAGTCGGTTCAGGTGATAGAACTGAAACCGTGATCGCGCGTCAAAGCCGGACAAGCCCCCGCCGGTCAGCGCATCGAAAATCAGGTTTTTCTTCAACCCATTCCCGAACAGTCCGGGCAAGCGCAGAACGCGGCAATCGTCGAACCGGGCGCGCAAGTGGTCCTCGACCCGCAGGCGGTGCAGCCCATAGGCGTGCAAATCATCGGTCGGGGTGGGGCTGCTTTCGTCAACGCCAATCGGGGATTTGTAGACATCCACCGTGGAGATCAGGATCAGACGGCGGGTTTGGACGGTATCCAGAACCTGTAACAGGGGTTCGATCGCGGCCCAGTCGGCCTCGGCATTCTGGTTGGCCCACCATTTGACGGCCTGGACCCCGGCGCAGGTGACGGTGTCAAAGGACTGCCCAGCCATCTCGCGGAAATTCTTTGAGTTGTAGCCGATGTCATAAGCCCCGGTTGCCCACAGGTTATGGCCGACAAATCCCGTGTGCCCGATCAACGCGTGTGTCATGTGTCCTCATCTGCCCCTTCGACATTCAATTCTTCGTCCGAGTGATAAAGATCGCCGCCACTGATCTCGGACACCACATCCGTATCGCGGCGTCTTCGCCCCTGTCGCAGCAATTGCAACAGGCCAAGGCAGATCGCAGCCAGAACGCCAAAGTTGGCCGCGAACAGGGCGGAAAACAGAACCGCCAGCGAGGCCCAGCCCGGCGCCACATCCTGCAACACCAGCCGGGTCGCAATTGCGCCGACGGTTGCCAGAATGCTGAGGAAGGACAGGCAAAGGCACAGCAGCGCAAAGCTGAGGACCAACCGTTCCGAGGACAGCGAGACCAGCTCGGCGCTCAGCCGTGCCTTGTCCGCAAAGCCCGCCAGAAAGGGGCGGCGGGGGCGGCGGCTGACATAGACCCGTTTCTGCGACAGATGGGCGGACAGGTCGAGAATGCGGAAGAATTTCAGAATGCCGCCCATCTGTTCCAGCCGCGACATCGCGGTGCGGGTCAGAACAAAGGCGCGGGCCTGAAAGGATTCCATCTGATGCCCGGTCAGCAGCCGCATGGCCCAGCTCATGACCCGGGCCGTGGTCCGGTCCCGACGCCGGATCAATGTCGGATCGAAGACCGCCTTGACGATGTCATACCGCCCGCCCGCGATGGTTCCGATCAACTGATCCAGCTCATCCTCGGACGCGGCATCGGGGGCCATGCACATGATGTAATCACCAATCGCGTGATGCAGCGCCTGGGCCACCATGTCTTCATAATCGCTCTGCCGGTCGACGCTCAGCACCCGCAGATGTTCGATATCCCCGCCGATCTGGCGCAAGCGGCTGCTCCATTCGGCAGGCGGGTCGGCGGCGATGACAATCAGTTCGTGATAGTCGAACCGCGCCTTGGCAAAGCGCGACATCTGCCGCAGCCCCTGTTCGTCGATGGCGATATCGCCTTCGCCCACAAGAATAAGTGAGATCAGATTGTCACGGCACAGCTGCGCAAAGGCCGATTTTTGCGCCACCTCGTCAGGGCCGGTTTCAACAATCTGGGTCATGTATCGTCCTGCGCCTGAAATCCTGAACCTGAAAACTAAACTCGCACCGCGGCTATGGGACCAAGCATAATTTGTTCGCACCCGCCTGGCTATTGTCGCGCGATCCTTGGGTAAAATTGTTTCTATATCTGCAACAAATCCGCATCTGATTGCTATTTTTGTGCAAATTAGCAGGGAATTATGGCATTCTAAGTGATGATCTTCACGGAAACCGCGCCCGGATCGGATTAGGCGTGATAGGGTAAGGACAGCGTCATTGAATCCCCCGGTGGTCGCCTGGTTGTGGCTGTGCCGGTTTGTATTTGTTTGAGAGGTAACGAGTTATGGGATACCACGACCTGCGATTTGATCAGGGCGAGGGGCTGCAACGGGCCGGTATGGAACGCAAGGTTCTGGACGGCGAGGTATATGTGTTCCGTCAGGCCCTGCAAGCGTTCGACCTATACGATATGTGGCATCAGGCAACGATCCGCGGCATCACCGCCGCCGCAGGGAAAGAGGCGGCCGAGCGGGCTGAACGCGACGGATTTCACCGCATCCACGAATGGGTCTCGCCCACGGAAATTCCGGCGGTCACCGATGCGGTCTATGCCGAGATCGAACCGCTGACCCATGACTTTCTGGACCGGTTCATGAAAGGCACCTTCCCGGATGTCGAGACGTTCTTTTATGAACGCGCGCCGAATGTCCGGTTCCATATTCCTTACGATATTGCCCAGGGGCACAAGAAGGAATTCAACAAATTCGCCAAGGAATACGGTCAGGGCAAGATCGCCGCGCATGGGCCGCATCGCGACAGCTGGCTGGATTGCCCATCGAATGGGATGAACCTGTGGTTTGCGATGGGCCGCATCCGCCCCGGCAATGGATTGACGGTCTATCCCGACGACTATGTGGGCGAATACAAGTTCGAATCCTCTGGCAACATTTCGGACGGGGAAAAGCTGCACAAGGCGCTGACCTTCGATCTGCATCCCGGCGATGTGGTGATCTTTCACACCGACCATGTGCACGGGTCGGAACTGAACCGCACCGATGAAACCCGCTTTGCCATTTCCTGCCGCCTGTCGGTGGACCGGCCCGTGTTTCCGCAACTGCACCACCACAACTATGTCTATTCGGGTTGGAGCGGATCGACCGCCCTGCGCCCGCTGGCGGAATGGCCGGCCAAGCTGCAACCCAGCTATGTGACCAGCCTGGCCCTGCGCGCCCGCAACAAGCTGATCCCGTCAATGGCGCCCGGCGACCCTGATCCAAACCCGGCCGAGATGATCGGAACCCGGACCGAACGCGGATTTGAGGTCGCGCTGGCCGATGTGCCGCCCGGCACCGTGCGCGGTGTCTCGCCCGCGATCTGCGTGGCGCATCTGTCCGAGGGCAACGTGGTGGCCCTGACCCGCCGCTGCCCGCATTCAGGCGGTGATCTGGCCAATGGCTGGGTGGATGGCGAGACGGTGGTATGCCCTTGGCACAACCTGCCTTTTGACGCGAAAACCGGAAAATCGGCCTGCAAGACGCTGCCGAAACTCCGCCGCGTGGCGTGTGAAATCGACGGCGACAAGATCGTCATCGACCCGAAATCCGAGATCAACACCAGCGAGGATAACGAAGTTGAACAATTTACCGAGGCTGCGGCCAGTTCCTGAGGAGGGAAAAAGACAGAAGTAATCTTTGGAATTGGCCGTCACCTCCATCCTTTCGGAGGACGGCAAATGCGAATTTTTCTGGCCGATCTGGGCCACAATCTAGTTACTGAAACCTCTGACACCTACCCGTTGGGTGTCGGAAATCTGGCGACCTACGTACAGGCGCATGCGAACTCTGAGACACCGATCGAGATCGAGATTTTCCGCGATCCGATGGAGTTCAAGGCGGCACTGGATCGGGGCATCCCCGAAATCGTCGGCTTTTCAAGCTATTCCTGGAATCACCGTCTGGCCGAGGAATTTGCCATCTACGTCAAGGATCGTGCGCCCGAAACGCTGACCCTGATGGGTGGTCCGAACTTTCCCCTGACCGATGAGGAACAGGATGACTGGATCAGGACGATGCCGCAGATCGACATCCATGTGCGCGGCCCGACCTATGAAGGGGAACGCGCCTTTCTGAATACCGTGCAGCGTTTTATCGACTGTGACATGTCCATCGACGCCACATGTGCCGAGCCCATCGACGGTGCGATGTGGGTCAGCGGGAACTGTGACACGGTCATTCGCGGCGCCGAGGTTCCGCGCATTCGCGATCTGGACGAAATCCCCTCGCCCTATCTGGCCGGGTATATGGACAAGTTCTTTGACACCGGCCTGTTTGCCCTGATGCAACTGGCACGCGGCTGCCCGTTCACCTGCGCCTTTTGTAACTCTGCGGTGAAATCAAACTCCAAGGTCTTCCGCCATTCGTTCGAGCGCACCAAGGCCGATCTGGATTACGTGGTCAGCCGTATCGACCGGTCCAGCCCCTTGTGCTTTGCCGACGACAATTTCGGCATGTACCTGCAGGATGAAGAGGTCGCCGATTATCTGGGCGGTCTGATGGACCAATATGACTGGCCGAAATACATCCGCACCACGACCGGCAAGAACCGGGGCGACCGTATCATCAACGTCATGAACAAGGCGCGGGGGCGGTTGCCGATGACCTCATCCGTGCAGTCGTTGAACCCAACCGTTCTGAAGAACATCCAACGCGACAATATCAAGCTGGACACCTATGCGGAGATTCAGCAGGAACTGCACGCCAAGGGCATGCAATCCTACGGGGAGCTGATCCTGTGCATGCCAGGCGAAACCAAGGACAGTTTCATGGACGCGGTGGATCAATTGATCGAAACTGGCGTCAGCCGGGTTGCCGCGCATCAGCTGATGCTGTTGCATGGCGCGCCGCTGTCGAACCCGGATTCGCGTGAAAAGTTTGGCTTCAAGACCCGTCACCGCGTCGTGGCGCGTTGCCTTGGCCGTTATACCGGCAACACCGTGGTCGAAACCGAAGAGATGGTGGTCGAAAGCGAAAACTTCTCGTTCCAGGATTATCTGGATACGCGGGTGTTCCACCTGCTGCTGACGATCTTCTACTACGAAGGCAATTTCGAAGAGGCGTTCCATTTCGCCCGCGCACAGGGCATCCGGCCCTATCTGGTCGTGCGTCAGATGCAGGAAAACCTGCCGCAGGCCCCCGCCGAGTTCCGGCAGGCCATCCGCGAATATCTGGACGAAAACCAGGCCGAGCTGTTCGAAACCCGCGAGGATTGCGTGGCCTGGGCGGATGAAAACTATGACGCACTGATCTCGGGCGATCTGGGTGGCAATCTGCTGTCGAAATACGCGATGATCGGGCGCTTTATGATCACCGATCAGGCACTGCTCTTCATGGAAAAGGCCATCAGCGACCTGTTGCCTACGGATGACGCGGTTGCGCATGAGCAACTGACCAGCATCATCACCTATTATCGCTCGATCATGCTGGGCACGCCCTTTGCGGACAGTCTTGAGGAAACGCCCGTCTGGACCACCTGGTACGATATCGAGGCCTGGCGTGACGGGGATTTCAGCACGGCGCTGGAAACGCTGCGGTTCTCCCGCCCGCGCGATTTTGCCACCCGGGTGGACCCTCGGGTCAAGTCCGTATTGCTGAAACGGCTGGATACGTTCGGCGAACATCCCACCGGGTTGGGGCGGTTCACCCGAACCATGTTCGCGCAGGATTTCCGGCGGCAGATTGTGGGATTGTAAAGGGCGCACTGCCAGCCGGTGAAGGCGCGATGGCTGTGCTGCGTTGAGGACAAAGTGAGGCCTGTGCTTCGATTGTCAAAAATGCAGCACCAATCGCGCGTTCAAATCACCCGACCATTTCCCCAAACCCTACGTTAGGTTAAGGTTTTTCCATTGTGCTGCCGGTTTTTGTTTCGCCGGTATTTAAGATTGAGGAAGGGTATTCATGAAATGCGTCATTCTCGCCGGTGGTTTGGGCACGCGCCTTGCCGAGGAAACCGTGCGAATTCCCAAGCCTATGGTCGAGATCGGCGGACGGCCGATCCTGTGGCACATCATGAAAATTTACGCCGCGCACGGGATCACCGATTTCATCGTCTGCCTTGGCTACAAGGGCTATGTGATCAAGGAATATTTCGCCAATTATGTGCTGCACATGTCCGATGTCTCGGTCGATCTGACAACGGGTGAGATCGAGCTGAGCCACTGTGCCTCGGAACCCTGGCGGGTCACGATGATCGACACTGGTGCCAACAGCATGACCGGCGGTCGTTTGCGCCGGGTCATGCCATATTTGCGCGATGAAGAGGCGTTTTGTTTGACCTATGGTGATGGGGTGGGCGACGTGAATATCTCGGCCCTGGTCGATTTCCACAAAGCCCACGGCAAACGCGCCACCGTGACCGCAGTGCCGCCGCCGCGTCGGTTCGGGCAATTGGTGACGCAGCAGGATCGCGTGGTGGATTTCTCGGAAAAACCTTTGGGGGATGGTGGGCTGATCAACGGCGGCTTTTTTGTGCTGTCGCCCGAGGTCGAAGCCTATCTTGAGAATGACAAAACGATCTGGGAGCAAGGCCCGCTGCAGCGTCTGGCTGCCGATGATCACCTGCGGGCCTATGCCCATCCCGGTTTCTGGCAGCCGATGGACACGATCCGCGAGCGGGAGGAGCTGGAAGAGCTCTGGGCCTCGGGCCAAGCGCCGTGGAAGGTCTGGGACAAAGCATGAGCCCCAAGGATGTCAGCCACAATTTCTGGCAGGGCCAGCGTGTTCTGGTCACCGGTCATACCGGGTTCAAGGGCGCGTGGCTGTCGTTGTGGCTAAGCCAGATGGGCGCGAAGGTCACCGGCGTCGGGTTGGCGCCGGACGGTGAGCCGAACCTCTGGGACCTTAGCGCCCAATCCGGAGTGGATCATCACGCGGTCGATATTCGCGACCGGCAGGCCCTGATCAATCTGGTCCGCGACACTCGGCCCGAGATCGTTTTGCATCTGGCCGCGCAATCGCTGGTGCGCCGGTCCTATCACGATCCGGCGGGCACTTTTGCAACCAATGTCATGGGCACGGTGCATCTGCTTGAAGCAATCGCGCTGACCCCATCGGTGCGGGCCTGCGTCGTGGTCAGTTCCGACAAATGCTATGAAAATGCCGAAGACGGGCGCAGCTTTTCCGAAACCGATCCGATGGGCGGGCTGGACCCGTATTCCGGCTCCAAGGGGTGTACGGAATTGGCGACCAACGCCCTGCGGCACAGTTTCTTTGCGCCCTATGCCTCGGGCGGGCATCATTGCCGGATCGCCTCGGCCCGGGCGGGGAACGTAATCGGCGGTGGTGACTGGTCGGTGGATCGGCTGGTGCCCGATATCATTCGCGGCTGTCTTGGCGCGGACGGGCAAGTGGAAATCCGATCCCCAAACGCATTGCGGCCCTGGCAGCACGTGTTGGAGCCACTGCGCGGCTATCTGATGCTGGCGCAGAAACTGTGCAACGGCACCGACGGCGTCGACAGCGGCTGGAATTTCGGCCCCGATGAGGCGGATGAGCGCCCGGTGATCGAGGTTGCCCGCGCATTGGTCGGCGCACTGGGGCAGGGGCGGATCGCCATCGACGTGCCCGACAATGCCCCGCACGAGGCCACGACCCTGCGGCTGGACAGCAGCCGCGCCCGTCAGATCGGCTGGGCCCCAAAGCTGAATTTCGATGATACCATTACAATGGTGGCCGATTGGTATGCAGGCTGGGCGCGGGGCGAGGATGCCCGGGACCTGTGTCTGGCGCAGATTAACGAGTATGAAAACAAAGGGTCCAACCCGTGACGCAAGACCATCCGACATGCCGCCATTGTGGCGCGCCACTGACCCGAACGCTGGTGGATCTGGGCCTGTCCCCGCTGGCCAACTCCTATGTCCCGCCGGACCGCGCCGACGTGCCGTGCCCGGTCTATGACCTGCACGCGCGGGTTTGTGACAACTGTTATCTGGTACAGGTCGAAGATGCGGTTCCCGCAGGTGCGATCTTTTCCGAGGATTACGCCTATTTCTCCAGCTTCTCCGAAAGTTGGTTGGCGCATTGCAAGGCATATGTGGACGCAATCTCGGCCCGGTTGAACCTGGGCGGTGATGATCTGGTGATCGAGATCGCCTCGAATGACGGCTATCTGCTGCAATATTTCGTCGAGCGGGACATCCCGGTTCTGGGGATCGAACCCGCCGCCGGAGTTGCCAACGCCGCCATCGCCAAAGGCGTGCCGACGCGCATCGCCTATTTCGACACGGCACTGGCTGAAACCATGGTGGCCGAGGGCTTGAACCCCGCCCTGATCGCCTCGGCCAACGTGTTGGCGCATGTGCCGGATATCAATGATTTCGTGGCCGGTGTCGCGACCCTGTTACAGGGGAATGCGGTCTGGACTGTGGAATTCCCGCACCTTCTGAACCTGATCGAAAAGGTGCAGTTCGATACGATCTATCACGAACATTACACCTATCTGTCACTGGGCACGCTTGAGACGATCTTTGCCGCCGCAGGTCTGCGCGTGTTTGATGTTGAGGCGCTGAAAACCCATGGCGGCTCACTTCGTCTCTACATCTGCCGTGCCGACTCCACCCGCCCCGAACGGCGGAATGTCGAGAACATGCGCAAGCGCGAACGTCAGGCCGGTTTGGACAGCGCCCGGGGGTATGAAGGGTTCGATGCGCAGGTCCGGTCCGTCCGGCAGGGGCTGTTGTCCTTTCTGCGTGCGGCCCGCGAAGGCAACCGCAGCATCGCCGCTTATGGCGCCGCGGCCAAGGGCAATACCTTGCTGAACTATTGCGGGCTGACCGCCGATGACATCGCCTATTGCGTCGACCGCAACCCGGCCAAGCAGAACAAGCTGCTGCCCGGATCGCATATCCCGGTCAGCCCGGTTGAGCGGTTGTTTCAGGAACGCCCGGATTTCGTGCTGATCCTGCCCTGGAACCTGCGGGATGAAATTGCCGGGCAGCTCAAGGATCTGGCCCGGCAGGGCACGCAATTTGTGGTGCCGATCCCGTCGCTGGAAATCTTCACGCCATGAGCCTCCGGGTTCTGGTGACCGGTGCAAGCGGGCTGATCGGCCCCCATGCCTGTACCGCGCTGAAGGCCCGGGGGTTTGAGGTCATAACGCTCGGTCGCAACGCGCGCTGCGATATCGTGGCCGATCTGCTGGACGACCAATCCCGTCGCAACGCGGTGAAACAGGCGCGGGCCACGCATCTGCTGCATCTGGCTTGGCATGACGACCCGCGCAACCGCTGGTCGGCGCCGGAAAACCTGGATTGGGCCGCCGCGACGATAGATCTGATCCGCGCGTTTTCGGCCCATGGCGGCGAACGCGCCCTGTGTGCTGGTAGCTGCGCAGAGTATGACTTGTCGCCAGCGGCACTGGGCAATGGCGTTTTAACTGAGGACAGCCCGTTGAATCCGGCCAGCCTGTATGGGCGGGCCAAGGCGCAGACCGGTCAGCTTTTGCTGGGCGCGCAGGCCGAACTGGGCCTGTCCATCAGTTGGGGCCGGATATTCTTTTGCTACGGTCCCGATGAGGCCCCCGGACGGCTGCTGAGCGATATCACACGCGGCATCCTGAACGCCGAACGGGTGCCCTGCACCGATGGTCTGCAGCAGCGTGATTTCCTCTACACCCCCGATCTGGGCGAGGCGCTGGCAGCGGTTCTAACCAGCGGTTTGACCGGAGCTGTGAATATAGGCAGCGGCATTGCAACCCCGGTGCGCGATCTGATCATTGGGGCAGCCGATCTGTTGGGACGGTCCGACCTGATCGACCTCGGGGCGCGTCCTCGTCCGCCACAGGACCCGCCGGTGATTTGTGCTGATACCGGCAAGCTACGCTCGATTGGATGGGCGCCGCGGTTCTCTCTGCAAGACGGGCTGCGCGATTGTTTCGAATGTCAGAACCTGCTGGGCGGGGGGCGGTGATGCGGACGGACAAAAGACGGTTTGTCGATTTCGTGCTGGTGGGGCTGCTGAACACGCTGGTCGGATATCTGATCTACGCGGCGCTGGTTTTCATAAGCATCCCGCCGCAACCCGCGCTGGCGTTGGCGTTCTTTCTGGGTGTGCTTTGGAACTTTTTCACCCATGCGAAACTGGTGTTTTTCGACACGCCCACCGGATTGCGCCGGTTGCCCGGTTACGGGCTGTGTTACGTGCTGATCTATGTGTTCAACGCGATCTGTCTGGATTTTGCGCTGAACGCCAACCTCTCGCCTTACCTTGCGCAGGCTCTATTGGCCCCGGTCGCGGCGGTTTTGTCCTTTTTTCTGATCGGCAAGGCCCTGACAGGGCGGTTTCCGTTTACCAAGGCGTAACCGGGTCAGGCAGCATCTTCATCGATATTGATCCGCTCGCGCTCGACCACGATCGGGCCGCGTCGCACCTGATTGTGGATCGAGGTCACATATTCCCCCAACATGCCGATAAAGAACATCTGAATCCCCGACAGGAAGAACAGCGCGGTGATGATCGTGGTCACCCCGCGCGGGGCCAGTTCCGGGTTCACGAAGAACAGCAGCACATTCAGCAGCGCAAAACCGATACAGAAGATCGAGATGAACAGGCCGACAATCGTGCAAAACCGCATCGGCGCACGGGTGAATGAGAAGATACCGTTCAGCGCCTGATCGACCAGCATCGGCAAATTGTGCTTGGACAGACCGCGTTTCCGCTCTTTCCAGACATAAGGCACAATGATGCGCTTGAAGCCCAGCGAGGCGATCATGCCGCGGATGTACGGATACTGATCGTCATGCGCCATCAGGGCATCAAAGACCTTGCGGTCCAGCAGTTGGAATTCGCCCACATTCTGCGTGATCTCGAAATCCGACAGTTTGTTGACGATCCAGTAAAATGCATTGCGGAACGAGCGCATGGAAAAGCTTTCTTCACGCTCGGTCCGTGCGCCGGCCACGACCTCGTACCCTTGTTCCCACAGGTTGACGAATTCGGGCAGAAGTTCCGGCGGGTCCTGCAAATCGACAGGCAGCATCACCAGAACCGCATCGCCGGTGGCGTATTTCAACCCGTTGAAAACAGACCGGAACACTCCGAAATTACGCGCGTTGACCACGACTTTGACGGCCGGGTCCTTATCCGCCAGATCCCGCAGGATCTCGACCGTGCGGTCACTGGAGGCGTTGTCGACAAAGATATGTTCGCGCTGGTAGCCGGACAGTTCGTTTTCGAACAATGCGCGGACCACCTCATAGCAGCGTTCGACATTGTCTTCTTCGTTAAAGGCGGGGGACACCAGTGAAATGGTCTTCATGTCAATTGCTTGGCTCATCGGTTGGCGTGCTGAAATTTCCCGCAGCATAAACGACTGTGGCAGTTTGCACCAAGCATAGGGGTAAATTACGGGATTTGCGAAACAAATAGGTTCTGAATTCTGGATTGTTCAGTAATCCTCTGCATTAATTCCAGTGGATTGGGCGGCGCGCGCCCGCTGCGGTATGAGGGGGAGGCCCCAGAATGCAGGGACGAGTTTGAATGGGTTTGATGACAGCAGATCGCGCACAGCCTGAGCCGGGCCCGGCGCAGATCGTTTTATTATTGGCGTTGATGTCGCTGCTGCCTCTGGTCGGGGCGCAGTTCGGCCACGGCAATCAGGTCGAACAACTGCCCATTGTCGCCCGGCTGGTGGACCCGTCCGCGATGGCCGGGGATTTCTATACCGATCATGCCGCAGGTTTTGGGCCGCGCATCTACTACGCGCGGGTTTTGGCGTGGCTGCACGGGGTTCTGCCAATGCCCGTCATCATGCATGGGTTGATGTGCCTGTTTGCCTTCGTTCTGGGGGGCGTGACCTATCTGGGCGCGCGTCAGATCGTGGGGGCGGGGGTGATGGGCGGCCTGTTGGCGGCGGCCTTGGCAATCACCAATGGCAGCTTCTCGCTCGGGCTGGCCGGGTATCTGCGGTTCGACAGTTTTCAACCGGCCAATATCGCGATTGCGCTGGCGCTGGGCGGGGTAGTCCTGATGTTCGCGGGCCGCCCCTGGCTGGCGGTGATCGGCTTTGCCGCCGCCGCGATGATGCACCCGCTGATCGGGGTTGAGATCGCGGCCATTGCCTTTGCCGCCATTGGGGTCACAAGGTTGATATCGCTGGGGGATCAGACGCTTGTGCGGGCTCTGGCCCCGCTGATCGGCGCCGGGCTGGCTTTTGGAGCGGCGATCTGGCTGTTCTGGGTCTGGCCCGCCCCGGCACCCGAAGGCGTGCCGCTGTCCGATGCCGCGTTCTTCGACATTCTGATCCGCTTCCGCGCCCCGCATCATTATCTGGGGTCCGAATTCTACCGCCGCTCGTGGGTCGAGGCCGGGCTGTTCGTTGCCACAACCTTGATCATTCTTGTCTGGCTGACGCGCCGTTCGGACATGCCAAACGGCACGGGCCTTGCGGTGATCTGCCTGATTGTTCTGGCCACTTGTGCCGCCAGCCTTTGGTTTACGGATGTGCAGCACAGCCGGGTCTGGGCCACCGCGCAGGTGTTCCGGATGCTGATGGTGGTGAAGTGGGTCGGTTTCCTGTTGCTGAGTCGGCTGGTCGCGGACCTTTATGCCAAGGACAGAACCTTGGCTTTGGCCTGCGCCCTGATGCTGTTGCTGGCCAGCGCCGATGCGCAACCCTATGCAATTGTGGTGGTTCTTGTTGCCATGCTCGCCGCGACCCTTGTCCGCCGCCTGTTGGCAGGACAGGCTGCGGGCGTTGTGATCTGGCTGGGCCTTGGCCTTGGGGTCGTGCTAAGTGCCGCGCTGGCATGGCGCTATGGCATCCCGGTCCAATCCCTGCGCGGGGTGTTGGCCTTTGCGCTGATCGCACTGGTGTTGCTGCCATGGCTGCGCCGAGGATTGGTTCTGGCCGTGATCCTTGGCCTGACAGCCCCCGCAGTGTCGATTGTACTGCGCCCGGCGGGCACGTCCTACAGCTGGCTCGATCATCAGGATGCCGCGGCTCAGATTGCGCGGCAGGCAGGTCAACTCAGCCCCGAAGGTGCGATCTGGGCCGTCCCCCCGGATCAGGAGCGTTTCCGCCTGCTCTCGGGTCGCGGCGTCGTGGTCAGTTTCACAGCCATTCCTTTTGACGATGCCGGGCTTGGCAACTGGCATCAGCGGCTTGAGGCATTGTATGGCCCGTTCAGTAAGAATGGCTTTGGCGCGTTGCAGGAAATGCGGGCAGCCCACCGGGCGAACACTGAATGGATCGCCACTGCGCAAGGTTATGGCGCGACACATGCCGTTCTGTATGCAGACACCCCATGGGATGGGCCGATGCTGTATGAAAACGAAAAATTCAAGGCCGTGGCGCTGGGCGCGCCCTGACCCGCCTACTCAGCGGGTAAAGGAAAGATCGACACGACGGCCTCTTCGGGCACGTCCAGCAATACCTTATCCGCGCCGACATCCAATGACGGTAACTCGGCTGAGATCACGTCGCGCCCCGAATAGCTGACACCATAGCGCCCGGCGGGCAGGCCCTGAATGGCGACCGAACCCGCGCGTTTGCTGCGCAATATCAGAACTGTGCCGGGGAACAGACCCTCAGCCGGGTTTTCGAAGGCCAGCCCCAGAAAATCACCATTGTCGGACACCGAACCGATCCTCTGCGCGCCGCGCCGGACATAGCGGAAGTATTGCGCCAATTCGCGCCCCTGATGGGACAGCCCCACCTGCCCATCCTCGGGCGAGCCATAGAGCATCACGCTTTTGGCCGTTTCCTGCGAGGCCGGTGGATGCCGCGCGATGATCGAATAAAGCTGCCAGGCGCTGGCCTGCGCGACGATCAGGTCCTGTATCAGATCGTCAACCCGGCCATTGGTGTATTCCAGCATCTCGACCCGCACGCTCCGGCCCCGGGCGACGTTCCGAATCTCACCCAGGATTTTCGCGCGCCGCCCGGCATAGCGGTGATAGGTCAACGCTCTGGTGCGCTGCCACACGCCCGGAACGCTGATGGCCGACTGGAAAAACCGCACGGCGTTCTGCGCATTCTTGACCGAAGGCAACAGCAGTTCCGGCGTAATGTTCCGAGATTGCAGCCGATCCGTCGCCGCCACCCCGGCCCGTCCGATCTGAATCCCGCGCCAGCCATTGGTGTTTTCGGGCTCCAGAACAACCTCCAGCCCGTCGGGCACCAGCCCGTGGCGGTCCTGCATATGATAGATGGCCTGACTGACCAGCTCGGCATATTCCTCGGGATTGCGGGCGAGGCTGAAATCGCTCTGCTTCTCGCCGCCCCAGCGGAAATCGACCACGCAGAGGTTGATATACAGGGTCTCACCGCGCGCATTCAGGCGCTCCTGCAGCGGTTTGACGATGTTTTCGATCTGAAAATCCAGAAACGAGAACTGGAACCCGCCGGGACGGGCATCGAACGGGTCCGCGTTGTCGTTGATCTTGTGGTAAAAGCGGCTTTTCACCTCGTCATAGCCGATCTCGCCCCGTTCAAACGCGGCCCAGTAATCCACCGGATTTTCCATGCCAGAGCGGATTTCGACCCGCACCCGGTTGATACCGGCCTCTTCGACCAGCGCATCCATGATCCGGTCGTGCAGATCCGCGTCGCGATACCAGCTGCCATCGAAGCGGTCTGCGGCTTTGTCATATTCCCAACCGCGGGCCAGAACCTCCCACCCGGTCATGGTCTGGAAACGAAAGCTGGGGTCGATGGTCAGGGTGGCGTCCTGTGCGCGGGCCGGGTTGATCAGCAGCAGACAGCAGATCAGCGAGATGAAAATATGATGTACCAGCTTGGGCATAAGACACTCTTTCCACAAAACAACCATCAATATCCGGGCAGTCTAGACCGGCTTTGGGGTTTCGAATAGCTGGAAACAATCCCGCCCAAGGCTGTGAACTGACCGCTTAGGCTGTGCCCGGGTTCGCTTTACTGGCTTTGGACTGCGATTTCCGCTAGTCCGGGACGGGATATTTTAGCAATTTGGTGTTATGGGCAGATCATTTTCATCCGATCAGACAATGGCTCCGCCGGTTACCCGTGCCGAGGGTCTGGCGCTGGGCGCAATCCTTGTTCTGGGCCTGATCCTGCGCGTGGCCAATCTGGACAGTGCGCTGTGGTATGATGAGATCACGACCCTGACACGATATGTCAGGCTGCCGCTGGCCGAGCTGTTGACCACCTATGACAGCCTGAACAATCACGTGTTTTTCAGCCTTCAGGGCAAGGCGTCCGTGGTTCTGTTCGGCGAAAGCGCCTGGGCCTTGCGCCTGCCTGCGGTTCTGTGGGGCGTGGCCAGCCTGTGGGCGCTGTGGCTGCTGGCACGCCGCGTGGTGTCCACGCCCGAGGCGCTGATGGCGACGGCGTTGATGGCGGTGTCTTATCACCACATCTGGTTTTCGCAGAATGCGCGGGGTTACACGGGTCTGCTGTTTTTCGGTCTGATCGCTCTGGTCCTGTTGGTCGAGGGTATGCGCAAGCCGCGCTGGGGCCTTTGGCTGGGCTTTGGCCTTACTTTTGCCTGCGCCATGTACACGCATCTGTCGGCGGCATTTTTCTACGCCGCACTTGGATTGGCCTGGGTTCTGAGCTTGCTGCTGGCCCGCTTGCACGATCAGAAGCTGCCGCAAGGCGCGATCATTATGCCTCTGGTCGGGGCGGCGTTGGGGCTGGGGCTGACGGCGCTGATCTATCT
>NZ_JALCBM010000011.1:42546-66015 GCF_028066395.1 Ruegeria sp.
TTATGCCTCTGGTCGGGGCGGCGTTGGGGCTGGGGCTGACGGCGCTGATCTATCTGCCGATGTATGACGCGATGATCACCACCTTCACCGCCGTGCAATCCGGCCCCGAGGACGCCGTGCGCGCGCAATCCATTGCCCAGTGGAAAAATCCGCTGTGGACGCTGGCCGAGGTCATACGCGGGCTGGGTCCCATCCTTGGCCCGGCGCTGCCTGTGGCACTTTTTGTGATCGGCGTGGGGATGGCGCGCCTTTACCGGAGCGCGCCGGTTTTGCCGTTGGTCCTGATCCTGCATGTGGCGCTGACGGTTGCCTTGCTGGTGGCGCTGTCCTTCCGGGTCTGGCCCCGGTATTTTCTGGGCGATCTGGGCCTGATCTGCCTGTTCCTTATCTACGGGGCCACCGGAATAGGGCAGTGGTTGGGGCATCGTCTCGGGTGGAATGGCCAGCGTCTGGGGCAGGGCTTTGCCGTGCTGGGAATTCTGTCGACGCTTGTGCTGTTGCCGCAAAACTATCGCTATCCAAAACAGGATTTCACCGGCGCGCGGGATTTTGTCGAAAGCAACCGCAGCGCCGATGCCCGTGTGATCGCTCTGGGCCTGACCATCCCGCCTTATCGCGAATATTACGCCCCCGATTGGGACGGCGCGGACACTCTGGCCGAGTTTGAAGCCTTGTATGATCCGGCCCGGGAAACCTGGATCGTCTACACGTTTCCGGCGGTCACCCGGCGTCGTCACGCGGATATTCTGGACAGTATCCAAGGGCAATTCTCCGAGGCCGATTACTTCCACGGCTCACTTTCGGGTGGCGGCATCGTCGTGTTGAAATCCAATGCCCCGTAACGCACGCGAGTCGCTGTCCAACGGGCGCACGGGCCGGTTCTTTTCCAAATCCGGCCCCAAGCTTTTGCGCGATCTTCTGTCTCTGGCCGGAGGGCAGGCGGTCAGCATGTTGGTCGGGTTCATTACGTTCGCCTATCTGGCCCGCCAAATGGCCCCGGAAGATTACGGGATGATCGAGCTTGCGATCTCGGTCGCGGCCTTTGCGGCGATTGTCATCGAATGCGGCGCGGGTACGATCGGGGTCAGGGCGCTGGCCATGCAGCCGGACCGGGCGCAGACCATCGCCAGTCAGGTGCCAGTTGCGCGGTTCATCATGGCGCTGTTCGTGCTGCCCGCCGCGTTTCTGCTGTCGCATTTCGCCAATCTGACACCGGCGGGGCAGGCGCTGCTGTGGGTCTATATCGCCAGCCTGATCTTTGCGCCGTTAAAGCAGGAATGGCTGTTGCAGGGGCTCGAATACATGAGCCTCGCCGCGCTGGCCCGTCCGATCCGGTCGCTGGGTTTTGCGGCAGGGGTGTTTCTGCTGGTGCATCCCGGCACGCCGCTGGTGACCGTGGGATGGATCGAATGTGCTACGCTGGCGCTGGTCTCGGCCTACTATGTCGCGACGCAATACGCCCTGCGGTTGCCGCTCCGGGCCGGCTGGCCGATCCGCGACGCGCTGCGGTTCCTGCGCGAAGGGGCGGCGGTGGGGCTGTCGAATATGCTCTGGGCCTTTATGCTGTATGCGCCGATGATGATGCTGGCGGTTCTTGCGGACCCGGTGCAATCGGCCTGGCTGGGCGCGGCGCAGCGGCTGGTGATCTCGCTGCTGGTGCTCAGCTTCATCTATCACTTCAACCTCTACCCGGCGATTACGCGCAGCCTGCACCGGGACCTGACCGCGTGGGACCGGGTCATGCGCGCCTCGGTCCATGTCATCGGATGGGGCGGCATTCTGGTGGCGCTGACGCTGACGCTGTTCGCTCACCAGATCATGAGTTTCGTGTTTGGCGACGCCTTTGCCACGGCCGCCCCGGCGCTGATCTGTCTGGCCTGGGCCTTCCCGCTGCGGCTGCTCAGCGGCCATGCCCGCTGGTCGCTGATCGCAAAGAATGAACAGAACCACCTGCTGCGGGCTGAGATCGTCGGGGCCGCCGCCATGATCACCATCGGCATCCTTACCATTCCCCATCTTGGTGCGGTTGGTGCGGCGCTGAGTTTTGTGGGCGCCATCCTGACCAGCGCCGTCCTGACCCAGATTGCCGTGAACCGCAAAGTTGGTCCGTTGGATATCCTGTCGCCCTGTCTGGTGCCTGCCGGGGCCGCGTTGGCGGCATTGGCGATATGGGTGCTCTGGGGGATGCAGCCATGGGGCGCTGTCGCCGGGTTGGGCCTGTATCTTGCTGCTGCCCTTGTCCGCCGAGGCCCCCTGATCGCCGATTTTGTACGGGTGGCTTATGCCAAACCACATGATGACGTGTCGGATTGAGCGGCTGGATAGTTAAATCTCGCTAAAATTTGCGAATTAGTGGCTTTCGCATGGCCCGACGGCATGGATTCCCACTTGGATATCCATATACTTCGGTCGTTCCGAGCGATTTTGCCAGGTTGTTTGATGTCATCCAGAAAGCCCATTCGCAATTTTCTGTTTTGGTTGCATACGTGGTGCGGGCTGAACATCGTTCTGTATCTGGGTGCTCTGATCCTGTCCGGCACCCTGCTGTCTTTGGCACCCGAGATTGAGGCCCTGTTCGATAGCGACCGCCGCGGTAGCCTGACCCGCGGCCCGCTGCCAGTGGGCGCCATCTATGACAATATCCTGACCGAATGGCCCGAGGCGCGGGTCGAGCGGATTGAACGTGGAAAATCCACCCTGGTGGCAGATCACACCACGATGGTGACACCGTGGGGTGAGAAGCTGCTGGTCTGGACAAACCCTCAGACCGGAGAGATCACGGGCCTGACTGGCCTGATCGGGTTCAAATATGTCCTGCGCATCTTCCACGACAGCTTGCTGACGCAGCATTTTGTCGGCAACTTTCTGGTGACGATAACGGCCCCCATCATGGCGATGATGATGGTGACCGGGCTGATCAGTTACCGGCGATTTTGGCGTGGGTTTTTCCGCTGGCCGTCGCGCGATCTGAACGCGCGGGCCTATTGGGGCGCGATGCACCGATTGGCGGCGCTGTGGTCGCTGCCTTTCATGGTGATTGTGGTTCTGACCAGCCTGTATTTCTTTCTCGGGACACTCGGGGCGACGTCCTATTCCTATCCCAAACCCGACGCGCCCGCTGCCCGGATCAAACCGCTGCCCGACGGGTTCACCGGGGGCGACCTGCAACAGGCGGTTGCGATTGCGTCATCCGAGGTTCCGGGGCTTGAACCAGAGATGGTTATTCTACCGATTTTCCCCGGTCAGGCGATCATCGTTCAGGGTCAGGCCGAGGCATGGTTCGTGCGCGGACGGGCGAACAAGGTCACGCTGGACCCATTGGACATGTCCGTGATCGGCGCATTTCAGGCGCAGGAGTTAAGCGGCGTGACCCGCATCCGCGAAGCCGCCGACAGTCTGCATTTCGGCATCTGGGGCGGCACGTTCACCCGCGTTCTGTGGTTCCTGTTCGGAGCCCTGCTGACCGGTCTGTGCCTGTTCGGCGCCATGGTCTATGCCCGCCGCATGACCCGCCCGACCGAGGGCCACTCAGCCAGTGCCTTGCGCGTGGTCTGGCAGGGGATGTTTCCGCTGAAATGGCTGCTGCCCTTGGCGCTGATCATGGGGCTTGGGGCCGGGACCTATAAATACATGTCGCAGACGGATCGTTGGTCTCGGGTTCCGGCGGTTCACACGACCCTGCAGGCCGAGGGCTCGGTCCTGCTGTTTGCACGTGGTAAAATGCGTGCGGGTGAATCATTGCCGCTGCGCGTGCGGTTGCAGAACCCCGCAATCGCCGACGTTCAGGTGACGCTGTCCGGTCAGGACCCCGTCACATTGCCGCTGGTCACTGATGGCGACTGGCAACAGGCTGATTTCGACCTGACCGCCAGTGTGGGCGACAATCCGGTTACCATCATCCTGCCGGACGGCACGGAGCTGACCTGGCAACTGGGCCAGCCCATCTTTTGAGTCACCCGCCTATTTGATCGCCAAAAAGCCTTCGAAGCAGATGTATTTCTGAATGCTCATGATGTCCTGGAACCCGGCGCGGCCCAGCAAATCCAGATTGCCCTGGGTCGAAAACGGTTCCATCACACCTTTCAACGAGCGTGACTTTTCGATGATCTCTTCCGGCGAGAACCCGTTCTTGAGTTTGAAATCGCTGTACAGCTGCGTGACAATGTCCTGAAACCGCGCATCCGGGCCGCGTACCTTTTCGAACATGATGAACGCGCCGCCCCAGTTCAGGCTTTGGTAAATCTTGTCGAACACCGCCTGACGGTCACGCGGGGCGATGAATTGCATGGTGTAATAGCTGACGATCAGATCGGCCTTTTCCAGCTCCATCAACCGGATGTCTTCGTTGAGGATTTCGATCTGCGGAACGTCGGCGCAATGTTTGCGCGCGGCCTCGATCATTGCGTCCTCGACATCCAGACCGATCCAGCGCAGGTCGGGTTTGTGGGTGTTGTGCATCGCCAGCTTGCGCAGCAGCTCTCCGGTCGAGGTGCCGATTTCATAGGCGACCCCTTCCTTTTTCACGAAGTAATCCGACAGCTGACAGACCAGATCATGGCCGCTTTCATACAGAGGAACCGAAACCTTGATATGATCGACGAACGTATCGGGCACGTCGTTGCCAAAGGTCCAGTCTGCATTGCCCGCAGAGATATTCTGTCCGACACTCATAACATTTCTCCTTCAAATGGCACTCTCAGGCGCTTCGGTTAATATCCTTTAATCCGACATCTTGCTGTTTGGTCAGAAGAACCCGGCCCAGCCCTTCCTCAAGCCAGTCGGCGCGGACCTCATCCATGCGCCGCACACGCGCGCTTTGGCTGAGATCGGCAAACAGTTGTTCCACCTTGCCGCCCTGTCCCGGATAGTAGTCTATCCCAAAAGTGGGGATTTTCTGAGACAGGCTGAAAATACAGCCGTGGAACCGCATCGCGATGGCCGCGTTCAGGCGGCGCAGCAGGTACAGAACCCCGTCCACATCCGGGTCCGACTGCATCACCCGCAGGTCGCAATGTTCGGCGGTCAGGGTGTGCAGCCGATAGGCGGCCTCCAGATCCGAGGCGCCCAGCTGGATGGGGTTCATCGGGAAAAACACAAAGGTGATGGGCTTGGGGCTGGATTGCGCCAGCGCGATCATCGCCTTGCTGCATTCCTTGAAACAACGATCCTCGGCCTGTCGCGAAAAATCTTCGCCCTGCGTGGCCCAATCATGGCGGATGGGGCGTATGTTGACCCCGATCAGGACGCGGCCCTCGGTGCCTGCCAGCAGATTGTCCACGTTTGCCTTTTCGGCTTCGGTCAGCATGCCCAGTTCGGCCGGTCGGCTATCGAGGTAATCGAAGGCCGGATCATGGCCGATATTGACGTTGATGCCATCCAGTTCCGGGGCCTTCGCCGCCTTGCTGGTGCGCACGGTGAACACTGCAGCATGCAGGGCGATCCGGCGTGCGATCCAGCGCGACAGCTTGCGTTTGAACGGGCCGACACCGACATTGCGCACCACGAACGGCTTACCCCGGACCGAGGCCAGCCGCGCCGCCTTCAGATGCATCACCAACATGCGCGGCAGGTCCATCAGCGGCCCGCCAGCAAACACCAGCCCATCCGCCAGATCAATCTGGTCGCGGATGTATCGATGTCCGTATGGCACGATCGTCAGTTCGACCGGAGTGTCCAGCGCCGCCGCCAGTCGCTTGGTGTGTTCGGGGCGTTTGCTCATGATGGTGGCGCGCGTGGTGCCATAGTCGCGGTGCAAGCCCAGAAGGACACCACCCAGAATGGCCGCGTCTCCGACATGTTCACCACCATAGGCCCCGATCAGCACGACCGAGGGCAGAGTGGTGGGTTCGGGTGTCGGGCCGGGTCCAAAGCCAAAGAACGTCATCGTCCCGTGCCGCAGAAAGGCCAACCCGTCCCGCAGGACCGAAGATGGGTTCTTCTCGCCGGGCGGTGAGGATTTCAGGAAGAAATGGCGGAAATCACTGACGAATTCCTCTTCGCGCGCATCCAGCCCTTCGGAGGGCAGCAGTTCGGGTTTCAACCCGTGGTCTTCCAGCAGCCGCCAGATGCCTTCGATGTAAAACACCGTGTCCGGCGTAACAGGAAGTTTCACCACCTGCCCGGATGCAGGGTTTTGCAGGATATCGCCCAACACGGTCGCATCGCCGCCCAGATAGTCATGGGCGCCGCGCATCTGTTCGGGCGTCAGGGTGAGATCGGTCATGCGCCCTCTTTCTGTAGTCTTGCGGTGACGATCACCTCGAAATCTTCGTCGCGGTGGTCCAGTTGAGCGGGCAGCAACTCCTCGGCGGCCAGACCTTGCAGAAAGGCGCAGGCGCTCATGACGTTGCCGTAGCTGTGAATGGTGATCCCGTCCGGGGCCCAGAACTCGTGGGCCATTGCGTTCAGGGATTGGGTGGTGAAGTGCCAGTATTCACCCCAATCGTCACGCCCCAGCCGCCGCCCGATCTTGGCAATCCCGGCCGAGGTCACCAGCGCCACGCCCCCGGGTTTGAGGATACGGTGCAAGGTTTCGAACGCCGCGCGGGGTTCATAGATCATCTGGATGGTCTGGGTGAAAATGATGCAGTCAAAGCTGTTGTCGGGAATATGTGGCGCATCGGTCAGATCGCCAACAATCGTGGCCTGCGGGTTGCCTTCGACATAATGCAGCACGTCCGGTTGCGTCACGCCGTGGCCGAATTTTTCGATATAGGCCGGATCGCCCAGCTCCAGGCAGCGCCCGGTGATATCGGTGCGGTTTTCGCGCAGGAACGCCTCGATATAATAGCGGTCGATGGCTTGCCCCCGGTCAAAACCGAAGATGTTCGAGACCGGGCTCAGCCGGTCGAAATCGCCGAAATCGACCGATCCGGCGCGAGGCCATTGCAGCCGGTGTTTCTGTCGCTGCAAGGTGATCCAGCGGCGGGTACTTTCCGGCAGAATTTTGCGGGCCATGGTTTGCACAAAGGTCATTGGACGCGCTCCCATGGTTTCGAGGTCAGATCGCGCGCGGCGCGCAAGCCCTGACGCAGCCGCAGATAGGGGCGGCCTTTGCCGCGCAAATGGTCGCGGAACCGTTCGGGGTTTTGGTAATAGAACATCTCGATCCGCGGCAGATCGTGCAGGTCCGAGGCCCTGTCGGCCTGCCCCAGACGCGTCCCGACCGAGGTCGCATAGTGCCGCGCGATCACCGCGCGGACACGGGCGCTGGCGCGGCCATAGGGCGGGGCGAAATGGCGGATCGGCTGGCCAAGCTCGGTTTCGATCCTGTCGCGGGATTGGGTGAGCTCTGCGGTCAATTCCGCTTCGGCCATGGCGTCCAGATCAGGATGGCTGACCGTGTGGCTGCCAAATTGCACGCCTTGGGCCGCAAGGTCGCGGATCGTGCGCCATCCCATCAGTGGACGGGCGGGGGCGTTGGCCCCGCGCCAGCTTTCGGCCCGGCCAATACAGCCCGAGGGCAGATAGACCATGGCGGGAATTCCAAGATCGGACAGGATCGGCCATGCGGTTTCGGCAAAATCCTGAAATCCGTCGTCAAAGGTGACGATGCAGGATCGGACCGGCAGGTTCGCCCCGCTGGCCAGATCGTCCAGCGTGATCAGCCCGACACCCGACGCCGCCAGCACCCGCATCTGCGCGGCAAAGTCACCCGGCGCGATGGACGTAGGTCCCCCGGCCTCCGAGATCGAGTGATACATCAGGATATCCACAACGGGTCCGGTCAAGCGCCTAGTCCTCCACCACATGATGCGAGAACTTTTCGCGATAGCGCGCCCATTTCTGCCGGTCGAACGTGCCATCAGGCGACAGGCAATCGGCAAGGCCAAAGGACATGGCAAAGGCGTGGTGCGTGTTGTCATGGGCGAAGAGCCCCTGCCGCCCGTAATTCACCAGCCCATCCAGCGATTCCAGCCAGTTGTCGACGGTTTCGAACCGGTCGGCATAGTCGATGTCATAGACCGGATAGGCATGTGATAAACGTCGGGTGATGACTGATTTGACCGGCACGTTCACCGGTAGATCGACACCACCCAGCCAGGAACAGAAGGCTTGGCCCAACTCTTCGTCGGACATGTCCCACCATTCTTCCCCCGGATCGCAAGGCAGTTCGGCGCACAGCACCGTCAGCCCTTCGGGGGCGGTGACGTTGTTGTAGTTCTTGGTTTCCGACATGCGGCTGATCGGAATGGACACTTCCGGAAAGTAATGCGCGTCGTATTCGGTGAACTGACCGGTTTCCAGCACCATGTAGATCAGGATCATGCCGCGATAGCGGATGGCACGGGCGGCCTCGATCACCTCAGCCGGGGGCGGAGGGTCCATCGCGCCCAGCAGCGCGGTCAGGGGGATGGTTGACAGAATCTGGCTGCCGTCATGTCGGGTCTCGTGGCCCGTTTTGTCCTTGGTGATCACGGCGGTGACGGTATTTCCGTCCCGCTCGATCCGTTCAATTCCCGTCTCTAGCTGGATATCGGTCCCGTTTTGGCGCGCGCTTTCCTCCATGGTCTGGCAAATCTGACCGAAGCCCTTGCGCGGATAGAAAAACCGCCCCGTGGTTTCACTGCGCAGGCCGGGCAGCATCCGGGCCATCTTCATCAGGATTTTGCTCACCGATGAGCCCGAGACGCGGCGCTCGGCCAGTTTCACGGCCAGATGATCCGGGTCCAGCCCCCACAGTTTGCGGACATAGGGGAAGTAGAAATTCTTTGAAATCGTCGGCCCCAGCCCTTTCAGCAGCACGCTGGAAAAGGTCGCCGGACCATCAGGCGCGCGGCGCAGCGGGCCGGTGACCATGTCGCGGATCAGCGAAAGCGCAAAGGGCACGGGCAGCGATTTCAGCGCATTGCCCAGTTTCAGTGGAAAGTGAATCCAGCGCCCGCCCAGCCGGATACGGCCATGGCGTGGGCGCAACAGCAGGTCATCGCCCAGCAGCGCCTTGACCTCGGCCATCACTTCGGGCTCTGCCGCAGGGTGAAAACGGTGAGAGCCGTAGTCGGTGGTAATCCCCTCAACCTGAAAAGAGCCCGCATTGCCGCCCAACCGAGAGGCGCGGTCGATCAGCGTAACCCGCGCATCGGTGTCACGCGCCAGCAGATGCGCGGTCATCAGGCCAGCCGGTCCGCCGCCCAGAATTGTATAGCTTGTTTTGCCCTTGGCCTTGTCACTCACCACGCACAACATCCTTCTTTCCGGCAAAGGGCAAACCCTTGCCGGTCATAACCAATACCAAAGCCCCGAAACCACCCGCCGCGAACAAAACCGCCTGCCACATCAGCCCGGCGGCAACCACCGCTGGCGCATGGGCGCCGAAGGGCAGCAGGAAGCCTGCCAATGTCGCCTCGCGCAGGCCGAGGCCGTTGAGCGAGACCGGCAGCACCGCCACCAGCTTGGCCAGCGGCCAGGCAAAGAGCCATGGTCCAAACGCCACCCCCGCACCTGCGGCAACGGCTAGCCACCACGCGATGGAGACCAGAACCAGTTGCACTGCGGTCGAGGCCAGAAAGACGCTGACCAAAAGCGCGGGCCGCCCAGCCAGCAGGCGGAAACTGCTGCTCAGGCGGTCGGCAAACCCACGACCGGGCAGCGAAGGGATCAGGGTCCACAGCTTCGGCAACAGATGGGGCAGGGCCAGAAACCCGGCCACGGCCAGTGCCAGCAAGGCCAGCGATTGCAGGATGACGGAAAATTCCGTGCCCGCATCGCGGGTCAGAATGATGCCAATGACCGACAGGGTCAGCAGCGCCAGCATGTCGATCACCCGATCCACCAGCGCCACCGCAACCACGCGGGGGCCGTCCTGCAGGCTGGATTGCGCCAGACCGGCGCGCACCGCGTCGCCTCCGATCGCGCCGGGCAGGCACAGGTTGGCGGCAAGCCCGGCGAAATGGGCGCGGATGGCGGCAACCACCGGCATGTCGTGGCCCAACAGCAGCCGCCATTTCAGCGCCGCCCCGACATGGGCCAGCAGGAATATCGCAAAGACCGAGACGAAGACCGCAGGCGGCGTAGACCGGAACCCGGCGATCACCGCATCCCAGGGCAGCAGCCAGAACAGCAGGATCAGCAACAGGGCCGACCCCGTTGCCCGGATCATCCATTTGCGACTGATGCGCGAGGTATGCTGCGGCTGCGCCATCTCAGGGCCTCAGATGCAGCCTTGAGATCATGTCAGCGATCAACCCAAGCGACCAGATCATGATGGCCGCAAGGAACGCAAACACCGCCGTTTCCGACAGATTGCCGATATAGATGTCATAGATCAGCTTCACCAATCCCAGCACCATGAACGCCAGCCCCAGCGGAATGAACACGCGTAGCGGGTTGAACAGGGTCGAGATGCGCAGGATCAGGATGATGAAGTTGATGAAATCAATCGGTCGGATCTTGGACTTGCCCACCCGTTTTCCGTATTCGATGGGCGTATAGACCATCCGCTTGCCATTCGAGGTCATGCACAGCGTGATCGTCGTTGTGAACGAGAAATTCTGCGGCAGCAGCGGCAGGAACGGGACCAGCTCTGACCGCCGGAACACCCGCAGGCCCGAGTTCAGGTCGTTGATCTTGCGCTCGGCCAGAAAGGACGCAAAGGCGAACAGGAACTTCTTTGCAGGTCGTCGCAGCAGCGGCACGTTCTTCATCGCCGCCCCCCGGTCGCCCACCACCATGTCCTGATGGCGGCACATCTCCAGCATCTCGGGCAGGTAGCGCGCGGGATAGGTTCCGTCGGCGTCCAGGATGGCCACGTATTCATATTGCGACCGGCGGACACCTCGTTTCAGCGAGGCCCCATAGCCCGAGTTAACCTGATTGCACTCGACAATCGCGCCGCTGGCCTCGGCCTCGGCGCGGGTGTTGTCCTGTGACCCGTCATCGACGACGATGATCTCATAGTCGATGCCCAGCGGGGCGAGATGTTCGCGCACGTCCTCGACCGTGGCCCGCACCGCGTTTTCCTCGTTATAGGCAGGGATCACGACGCTCAGGGACATCGGCGGCTGCGCCGGGTCCACCGGGGCGCTGGTGTCGTTTTGTGCAACGGTTTCGTTCATGTCCTGTTTCAGCTCCTGCGGTGCGGTGTCATTCGGCAACCGCATGGTCGTGCAGCCTGAACCAGTCGATCAACTGGGCCAGACCTGTTTCAAATTTAGTGTCCGCGCGGAAATCCAACACCCGCGCGGCTTTCTGAGGGCATCCGCAGGACGAGTGAATCTCACCCGGTCGTGCGGGGGCGTAATCCCGGTTCAGCGGCGTTCCGGTGATGCGCCCGATGCTGTCGGCCAGATCGTTGACCGACACGGCGTGGCCCGAGCAGATGTTGAACACATCGCAGGCCCCGGCTTGTGCATGGGTCATGCCCTGCATCAACGCCTGCACCACATCGCCGACATAGACAAAATCCCGGGTCTGGGTGCCGTCGCCATAGATCACCACACTGTCGCCCTGCAGCCAACGGTCCAGAAAGATGGTGATGACCCCGGTATAGGCCGAGGCCCGCGACTGGCCCGGCCCGTAGACGTTAAAGAACCGCAGACCCACGGAACTGAGTCCCATCGCCTCGGCCATAGCCTGCGCATGATATTCGCCCGACAGCTTGTCGGCCCCATAGCCCGAGATCGGGCGGGGTTGCGTTGCCTCGCTGATCGGCAGGTCCGAGGCCGCGCCGTAGATGGCGGCCGAGCTGGCATAGACCACGGGCACCTGCGCCCGCGCAGCGGCGGCAAAGACGCTTAGTGTGCCACCCAGATTGACCCGGGCCGAGCCGATCCAGTCGCTGACATAGGCCTGAACCGATGACACCGCCGCCAGATGGAACACGCCGTCCATCTTTCCCATCAGCCGTTGCAGCAGATCGGGGCAGTTGATGTCATCCTCATGAAACTCTACCCCCTGCGCCAGATTGGCCCGACTGCCGGTCGACAGGTTGTCGAGGATATGTACCGCGTGGCCCTGATCCAGCAGGGCCCGCGTCAGGTGCATGCCGATGAACCCGGCACCACCGGTGATCAGAAAGCGTGCCATTACCGCCCCCTGTCACAATAGGTGTTGCTGGGAAACTCAGGGCACATGCAGACGGTTCCTTCGGCCAAGGATATGAAATTCGAACAGGCACCAAACGAAGGCGCAGGCCGAGTATAGGTAGTAAAACTGGTGATAAAGCAGCGCCTTGATGGCAAAGATCGGGCCGCCCGCGTCCCACATGAACCGGAACAGCGCGGCGTTGACGGCAAAAATCAGCGCCAGCAGGATCAGCGGCAGCGGCCACAGCGAAGGCTGAACAATCATCGCCAGCAGGGTCAGCAGCAATAGCCCGGCCAGCCCGGCGCGGAACCGTTCCATCCATCCGGTGTTCAGATCGTCGCTTAACCCCTCGCGGTTGATGATCAGGCGCGACCAGGGCAGGGCGCGGCAGAAGATATCGGTGTGGACCGAGTTGCGCACCGACCAGATTTTCAGGTGTTTGCCCTGCAATCTGGGATCGACCACGATGTCGCCCCCTGCGGCGTGGATGCGGTAGCCAAGCTCGATATCCTCGATCGAGGGGATGCGATAGGTATCAACGTCGAAGCCACCAACGCGGCTGAACATATCGGCCCGGATCGCACCGCAACCGGCCCACCATGTGCGCGCCTGCCGCCGGGCGCTTTGGTGATAGAAGCGGTGCATCAGGTTCTTGTAGCGCGAAAACCAGGGGCCTTCGGGGCTGTCGTCATAGGACCCAAATGCCGCGGCCACATCGCCCGCGCCAAAGATATCCTGCAGCCACCGGGCGCCGTCATCCTTGGCGATCACGTCCGAATCGACGAACCACAGCACCTCACCGCTGGCCTTGGTCGCCGCGAAGTTGCGCGCGGCACCCGGGCCGCCGTTCTGGTCCATCACATAGACCTCGGCCCCCATGTCGCGGGCCATATCCGCCGTTCCGTCGGGTGAGGCGTCGTCAACCACGATCACCTCGACCACTTCACCCCGGTCGCGCATGGCCAGCAGCGGTGGCAGCACCCGGGGCAGCAGGTGCATGGCCCGGAAGGCGGGCATGATGACACTGATCTTCACATCATTCATTACGTTCGCCCCCTACAGGCTCTGCCCGCGCAAAGCCCCACAAGATGACCGCCAGCAGCGGCAGCAGCCAGATGACCCGCGCACCGTATCGCGCTGCCGGTTGAGACAGGGCCCCGCACACGAAGGCGTTGACCAAGATGCCCAGCAACACCATCACGGTCAGTGCCCGCATCCGCGCCGACAGGGCGGACGGTTTGACCAGCAGCACGAGGATAGCAATCAGCGACAGCGTATAAAGCGCGGCCTGCACGGCGTAGACGGCAGAATACCACCCCTGATCGCGTCTGAGCCGCCCGTCTGTGAACAGGCCCGAGGGCACCTCGGGGTTTTCCAGAACGCTGCGGCGGGCGCCGTCGTTGGGAATGGTCTGGTGGATGCTGAACAGGGTGGCCTGATGCAGCGTGTTGTTCAGGAAAGCTCCGACAACGTGCAGGGGCCGGTCTATCAGCACATCCAGAAAGAACTGATACTGCGCGTCGCCGATGGATTTCTGCGTCAGCTCATCCAGATGGCGCAGTGAGCCCAGTTCCGGCGTTTCCTCAAAGATGATATGCGTGGCGGTCAGCCGCATCGGGTCTTCCGAGTTCTGCAACGCCTCATAAAGCGTGCAGGTCGCCTGATCGGCGTCCGGGCAGTTGTCCTGCAGATAGGCATATCCCGGCCCGTCCTGTATCAGGCGTGCGGTGATATAAGGGTTGTACAGAACCTCGGAACCGGTGCGTTCCGTCACCTGCATGCGGAACAGCACACGTTCGGCCATGCCGCCCGCGATCAGCAATCCGACCAGCACAGGGGCCACCCAGAAACTGGGGCGTTGCACCAGACCGGCGATCAGCGCGGCCAGCGGCAGGCTGAGCATTGCCATGGCCAGATGCGATGGGTGCGACAGCACGGCAGCAAAGCCCAGGATCAGGGCCAGCGCGATCTCCCACACTTGCATCCGGTTGGCGTAGCCTGCGAACAAAGCGACGATCAGGATCAGGATCGGGGCCAGAATATCCGGCATGACATAGGCCAGATAAAAGGGCAGTGCGCCGAAACATGCTACAAACAAAGCCGCGCCCGTCAGCGTGACCGGAGCGACCATGACCCGGTCCACCCGCTGCGCCACCCGCAACAGCAGCCAGACCGTCAGGAACACGACCAGCACGTCCAGCAGCAGGATCAGGTCCAGCCGGGCATAGCTGGCCAGCACCGCCAGCACGAGCCCGTAGAACAGGGATCGCGAGCCGTTCACCGTGTCTCCGGTATCTGACGGGATCGAGGCTGCTGTGCCGCCGCCCTGTGCCTCAACCGGCGGAGGGGGCAGCAGGTTCAGGCTGTCCAGTGCCGTCAGGCCCTGTGACATGTAACCCGCGGTGTCGAAATAGAACAGCAACCCGCCATTCAGCGCATAGACGGACAAGCCCATAGCCAATGCTGCTAACAGCCAGAGTCCGCCATGCCGGATCGGTCCTGATGTCTTAGTACTCATATCGTTTTTCCCGGTGTTTGGACACTGGGCAATTGTCCCGTTAAACGTCAGGCAGCGTTGGCTTTCTCGCCCCGCTCATAAGGTTTGGTCTGAAATTCCTCGTGGTAGGAGCGTTCGACATTGACGTTCCACACGTCATAATCCGCCCCCAACATGTTGCGCGCCGCATACATGGACGACAACATCGAATGGTCCTGATTGTTATAGCGATGCAGGCCGTTGCGCCCGGCGGTTTCAAAGTTTTCCAGCTGCTGCAGCCAGATGCGCAGAACCTCCAGCGCCTCCATATATTCGGCGTCATAGACCGGATAGGCCTTGGGCTGGCGAATGATCGCCCCGTCGATGACGGATGAGGCCGGGGCCAGGCCCACGCGCTCCAACTCTTTTGCGGCCATGGCGATCAGGTCCTTGTCGTCCATGCGCCACATCTCTTCGTCGTCGTTGAGGAAGTATTCCATCCCGATCGACGCCTTGGTCTTGTCGGCCATCATGTCCTGCGACCAGGCGCGGAAATTCTGGATGCGTCCGACGCGGACCTCGGGTTCGTGGACATAGATCCAGTTGTCCGGGAAGGGGTCGGCGTGATCCAGCACAAGGGTGACGATCATGAAATCGCGATATTTCAGCCGATCTGCCGCCGCGACCACCTCGGCCGGGGGCGGCGGGTCCATGGCGTGGATCAGATCGCGCAACGCCATCGAGTTGAAGAAGGTGTCGCCTTCCTGAATGTAGCTGCGGGTTTCCTTGGTCTCGGGGTCAAAGGCTTCGACCTCGACCCCGGTGACGCGCATCCCGTCGCGGATCACCCGCTTGACGTAGGATTGCATGCGCACCTCGCCGCCATCCTTTTCGACGCGCTGGGCCATCAGTTCCCACATCTGGCCGGGGCCAAGGCGAGGATACTGGAACTCTTCAATCAGGCTGGACGAATCATTCGCGCCCGAGATTGCGTTCCAGATCACCTTGGTCAGCGACAGGTCCTTGATACGCTGCGCCGCCCAGTCGGCACGGATTTCCGAGCAGGGCACGCCCCAGACCTTTTCCGTGTAGGAACGGAAAAAGTGATCGAACAGGCGTTTGCCGAACCGGTTGGTCACCCACTGATCAAACGTGTCTTCCTGTTTGGTGGGAAACAGCCGTGATTTGGCAAAGCTCATCATCACGCTGGCGGATTCGTAAATCCCCAGATTATAAAGCGCATTGGAGATTTTCAGCGGATAGTCAAAGAACTTGCCCTGATAGAAAATCCGGCTTTGACGCGGCACGGTGATGAATTCCTTGTCACAAATCTCGTGCCAGATGTCTTCGACCTCTTTGATCTTTGTAAAGAATCTGTGCCCGCCAATGTCGAAACGAAAGCCATTATAGCTTTCTGTTCGGGCGATTCCGCCAACCAGGGCGGCGCCTTCTAGGACAATGGGTTTGCAGTCAGATGAAATGCGCTGCAGTTCAAAAGCATTCGTTAAGCCGGCTGGCCCGCCACCGATTATCACGGCGGTTTGCTTGTCGGAAACGGTCATAATTTTTATACCCTGATCACTTTTACCAACGTTCAAAACTCACCCGGAAAAACACGTGCCGGGCATGGGGTCCTAGACTCCTTAATGAAAAATCGCCTAGTTTTCTCTCAATAGCACCTCTTTTCGTTGAATTCGCCCTAAACATGGCCTGAGCGGAAACAATTTATGACTGTATGCTGTTTTGTCTCAGTTGTTGTACATATTCGATGTTGCGCACAGAAATCGCTCGCCATGCTCAGGCAAAGATGATTTTTGTATAGGGCGTCTTGTATAAAGTAATGAATGAAGTTTTACACACTGTGTCTCAGAATTTTCAGGAAAAGCTATCGCCAAAGCGCGTTTTGATCACCGGAGGAGCCGGATTTCTGGGGTCACATCTGTGCCGCAGGATACTGGATGGCGGCGATGAGGTGATCTGTGTCGACAATTTCTCGACCGGGCGCAGGCGCCATATCACCCCCTTGATGGACAATCCGCGTTTTGAACTGGTGCGTCACGACGTGTCCTTTCCGCTGTATCTTGAGGTGGACGAGATTTTCAACATGGCCTGCCCGGCCAGCCCGATTCACTATCAGAACGACCCGGTTCAGACGATCAAGACAACCGTGAACGGGGCGATGAACATTCTGGGGCTGGCCAAGCGAACCAATTCCAAGGTGCTGCAGGCCTCGACCTCCGAGATTTACGGCGACCCGCTGGTGCATCCCCAGCCCGAGGAGTATCGGGGCAACGTCAACCCGATCGGGTTGCGCGGCTGCTATGACGAAGGCAAACGCTGTGCCGAGACGCTGTTTTTCGACTATCACCGCCAACATCAGGTGCGCATCAAGATCGCCCGTATCTTCAATACCTACGGGCCGCATATGCATCCCGATGACGGCAGGGTGGTGTCGAACTTCATCGTTCAGGCCCTGAAAGGCGAAGAGATCACGATCTATGGCGATGGCGGCCAGACCCGGTGTTTCTGTTTTGTGACCGATCTGGTCGATGGGTTGTGCCGTCTGATGGACACGGGCGATGACGTCACCGGACCGATCAATCTGGGCAATCCGGTCGAAATTTCGATGACCCAACTGGCCGAAACCATTCTGGAGCTGACCGGGTCGCGGTCAAAGCTGACCTATCTCTCGCTACCGCCCGACGACCCGACCCAGCGACGCCCTGTCATCGCCCGCGCCAATGAGGTGCTGGGATGGCAGCCCAAGGTCGATCTGGAAAACGGGCTGAAAGAGACAATCGCCTATTTTGATTCCTTGTTGTGATCTGACCTGTATTTAGTCCATCTTGGCCCGTGACATTTCACACGAGGCCCCGGTATTGCAGGCAGCAATGTTCTTCAGACGAGTAATTGCCGTGATTGTGCACCCAAATCTTTTGCGCAAAGGCGCGCATTGACATGGTGTTCAACAGCTATCTGTTTGCCGGTTTCGCGGTTGTCCTGTTTGCCGTCTACTTCCTGAATTTCGGCTGGCGCACGAAAAAGCTGTTTCTTTTGTTGATGAGCTACGTGTTCTACGCCGCCTGGAATGCGCCCTATTTGCTGCTGATTCTTTTGTCGACGGTTGTGGATTTCGTCAGTGGTTATCGAATCGCCAAGGCGATCTCGGTCCGGCAGAAACGCTTTTGGCTGATCATCAGCCTGATCGGCAATCTGGGCGTGCTGAGCTATTTCAAATACGGGGATTTCCTGTTGCAGGGATTTGTCGGCCTGGTCAGTCTGGTCGGCATTACCTATGAACCGGCGCCCTGGACAATCCTATTGCCGGTCGGGATTTCTTTTTACACCTTCCAGACGCTCAGCTACACGATCGACATCTATCGCGGGCGCACACGGCCCACGCGGTCGTTTCTGGATTTCGCGCTGTTCGTCACCTTCTTTCCGCAGCTTGTTGCCGGTCCGATCGTGCGTGCCCGGTTCTTTCTGCCGCAACTGATCAAACCCCCGGTTGTCACGGTCGAGAGGTTCGGCTGGGGCATGACCCTTGTCCTGGTCGGGCTGTTCGAGAAGGTGGCAATTGCCGACGGGTTGATGGCCCCGGTGGTGGACCGGGTTTTTGCCGTCCCCGGGACCTTGCCCAGCCAGACGGTGATTTTGGCCGCACTGGCCTTTGGCGTGCAGATATTCTGTGATTTTGCCGGATATTCCCTGATTGCCATTGGCATCGCCATGATGATGGGATTCAGCCTGCCCGAGAATTTTCGCGCTCCGTTTTCCGCCATTGGCATGCAGGATTTCTGGCAGCGCTGGCACATCTCGATGTCCAGCTGGTTCCGGGATTACCTCTATGCCCCGTTGCGCGGGAAAAACGCCAGCTTTGCCTATAAACTGGCCGCGCAGCTGTTCACGATGACCATCATCGGATTGTGGCACGGGGCAGGGGTGACCTTTGTCCTGTGGGGCTTTCTGAACGGCCTTGTGATCGTGATCGAGATTCTGCTGCAAAACACCATCGGTGGTTGGCGCATCTGGAAAACGCGTCTGGCGACGATGGTGTTTTCCCTGACCACGCTGGTGATTGCCATGTTGCTGGTGATCGTGTTCCGGTCGCAAAATTTCCAGCAAGTCAGGGATATGTTTGCAAGTTTCGTGGTGCCGCCGCAGACGGATTTGTATCTTTCGCTGACCGACAAAATCCTTGTTCTGGTCTGTTCCGTGACCCTGTTTTCCATCCATCGGGCCATGCGCGGGCGGCGTTTCGAGGATATGGTGCGGGCGCTACCCGTCTGGTGCCGCGTTGCGATGGGCGGGGGTATGGTCGCCATGATCGGACTGATGGGGGGGAACGGGCATGACAGTTTCATCTATTTTCAGTTCTAAACGCTGGACGCCCGTCCGCACCGTGGTTCTTTCGGTGCTGTTGGGTCTCGGCATCATTCTCGCGCTGGAGGTGTGGATACGCGCGTTGGGCGCGGTGCCCAGTTTCGACAACTCCATCCCCCGCTGGGCACTGGTGCGGTCCGAGCTTGAGGCCGACGGGTCCGAACAGGCCGTGGCGCTGCTGGGGGCCTCGCGGGTGCAGGCGGGGCTGTCCCATGATGCGCTGCGCGAGGCTTTGCCGGGCGCGCAGATTCACAACCTGTCCTTTGCCGGGCGCGCACCCTACCTGACCCTCGAAGATCTGGCGGATAACAGCGATTTTCGCGGCCTTGTCATTCTGTCCTTCCTGCCCATCTGGCTTTTGCCGGATCAGGGGCGGGACGCTCAGATCGAGCTGGTGCAGTATTACCGGAACTATTGGAACAGCGCCCGCGCATTGGAAACGCGCATGGGCAACTTCATCAACCGCTACATGGCGCTGCGAAGCGGCAATTACGGCTTTGGGCGGCTGCTCCGAAATCTGGGGCGCTTTGGAAAACCGGTCGATCAACCGCCCAACGCCCGGATTGGTGAGGACCGGCAGCAATACCTGACACTCCGCGAATCCGAGATCACGCGTCGGCGCGCTCAGGAATGGGCCGTAAACATGGTGCAAATCGCCGGGGGTGTGCTTGAAGATGTCGACTGGAAGCATGCATATGCCGAACTTGCCGAAAAAGTCGCAAAGATTCAGGAGCGTGGCGGGCAAGTCGTCTTCGTTCGCATGCCCTCCACCGGTCTGGTCAACGAGATCGAATCCGAACTCCTGCCGCGCGCCGACTACTGGGACCGAATGGTTGCCAGCGTCCCGGGTGCCCTTGGTTTGCATTTCGAAGACATCCCCGGGGTCGAGGCCATTGAGTTGCCCGATTACTCCCATCTGGACGTTGCAGGGCGGGATGAATTTACCGCGCTGATGGCGGCAGAGATCGCCAGAATGCTCAGGGAAAACGGCAGCACCCGCTTTGATTTCGCGGATCAGAATTAGGCGCTGTTCTTGAACAATAGCGGAATTGGCGCGCCTTCAGTTGCGAATTCATGACCAACCAGGCACGTCTGACATATCCTCGTGGACGGAAGGGATGCTATGATTTAACACCCGGATATTCCCGACGGGCTTGGGATAGTGTAAAACTTGTTTCAGTTGTTAAAGGTTGATCATGCCGTTTTTCAGAGCCGGACCTCAGCTCATCTATTACGCCCATGTGCCCAAATGCGGGGGGTCCACCGTCGCCGATTATGTCAGCACCCGGTTCGGCGGTCTCGCCTTTTCGGATTCGCGGTTCTACATGATCGACGAGAAAGAGCGTTGGTCCAAAACCTCTCCGCAACATATCAATCTGCCCGCGTTGGACCGGCTGTTCCCGGAACATTTCTTCGATCATTCCTTTGCCATCGTGCGCCACCCGGTGGCCCGCGTGGTCAGCGCCTTTCACTTCCAGATGGAGGTCGAGCACAAGATCGCGCCCGGAACCTCGTTTGGCGCATGGCTGGATACGCTGACCGATCTGCCGCCCTATTCTTATGACAACCACCTGCGCCCCATGGACGAAATCGTGCCGCCCGAGGCCGAGATCTTTTATCTGGAACACGGGCTGGACGCGCTGATCCCGTGGTTTGATCGTGTGACGGGTGAAAAGTCGGGGCCACGGCTGCTGGCGCATGTGAACAAGCGTGGCGACCATGGCAGGGTATCGTCGGCAAAGGTGCAGCCGACGCAGGCCGAAATCCGCCTGATCACCGAGCTGTTCCATATTGATTTCGACCGTTTCGGCTATGATCCCGGTCATCCCAAACCGCTGGCTGCGCCGCCAGTTCTGTCGCCCGAGGACATCGCCGACCGCGAACGCGCCCTGGCCGACGCGTCGCGCCCGGGCAATCGGTTGATGGACAATTGGCGCCAGACGCGCCGTAAAATCGGCAACCGGCTGCTGCGAGATGCCGAAAGCCGTGGAAAATAGGCAATTCCCTGCCGAAATCCTTCGTATTCAGAAAAGCATATTCAATATGCACCTGCAAAAGGGCAATGTTGCGCTAGTTTGAGAGCACGAGCTAAATAAAGAAACCAAGCAGGCCCAGAATGACCCATCATTCGGCAGATGATTTTCGCAGCACGTTTTTGCGACGTGTTTGGGCCTATGCAAATCCTTTGTTTCCCCTGCCTTCGGGCAGACCCCAAAATCCGCTTAAGCAATATTTAACACATCTTGGCCACAATTTAGCCAGAAACGAAGATGAACCTGTAGTGGATGGGTACGGTTACGGGGATGCACCAGCAGACCATACCCTCCGGCACGGCTTAGGACGGAGATGGATGTCATGTTGCTTGTGGTAATGGGCTTGGGGACAATTGTTGGCCTGATCACCTTTGTTGCAGCATTGATACTTGGACAAACGTTCCTGATGGCTCTCCTGCTCTATGTTGGTGTTGGAATGCTGGCATCCCTGTTGACCGGTCTGGCGGTCTATCTCAAATGTTCCTTTCAGGCGCAGGCGGACACGCAGCCCAGCTACTGACCTGAAGGCCCCTCGATCCTCCGATTCTTAAACGGTTGTATTCCTCAGATCTGCGTCGATCCGGGGTCGCGGCCCTCCTGTGTTCAGATCGGTGCGTCAGGCGACGGCGGAATTCATCTTTGCGTCTACGGTATGGCTGTTACTGCTTAACAGTTTCTGGCGCATATTGTCGAAATGTGCGGCTTTCAGCGCGTCGTCGATCTGACGGTTGCGGCGCAGCAACCGCCCCAGACGATCGCTGTCGAACACCAGACAGGTGGTTGTTTCCGCCGCCTTGACCGAAGCGGTGGCGGGCAGACCCCGGCCAAAGGTCAATTCCCCTAATATCTGATCCGCGCCACAGCGGTTGATGACCTGCCCGTTTTTCAGAACAGTTGTCTGACCATCCAGCACATAAGCCAGAAAATCCGAGGTTTTGCCCTCGGCAATCAGCGTCTCGCCGGGGCCAAAGACCTTGACCCGCGCGGTGTCCAGCAATTTGCGCGCATAATGAGGTTTCAAAACGCCCAGGTAATTCTGGATGAACTGTTTTTCAGGTCCCGACAGGCGCACCAGATGACGCGACAGGTATCCGCGCAGCAGTCCCAGGATCGAGATTGAGATATAGGCCAGTTGGATGATCGAACCCGCCAGATTGAAATCCTGCGTCATGCTGAACAGAACGCTGCTGGCCGCAAGGATGACCAACAGCGGGTACAGAACACCGGTGCCCCGAATGAAGCCAAGCTGCAGCAGGAAATAGCCGAGGATATATACCCCAGCCCCAAACACGCCGATCATCGTGGCGAGCGGGGTGATCAGATAAAACCCTTCGGTCAGGTTCAAAATACAGGCCCTCCTTGACGGATTTGCTTGGGCTGCACGCTGAACGGTGTCGAGGGTGGCTGTATATGAACAGCTTCACAATGGAGTGGCGCTCAGGTTTTGGCCTGCGCTCGCAGCATCTGGCCCATCATCTGACCGAACTTGCCCGATCCCCGCTGATACAGGGCGCCATCCACGGCCAGAACCGTGCCGCTGATATAGCTGGCCATGTCCGAGCTGAGGAACATGCACGCATTGGCAACGTCCTGCGGTTGACCCCAGCGGCCCAGCGGCACATCGCGGCGTAGATGTTCGGCAGCGTCCGGGGTCGGGGCCAGACGTTTCGCGCCCTCGGTGCCTTCGATAAAGCCGGGCACCACGGAATTCACGCGAATGCCTTCAACCCCCCATTCCATCGAGAGCGTCCGGGTGATCTGATCGACCCCCGCCTTGGCGGCACAGACATGCGATTGCCCCTCATAGGGCAGATAGGATTGCGGGGCCGAGATATTGATGATGCTGGCCCCGGGGCGTTTCAGGTAGGGGTACGCGCCCTTCATCACATGGATCGTACCCATCAGGTCGATATCGATCACCGACTTGAAGGCGTTGACCGACATCTCGGCGGCCAGCGCGGGGAAATTGCCCGCCGCGCCGGATACCAGCACGTCGAAATCGCCGAAGGCCGCGTGGAACTGTTTCAGCCCCTCGGCCACGGCATCAGGGTCGCGCACGTCAAACGCCGCGCCGATGGCGTCGGCTGCACCTGCGGCTTTGAGCGCCGCAACCGTATCATCGACCTTGTCCTGCGACCGGCTGGCGACCGCCAGTTTTGCGCCCGAGGCCGCAAAGGCCTCGGCAATGCCTCGGTTGATGCCGCTTGTGCCGCCAATGACGATGACGGTTTGTCCCGAAAAATCCATATGGGCCTCCCTTTGCAGGGAGCCCTACTCGCCGTAGGGCACCCAGATATTTTTCACTTCGGTCGCAGCCTGCAGGAAGCGGCGGGAATGGTCCATGCTCCAATCGGTTGCCGTCGCGTTATTGACCCAGGTCCGTTTCAGGTTCCCGGCCGAGACCGCCTCGATCTCTTTCGACAGATCGGTGGACGAGAACGACCAGACCGCATCCACATTCAGGTGCGAGGCCAGCGGTTTGGCGATTTCCGCATGGCTGCCGGTCAGGATGTTGACCACGCCAGCGGGCACGTCCGAGGTTTCAAGGATCTG
>NZ_JALCBM010000012.1:0-2771 GCF_028066395.1 Ruegeria sp.
GGGCCTTCGGGTCCGCCTTTTTCGTTTCAATCGATTGTAACAGGGATCACAGGGATTTGCGGATGACATAGACCTGATGATCGCCGTCCACCTCTTGCGCGATCAGGGTATGTCCGGCCTCGATGCAGAAATGCGGCACGTCGATCACCGCTGCCGGATCATCGGCCAGCAGCCGCAGAATCGCCCCGTCAGGCATGGATTTCAGCCGTTTCCGCGCCTTGAGCACGGGCAAGGGGCAGAGCAGGCCCAGGGCGTCCAAAGTCTCGGTCACATCGGTCATGCGCTTCGGGATAGGGGCAACGGGCGGGACTGTCCAGCGGGCAACCACGAGGATGTGACCGAATGGCCCCGTGACGCGGGCGGTTTGATCACATATGTGCTGATGCATGTTTGGAATTGACATCATCGACGCCGGGCTGCTGCCCGCCATGTTCATCGCCATGCTGGGCGGGCTGATCAGCTTTCTGTCGCCCTGCGTGCTGCCCATCGTGCCGCCTTATCTTGCGTATATGAGCGGCGTGACCATCAACGAAATGCAGGATGAGGCCAAGGCGCGCCGCAAGGCGACCCTGTCGGCGCTGTTCTTTGTGCTGGGCCTGTCGACGGTGTTCCTGCTGCTGGGGTTCACGGCCTCGGCCTTCGGCGCGTTTGTGCTGCAAAATCAAGTGCTTTTCGCCAAGCTCTCAGGTGCCGTGGTGATTGTGTTCGGGTTGCATTTTCTGAACGTCTTCCGCATCCCGCTGCTGGACCGCGAGGCGCGGGTGGAAACGGGCGAGTCCGGCGGATCGGTGTTTGGCGCCTATATTCTGGGGCTTGCCTTTGCCTTTGGCTGGACGCCCTGCATCGGGCCTCAGCTGGGCGCGATCCTGTCGCTGGCCGCGTCCGAGGCCTCGGTGGCGCGCGGCACTCTGCTTCTGGGCGTTTACGCGGCGGGGTTGGGTATTCCGTTCCTGCTGGCGGCGATGTTCCTGAACCGCTCGATGGCGGTGATGAACCGGATCAAACCGCATATGGCGACCATCGAAAAGGTGATGGGCGGGCTGCTGCTGTTCGTGGGCATCATGCTGATCACCGGGCTTTTCACCGAATTCAGCTGGTGGCTGCTGGAAACCTTCCCCGCATTGGCGAATTTTGGTTAAGGCTTAGGGCTTTATTCAATCATACGGGTCTTACCTTGACCTTGAAGCCGCGCTAATCTGCGCGGCAAAGGTCAAAGGGCATGAGCAGTCAATCACCGCACCACACGCTGCGCCGCCGCCGGGTGTTCTACATTCCCGGCTACGACCCGATTCATCCCCGCCGCTATCGCGAGCTTTACCGGACTGAGGGTCGCGCACAGGCCGAGATTTCCGGGTATGAGATCGCTGTCTCGGCCAAATCGGGTGAAGGACCTTATGGCTGGCACGTGACGTCTGTGCAGGACGGGGCCGAGGTTCAGACGGATGTCGAGGTTCTGGTCTGGTCCGATATCGTTCGCGATAGCATGGCCCGGTCGATCCCGGCGACCTATTGGCAACTGGCTTGTACGGCGTGGATTTACATCTCGACTGGGGTGCTGTGGCGGCTGATGCAGCTGCGCAAAGGCCCGGTGATTGCGGCGCTTTATCCGGTGGGGATGCTGTTGGCGCAGCTTCTGGCGGCGCTGTTGATGGTCTGGGGCATCGTCGCGGGGCTTGGCCTGGTCATTGGTGCCATGGCATGGATACCGGCCCTTGGCGCGGCCTATGGGCTGATGCGCTGGTTTCGCCGGATCGACAACCGCTTGTTCGCTTATTATCTGATGCATGACTACGCCCATTCCGCCCGCCTGCGCGGCGCGATTGCACCGGAATTGCAGGCGCGTCTGGGTGAGTTCACCGACCTGATCGAACAGGCACTTGAGGATGATGTGGATGAGGTTCTGGTGGTCGGCCATAGCTCGGGCGCGCATCTTGGGGTGACGGTGCTGGCCGATCTGTTGCGGCGACGGGACGGGGACGGGCCGGTGCTGTCCTTTCTGTCCCTCGGGCAAGTGGTGCCGATGGTCTCGTTCCTGCCAAAGGCGCATCAGTTGCGGGCGGATTTGCAGTATCTCTCGACCAGTTCCCGGCTGACATGGGTCGATGTCTCGGCCCCCGGCGATGGATGCGCCTTTGCCTTGTGTGATCCGGTTGCGGTGACTGGCGTGTCGGAGGCGGAGAAAAAATGGCCTCTGGTCCTGTCTGCTGCCTTCACGCAAACCCTGTCGCCTGACCGGTGGCAGGCCCTACGATGGCGGTTCTTTCGGCTGCATTTCCAGTATCTCTGCGCTTTTGACCGGCCCGGAGAGTATGACTATTTCCGCATCACGGCAGGCCCGCAAACGCTGGGCCAGCGCTTTGGTGGTCGCGCGCCCTCGGCCTCGAGGATCGAAAGGGCGGTGTCGAAATACCGGTCGGTGCGACCATGAAACCGCCGAAACCGCACTCCCGCCCGGACAAGGTCTCGCTCTGGCGTTATCTGAAACTGTTCCGGCAAGACCTGCTGTCAGCACAGCCGCAGCGCCTCTATCGCGCATGGATGGCCGAGTTTCGCACGCCGTTCTTCCGGTCCTACATGATCAACCAGCCCGACCTGATCGACACGGTGCTGAAAGGGCGGCCCGATGATTTCCCCAAATCCGGCCGGATCAGTGAAGGGTTGCGGCCACTGCTCGGAAACTCGGTCTTTCTGACCAATGGCGTCGACTGGAAACGCCAGCGCCGGATCATCGACCCGGCCTTTGCTGGCGGGCGGCTGAAGGATACCTTCCC
>NZ_JALCBM010000012.1:2871-59285 GCF_028066395.1 Ruegeria sp.
AGCGCCGGATCATCGACCCGGCCTTTGCTGGCGGGCGGCTGAAGGATACCTTCCCGGCGATGCTGGCCGCTGCGCTGGCCTGCGTGGATCGGTTGCAACCGCAAACGAATTCGATTGTTGAGATCGAAGAGATCACCAGCCATGCCGCCGCCGATGTGATCTTTCGCACCTTGTTCTCGGTCCCCATCGAACATGAGGTGGCGGCGGAGGTGTTCGAAAAATTCCGTGCCTATCAACGGGAACAACCCCTGTTGAATCTGGCGGCCTTTATCCCGCTGCCCCGCTGGCTGCCCCGGTTTCATTCCCGCCGAACGTGCCGAAATGCCCGTGAAATCCGCGCGCTGATCACCCGGCTGACGGCGGAGCGGGCCGCACAGATCGCCACTGGCAATGCGCCCGACGATCTGGCGACCAAGATCATGACAACACCCGACCCCGAAACCGGGCAGGGCTTTGACACGGCTGAAATGGTCGATCAGGTCGCCATCTTCTTTCTGGCCGGGCATGAAACCAGCGCCTCGGCCCTGGCCTGGTCGCTATACCTGCTGGCGCTTTATCCCGAGTGGCAGGACCGGGTGGCGGAAGAAGCCAAGGCATTGGATGATCCCTCCTTCACAACGGTCTCGCAACTGCGCCTCAGCCGCGATGTATTTCGCGAGGCGCTGCGGCTATACCCCCCGGTGCCTATGATGGTGCGCGAGGCAACCTGCCCGGAACAGTTCCGCAATCGCGACGTCCCCAAAGGTGCGCAGATCGTGCTCAGCCCGTGGCACCTGCACCGGCACGAACGGCTGTGGGACAATCCCGACGATTTCGACCCGGCGCGTTGGAGCACGGAAAACGGCAAGACCTGCCAGCGGCAGGCTTACATCCCGTTCTCTGCCGGGCCGCGTGTCTGCACCGGTGCGGGTTTTGCCATGGTCGAGGGGCCGCTGATCCTGTCCATGCTGCTGCGCCACTACCGTCTGGAAACAATCGGCGGGGAAATGCCGGTTCCGGTCGCGCATCTGACGGTGCGGTCGCGCGATGGCATTCGCCTGCGTCTGGTTCAGCGCTAACAACCTACCATTGTTCCCGACCTTGCTGTATGCGGTCACAAAACGCGGAATCATTACAGAACGGGAAAGAGTTATGTCCAAGGCAGAACAGCGCACGCAGATGTCCGAAGGGGCGGGTTTCATCGCAGCACTGGACCAAAGCGGCGGTTCCACCCCCAAGGCGCTGGCGCTTTACGGCGTTGACGCGTCGGAATACAGCTCGGACGCCGAGATGTTCGGCGAGATCCAGAAAATGCGCGCCCGCATCATTCTGGCCGACGATTTCACCAGGGACAAAGTGATCGGCGCCATCCTGTTCGAACGCACGCTGGCCGAGGAAATCGACGGCCGCAAAGTGGCCGATTACCTGTGGTCGGCCAAGGGCATCGTGCCGTTCCTGAAGATCGACAAGGGGTTGGAGGATACCGCGAACGGTGTTCAGATGATGAAACCGATCCCGGGTCTGGCCGACACGCTGGCCAAGGCGGATGGGGTTTTCGGGACCAAGGAACGCTCGGTCATTCATGAGGCCAATGCCGAAGGTATCGCCGCCGTTGTTGCGCAGCAGTTCGAGGTGGCCCGTGTGGTTACCGACGCGGGCATGGTTCCGATTGTCGAGCCTGAGGTGAACATCCATTCCGAATCCAAGGCCGAGGCTGAGGATATTCTGAAGGGTGAGATCCTGAAAAACCTCGACCAACTGGCCGAAGGGCAGGAGGTCATGCTGAAACTGACCATCCCGAGCCAGGCCAACCTTTATGACGCGTTGGCCGATCATCCGCGGGTGCTGCGTGTAGTGGCCTTGTCCGGTGGCTATTCGACCGAGCAGGCCTGTGATCTGCTGGGGCAGAACGGAAAAATGATCGCCTCATTCTCGCGCGCGCTGACCGAAGGGCTGTCGAAACAGCAATCGGATGCGGAATTCAATGCAGCCCTTGGCGGCAATATCGACAAAATCTACCGCGCGTCGGTTTAAACCGGTTTGGTGAATTGGCGGCGCAACTGCGCCGCCTTTTCGCGCCCGATGCAGCCCTCGGCATGGTCGTTGATCAGTCCCATGGCCTGCATGAAGGCAAACAAGGTCGTCGGACCAACAAATTTCCATCCCCGTTTCTTGAGGTCCTTCGACATCGCCACCGATTCAGGTGAGGTCGTCATGGTTTGCGGGGCAGATGGCGTTTCCGGCTCGTAACGCCACACATAGGCGGCCAGCGAGCCTTCGACGGCAATCAGTTCTTGCACACGGTGGGCGTTGTTGATCACCGCTTCGATCTTGCCACGATGACGGATGATGCCTGCATCACCCAGCAGCCGGGTGACATCCGCTTCAGAAAACATGGCCATCTTGTTGAAATCAAATTCACAAAAGGCGCGGCGGAAGTTCTCGCGCTTGTTCAGAATGGTGCGCCAACTGAGACCGGATTGAAAGCTTTCAAGGCACAGCTTTTCGAACAGGCGCTGGTCTTCGCCAACCGGATATCCCCATTCCTGATCGTGATAGTCAAAGAATTCCGGCGCGGATTGGCACCATGTGCAACGCGGCTGTCCGTCCGGGCCGGGGATGGTCTGGCTCATGGCGTACCCTTTTTGTTCCTGCGCAGCTTAACCGGGGTTCAGCCGATCTGGCAAGAGGTCATTCGGGGTTGCGGTAACGGTTCAAGATATAGACCCGGATGGCCGAGGCCAACCCGGTCTCCGGGTCACGTTCCGCGTCAATTTCGGATGCCAACACGTTGATTGGCATCTGTTTTTCCCGTGCGATGTCACGGAAGGCCTGCCAGAATTCATCCTCAAGGGACACCGAGGTTCGGTGGCCTCTCAAGGTCAGGGAGCGTTTGATGGGCCGTCCGCTCATTCCTCAACCTCGTGCCCATCCAGATCACGACGCTGCTTGTCGCTTTGCCGGTTCGTTAAGTCCTTCTCGGCCTTTGTCCGGCCGAACTTGACCGTGTTCTCATCCGCCTGCGCCTTTTTCGCAGCCTTAGCCTTGGCCTTGCGATACTGGTTCAGGTTGATGGGCGTGCTCATTGCAACCGGGTCACTTGGGTCAGCGCGTCGAACATCCGGTCGCGAGATTGATCCGACAGGCAATCGACCTGCACGGCTGCGACAAACCCGTCTCGTTCGGATGTGGCTACCGTTTGATCCGGCAAGGCGGCGATGATCTGTCCGCCAAGGTCCAGAAGGACCGGGCGCACCTCTTGCTTGAGATCGCGGTACTCTGCCGGGGCCTCGGTCTCCATCCAGCGCGCAATCCAGCAGGATTGGATATCCTTGGCCGCCTCGATCTGCGCTTCGAAAAACGCCTGTGTCGTGGCCGGGTCCAGACCCGCCGCCGCCGCCTGTTCCAGCGTTTTGGCAATCACGGTCTGTTCCCGCGCCACATCCTCAACCGGCAGGGAATTGGCGTGTTTATAGGCCGCCACATCCCGCATCCATTCCAGCCGTGCATCGATCAGTTCGAACAAATCGGCGCGGGCTGCGGTTGCTGTGCCGGTCAGACACATGCACAGCAACAGGGTTTTGCGCCAAACCCTCACTTGGGGCCGATCATCTGTTCGGGGCGGACGACGGCGTCGAAGGTTTCTTCATCGACAAAGCCCAGCGCGATGGCCTCTTCCTTAAGGGTGGTGCCGTTCTTATGCGCGGTCTTGGCGACCTTGGTGGCGTTGTCATAGCCGATGGTCGGGGCCAGCGCGGTCACCAGCATCAGCGATTCCTTCATCAGCTTGTCGATGCGCGGTTCATTGGCCTGAATGCCCAGCAGCATGCGTTCGGTAAAGCTGTCGGTGGCGTCGCCCAGCAACTGGATCGATTGCAGCAGGTTGTAGGACATCATCGGGTTGTAGACGTTCAGTTCGAAATGGCCCTGCGATCCGGCAAATGTCATCGCCGCATTGTTGCCCATCACATGGGCGGCAACCTGCGTCAGCGCCTCAGCCTGAGTCGGGTTCACCTTGCCCGGCATGATCGACGACCCGGGCTCATTCTCTGGCAGGATCAGTTCGCCCAGACCCGAGCGGGGACCCGACCCTAGAAAGCGGATATCGTTGGCGATCTTGTAGCAAGAGCCCGCAATGGTCGCCAAGGCGCCAGACAGGAAGACCATCGCGTCATGGGCGGCCAGCGCCTCGAACTTGTTTGGCGCAGTGACGAAGGGCAGGCCGGTGATCTCGGCCATATGGCCTGCGACCGCCTCACCCCAGCCTTTCTGCGTGTTCAGACCGGTGCCGACGGCGGTGCCGCCTTGGGCCAGCTCATAAATCCCTGGCATCGCGGCGTGGACGCGGGCGATGCCCTGACGGATCTGATGGGCATAGCCGCTGAATTCCTGACCCAATGTCAGGGGCGTTGCGTCCTGCGTATGGGTGCGGCCGATCTTGATGATGTCCTTGAACTCTTCGGCCTTTTGCTCCAGCGCCGAGGCCAGTTTTTCAAGGCCCGGCAGCAGCACGTCGCGCACGCTCATCGCGGTGGCGATATGCATGGCAGTGGGGAAGGTGTCGTTGGACGACTGGCCCATGTTGCAGTGATCATTCGGGTGCACCGGGTCTTTTGATCCGATCACGCCGCCCAGAATCTCGATAGCGCGGTTGGCGATAACCTCGTTCGAGTTCATGTTCGACTGGGTGCCCGACCCGGTCTGCCACACGACCAGCGGGAAGTTGTCGTCAAACTTGCCTTCGATCACCTCACCCGCGGCCTGAATGACGGCGTCGGCGATTTTGGCGTCCAGCTTGCCGGTGGATTTGTTTTCCATCGCACAGGCCTTTTTGATCACGCCCAGCGCGCGCACGATGGCAACGGGCTGTTTTTCCCAGCCAATGGGGAAATTCATGATCGACCGCTGCGTCTGCGCGCCCCAATACTTGTCGGCGGGGACCTCAAGCGGGCCAAAGCTGTCGGATTCGGTGCGGGTCTGAGACATCTGTCACTCCGTCTGGTATGCAGTTGTATGCCGTTTATCCTTCGCGCAGCCGCGACGCAATCGGCCAGTTGCGCGCACCATAAACGCATGTCTGTCAGAGGTATAGACAGGCGCGCGCGGCAAATATTGGGCGTTAGCGAAAACAGTGCCATTGTGCCGGACCGGGCTAAAGTTAATATAGGGTGAACGAAGGACGGAGGCCCCCATGCGCGCATCATTCACCGGCAGACAGATGACCCTCGCGGGTGTCGCGATGCTCTGGCTTGCCGCGCTGTCAATGCAGGCGGTTGCCGCCGGTATCGACGCGTTTTTCGGAGATTATGTCGGCTCGGCCAATGTGGTGGATGCGGACGGCACCGAAACGCCCCGGGACATGAGCGTGTCGATCCATGAAACCAAGGACGGGTTCAATGTCAGTTGGACCACGACGACCTACAAGCTGGACGGGCGGGTCAAGGACGAGAAATTCTCGGTCGATTTCCAGCCCTCGGTCCGTCCGGATGTCTATTCGGCAGCGATGAAGCGCAATGTGTTCGGGCATGAGGTGCAGCTGGACCCGATGAAGGGCGAACCCTTTGTCTGGGGCCGGATCGAAGGCGACACTCTGACAGTGTTTTCCCTGTTTATCGACGCAAATGGCGGCTATGAGCTGCAGCAATTCGACCGGACACTGGCCGATGGCGGGCTGGATCTGTCCTTTTCCCGATTCCGCAACGGCGTGAAATCGCGGTCGGTCGAAACCTTCCTGCAAAAAGAATAAACCCCGCGCCGGGCGGGGTTTGATCTGTTACTTCCGAAAACTGTCCAGCGAGACCACATCGGCGTCGTGATGGGGTTCTTCCTCTTCCACCTCGACCTCGATCGGCTCCTCGACGATCTGATCGGTTTCGTCCTCATCCTCGGGGCTTTCGAACCGCAGGCCGAACTCGACCGAGGGGTCAACAAAGGTCTTGATCGCCAGATAGGGGATATACAGCGGCTCGGGCGCGTCGCCGAAATTCAGCGTGATCGAAAAGCCGTCTTCGCCCACTTCAAGGTTTTCGAACCAGTGCTGCATGACGATGGTCATCTCGTCCGGGTAGCGCTGGCGCAACCAATCGGCGATTTCGACGCCCTCCTGACGGGTGTCGAAGGTGATGAAAAAGTGATGCGCACCGGGCAGGCCGGTTTCCGACACACCCCTGAGAACGGTCTTGATCAGACCGCGCATCGCCGTGTGCATCAGGGTTCCGTAGTCAATGTCTTGCGACATGGGTGTTCCTCAGAAATTTGTTCTTCTCAGCATAGGGGATTTACGCGGAAACGAAAGGCCGGTCAGCGGCGTATTGGTTACAAAAGCTGTATCATCATACCGGCCAGCACCATTGCTGCCAATGTGGTCGCTAAACCGGATTTCAACCGGAAAATCAACAGCCCGGCCCCGAGTGTCAGGATCAGCGCCCGGATATCCAGCGTGGACGGGTCGGGCAGGGGGATGGAAACCGGCCCCCACGCCCCGCCCGGCACAAGCGTGAACAGAACGTTCAGCCCGAACCAGACCGAGAGGTTGAGAATCACGCCAACCACCGCCGCCGTGATGGCGCGCATCGCCGCCGCCGGGCGCGGGCGGGCGGCGATTTTGTCCAGATAGGGGGCGGCCAGGAAGATCCATAGGAAACAGGGCACGAAGGTGGCCCACAGCGCCACCAGCCCGGCGGCCAGCGCCAGACCTGCGCCTCCGGCGACCTGACCGCTGAGCATGGCCACGAACTGGGTGACCAGAATTAGCGGCCCCGGCGTGGTTTCGGCCAGCCCCAGCGCGTCGATCATCTGATCGGTGCTGATCCAGCCATAGGTCTCGACCACGGTCTGGGTCATATAGGCCAGCACCGCATAGGCCCCGCCAAAGGTCACCACCGCCAGCTTGGCGAAAAACCAGCCTAGGTCGCTGAGCAAGCCATAGCCGGTGAGGTCCAATGCGATCAGCGGGGCCAGCCACAGGGTCAACCAAAGGGCTGCGGTTTGGGCCGGACGGGCCAGCGTGGGTGAGGGTGTGCTGGGTGCTGGCGGTTCGGATCGCGAGGTGGCGAATCCCCAGATCGCGGCGGTCAGGATGATCAGGGGAAAGGGCAGGTTCAGCGCAAAAATGGCCACAAAGGCCAAGGCGGCGATGATCCGGGGCTCGGTGCCGATCAGGGCTTTGCGCGACAGGTTGCGTAGGGCCTGCAGGACGATCACGATCACCGTGGCCTTGACGCCCAGAAACCCGGCCTGCACCAGCGGCAGATCACCATAGGCGGCGTAAAGCCCCACCAGAATTGCGATAATCAGCGCCCCGGGCAGGATGAACAGAGTACCCGCGATCAACCCGCCGAGCACGCCGCGCAGACGCCAACCGGCATAGGTTGCCAACTGCATCGCCTCAGGCCCCGGCAGCAGCATGCACAAGGACAACGCCCGCAGATAGGTCTGTTCGTCCAGCCATGGTCTGCGCTCGACAAGCTCCTGATGCATCAGTGAGATTTGCGCCGCCGGCCCGCCAAAGGATAACAGGCCGATCCGTCCGAAAACCCGGAACAGCTCGCTGGTCGATGGGGTCATGCGCCGTGCCCCGCAGGCCAGTCGTGGGTTTCATCAAACCCGTCCCGCGCCCAGCGATAAAGCGCATCGTAAAGATGCATCCCGGCCTCCAACTGCGCGTGGTCATCGCGGTATTGCCGGGACAGACCGACCGACAGGGCCAGCAGCCCCGCCGCCTCGGGCGCCAGATCGTGGCGGTTGGTGTCAGCGGCGCGGATGATCTGTGCCAACCGGTCCAGCGCCGGGATGTGCAGAGAGAATTCATCCAGCATCGTGTCAAAAGTGCAGGCGTCGCCGCGATGGCTCCAGAACGTGTTTTCGACATCGAAGGGGGTGGCGTTGAAATGATCCGCGACGCCCTGAACTTCGGCGGGCGCCACGAACAGGAACCGCGCCTGCGGGTCGACAAAGCGGCGGATCAGCCAAGGGCAGGCGATGCGGTCGATCTTGGGGCGGTGGCGGGTGACCCATAGGGTGCTGCCCTGCGCAGGAGCGGGCAAGGCGGCAAAGGGCACCATCGGCGCGTCCGGCAGATCGCGCCAGGCATACTGCCCACCCTCAAGATATTCGGCCTGATGTCCCTGACCACGCAACCATGACACCGCGCCCTGGCTGAGTTTCTTTCCTCTTTGGCAAATGATCACACAGGGCTGATCGCCGATCCGCTGACGGATGCCGTCAAGATCATCAAAGGGCAGGCGGAATGATCCGGGGATCAGCCTCGGGTCGTCGTCAAAATCGGCATCGGTGCGGATGTCGACCAGCACCGGCGCGGTGGGGGTTCCGATCAATCGGGTCAGTTGGCGGGGGGTGATCGCATTGGCGGCGGCCATGGCATGTCTCCTGTCATCAGGTCGGATACATGCGAAACTTGGGCTGCCGCCTCACGGGGTGTTCGCAAGCTTACCCCTTGCGCCCCAGCTAACGCGGAAGCCCCCAAAGCGTCAAGATCACCCGCCCCGGATCAGGCCCAATCCAGCCGCTGCCCCGTCATGCAAACGGGCAGAGTGTCCTGCGGAAACTGCCCCAACTGTTCGAACAGCGAGATAAAGTCGAACTGATTATACGCCTCGACCATCTTGTCGCCCTTGAACCGCGCCATGACCTGACCCGTCACCTCTAACGGGGCACCATTGTCGGCGCGCGAGGTGCGCACATGCAGGATGCCGGACACCCATTCGCCATTTTCGACGATCTTGGGCAGGTCTACCGAAATCTCACCCAATACATGTCGGAAGGCCATCACCAGATCGCGGAAATCATCGGCCCCGACCTGCATTTCGGGGATCAGCCCATCGGCCATCGTGTCGGGGGCAAAAAACTGATCGATCGCCTCGGTATCACCCTTTTCCCAAACCTCGAAATACCACGCGCGCAACCTGTCGGAATTTGTCATCTCAGTTCTCCTGTCAGTCCTGCAGGACGATGACGCAGAGTTATGAACAAAGCCTGAATTCCAGATGAGATCGCGCAAAAAAGCAGACATAAGGGGGAATAATGCAGGTTTCTGTTGCCAGGTACCTGCGAACCCCGCCTTACGCGGCTAGGCGCAAGGGCTTAGATTTCGGTCTTGTTACTGCTTACGCAGCAACTGCAACCGGAGCACGATTGTCGTTTGCAATTGTACTAGTTTCGCCGATAACGGTGGCAGACAGCCGGGACAAAGCTAACCCCTTTAGACGTTCGTCGATCCTGTTTCGGCCCCAAAATCCTCAAACGAAGGATGGTTGGTGGAGCCGCCGGGTACCGCCCCCGGGTCCGATCCGCTTATTACGAGCGCGTTTATGTCCATAGTCCCGAAGGACATATCCTATATAGGTGAGGTTCCGGGCAGATGCAAACCCGGAATGGCTTGCTGCGTGTTACATGATCCCAATGGGTTAGGTGGCTTTGTTCATGTTGGCCAGGATCAGCCACAGGGCCAGAACCAGCTCGATTCCACCAAAGGTCAGCGCCTTGAGCAGCGGTGGATTGTCCAGCGCAACCGACACGAACCGCCCCAAAGCGGCCCCGGCATAGACCACGCCGAGCATCATGTATGCCACCGGATTGTTCAGCCACAGCACTGCGAGGCCGGTGATGACGAACAAGCCGCCGACCGAGGCGCGCATCTCGCTCAGCCCCATGGTGCTGTTGGTGGGCGCCAGATCCAGCGCCTGCGCGGTATGGGCGGGCGCCAGAAAGCCAAAGAGGCCAAAGCCGATGGTCAGAAGGGCGGCAAGGGCGTTCAGAATGGCGATCATGGCGGGCCTCTATCCGGTTCAGGCCGCGTAAGCGGCGTCAAAGAAATCACGCTCCAGTTCGACGGCGCGGTGGAACAGCCGCGTGACCTCGGCCTGGGCCGGGGTATCCAGCGTCGGCCAGACCTGATCCAACTGGTCCCGCAGATAACCCACGACGCCCTCGAACCCGTCGCCCGCATGTAGGGTGATCCACTCGGCAAACCAGAAGGGCAGGTCATCCTTTGGCGGATGCACCGGGCTGGCCCAGTCCAGATAGACCCATTCGGCCACAACCAGAACCGCCAGCATGTTCTCATACCGGCCCGAGGAGGCGGCCTCGGCCATCAGATCCTGAAACGCTTTGGTCGCGGGCGCAGGGTCAAAGCAGGGCGCGGTGTCCAGCGCCTGCATGGCGCGCAGGAAATAGGTGTTTTCGGGGCCGGTGATCACCGCCAGAAACTGTGCGGCGGGCACGCTGTCGGCAAGGCTGGGCGCGTGGGCGATGGCGCTGGCCAGCAAACGCACAAAGCCGTCAACGAACTGGTAATCCTGCTGCAGATACCAGCGCATCTTGTGTTCGGGCAAAGACCCGTCAGCCAGTTCCCGCGTGAACGCATGGGTCGTGGCGGCCTGCCAATCGTCGATTCTGCCCTGACGCAGCATGTCTGTGGGGCGGGCGCTGTCCTGCATTCGAAAACTCCGTGATTGTGCTGGCGGCAGACAAAGCGGGTTTTGTTTCAAAGTACAAGGGCGCTTGAAGCTCAGCCCGCCTGCCTGCGCTTGGCTGCCACGTCACGGGCCAGTTGGCGGGTATAGGTCTCAAGCTCGACCAGCGCCGCGTCCACTGTATCCGCATCATAGGCATCCAGCGCGTCTGCGATTTTGGAATGCAGCGCAATAATCGCCTCGCGTGAGCGTTCGGTGAAGGTGATCATGTTCATCAGCGGCTGCATCGCCTCGACCGCACCGGCCAGTTGATAGGACAGCACCGGATTGCCCGCGCCATCGACCAGCGCGCGGTGAAAGGCCACATCCGAGGCGCAGAATGCCTCATCCGTCAGACCCGGCTGCGCCTGCCGAAAAATCTCGGCCCGCATGGTCGCCAGTTGATCGGGCGTGCGCCGCTGCGCCGCCAGCGGGGCGCAGGCGCGTTCCAGGGCATAGCGTGCCTCGCACGCGGTATCGAAACTGACCGCGTTCATCGACAGCAGCAGGGTCGAGGTGGTGATCTGCTGCGAATAGGCGTCTGGAAAGCTGAGCCGGTTGACAAAAGCTCCGCCTGAGGCCCCGCGCTGCGTGCGGATCAGCGATTGCGCCGCCAGCCGTTTCAGCGCCTCGCGCACCGTGGATCGGGACACCTGAAACTGATCGGCCAGTTCCGATTCCGACGGCAACCGCTCGTCCACGATCAGCCGGCCCGAGACGATCGCATCCCGGATCGCCTGAGCGATCTGAGCGGACAGGTCGGCGGGGCTTTGGGGGTCGATTTTCATTTCAAAAGGGGTCCGAGGTGCGTTTTTATTTGTCTGACATTTAAAAGTCTGACATTTGAATTGCAAGGGAGATGAGTCGGGAGGATCAGGTGAGTCGCGCCCTAATACGGTCAGGTCTTTGGTTGGGCTTCTATGTCACGATCCTGTGGTCGTGGTGGATGATGGTCTCGATGAGCCGCGATATGGATCTGGACTGGATCGGCCGTCCCGGCCCGATGGGGCAGGCGATGGCGGCGATGGATCCGCGTATGGACATGTATATGCCCATGGCCGAGTTCGGGCCGCTGTTCTGGATGTGGGCGATCATGATGGCGGCGATGATGCTGCCGACTTTGGTGCCGACCCTGCGCAGCTATGAGGACCTGATCCGCAGCGCCAATGGGACGCGGGCCGGATGGCTGGGCGTTCTGCTGGGTTACCTCGTGGTCTGGGTCGGATTTGCCGCCCTGATCACCGGCGCGCAACTGGCGCTGTTGTTTGGCGGCGCTGTCGACATGCTGGGCATTGCCCGCTCACCTTATCTGGCCGCTGGGCTGCTGATCGTGGTCGGCGCGTTCCAGTTCACCCGCACGAAAGAGGTTTGCCATGGCGTTTGCCACGCGCCGATGACCTATTTTCTGGGCCACTGGAAGACAGGCTTTACCGGCGGGCTGCGCATGGGGCTGGGGCTGGGCGCATTCTGCGTCGGCTGCTGCTGGGGCTTCATGGCGCTTGGCTTTGTCGGTGGCGTCATGAGCCTGTTGTGGATGGGTCTGGCGACCCTGTTCATGGTTTTGGAGAAGCTCCCCCAGATCGGCCATATCGTGACCCGACCGATGGGTTTTGCATTGATCGCAGGCGGTATCGGCCTGCTAATCTACCCCTTTATTTACGGAGGATAACCCGATGGCAAAGAACAAGAAACCCGATGCGGACCGGTTGCCCATCAGCCAGCGGATCGACAGCCGGATGCCCAACCCCAAACGGCGCGAGATGAGCCCGACGGACTGGGCCATCAAGGGGGAGCTGATCCTCAACTGCTCCTGCGACGTGTTCTGCCCCTGTGTGGTGTCGCTGGGTGCGCATCCGCCGACTGAAGGGCATTGCCACGCCTGGATGGGGGTGATCATTGATGAGGGACATTACGAGGGCGAAGACCTCTCGGGTCTGAATGTGGGCCTGCTGGTCGATATCCCGGGCCGCATGGGCGAGGGGCAGTGGAAGGTTGCCGCCTATGTGGATGAACGTGCCAGCGGCAAGGCCTATAACGGGCTGCTGCAAATCTTCAGCGGGCAGGCGGGGGGCACGACGGGTCTGTTCACCATGCTGGTTTCCGAAATCATCGGTGCCGAGCGCGCGCCGGTTCAGATTGAACGCGATGGCACCAAGCGCCGCATCGTGATCGGACGCAAGATTCAGGGCGAGATCGAGATGCTGGCGGGCAAGGACCCGGAACACCCGGTGATGGTCTCGAACTCGAAATACTGGATGGGGCCGGATATCATCGTGGCGCGGGGGACAAAATCCAAGGTGCGCGATTACGGGCGGGTCTGGGATTTCGGCGGCAAATCCGCGGAAATCTGCCCGATCGATTGGCACGGGCCAAAGTGATGATCACCGGAGCATATGCGCGCGAGATGGCCCGCTATGGCCGCTGGCAAAACGACCAGCTTGCCGGGTTCCTGCAGGCATTGCCCGAGGCGGAACTGACCCGGGATCGCGGGGCGTTCTTCGGCTCGATCATGGGCACGGCCAATCATCTGCTCTGGGGCGACTGGATCTGGATTTCCCGGTTCGACAAGGGGCAGGGGCCGGGGGGCGGGATACCGGAAAGCGTCTCGCTCTGTGCGGATCTTGCGGCGTGGCTGCCCCTGCGGGAACAGATCGACGCGCGGATTGCGGTCTGGGCCGGGACGTTGGGCGATGCGCCTCTGACCGGGGATTTCACTTGGTATTCAGCGGCGAAAGAGGCCGATGTGACAAAACCTTATGCGCAATGTGTGATCCACATGTTCAACCACCAGACGCATCACCGGGGGCAATTGCATCAGATGCTGACCGAGACCGGATCGAACGCACCGGTCAGTGATCTGGTCTTCCTGCCGAGGGATTACTGACATGGCCGTCATCACCCCCAGCCGCCGCGTGCGCAAAACCCCGTTTTCACCCGGTGTCGAGGCCGCAGGGGTCGGCGGCTATACCGTCTACAATCACATGCTGCTGCCGACCTTCTTTGAAAGTGTCGAGGCCGATGCGGCGCATCTGAAACAGCATGTGCAGGTCTGGGATGTGGCCTGCGAGCGGCAGGTGCAGATCAAGGGGCCTGACGCGCTGCGCCTGATGCGGCTGCTCAGCCCGCGCGACATGGACCGGATGCAGGCAGATCAGTGCTATTATGTGCCCATCGTCGATCAGAACGGCGGAATGCTGAACGATCCGGTGGCGATCAAACTGGCCGACGATCACTATTGGCTATCGGTCGCCGACGGTGATCTGTGGCAATTCGCTTTGGGAATCGCGATTGCGCTGGGGCTGGATGTTGAGGTTTCCGAGCCGGATGTCTCCCCCCTTGCGGTGCAAGGTCCCAAGGCGGACGATCTGATGGCGCGGGTGTTTGGCGATGCGGTGCGGGATATCAGGTTCTTCCGGTACAAGCGTCTGGCCTTTGAGGATACCGAGTTTGTCGTTGCCCGCTCCGGCTGGTCCAAACAGGGCGGGTTTGAGATTTATGTCGACGGTGCCGATTACGGCATGCCGTTATGGGAGTGCCTGTTTGCCAACGGTCACGACCTGAAGGTCCGCGCGGGCTGTCCGAACAATATCGAGCGGATCGAAAGCGGGTTGCTCAGCTTCGGCTCGGACATGCGGCGCGAGAATACGCCTTATGAATGCGGGCTGGGCCGGTTCTGTAATGCGCCGGACGACTATATCGGCAAGGCGGCGCTGGCGGATCAGGCAGAAAACGGTCCGCCCCGGATCATCCGCCCGATGGTGATCGAGGGTGAGATCGGGCCATGCGCGCAATCCTGGCCGTTGATGGCGGCTGGGCGGCAAGTGGGTCAGATCGCATCCGCCGTTTATTCGCCTGAGTTCGGGGTGAATGTCGCCATTGGCATGGTCGATCGGTCGCATTGGGATGCGGGCACACGGGTTGAGGTGTTGACCGAGCACGGAATGCGGTGGGCCGAGGTGCAGTCGAATTTCTGGCGGTGATTTCTGGCACCGTCAGGCCGCCTCCGGCGGGAGTATTTGGGAAAAGATGAAGGTTTTGGAGGGAGATAACGTGATGTTCAATGCGCTCGTTGTTGAAAAGGATGAGGAAAGCGGACTGGCCAGTGCGGCGGTGAAGGAGGTCGCGCTGGACGATCTTCCGCAGGGAGAGGTCACGGTTGCGGTCGAGTATTCGACGGTGAATTACAAGGATGGCCTGTGCCTGTCGCCCAAGGGCGGCGGACTGGTGCGCAGCTATCCGCATATTCCCGGGGTCGATTATGCCGGTACGGTCGAGGCGTCCTCGGACGATCGCTACAAGCCCGGCGACAAGGTGGTCCTGACCGGCTGGCGCGTGGGTGAGGCGCATTGGGGTGGATATGCCCAAAAAGCCAATGCGCGTGCCGATTGGCTGGTGCCCTTGCCGGATGGGCTGGATACGCGGCAGGCGATGGCCGTGGGCACGGCAGGGTTCACGGCCATGCTGGCGGTCATGGCGTTGGAGGATCATGGGTTGCAGCCGGGGCATGGTCCGGTTCTGGTGACGGGCGCTGCAGGTGGCGTGGGTTCGGTTGCGACGGCGATTCTGGCCAATCTCGGTTATGAGGTGGCGGCGGTGACTGGGCGGCCTGAAACCGGCGATTATCTGAAATCGCTGGGGGCCACGACCATCGTGCCGCGCGATGAGTTGAACGAGACCACCAAACGCCCGCTGGAAAGCGAAGCCTGGGCCGGGTGTGTGGATGCCGTGGGCGGCGCGATGCTGGCCCGGGTGCTGGGGCAGATGAAGTATGGCTGCTCGGTCGCGGCGGTGGGTCTTGCGGGCGGGGCAGGTTTGCCTGCCAGTGTGATTCCCTTTCTGCTGCGCGGGGTTAACTTGCTGGGCATCGACAGCGTGATGCAGCCCTATGATAACCGCGTGCGGGCCTGGCAGCGGATTGCCACCGACCTGCCGATAGACAAGCTGGAGGCGATGATCCTTCCTGCAACCCTGTCCGATTTGCCGCAACTGGGCGCTGATATCCTGCAGGGGCAGGTCAAGGGCCGTGTTGTGGTCGATGTGAACGCCTGATCCGCAAGATTTGGAAGACCGGCCCGACGATGGCCGGTCTTTCCCGCCGGAGGAATTGTCGCTTGGACAGAAACAAACCTAGTCCTTGACACAATTCCTGCGCATGATTGCTATACATCCCAATTCCGATGGCTTATGACCCATCCAACAGCACCTGAAGACGGGGGAGTGAGCAGCATGTCTGACGATTTCGAACTGGACACCGATGATCTGAAACGCCGTATGGACGGTGCGATGGCCAATCTGAGGACCGAGTTTGCCTCGTTGCGGACCGGACGGGCCTCGGCCTCGATGCTGGAGCCGGTGATGGTCGACGCCTATGGCTCGATGACGCCGATCAATCAGGTTGGCACCGTGAACGTGCCCGAACCGCGCATGGTTACTGTAAATGTCTGGGATAAGTCTCTGGTCGGCAAGGTTGAAAAGGCGATCCGTGAAAGCGGGTTGGGCATCAATCCGCAGCTGAATGGCACCATCATCATGCTACCGATCCCCGAGCTGAACGAGGAACGCCGCCGCGATCTGACCAAGGTCGCCGGGCAATATGCTGAAAGCGCGCGGGTTTCGATCCGCAACGTGCGTCGTGACGGCATGGATCAGATCAAGAAGGCCAAGGCGGACGGCATGTCCGAGGACGACCAGAAGCTTTGGGAATCCGAGGTTCAGGATCTGACCGATGCGATGATCAAAGCCGTGGATGAGGCGCTTGAGACCAAGCAAGCCGAGATCATGCAGGTCTGATCCGCGCATATGCCCAGAGACCCTCAGGATACGCAGGCCCTTGGCCCCACACATGTGGCGATCATCATGGACGGCAATGGCCGCTGGGCGCAGGCGCGGGGGCGGCCCCGGCTGTTTGGCCACCATGCTGGTGCGCGGCGTGTACGCGAGGTGGTTGAAGCCTGCCCGGGCCTCGGGATCAAATATCTGACCGTCTTTGCGTTTTCGACCGAGAACTGGAAACGCACGCAGGCCGAAGTGGCCGGGTTGATGAGCCTGTTCCGCCGCTACATCACCAAAGAGGCGCAGACCCTCAAGGAAAACGGCATTCGCGTGCGGTTCATCGGTGACCGGGTGCGGCTGGATTCCAAGCTGACCGATCTGATGGACACGCTAGAGCGGGAAACGCAGGACAATGACCTTGTCCACCTGACCGTCGCGCTGAATTACGGCGGTCGGGACGAGGTGGCGCGCGCCACCAAACGTCTGGCCCGCGATGTGGCCGAAGGCCGTCTGCATCCCGATAATGTGGATGAGGAGACGCTGCCAAAGTATCTGGACACAAGAGTTTTACCCGATCCCGATCTGGTCATCCGCACCAGTGGCGAGGCGCGGATTTCGAACTTCCTCCTCTGGCAGTCGGCTTATTCGGAATACGAATTCATCGACACCTTGTGGCCGGATTTCACCGCAGCCGAGCTGGAACGGCTCTGCCGCAGCTTCGGCGCGCGCGAGCGGCGGTTCGGAGCGGTTCCGGCATGAGCGATGGCCGATGGTCCGATCTGACGGCCAGGGTCTTGTCTGCGGCAGTTCTGGTGCTGATCGGCGCGGTTGAGGTCTGGCTGGGCGGGCTGTGGTTCGAAGCGTTCATTGCCGCGGCCTGTGGTCTGATGACCTGGGAACTGGTGCGCATGGTCGACCCCGACCGGCGCGGTCTGGCGGTGCAACTGGCCATTCTGACCGGCGTGGCCGTTGTTCTCAGCTTTCACCTGCCGCCGCTTTATAAACTGCCCTTCCTGCTGGCACCGGCATTGGTCGGGGCAGGGCAGATCAGCCGGGATCGGGGCATTTATGCACTGTTTGCCATCTGGATAGCCGCATCGGGGCTGGGCTTTATCTCGATCCGCGAGAATATGGGCTTTGGCTGGATGGTCTGGTTGATCTCGGTTGTCGTGGTCACCGATGTGGCGGGGTATTTTGTCGGCAAAGCCTTTGGCGGGCCGAAATTCTGGCCTCGGGTCAGTCCCAAGAAAACGTGGTCCGGTACGGCCGGGGGATGGGTGGCCGCCGCCGTGGTGGGCGCTATCTTTGCGGCCTATACCGGGTTTGGGGTGCTGTTCGTCATGATCTCGGTCCTGGCGTCCATGGCCAGTCAGGCGGGGGATATCGTCGAAAGTGCCACCAAGCGGCGGTTCGGGGTCAAGGACAGTTCGAACCTGATTCCCGGTCATGGCGGGTTTCTGGACCGGTTTGATGGAATGATGGGGGCCGCGCTGTTCGTTTTGCTGGCGGGGCTGATTTACGCACCCGGGGGGATGTGATGCGTAAAGTATCGATCTTTGGCGCAACCGGGTCGATCGGGCAGAACACGATCGACCTGATCGCGCGCGACCCGTCAGCCTATGATGTGGTTGCCCTGACCGGAGGGGCCAATATCGCGCAGCTGGCGCAGGATGCGCAGCGTCTGGGCGCGGATTTGGCGGTGACCGCCTATGACAACCGTTTGGACGATCTGCGCCGCGCCCTGTCTGGCACCGGGATCGAGGCCGCAGCCGGGCAGGCGGCCCTGACCGAGGCCGCAGCGCGTCCGGCGGATTGGGTGATGTCGGCCATTGTCGGCGCGGCTGGTCTGGCCCCGGGCATTGCTGCGCTGGAACAGGGTGCGACGCTGGCTTTGGCCAACAAGGAAACGCTGGTGTGTGCCGGGCCTTTGGTGCTGGACACCGCGCGCAAACATAACGCGCGCCTGCTGCCGGTGGACAGCGAGCATTCAGCCGTGTTTCAGGCGCTGGTGGGCGAGGATATCGCCGCGGTCGAACGTATTATCATCACCGCCAGCGGCGGCGCGTTCCGCGACTGGCCGCTGAGTGATTTGGCGAATGCCACGGTTGAACAGGCGTCCAGCCATCCGAACTGGGCCATGGGACAACGGATCACCATCGACAGTGCGTCGATGTTCAACAAGGCACTGGAAGTTATCGAAACAAAAGAGTTCTTCGGCATCCATCCCGACCGGATCGAGGTGCTGGTGCATCCCGAATCCATCGTTCATGCGCTGGTCGGGTTCCGCGATGGCGCGGTGCTCAGCCATCTGGGCGCGCCGGATATGCGCCACGCCATCGGCTATGCGCTGCACTGGCCCGAACGGCAGGAGCTGCCGGTGCCGCGTCTGGACCTTGCCGGGTTGGGACAGCTGAACTTCACCGCCCCGGACGAGGCGCGATATCCGGCGCTGCGTCTGGCGCGTGAGGTGATGGCGCGGGGCGGGCTGGCCGGTGCCGTTTTCAACGCCGCCAAGGAACGCGCACTGGATCATTTCATCGCCCGTCGCGTGGGCTTTCTGGACATGGCCGATATGGTGGCTGCGGTTCTTGACCGGTTTGACGCCACAGACAGCCTTATTGATGCCGCTTTGACCCTTGATAACGTGCAGCAAACGGACCATCTGGCACGTAAGTGGGTGGATGAAGCCGTACTAGAACGAGCAGGATAAGACTTTTGGACATATTCTCTTTGATCCCCCAATTCGGCGGCGTGCTGTATACCGTACTGGCCTTTGTCGTGGCTTTGTCCGTTATCGTCGCGGTGCATGAATATGGCCATTACATCGTTGGCCGCTGGTCCGGCATCCATGCCGAGGTATTCTCGATCGGGTTCGGCCCGGTGTTGTGGAGCCGCATGGACAAGCGCGGCACCCGCTGGCAGGTCGCGCTGTTGCCCTTGGGCGGTTACGTCAAGTTTCTTGGCGATTCCAATGCCGCGTCCGGCAAGGACGAAGCGGCGATGGAAGAGATCACCGAACAAAGCCCCGAAGAGCTGCGGCGCACCATGCATGGCGCGCCACTCTGGGCGCGGGCGGCCACCGTTGCGGCCGGGCCGGTGTTCAACTTTGTCATGTCCATTCTGGTTTTCGGCCTGATCCTGTGGTCTCAGGGTGTCTCGCGCGAGCCGCTGACCGTCGGCGCGCTGCACCCGCTGCCCGGTACGGTGCAGGGGTTGCAGGACGGGGATGAGATCGTCGCCATTGCCGGCATCACCACGCCGGATTTCGACGATCAGCGCACTTGGGGCCAGTTCACTGATGAACTGCCACTGCAGCCGGTTCTGGATTACACCGTCAATCGTGATGGTGAGACGCTGGACGTCGAAGCCCCGTGGCCGTTTCCACCGCTGATTCAGCAGGTTGCCCCGCGCAGCGCCGCGATGGATATCCAGTTGCAATCGGGGGATGTGATCACCGCCGTGGATGGTGAACCGATCTTTGCCTTTGAGCAGTTGAAGTCCCGGGTCGAGGCCTCGGACGGGCGGCCTTTGCTGTTGAATGTCTGGCGTGACGGGGCCGAACTGGAATTTGCACTGGCCCCGCGCCGCACCGATGAGCCGCGCGCAGATGGCGGTTTCGTCACCCATTGGCGCATCGGCATCGTCGGCGGCATGATGCTGGAGCCTGAAACGGTTCCGGCGGGGCTGTGGTCTTCGCTGTCCGGCGGGGTCAATCAGACGATCCGCATCATCGACGGGTCGCTGTCGGGGATCTGGCATATGATCACCGGCGCGATCAGCACCTGCAATATCTCGGGGCCCATCGGCATTGCCGAAACATCCGGTGCGATGGCCAGCCAGGGGGCCGAGAATTTCATCTTTTTCATCGCGGTTCTGTCCACCGCCGTGGGTCTGCTGAACCTGTTCCCGATCCCGGCGCTGGATGGGGGGCATCTGGTGTTCTACGCCTATGAGGCCGTGGCCGGAAAGCCGCCCAGCGACAAAGCGCTGCGGGTGCTGATGGGAATCGGCATCACGATGATCCTGTCGCTGATGGTGTTTTCGGTCAGCAACGATCTGTTCTGCTGAAAGTAGCCCTTTGCGACCCCCTTGATGGAAGATTTTCGCAAAGGGCAATAAGGCATCAGCGGCACGGTTCCGACGCAAAATCGCCTTAATTGACGGTTACAATCCGGGGTTGAGATACATCAACGGATACCGTCGACATGACCAAGGCGCTGCAAAAATCCTATCAGAGTTTCAGTTACCTGTTCATGCTGAACTGGGACACGCTGCTCAGCTTTGGCGTGACCGCATTGGCGCTGGCCGCCGGTGCCTATTTCGTCGGCCTGTGATTCTTCCACATATTCCCGAAATTGAGCGCGAATTTTAAAGCGCATCTGTGCCGTTTGGTCTTTTGACAAGACGGGCCAGACCCGCTACTCAGCAGCTAAAGTCTGAAAAATCTGGGTAGAGAAAAAACATGGCAGTGAGCAGAGGCACGGGCACATCCTGCGGCTTGATCCGGTCGCAAGGCAAGATTTTGTGGCAGACACTAGCGGTTCTTTTCCTCTTTGCTGCCTTGAGTTTAACGGCTTTGCCGGGCGCCGCGCAGGCGCAGACTTTCACGATCACCAACTTCGAAGTTGAAGGCAACCGGCGCATCGAGACCTCGACCATCATCGCGCGGACGGGAATCGAACCGGGCCAAACGGTCAGCGCAGGCCAGTTGAATGACGCCTTTCAGCGTTTGCTTGACAGTGGCGTTTTTGAGACAGTCGAACTGACACCGCGCGGCAGCACGCTGGTCATCGAAGTGCAGGAATACCCGACGATCAACCAGATCAGCATCGAAGGGAATCGCCGGGTCAAGGATGATGTGCTGCTGGATGTGATCTCGTCCGAGACACGGCGCGTGTTCATCCCGCAGGTTGCCGAAGCCGATGCCGACCTGATTGCTCAGGTCTATTCGTCACAGGGCCGTATCTCGGCCACGGTCATTCCGCGCATCATCCGCCGCAGCGACAACCGCGTCGATCTGGTTTTTGAGGTCGCCGAAGGCACCACGATCGAGATCGAACGGGTCAGCTTTGTCGGCAACCGCGCCTATTCCGACCGTCGTCTGCGTCGGGTGCTGGAAACCAAACAGGCCAACTTCCTGCGGACTTTTATTCGGGGCGACACGTTCATCGCCGACCGGATCGAGTTCGACAAACAGGTGCTGCGCGATTTCTACCTGTCGCGTGGATATGCCGATTTCCGCGTCAACAGCAGCAATGTGGAACTGACGCAGGAGCGTGACGCGTTCTTCCTGGTCATCAACGTCACCGAGGGGCAGCAGTTCCGGTTTGGCAATATCTCGACCGTCAGCGAAATACCCGGTGTGGATGCGGCAGCCTATCAGGATGCGCTGAAGCTGAAGCCCGGTGTGGTCTATTCACCCACGCTGATCGAAAACTCGATTGCCCGGCAGGAACGGCTGGGCCTGAAACAGGGCGTCGATTTCCTGCGGGTCGAGCCGCGCGTCACCCGCAATGATCGCGATTTGACGCTGGACGTGCAGTTCGTGCTGACCAAGGGTCCGCGCATCTTCGTGGAACGCATCGATATCGAGGGCAACACCACCACGCTGGATCAGGTGATCCGTCGTCAGTTCGACACGGTCGAGGGTGACCCGTTCAACCCGCGCGAAATCCGTCAGAGCGCGGAACGCATCCGGGCGCTTGGCTTCTTTGCCGTGGCCGATGTGGAAACCCGCGAAGGGTCGACCCCCAGCCAGGTCATCGTGGACGTGGATGTCGAGGAACAGCCGACCGGCTCGCTCAGCCTGGGCGGTAGCTTCTCGGCCTCGGATGGTTTCGGGATTGCCATTGGTCTGAACGAGGCCAACTTCCTAGGTCGGGGTCAGAATCTGGGTATTACCCTGTCGACCGCACAGGATTCCGAGCAATATGTGGTGAACTTCACCGAACCCTACCTTCTGGGCCGCAAGCTGCGCTTTGATCTGGGGCTTGGTCTGGCGACAACCAACTCCAGCTTTGCCAGCTTTGACACCAAAAGCGTCTTCTTCAACCCGCAGCTGAGTTATGCGATCGGAGAGCTGTCGTCTCTGCGCCTGCGCTATGGCTGGAACAGCAGTGAGATGACACAGCAAAGCGGTCAGACAAATGGTGCGGTGATCGCGTCCGAGATTGCGCAGGGCGAACGGGTCGCCAGTTCGATCGGTCTGTCCTATGTCTATGACAGCCGTTTGGGTGGTCTGAACCCCAATGCCGGTGTTCTGTTTGAGGCGAATGTCGATTTTGCCGGTGTTGGTGGCGACAGCGAATACATCAAGACCACTGCACGCGCCATCGCCCAGCAACGGGTGCTGAACGAAGAGGTTGTTCTGCGCGCCACTCTGGAACTGGGTGCGTTGAACTGGACCGGCAGCGATTTCAGCCGCACGCTGGACCGTTTCGTGCTGGGTCCGAACGTGTTCCGCGGGTTCGAGCCTGCGGGTCTTGGCCCCCGCGACCTGTCGAACGGTCAGGATGACGCCATCGGTGGTAACTACTACTGGGTGGCCCGGTTCGAATCCGATTTCCCGCTGGGCTTGCCCGAGGAGCTGGGGCTGCGTGGTGGTGTCTTCTATGACGTGGGCAACCTTTACAACATCGACAACGTGAACACCGCAGGGGCCAATATCGTCGGTGCCAACGGGGCGCTCCGCCATGTTGTTGGCCTGTCGGTCCTGTGGGACACGCCTTTTGGTCCGCTGCGGTTCAACTTCTCGAAAGCCCTGAAAAAGGAAAGCTTCGACAAGGAACAGAACTTTGACCTGACCATTCAGGCCCGGTTCTGAGGTCTGAATGATCGGTGGATTGATGAACAGAATGCAGGGCCCGATCCGGGCCCTGTGTGTTTTCCTGACCCTCGGTTTGGCAACAGCCGAGGCGCAGCAACTGGGCGTGCCGCAAACGGGCGTCCTGACCATCTCGGGTGAGCGGCTGTTCTCCGGCTCGGCCTATGGCCAGCGCGTGTTTCGCGAGATTGAGGCCGAAAGCACAATTCTGGCGCAGGAAAACGAACGCATCGTCTCCGCGCTCAGCAAAGAGGAAAAGGACCTGACAGAACAGCGCGCCGAACTGACACCCGAGGAATTCCGCCCTCTGGCCGAAGCGTTCGACGACAAGGTCCAATCCCACCGCGAAAGCCAGCGCGCCAAGCTGGAGGTTCTGGCCCGACGCAGCGAAGAGGCGCGCGTCATCTTTATCGAAATGGCCCAGCCCGTGCTGATCGAACTGATGCGCGAAACCGGGGCCTCAATGATCATCGAACGCTCCAGCGTGTTTCTCAGTTCGGACGCGTCGGATATCACCGATGCGGCCATCGCCCGGATCGATGCGGTTATCGGCGACGGTCTGGCGCTGGAAGAGGGGCGGGAAGAATAGCATTGCTTGCCCTTGAGGGCCGGTATTGTTAACCACGCGGAACGACGAACAATCAAACACGGGACATCTGCACCATGACCACGGAAACCAAGAGTGCCGACATTCAGCTGATTCAGCGCATTCTGCCCCATCGCTATCCGTTTCTTCTGGTCGACAAGGTAGTGGATATCGACGGCTATCAATCCGCCGTGGGTATCAAGAATGTCACCATGAACGAACCGCATTTCCAGGGCCATTTCCCCGGAACCCCGATCATGCCCGGCGTCACGATTGTCGAGGCGATGGCCCAGACCGCAGGCGTCATGCTGGGCGTGGGCATGGATGTGATCGACAGCGAACTGCTGATCTATTTCATGAACATCGACAAATGCAAATTCCGCCGCAAGGTCATCCCCGGCGACGTCCTTCAGATGCATGTGGAAACCGTGCGCGGCAAGAAGGGTGGCAAGATCTTCAAATTCAGCGGCCGCGCCACGGTTGATGGTGAGGTCGCAGCCGAGGCCGAGTTCTCGGCCTATGTCGACTGGGACATGGAAAAAACGACATGAGCGGCATCCACCCCAGCGCCATTATCGAAGACGGGGCCCAGATCGGGCAGGGCTGTACCATCGGGCCGTTTTGCTATGTCGGCCCGCAGGTCCGTCTGGACGACCGGGTCGAGCTGAAATCGCATGTGGTGGTCACCGGCGATACCTGGATCGGCGAAGACAGCGTGATCTTCAATTTCTCGGTCATCGGTGAGATTCCACAGGACCTGAAATTCGGGGGCGAGAACACCCGGCTGGAGATCGGCAAGCGCAACCGCATTCGCGAGCATGTGACCGTGAACACCGGCACCGAGGGCGGTGGCGGGGTGACTCGGATTGGTGACGATTGCCTGCTGATGGCCGGGGTCCACGTGGCGCATGATGTACAGATCGGCAACCGGGTGATCATGGTCAACCATGCCGGTGCGGCGGGTCATTGCATTGTCGAGGATGACGTGATCGTCGGCGGTATCTCGGGCCTGCATCAATGGGTGCGGGTCGGGCAGGGCGCCATCATCGGCGCACTGACCATGGTGGCCAAGGACGTGATTCCCTACGGTCTGGTTCAGGCCCCGCGCGGAGAGCTGGACGGGTTGAACCTCGTCGGCCTCAAGCGGCGCGGTGTGGCGCGTGAGGATATCTCGGCCCTGCGCGCGGCCTTCCGTGAGCTTTCTGATGGTGATGGCACCTTCATGGACCGTGCCAAGCGCGTGGGTGAGGATGCCAACAGCGAATATGTCCGCCGCATCGTCGATTTTGTGACCGGCGAGACGGACCGATCTTTCCTGACACCGGGGAAGTAGCCCGATGCTGGCACTGATTGCAGGAACGGGCGTTTTGCCGGATCAGGTCGTGGCGGCATTGCCCGAACGGCCCCTGATTTGCGCGATGGAGGGGTTTGAGCCCGATACCCTGACCCCCGATTTGACCTTCCCGCTGGAACAGCTGGGCAGCTTCATTGCCGAGCTGAAAGCGCGCGGCGTCACTCAGTTATGCATGGCGGGCGCGGTGCGTCGGCCCAAGGTTGATCCGGCGCGGATTGATGCGGCGACAATGCCTCTGGTTCCGATCCTGCAACAAGCGATCATGTCCGGTGACGATGGTGCCTTGCGCGCCGTGATCGGTATTTTCGAAGACGCCGGTCTGACCGTCCGCGCCGCGCATGAGATTGCACCGGACCTGCTGCCGCCGCTGGGTTGCCTGACCGAGGCGCAACCCTCGGAGGCTGATCTGGGTGATGCCGACCGCGCCGCAGGTATCTTGCGCGCCATGGGCGTTGCCGATATCGGGCAGGCTTGCGTGGTGCTGAAAGGGCAGGCTCTGGCGGTTGAGAGCATTTTTGGCACCGCCTGGATGCTGCAATCCCTGACCCAGCGCCCCGATGCCGGTGGCGGCGTGTTGTTCAAAGGCCCCAAACCCGATCAGGACCGGCGCGCGGACCTGCCTGCCATTGGCCCCGATACCGTTTCCGCCGCCGTGGCCGCGGGCCTGTCGGGGATCGTGATCGAAAAGGGCGGCGTGCTGGTTCTGCATCGCGACAAGGTCTTCGCCGAATGCAACCGTCTGGGCCTGTTCCTGACCGTGCGCGAGCGGGCCGTCTGATGCGTGTCTTTCTGGTCGCCGGAGAACCCTCGGGCGATCGCTTGGGCGGCGCATTGATGGAAGGGCTGAAAACCCTTGTGCCGGATGTGGAGTTCGACGGGGTCGGTGGTCCGCTGATGCAGGCACAGGGCCTGACCAGCCGCTTTCCCATGGATGAGCTTTCGGTCATGGGGCTGGTCGAGGTTCTGCCCAAATTCTTCCACCTCAAACGCCGCATTGCCGAGACGGCGCAGGCGGTGCTGGACACGCAGCCGGATGTGCTGATTACCATCGACAGCCCCGATTTTTCCTTGCGTGTCGCTAAACTGGTCAAGGCGCAAAGCACGATCCGCACCGTTCATTACGTCGCCCCCAGTGTTTGGGCCTGGCGTCCGGGGCGGGCCGACAAGATGGCCAAGGTGATCGACCATGTTCTGGCCCTGCTGCCATTCGAGCCGCCCTATATGGAACGCGCCGGGATGGAGTGCGATTTTGTCGGCCATCCGGTGGTGAACGAACCCGTCGCCTCGGATCAGGACATCGCCCGGTTTCGCGCAGACCATGATCTGGGGGACGCGCCGATTGTCCTTGCGCTGCCCGGGTCGCGGCGGGGTGAGGTCGAACGGCTGGCCCCGATCTTTGGTGCCGCGCTGCATCAGTTTCTGCAGGATCGCCCGGATATGCGCGTCGTGGTTCCGACCGTGGCGCATATGGTCGAGGCCGTAGCGGCGCAGGTCAAGAACTGGCCAGGCCAGCCGGTTGTCGTCGACCCGCGCACGGGGACCGCAGATCAGGCGCAGGCGCAGAAACGCGCGGCCTTTGGCGCGGCCGAGCTGGCGCTGGCGGCCTCGGGGACCGTCTCGCTGGAACTGGCGGCGCAAGCAACGCCGATGGTGATTGCCTATAACCTGAACTGGCTGACCACGCTGATCGCCAAACGCATGGTGAAACTGGACACCGTGACGCTGGTCAATCTGGTCTCGGACACACGGGCGGTGCCGGAATGCCTGCTGGACGATTGTCAGCCGGACAAGATCGCCGCCGCGCTGTCACAGGTGGCGGGTGCGCCCGATGCGCAGCGACAGGCGATGGATCTGACCATGACCCGCCTGGGCCGTGGGGGTGAGGCCCCAGGTCTGCGCGCCGCCAAGGCGGTTCTGGACTGCATGCCGCGCGATGTTTGATTACGCGCTGTTTGCAGCCTCAGCCGGGGTGGCGATGATTTCGACCAATCTCGATAATCTGGCCGTGCTGCTGGGCCTGATGCTGGTGATGGAACACCGCCGTGCGGTGATTGGATTTGCCCTGGCGCAGGTCATTGTCCTGTCGTTGGCCATGGCAGTCGCCAGCGGGCTGAGCCAGACCGGTATCCCAAGCTGGATCGGCTATCTGGGGATCGTGCCGCTGGTTCTGGGCCTGCGTGGCATCTGGCAACAATTCACCGGCGCCGAAACGGAGGAGACCGAGCCCAGCGGCGCCGTGACCTCGGTCGTGACCCTGTTCCTCAGCCTGTCCATCGACAGTTTTGCGGTGATGACACCTTTGCTGGCGGATTCGACGCCTGTGTTCCGGCTCGCCGCCCTTGCGGGGGCCTTCTGTTCGGCTGTGGTGCTGGTGGCTGTTGCAACCTGGGGCGCGCCGCATGCGCAGAGCCTTGGGCCACGGGTCGCGCGTCTGGACCGGATCGCGCCGTATATCATGGTCTGCGTCGGGCTCTATATCTTGCTGAATACGCCAACGGACGCGCTGTGATCTCTGCCTTGTGATCACCCGGCGGTTGTCGTGGCCTCAACCCCTTGCAATATCACGCGGATAGAGGAGAGCGCCCATGACCCGTATCCCACCCCTGACCGACTCTGAGATGACCGCCTCCGCCAAGGCGGCCCATGTCGCGTTGGGTGAATACGGCCCCTTCGACAACTGGGCGCGGGTGGCGGCCCACAGCCCGGCGGTGCTGGAACATGTCGCCGGGATGCTGACCGGTTTGCGTGCGCAAGACACTCTGCCACGCCGCGCGTTAGAGCTGGCGATGGTGACGGTTTCCAGGCTGAATGCCTGCGATTATTGCCTGTCGCATCACACTCCGCTGCTGACCGTTGAAGGGCTGAGCCCCGAAGGGGCCGCGCGGTTGCCGGATGTCGAGGGACACCCGGAACTGGACGATTGCGACAAGGCCGTGGTGCGCTATGCGCAGGCGGTGACGACGCGGTCAGGCCGGATGCACGATGCCGAGGTCCATGACCTGCGCCAATGGTTCAGCAATGCGCAGATCGTCGAGCTGACATGGCGCATCGCCCTGACCGGCGCGTTCAACAGATTCAACGATGCGCTGCAAATCCAGATCGAACCCGAGGTTGAGCCCGTCGAGGCCTAATACCCGCGCCAGATCCAGCCGCCGCCAAAGATGCGGCTGCCTTCACCCGCATAGAACACGCAGGCCTGACCCGGAGAAATCCCTTCCTCGGGCGTCAGCAATTCAACCTCGGCTGTCGTGTCCGACAAGGACCGGACAATTGCCTCACGCGGCGGGCGGGTCGAGCGGACCTTGACCGACAGGTGCCATTCCTTGCGTGAGGTGAAGGGCTCATCCCCCAGCCAGTTGATCTCACGCACAGGCACGACGCGGGTGGCCAGCATCTCTTTCGGGCCGACGACCACCTGTTTCTTGTCCACGTCCAGCTTGACCACATAAAGCGGCTCACTCAGGCCGCCGATGCCCAGACCTCGGCGCTGACCGATGGTGTAGTGGATCACCCCGTCATGCTGCGCCAGAACACGGCCATCCACATGCACGATCTCACCCGGTTCGGCGGCCCCGGGGCGCAGTTTCTCGATCACGCTGGCGTAGTTGCCGTTGGGCACGAAACAGATGTCCTGACTGTCGGGCTTGTCCGCCACCGCCAGCCCATATTGCGCCGCCATCTCGCGCGTGGCGTCCTTGGAGGGCAGGTGACCCAGCGGGAAACGCAGGAAATCCAGCTGCTCGGGTGTGGTCGAGAACAGGAAATAAGACTGATCGCGGTTGGCATCCTCGGCACTGTGCAATTCCGGGCCTTTCGCGCCCATCTTGCGCTGAATATAGTGACCGGTGGCCATGCAGTCGGCCTCAAGGTCCTTGGCGGTCTCCAGCAGATCCTTGAACTTCACCCGCTCATTGCAGCGAATGCAGGGCACAGGGGTCGCGCCCGCCAGATAGCTGTCGGCGAACTCATCGATCACCGCGTCCTTGAAGATGTTCTCATAATCCAGAACGTAATGGGGAAAGCCACGCTCCTCGGCCACGCGGCGCGCGTCATGGATGTCGATCCCCGCACAGCACGCACCTTTCTTGGCCAGCGCCGCGCCATGGTCATAAAGCTGCAGCGTCACACCCACCACGTCATAACCCTGATCCGCCAGATAGGCCGCCACGACCGAGCTGTCGACACCGCCCGACATGGCCACAACCACCCGCGTTTCCGAGGGCGGTTTGGCAAAGCCAAGCGAATTGAGTTGGGTCTCGGCGGCGAGGGCCATGGCGATTCCAGTCCGGGTTAAGAAAGACCGGCAGAATATAGGAAAATTCTACACACTCTCAAGGGGCGGTTTCACGCAGTTTTAAGTAGGCTGGGCGCAGCTTTGATGCAGCTGGAAAAGGGTTCAAGGATGTATTTGCACAAAGTGGAAGGGCCAAGATCGGTCACCCTGCCGGACGGGTCGATACTGACCCGCGCCGATCTGCCCCCCGCCGACACGCGTCGATGGGTGGCCTCGCGCAAGATATTGGTGGTGCGGGGGGTGCTTTACGGGCTGATCACCCTGTCGGAGGCCAAAAAGCAATACGGCATCAGCGATGAAGAGTTCAACGGCTGGGTCACGCTGGTCGCCGAACATGGTGAAGGGGCGCTGAAAGTGACCGCATTAAAAAAATATCGACAACCTAAGGGAGAAGGTGAATAAATGAATATACGGTAACGTCAGATTAACCATTTTTGTTCAGGCTTAACTCGAATTCGAAAGATTGACCTGAATTGGAGCAGTGAAAATGCGTATTCTTCTTGTCGAGGATGATCCGACAACGTCCAAAAGCATCGAATTGATGCTGACCCATGCCAACCTGAACGTGTATGCGACGGATCTGGGCGAGGAAGGCATCGATCTGGCGAAACTCTATGATTATGACCTGATCCTGCTGGATCTGAACCTGCCTGACATGAACGGGCATGAGGTGCTGCGCCAGTTGCGGATCGCACGGGTCGAAACGCCGATCCTGATCCTGTCGGGCGCGGATGACACGGAAAGCAAGATCAAGGGTTTCGGATTTGGCGCGGATGACTATCTGACCAAGCCGTTCCATCGCGAAGAACTGGTGGCGCGCATTCACGCGATCATCCGCCGGTCCAAGGGGCATTCGCAATCGATCATCAATACCGGCCGCGTGGCGGTGAATCTCGATGCCAAAACGGTCGAGGTTGAGGGCAAAACGGTGCATCTGACCGGCAAGGAATACCAGATGCTGGAACTGCTGAGTCTGCGCAAGGGCACGACCCTGACGAAAGAGATGTTCCTGAACCACCTCTATGGCGGCATGGATGAACCTGAATTGAAGATTATCGACGTATTTATCTGCAAACTGCGCAAAAAGCTCAGCAATGCGACAGGGGGCGAGAACTATATCGAAACGGTCTGGGGCCGGGGATATGTATTGCGCGACCCGCAGGCTGGCGGGGTTGACGAAACCCGCATGGCGGTCGGCGCCTGACCACACTGAAATACTGCCGTCGCTGGTCCGGGGCGGCACCCTCACTCACGGTACAGCACGGCACTGGACCTGGCCATGGCCTCGCCCTATCACTGGGGTCCAAGACAAAGTGACAGGGCGAGGCCATGAGCGAATCCATTCCGGTATCAGAGCTGACCGAAGACGCGGCACAGGCCGAACTGGCGCGGCTGGCGGTCGAGATTGCCAAGGCCAATCAGCTGTATCATGCGGAAGACGCGCCCGAGATTTCCGATGCGGAATATGACGCGCTAAAGCGCCGAAATGCCGAGATTGAGGGGCAATTCCCACACCTCAAGCGCAATGACAGCCCGTCAGAGCAGGTGGGTGCACGGGCGGCAGACGGGTTTTCCAAGGTCACTCATGCGGTGCGCATGATGTCGCTGGGCAATGCGTTTGATGACGAGGATGTGGCAGATTTCGACCGGTCGATTCGCAAATATCTTGGGCTGACTGACGATGCGGCGTTGGCATTTACGGCAGAGCCCAAGATCGACGGGCTGTCGCTGTCGCTGCGCTATGAACAGGGCAAACTGGTGCAGGCCGCAACGCGCGGTGATGGTGAGGTAGGTGAAAACGTCACCGCCAACGCGCTGACCATGTCCGACATTCCTCAGCAGATCAAAGATGCCCCCGATGTGCTGGAAGTGCGGGGCGAGGTCTACATGTCGCATGCCGATTTTGATGCCTTGAACGCGCGGCAGACCGAGACCGGCGGGAAAACCTTCGCCAACCCGCGAAACGCCGCTGCCGGGTCGTTGCGACAATTGGATTCCTCAATCACCAGGGCGCGCCCGCTGCGCTTTTTCGCCTATGCCTGGGGGGAGATTTCGGCCCCGCTGGCGGACACTCAGATGGAGGCCATTCAACGGCTGAAATCCTTCGGGTTTCAGATCAACGACCTGACCCGCCTATGCGAAAACACCCAACAGATGTTGGAGCACTATCGCGATATCGAGGCGCAGCGGGCGACGCTGGGCTATGACATCGACGGGGTGGTCTACAAGGTGAATGATCTAGCCTTACAGGCGCGGCTGGGGTTCCGCTCGACCACGCCCCGCTGGGCCATTGCGCATAAATTCCCGGCCGAACTTGCCTGGACCCGGCTGGAAGCGATCGATATTCAGGTCGGCCGCACCGGCGCGCTCAGCCCCGTGGCGCGGCTGCATCCGGTGACGGTGGGCGGGGTCGTGGTTTCGAACGCGACGCTGCATAACGAAGATTACATCAAGGGACGTGATGCCAAAGGCGGCCTGATCCGTGACGGCAAGGATATCCGCGTCGGCGATTGGGTGCAGGTCTATCGGGCCGGGGACGTGATCCCAAAGCTCTCGGATGTTGATCTGAGCAAACGGCCCGAGGGTGCCGAACCCTATGATTTCCCCACGAAATGCCCCCAATGCGGCAGCGAAGCGATCCGCGAGGATGGCGATGCGGTGCGTCGCTGCACAGGTGGGTTGATCTGTCCGGCGCAGGCGGTTGAAAAGCTGAAACATTTCGTCTCACGCAAGGCGTTTGATATCGAAGGACTGGGCGCAAAGCAGATCGAGATGTTCTATGACGACCCGGTTCTGCCCATCAATGCGCCCGCCGATATTTTCACGCTGCAAACCCGCGATGCGGCAAATCTTGCGCGGCTCAAGAACCGGGATGGGTGGGGTGAAACCTCGGCCAGTAACCTGTTTTCAGCGATTGATGAAAAGCGCGCTATCCCGTTCGCGCGGCTGCTGTTCGCGCTTGGCATCCGGCATGTAGGTGAGGTCGGCGCGCGCGATCTGGCGCTGTACTATCGTGACTGGGATGTGATGGCGCAGGCCATCGACACCGCGCGCCCGGCAGCGGTGGCTCATCGTAAGGCCGATGAGGCAGAAGAGGCCGAGCGTCTGGCGGCCACCGAAGAAAACCGCCGAGCCCGGATCAAAGAGGCGCGCGAGGCGGCGATGGTCGCCTTGGATGTTCCGGCTGAGGCTACGGCGGCGTGGTCCGACCTGACCGGCATAGACGGGATCGGCGCGACGCTGGGCCTGTCGCTGTCCGACGCTTTTGCCAACGCGGATGAACGGGCCGCCTTTGACATGTTACGCAGTCACCTGCAGGTCATCGCGCCCGATGCACCCTCAGAAGACAGCCCCGTGGCGGGCAAAACCGTGGTCTTCACCGGGACGCTGGAAAAGATGACCCGGGCCGAGGCCAAGGCCCGGGCCGAGGCGTTAGGGGCCAAGGTTTCGGGTTCGGTCAGTCAGAAAACCGACCTGCTAGTGGCGGGGCCGGGGGCCGGGTCCAAGGCCAAAAAGGCCGCTGATCTGGGGATCGAGACGCTGGACGAAGATGGCTGGCTACAGCTGATCGGGGATGCATGACGGGCCGTCCTGAGAAACTGTTCCCGCTGTTTGCCGGGCTGGAAACGCTGGAAGGCGTTGGCCCCAAGACGGCGCAGAACATGGCGCAACTGGGCATCGAATCGCCGCGTGACGTGTTGTTTTCGCTACCTTATGCGGTGGTGGACCGGCGGCGGCGGGATACGATCAAGGGGGCCGAATTGCCCTCAACCCTCACGGTTGAGGTGACGGTGGGCACGCACCGCCCGGCGCGCAATCGGGGCGGGGCTTACCGCATCCATGTTGAGGATGCGCAGACCGATTTTCAGTTGGTTTTCTTCCATGCGCGCGGCGATTACCTGCAGAAAATCCTGCCGCAGGGTGCGCGCAGGGTGGTGTCGGGCAAGCTGGAACTGTTCGACGGCATGGCGCAGATGGTGCATCCCGACCATATCGTGCCGCCCGAAGACGCAAGTGATCTGCCGGAATTCGAACCGGTCTATCACTTGACACAAGGCGTGACCCAGAAGACAGCCTATAAGGCGGCGCAAAGCGCGCTGGCCCGCGCACCTGATCTGGCGGAATGGGCCGATCCGGCGCAGGTCGGGCAGCAGAACTGGCCCGATTGGGCCTCGGCCATGCGGGCTGCGCATCATCCCAAGGGGGCCGATGATGTGGCCCCGTTTGCCCCGGCGCGGGAGCGGTTGGCGTATGATGAACTGTTTGCGCACCAGTTGACTCTGGCCCTTGCGCGACAGCGTGAGCGTAAGGCGCGCGGTGTTGTCAGCGTTGGCACCGGCAAACTGCAATCGAAGATCCTGAACAGCCTGCCGTACCGCCCGACCAACGCGCAATCGCGCGCGATTGATGACATCACGGCGGATATGGCTGCCGACACCCGTATGAACCGTCTGCTGCAAGGCGACGTGGGCGCGGGCAAAACGCTGGTCGCGTTCATGGCCTTGCTGGTCGCGGTTGAGGCCAAAGGGCAGGGGGTCATGATGGCCCCGACCGAAATTCTGGCTCGTCAGCATCTGGAAGGCCTGCGCCCTCTGGCCGAAGAGGCGGGCGTGGTGTTGGATATCCTGACCGGGCGCGACAAAGGGGCAGAGCGGCGTGCCAAGCTGGCCGCGCTAAAACGCGGCGATATTCATATTCTGGTCGGAACCCATGCGGTGTTTCAGGACGATGTGGAATTCCGCGATCTACGTCTGGCCATTGTCGATGAACAGCACCGGTTCGGGGTGCGGCAGCGGATGGAGCTGTCCGAAAAGGGGCAGGGCGCGGATGTTCTCGTCATGACCGCCACGCCGATTCCGCGCAGTCTGTCGCTGGCGCAATATGGCGATATGGATGTCTCGGTGCTGGATGAAAAGCCACCCGGGCGCAAACCGATCAAGACCGCGATTGTCAGCACGCAGCGCATGGATGAGGTCGTGGCCCATCTGCGCCGCGCGATTGATGAGGGGCGCCAATGCTATTGGGTTTGCCCTCTGGTCGACGAATCCGAGGTCTCGGACCTGACCGCGGCGCAGGAGCGGTTCAAACGCCTGCGTGCCTTGCTGGGGGATGAGACGGTCGGGCTGGTCCATGGCCAGATGCCGCCCGCCGACAAAGACGCGGCGATGGCAGCGTTTCAGAACGGACAGACCAAGGTTCTGGTCGCCACAACGGTGATCGAAGTTGGGGTGAACGTGCCCAACGCCACGATCATGGTGATCGAGCGGGCCGAGATTTTTGGGTTGGCGCAATTGCACCAGCTGCGCGGCCGGGTGGGACGGGGCGAGGCGGCCTCGACCTGTTTGCTGATGTATCAGGCGCCGCTGTCCGAAGGCGGCCGCAAGCGGCTGGAAGTGCTGCGTGAAACCGAGGACGGCTTCCGCATCGCCGAAACCGATCTGCAAATGCGCGGCGCAGGCGATCTGATCGGAACCGCGCAATCGGGGCTGCCAAAATTCCGCATCGCCGATCTGGAGCGGCAGGCCGGGCTGATGGCCGTGGCGCAATCGGACGCGCGGACCTTGCTGGCGGGTGATCCCAAACTGACCTCGGACCGGGGGCAGGCGGCGCGTGTTCTGCTATGGCTGATGAAACAGGATCAGGCGATCCGTTTGATTTCAGTAGGTTAGCCGAAAAATCCTTAAAAGTTCACAAATGTTCTCAAAAAGTTCTTTACTGAATGCGCAAGATATGAGAACAAAAGGTCAACAAAGGATTAAAGCCTGACCCGGAGGTGAGACCATGCTGACCCAGATCAAGACCGCATTCAGCCGTTCGCAAGCCACGATTTTGCAGGATGCCGCGGGTGTTGCGTCGCTTGTGGTGATGCTGGTGGTTGCCCTTCACCTGCCGCTGGGGTTCTAAGCCTTTCTGCCTGCGATCTCGTGCCGACAAAAACCGCGCTTGTTTCCCCATCTCAAGCAAGGGTGACCTGCCTGTCCCAAACCCCTTGAAGGGGCCAGCCTCGGCCCCGCGCGGAATTCCGGATCCCACACGAGACACGCACAACCTGCCGCCGCCCTTTCCGCCCGGAAGGTGCGGCGGTTTTTTTACAATTGCCCGGTTTTCATGATTTCCAGCATGGCCGACAGCACGGAATTCACCGCAACCGAGGCCAGGATCATCCCCATCACCCGACTGATGATCGCCGCACCGGAATGGCCGATCCAGCGGATAATCGGGTCCGCCAGCAGCATCAGCACAAAGGCGATGGCCAGCACCGACAGCATCACCAGCGCAGTGATCCCCTGATCTGTGGCGCTGTAGCGATTGTTGTCGGTCAGGATGACAATTGCCAGCATCGCCCCGGGTGAGGCCAGCGAGGGCACCGCCAGCGGAAAGATGGCTGGGTTGGTCTTGTGCATCTTGTCTTCGACATCTTCTTCGGCCTGCCGCTGTTCGACATCCTGCTTGCTTTCACCAAAGATCATCGTCAGGGCAAAGAGGAACAGAATGATCCCACCTGCCACCTGGAATGAGTTGAGGCCGATATCCAGCGCCTCGATCAGCAACTGACCAAAGACCAGGAAGAACAGCAAAACACCGGCACTGACCAGCGCGGCCAGCAATGCGGTTTTGCGGCGGGCGGTGGCCTCGATCCCGGCGGTGACCGCGATGAAGACGGGTATTGTGCCAATCGGGTCGATCACGACCCAGAGCGTGACAAAATGTTCCAGCAAATTGTTCAAAACCGTCCCTCCCTCAAATCAGGGGCGAGACTAGACCGCTTTGACGGAAAACGCCATGATTACGCGCAATTGGCTTGTTCGGCCTGTTCCATCGCCTCGGTCGTCGCCTCAAGCGCCAGCAGGATCGAGGCATGGCGGTTCTTGTATTCCCGCGCGGGCATCAGCACCTCAAGCCCCTCAAACGGCGCATCGGGGGCGGGGCCGTCTTTTTTCAGCATTGCGGCCAGTTGGTCCCGTGCGGTTTCCACCTGCGCGCGGGTCGCGCCAATCACCGCACTGCCCACGACCGAGGCCGACGCCTGACCCAATGCACAGGCTTTGACGTCCTGCCCGAACTCGGAAATCCGCCCGTCCTGCACCTTGAGGTCAACCGTCACGGTCGACCCACACAGCGGCGCGCGTTTCTTGACGGTGGCGTCGGGGTTTTCCAGCCGGTCGAGATGCGGAATATCCGCCGCAAGCGCAAGAATGCGCCCGGAATAAAGCTTGATCAGGTCAGTTTCGCCGGACATGGCTTTCCCTCGTTGGCTGTTCCCCATACATAGTGGTCAGGCTCTGGGATGCAAAAGGTTTTTGTCATGGCGCAGAAGGTCGCATTTGACCCGTCGACATTGAAATTCAACGAGGCCGGGCTGATCCCCGCCATCGCGCAGGAAGAAGGAACCGGCGAGGTTCTGATGATGGCCTGGATGAACGCGCAGGCGGTGGAGCGGACGCTGGAAACGGAGCGTGTCACCTATTGGTCGCGCTCGCGGCAGGCGTTCTGGGTCAAGGGCGAAAGCTCGGGCCATGTGCAGGAACTGGTGGATCTGCGCGTCGATTGTGACCGTGATTGCCTGCTGGTTCTGGTGCGTCAGACCGGACCGGCTTGCCACACCAATCGGCGGAGTTGTTTCTATACGGCCGTGCGGGAAGGGGAAGAGGTCGAACTGATGACGCCAATGGCGTGATTTCGCCTTCGGCGAGAGTATTTTTGAAAAGATGAAGCGAGGGTCAGAGCCCGACCATGGCGCGGATATCTTTGGGCGAGGTCCCCTCGGCCCGGTATTTGGCGATGGCGCGGGCATCGTCGCGTTTTGCCAGCCGCTTGCCCGCCGGATCTCGGATCAGTTTGTGGTGTTGGTAAACTGGGGTTGGCAGACCGAGCAGGGCTTGCAGCAGCACGTGGATTTGGGTGGCGTCGAACAGGTCCTCGCCCCGGATGACATGGGTGATGTGCTGATCCGCATCATCCACGACCACGGACAGGTGATAGGAGCTGCCCATATTGCGGCGGACAAGGATGATGTCGCCGACCTCTCGCAGCAGGGTCTTCGGGTCGAGGGCATGGGTGCCTGAGTGAGTTGCTCCGGTTTCCTGAAATGAAATGGAATCAATCCGTTCCAGCGCCTTTTTCATGTTCAGCCGCAAAACATCCTGTGATCCCGCCTCGGACATAGGGCGCAGACGACAGGTGCCGGGATAAATCCGCCCGTCGGGGCCGAATTGCGGGACACCTTCCTGCGGGGCCCCGGCGGCGGCCTCGATATCGGCGCGGTTGCAGCGGCAGGGATAGACGAGGCCCATGTCGATGAGGGTGTGCAGTGCCTGACGGTAGCGATCCAGCCGATCTGATTGACGCATCACCGGATGCGGCCAGGTCAGGCCCAGCCATGACAGGTCGTCATAGATCTGATCCTCCCATTGTGGGCGCGCGCGGGATTGGTCGATATCCTCGATCCGCAACAGGAACTGGCCACCTTGCGCTGTGGCCAGGTCATGGGCCAGCAGGGCAGAATAGGCGTGACCCAGATGCAGAGGCCCTGTTGGTGAAGGCGCAAAACGGGTGGTGAATGTCACGCTTTTTCAACAATATATACGTCAGATTTCAAGTTCATGCCAGGCAGATGCGGGCCATTTTCGCGGAAGATCAACCGCGCGGCGCCCATATCCAGCCAGTCATTCATCCGCGCCGGATATTCCGGCAGGGCCAGCGCGTGGTCGTTCAGTGAGAACACCAGCCAGCCGCCGCGTGGCAGGGCCTTCATCAGCAGATCGAAGGTTTCCGGCGGGGCGGCACCGGTGCCGATGACCCCGATGGCAGCGATCACATCATACGCATCTTGTTCCAGCGGATCGGGATCGGTGATCTCAAAACCTGTAAGGCTGCGGTAAATGCCCTTTTGCGCGGCCATTTCAAGCATTTCCGGTGTCGGGTCCATCCCGTCGATCACGCGGTATCCGACTTTGGTTAAAGCCTGACCAGAAAGACCGGTGCCGCAGCCATAGTCGAGGATCGGCAGATCAGGATCAGGCTTTTGCGCCCACAGCGCCGCAGCGGCGCGGCTGGGGGTGATATAGCCGTTTTCGGCCACCTCGGCGTCGTAGGACCCTGCCCATTTCTGATAGTGGTCCTGCGTCTCTTGCGGGGTGGTCAGGTCATAGGTGCTGTTCAGGAACTTGTCGCTCATGCGGTCATGGTAGGCGGTGCCGGGGGGCGGCGTCCAGTCAGCAATGCGCCAGCCAGTCGGTCCAGGCCGATTTGGCGCGGTCGGTATAGGCCTTGTACCGGTCCTTGCGGCCCCGGCGCCCGCCTTTGAGGCCATCAACCGGACGGAACAGGCCAAAGTTCACGTTCATCGGCTGGAACGTTTTGGCCTCGGCACCGCCGGTGATGTGGTGGATCAGTGCCCCCATGGCGCTGTCCTGCGGCACTTCGGGCAGGGCGCGGCCCAGCAAATCAGCCGCCGCCAGACGACCCGCCAGCAGCCCCATGGCGGCGCTTTCGACATAGCCCTCAACCCCGGTGATCTGCCCGGCAAAGCGGATATTGGGTCGCGATTTCAGCCGCATCTGCGCGTCCAGCAGGGTCGGAGAGTTGATGAACGTGTTGCGATGAATGCCGCCAAGCCGCGCGAAACTGGCATTCTCCAACCCCGGAATCATCCGGAAAACATCGGTTTGCGCGCCGTATTTCATCTTGGTCTGAAACCCCACGATGTTGAACAGCGTACCCAGAGCATTATCCCGGCGCAGCTGTACCACCGCATGAGGTTTCACATCCGGCTGATGCGGATTGGTCAGTCCGACCGGCTTCATCGGCCCGTGGCGCAGCGTCTCGCGCCCGCGTTCGGCCATCACTTCGATCGGCAGGCAGCCGTCGAAATAACCAGCGGTTTCGCCTTCGTGGAACTCGGTCTTGTCGGCGGCCAGAAGGGCGTCGATGAACGCCTCGTATTGATCGCGGTCCATCGGGCAGTTCAGATAGGCGGTGCGTTCTTCCTCGGTCTCGCCCTTATCATAGCGCGACTGCATCCAGGCCTGGCTCATATCGATGCTGTCGGCATAGACGATGGGGGCGATGGCGTCAAAAAAGGCAAGCGACTCGGCCCCGGTCTCGGCCCGGATCGCAGCGCCCAGATCGGGCGAGGTCAGAGGGCCGGTGGCAAAGATCCATTGACCGGTCTCGGGCAGGGTGGTGACCTCTTCCCCGGTGACCGAGACACGCGGATGCGCCCGCAGTTTCGCAGTGACACTTTCCGCAAAGGGGTCGCGGTCCACAGCCAGCGCGCCGCCTGCGGGCAGGCGATGGGCATCTGCGGTTGTCATGATCAATCCGTTGGCGGCACGCATCTCCCAATGCAGAAGCCCGACGGCGTTCTGTTCATCATCGTCCGAGCGGAAGGAGTTCGAGCACACCATTTCGGCCAGATTGCCGGTCTGATGCGCAAAGGTGCCCACATTGGGCCGCATTTCGTGGATCACCACGTCAACGCCCATCTCTGCCGCCTGCCATGCGGCCTCGGACCCGGCCATGCCGCCGCCCACGATATGCAATCTGTCTGTCATAAGCAGCCACATAGGGCACAGCGCAGCTATACGCAACGCGCGTTTGAACCATCAATTGTCAGGGAAGTTTTTGGGGTCGCCGCTGCGGGAATGTCTACGCCGGTGAGAGAAACCAGCTTGGAGGGACCTTCCGCCCACGGCGACCCAAAAGCATATTCAGGCCATGGCCTTGACCCAGCATTGCCACAGTGTCGCCCTTTTGGAAAGTACAAAAATGCGAACAATCAATAAATTTGTGCATAACAATCGCGTCATTGCCGCCAATTTGGTGGTCTTTTTTCGATAAAAGCGGAAATCCCTTCTTCGGTGTCACGATGCAGCATATTCTGTGCCATTACCTCGGCGGTATAGGCATAGGCCTGATCCAGCGGCATCTGAGCTTGCTGGTAAAACGCCTGTTTTCCGATTTTCACAGCGCTTCCCAGCTTGTCCGCCAACTTTTCGGCCAGCGCCATGGTTTCCTGTTCCAACTGGTCAACCGGGACGACGCGGTTGACCAAACCAAGCTCAGCCGCGCGTTCGGCCGAGATGAAATCGCCGGTGGTCAGCATCTCGAACGCGTGCTTGCGCGGGATGTTGCGGCTGAGCGCGACCATGGGGGTCGAGCAAAACAGGCCGATATTGACACCATTGACCCCGAACCGCGTGCCCTCGGCAGCGACGGCCAGATCGCAGGTGGCAACCAACTGGCAACCGGCGGCGGTAGCGATGCCGTGGGGGCGGGCGATAACGGGCTGGGGCAGGGACTGGATCGACATCATCATCCGCGCACAACGATCGAACAGGTCCTGGAAATAGGCTTTGCCACCATCCTCGGCCTGACGGCCCTGAGTCATCTGCTTCAGGTCATGACCAGCACAGAACGCCTTGCCCGCACCAGAAAGGATCACCACCCGGATCGAGCGGTCCTGTTCCAGCGCATCCAATTGGGCCTGCAGGGCGGCCAGCATCTCATCGCTCAGAGCGTTCAGCCGGTCCGGGGCGTTCAATGTCAGATGGGCGATGGCGCCCGTGTCGTTACGTTCCAGAATTGGCATCTTGCTCTCCCGCGCAGTCTTGGCCAACTCTAGGGCGGCACGGGACGGAGGGGAAGCATGTCATTGGCGCTGAACAAGGAAGAATTGACCGCCTATCTGGCGCAGGTCTTTCCGCAGGTTCACAAGGATTTCGTGGTCGAGGATCTGACCGAAGACACGATCACCATGCGCCTTGTGGTCGCGAACCGGCATCTGCGCCCCGGCGGCACGGTTTCGGGGCCTTCGATGTTCGGGCTGGCCGATGTCTGTGTCTATGCGATGGTGCTGGCGCGCAAGGGGCGGCAATCGCTGGCCGTGACCACCAGCAGTTCGATGGATTTCCTGCGCAAACCAGACGGGGCGACGGATATGATCGCGCAGTGCCGCCTGCTGAAGCTGGGGCGCAGTCTGGCAGTGGGGGATGTGCTGATTTATTCCGACGGGTCCGACAAGCCCGTGGCGCGGGCCAGTATGACCTATTCGATCCCGCCCGCAGGCTCGGCTGCGGCAACTTTCGGATAAAAAAGGCCGGGGACAAGCCCCGGCCAGGAAGAGGTCCCGAAAAAATCGGGACTGGGGATAACTCAGTGCATCCAGAAAAAACGGCTGACCTCTGACTCGGCTTGATACCGGGTCAGACCGACGTCGCGCAGCAGCCGGTCGTCCAGTCGCCCAAGATTGACGCGGCTGCGGCGGCGTTGTTCCCATTTTGTGACCACGACCGCAAACCGCACCGCCAGCGCGGCGATCAGCGGCAGCCGGGGACTGTCGTTCAGCAGCATAAGGGCGGGGTTGTGCATTGTGCGTGTCATCTGGGGTATCCTTTCAAAATTGTATTGACACAAAGTATAAATGCTCGGTACATGTGTTTAGTACATTCAGGATTGTGTCAAAAGCAAAGGAAGAATTGTAATGGATACAATTTGGCCAGAGTCCTTGCCGAAATCCAAAGGTCCGAAATACACTCTGGTCGCAGACACGATCCGAAAAGCTATAGAAAACAAAACGCTGGAGGTTGGGGGCAAGCTGCCTCCGGTGCGCGAGCTTGCTTATAGATTGCAGATCACACCCGGAACCGTGGCGCGGGCCTATACGATCCTGACCGATGAGGGATTGTTACAAGCCGAGGTCGGGCGTGGTACATTCGTGGCGCCTCCGAAATCGCCGATCCTGGATGATGTCTGGTCGCGGCAATTGCATCTGGCCGAGGCGCGCGATGACAACCATGTCAGCCTGTTCAGCCCCCGGCTGCCCGATATGGGGCAGGTGAGGTTGATCCGGGAATGCCTTGAGAAGGTCGCGAAATGCGACCCGTGGCTGTTGATGAACTATCCCACGCGCGATGCGTATAGGCCAATGCGGCAGGCGGTGGTGGACTGGTTGTCCGACCTGCCGCTGGGGCCAATCACTCAGGACGATATCGTGCTGACCCATGGCGGCCAGAACGGGCTGTGCCTGGTGTTTCAGACCATCCTGCAAGGCCCCAAACCGGTGGTTCTGGTCGAAGACCTGTCCTATGCCGGGTTCCGCCGCGCCGGAGAGTTGATGCGGGCCGAGGTAATCGGCATCAAGATGGACAAATGGGGCGTCGACCCCAGCGCGTTGGAACATATCCTGCGCCAGACCTCGGCGCAGGCGATCTGTGTCTCGCCCGAGGTGCAGAACCCGACCGGCCTGCATACCCCGCTGGAACGGCGGAAAGAGATCGTCGCCCTTGCCCGGAAATACGATCTGCAGATCATCGAGGATGATTGTTATCGCATGGGCGACGCCCGCGCGCCCAGCTATCGGGCGCTTGCGCCCGAGCGGGGGTGGCATGTGTCCTCGATCTCGAAAATCCTGACGCCTGCGTTACGGGTGGGGTTTGCGATTGCCCCCAGGGATCGCAGCGTCGATCTGCGCCGGTCCGCTGAATACGGTTATTTCGGTCTGGCCCAGCCATTGGCTGAACTGACACGGCTGCTGCTGTCTGATCCACGCACGCAACAGATCATCCGCGATGTGCGCAAGCGGATGGGGGAGTATGTTCGGGTCACCGTGAACGCCTTGGGCGGGTTCGATCTGAACTGGGCGCCGGACGTGCCCTTTGTCTGGCTCAGCCTACCGTCAGGCTGGCGCGCCGCCGCCTTCAGCCGCGCGGCCGAGCGGGAGGGGATACAGCTGCGGTCAGCCGATGAATTCGCCCTGCGCGACGGGCGCGCGCCCAACGCGGTGCGCATCGCCATGAACGGGCATGTGACATTGGAGCAGTTCGAAGACGCGATGCTGCGGCTGCGCGCGCTGCTGGACAATCCGCCGGAACAGATCAGCGTCTGACCTTAGCCCAGCGGGACAGGGTCACCAAAGAATCCGGCCAGATGGACAATTTGCCCGTCCGCATTCAGGTGAACAAAGTCATGCCCCGCGACAAAGATGCCTCCATCCGGACCGATCATGTGCCAGGTGAAATGCACCACATCATGATGCTGGGTCGGCGTGCTGGTCAGCTCGACCCGGCCAGTTGAGCCGTTCAGGATGTCTCCGATATGGTCGCACAGCGCCGACCGCCCGCTGACATCCGCCGTCGGGTCGACATAGCGGCCATTTTCGGCGAAGCACCGCGTCAACAGGTCCAGCCTTTTGCCCGGATCGGTTTCCTGCCACGCGGCGCCATAATCGGCGATGGTTTGCTGCCAGTCCTGCATGGGGACGCTCCTTGTTCAGATCGGGGGTCACGACAAGTATAGCCTATGGCGGCAAAATAGGGTCAAAACATGGGGTAAAATAATACCTATTTTATAACATATTGATATTGATATTAAAATTACCGATAGCAGATATTGACGCGCAATTCGCTTGCCTCTAGATACCCATCCATCGAATTCGGGCCGCTCCGCTGGGGCGGTCTTTCACATCAAACAGGACTATCCTGCCATGAAAACCTTTTCTGCAACACCTGCAGACATCGACAAGAAATGGATCCTGATCGACGCCGAGGGCGTTGTTCTGGGTCGTCTTGCCTCGATCGTCGCCATGCGCCTGCGTGGCAAGCACAAAGCGTCGTTCACCCCGAACATGGACATGGGCGACAATGTCATCGTGATCAACGCTGACAAAATCCAAATGACCGGCAAGAAGCGCGAAGAGAACTTCTACTGGCACACTGGCCACCCGGGCGGCATCAAGTCGCGCACCAAGCAGCAGATCCTCGAAGGTAAATACCCCGAGCGCGTCGTGACCCAGGCGGTCAAGCGCATGCTGCCGGGCAACCGTCTGGCGCGTCAGCAGATGACCAACCTGCGCGTCTACGCCGGTGCCGAGCATCCCCACGAGGCGCAAGCGCCCGAAGTTCTGGACGTCAAGTCCATGAACAAGAAAAACACCCGGAGCTAATGACCGATGGCTGATCAGATCAATACTCTCGAAGAGCTGAGCGCCGTCGCAGGCGTTGAAACCGTGACCGAAGAAGTCATCGTGCGCGAACCCGTGCGTGACGAACTGGGTCGCTCCTATGCCACCGGCAAGCGTAAAGACGCTGTTGCCCGCGTCTGGATCAAGCCGGGTTCCGGCAAGGTCACCGTGAACGGCAAGGATCAGGACAAGTACTTCGCTCGTCCGGTTCTGCAGCTGATCCTGCGCCAGCCGTTCCAGGTTGCTGGTGTGGAAGGTGAGTTCGACGTTGTTGCAACCGTCAAGGGCGGTGGCCTGACCGGTCAGGCCGGTGCGGTCAAGCACGGCATCTCGAAAGCGCTGCAACTGTACGATCCCAGCCTGCGTGGCGCCCTGAAAGCCGCCGGCTTCCTGACCCGCGACAGCCGCGTTGTGGAACGTAAGAAATACGGTAAGCGCAAAGCGCGTCGTTCGTTCCAGTTCTCGAAGCGTTAATTCGCTGCGGACTACGAAATTTCAAAGGGCTCGCGTATGCGAGCCCTTTTTTCTTGCGCTGGTGGCTGGGTTTATTCTTCGTAAACCAGTTTCCACGCACCGTTTTCCACAACGTTCACATAGATGCTGTCCGCGCCCTGATGGTCGTCAGGACCAAAGGTCATGTGGTTGCCGACCAGATCATCCTGATAATCCAGCGTCTCCATCGCGGCGATGAAGCTTTCATGGGTCAGATCGGGGCCTGCGGCCTCCAGCGCCTTGACCATCATCTCGGCCGCCGAATAGCCCAGCATGGCAAAGCCAACCGGGTCCTCGCCCGTGGCCTCTTTGTATTCCGCGATAAAGGCCGCCGGGGCGGGATCATCGGCACGCGCCCAGAGGTCCTGCCACGAGGCGGCGGCATAGAACCCGTCCGTCACGCCGCCCGGCACCTGCGCCACAACGGTCAGGAAACTGGCCGAGGTGCCGAGGAATTTCATATCCTCCAGCCCCATCTTCTTGGCCGTGCCCACAACGGTGATCGCCTGACGTACCCCCAGCGCCATGGTCACGATATCGCAGCCTTCGTCCTTGAGCTTGCTCAGCGAGCCCACGAAATCGGTCTCATCCGGTTTATGGGTGGTTTCCGCGACGAATGTGATCCCGGCCTCTTCGGCACCGGCATGGCTGCCTTCCAGAATCTCTTCACCGAAATCGGTGGGCAGGTACATGGTGCAGACGGATTGCGAGCCAAACTCACCGGCCAGATACTTCACCCCCACGCGCGCCTGATCGTAATAGGTCGAGAACGAGGTGAACTTGTTATCCATCGGCTCCTGCAGCATTTGCCGCGCGGCGGTCAGGGGGGCGACGTTGGGAATGCCCTTGGGGTCTAGCAGTTTGAATCCCGCCATGTTCATCGGCGTGCCCAGCGATTGCAGCATGGCAAACACCTTGTCGCGGTTCAGCAGCTTGTTATAGCCCTGCATCGCGCGCGGCATCTGATAGCCGTTATCCTCGACCACATAGCGGATCGTGCGCCCATGGACGCCCCCGTTTGCGTTGACCCGGTCGAACACCACATTGGCGCCCTTGGTGGCCGGAACGCCCACGGCGGCAAAAATCCCGCTCAGGTCATTGACCGAGCCGATGACGATTTCATCGTCGCTCACGCCCTGAGTTTCGGCCCAGCCCATGGATGCCGTGGCTGCGAACGCGGCGGCAACACCGCTGATCAGTTTTCTCATGTCTCTCCTCCCTGTGGGTCAGACCCTGTCTGATGGTACATATCTTCGATCAAATCTGAGTATTTCTTTTCCACCAGATTACGTTTCAATTTCATGGTTGCGGTCAATTCGTCATCATCGGCGGTCAGCAGCACGTCGATCAGGCGGAAATCCTTGATCTGTTCGACCCGCGCGAAATCCTTGTTCACGGATGTGATCTCGGCCCCGATCAAATCCTTGATCTCGGGCGCAGCACAAAGCGAGGCGAAATTCGAGAACGGGATTTTCCGGTCCTGGGCGAATTTCTCGACCACTTCCTGATCGATCATGATCAGCGCGGTCAGGAATTTGCGCCGGTCGCCGATGATCACCGCGTCCGAGATGTAGGGGCTGAACTTCATCCGGCTTTCAATCTCGGCCGGGGTGATGTTCTTGCCGCCTGCGGTGATGATGATGTCCTTGAGCCGTCCGGTGATGGTGACATAGCCATCCTGATCGACATGCCCCATGTCCCCGGTGCGCAGCCAGCCATCGGCGGTGAAGGTTTCGGCTGTCTTGGCATTGTTGCGCCAATAGCCCTGAAACACGTTCAGACCCTTGATCTGAATCTCGCCACCCTCGGCAATGCGCAGGTCGTTGCCGGGCACCGGGCGGCCAATGGTGCCCAGGCGGTTGGCCTGTGGCGTGTTCAGTGCCCCAAGGCCCGAGGTTTCGGTCATCCCGAACCCTTCGACCAGCGGCACGCCGATGGCCCAGTACCATTTCAGCAGATCGGCCGAGATCGGTGCCGCGCCGGAACCACCCCGACGCAGCCGATCCAGCCCCAGCATCCGCCGCAGATTGCGCAGAACCAGCCGGTCCCACAGCCAGAACCTTGCGGCAATTAATGGCGGCACCTTCTGGCCCGCAAAGATATGATCCGCCCGCGCCATCCCGGCATTCACGGCCTTGGCAAAGGCGTAACGGCCCAGCGGCGTGGCCTCTTTCGCCATGAACTGCACTTTGGAATAAATCTTCTCCCACACGCGCGGCACGGCGGTGAAGGTGTTGGGCGAGACCTCTTGCAGATTGGCAAACACCGTCTCGGGGCTTTCGGCAAAATTGACGGTGCATTTCGAGGCCAGCGGGAAATAGACCGACACATCGCGTTCAAGGATATGGCAGAGCGGCAGGAAGCACAGTTGTTCATCTGTGGACATGGCGGGCAGGGAGTGGGCGCCGGCCTCGATCACCGCCATGATGTTTTCATTGCTCAGCATCGCGCCTTTGGGCATGCCCGTGGTGCCCGAGGTGTAGACCAGCAGCGCGGTGTCCTGCGGAGTTGTCTGAGCGATTTCAGCCTCGAACGCGCCGGGGGTTTCGGCCTCGGCCTGCCGACCCAGCGCGTATAGATCACCGATCATCATGCAGCGCGGGTGGTTCAGGTCGTGCAGGCCCTCATCCTCAAGAATGATGACCTTCAGCAGATCGGGCAGGGCGTCCTCGACCGCCAGAAACTTGTCCAGTTGCTCTTCGTCTTCGACAATCAGAAACCGGCTGTCGCTGTCGGTGATGATATACTGCACCTGACTGGCCGCGTCGGTGGTGTAGATGCCCGAGGCAACGCCGCCGACCCCTTGAATACCCATATCCAGCCAGGCCCATTCCTTGCGGTCCTCGGACAGGATCGAGACGACCTCACCCCGTTGCAGCCCCAGCTTGCGCAAGGCCAGCCCGATCCATTTGGCGTAGTGCCAGTAGTCGGACCAGGAATAGGATTTCCAGATGCCCAGATCCTTTTCCCGATGCGCGGTGCGGTTGCCCAGCTCGGCGCAGCGTTTCTGAAACAGCTCGCCGATGGTGATGCAGTCATCGACCCGCAGCGGGCGCTGGCCGGGCGTGGCGTTGAAGCGGACCCCGTTGATCGTTGTCTGAGGGGGCAGGGGGCTGGCATCCATCTGCGTCACCTCCACGTCTTTTTCCGCTTCCAACGGCGGTTTTCGCGGCTGCCTTCCTCTTGCACGCCAAGATAGAAGTTCCGGATATCCTCGGATTGCATCAACACATCTGCCGCGCCATCCATGACGATGCGCCCGACCTCCATCACATAACCATGATGGGCCAGTTGCAGCGCCGCATGGGCGTTCTGTTCGACCAGCATCATGGTCATGTTCTGTTCATCGTTCAGGCGTTTCAGGATGCCGAAGATTTCCTGCACCAGCAGCGGCGACAGACCCAGTGAGGGCTCGTCCAGCAGCATGATCCGGGGCTTTGCCATCAACCCGCGCCCGATCGCCAGCATCTGCTGCTGGCCACCGGACAGGGTTCCGGCCTCCTGACCGCGACGGTCCTTGAGGATCGGGAAATAGGAAAAGACCAGCTCGCGATCCTGTTCGATCTGCGCCTTGTCGGAGCGGGTATAGGCCCCGAGGCTGAGGTTTTCGTCCACGCTCAGCAACGGAAACACCTCGCGCCCTTCGGGGACATGCACGATGCCGCTCTGGACCACCTTATGCGGCTCGGACCCCTGAATGTCGTGCCCGTCAAAGGTGATCGTGCCCTTTTCCGGGTCCATCACGCCCGAGACGGTCTTCATCAGCGTCGTTTTGCCCGCACCATTGGCCCCAAGGATCGAGACGATCTGCCCCGGATGCACATCCAGCGACACGCCGCGAATGGCCATGATGGGGCCATAAAAGCTTTCGACATTGCGGATTTTCAGGATCGGCTGGCTCATGAGGCTTTCCCCAGATACGCCTCGACCACCGCCGGGTGAGATTGCACCTGCGCGGGGGTTCCCAGCGCCAGTTTCGCGCCATCGGCCATGGCCAGCACCCGGTCGGACACGCCCGAGACCAGACCCATGTCATGTTCCACCATCAGCACGGTGATCCCCATCTGCCGCCTTATGTCGTCGATCCACCAGCGCATATCGGTGGTCTCCTCGACCGACAGCCCCGAGGCCGGTTCGTCTAGCAGCAACAGTTTCGGCTCGGTCGCCAATGCGCGGGCCACTTCGACCACCTTGCGCACACCATAGGGCAGGCCCGAAATCATCTTGTCGCGGAACGCCTGCAGGTCGAGAAAGTCGATGATCTGCTCGACCTTTTCGCGGCTTTCCAATTCCTGCCGCCGCGCGGCGCGGGTGAACAGGATGTCCGAGATCAGGTTCGTGCGCCGATGACGGTGCCGCCCGACCAGCAGGTTCTGCAAGACGGTGGCATGCTCGAACAGTTCGATATTCTGAAAAGTCCGCGCCACGCCATGGTCAGCCACGCCCGAGGGTTTGACCTGCAACAGATCATGCCCGTCGAAGCGGATCGCCCCGTTTGAGGGGTCGTAGAAGCGCGAGATCAGGTTGAACACGGTCGATTTGCCCGCGCCATTTGGGCCGACGATGGCAAAGACCTCACCCTGTTCGACCGAGAAAGACAGATCATCCACCGCCGTCAGGCCGCCGAATTTCAGGGTGACATTTTCGAACTCCAGCAAGCTCATCGCAGACGCTCCGTCTTCAGATAGGATTTCTGCCGTTTGAACATGTCCTTGCGGTAGAAGGGGAATAGTTCGAACCAGGTGCGGATTTTCAGCCAGCGACCATAAAGCCCCATGGGTTCGAACAGGATGAAACCGATCAGGATCATGCCGAAAATGCCGAACTCCAGCCCCGGGATGGCGACGGTGTTGCCGCCGAACAGGGCGCCGACGTATTCTTTCGAGATCGATAGGAATTGCGGCAAAAAGCCGATCACGATAGCGCCCAGAAAGGCCCCGTGGATCGAGCCCAACCCGCCGATGACGATCATCATCAGCAATTGGATCGAGATCAGGACACTGAAAGTCTCGTTATTGAACGCGCCCGCATAAAGCCCCATCAACGCGCCCGCCCAGCCCGTTACAGCACAGGACAGCGCGAAAGAAATCATCTTGGTGCGTGCGATATCGACGCCCATGGCCTGCGCCGAAACCTCGCTGTCGCGCACGGCGATGAAACTGCGGCCCAGCGGTGAGCGTAGCAGGTTGATATATCCCAGCGTGACCAGCACCGCGACGCCCAGCACCAGCCAGAAGAACGGCGCGGGCGTGGCCCAGCGATCAACGAGGAACCCGAAGATCTCGACCCCACCCAAATACTTGCCCGCAACCCCGCCGGTGATGGGTTCGGCCAGCACGATGATGTCGTCCATCAGGATCGACAGGGCCAGCGTGAAAATCGCCAGATAGATCCCATGTAGCCGCAGGGCCGGGATGGCCACGGTGACGCCTGCGATACCGGTCAGGATGCCCGCGACGGGGAAGGCGATCAGAAAGGGCACTCCGGCCTCGATCAGCACCACATTGGCATAGCAGCCAAAGGCCAGAAACGCCGCGTGGCCCAGGCTGGCTTGTCCGGTGTGGCCGGTCAAGATCATCAGACCCAGTCCGGCGATGGCCCAGATCAGCACATTCGTCAGCTCACCCAGATAGAAATCATCCAGCCACCAGGGGGCAGCAGCCACGACCGCTAACAGGATCAAGTAGAGGGTCAGCTGATAGCCGTCCTTCCAGGGCCGGATATCCTGCATATAGTTGGTTTTGAAAACGATCCGCATATCTCAGACCTTCTTGACCCGGACCTGGCTGAACAGCCCGTGCGGGCGGAAGATCAGCACCGCCAGCAACAGCGCATAAGGCGCGATCTGGCTGTACCCGGCGGCGATATAGCGGCTGGCGAAAGGCTCGATCACACCGACGATCAGCCCGCCCGCAAGTGCTCCGGGCAGGCTGCCGAAGCCGCCGATCACCGCCGCTGCAAATGCCTTGATCCCCAACAGCCCCGAGGCCGGATCGACCGAGCCCTTGGCCGCAAACAGAATGCCCGCGATCCCCGCGACCACACCCGCCAGCGCCCAGATGAAACCCTGCACCCGCTTGACCGGGATGCCCATGTAATAAGCCGCGAGTTGGTTTTGTGAGGCCCCCTGCATCGCCAACCCCAGCCGGGTCTTGCTGAAAAACACGTAAAGGCCCCAGGTCAGCAGCAGGGTCACCACGATGACCGCAACATCCTCCATCCCCAGCACCAGCCCGCCAAAGCGGACCTCTTTCCCGGCAAGCGGGTTCTGTAGTGTCTGCGGCTCATGCCCCCAGATCAACCCGGCGGCAAAGCGGATGACGAACCCCAAAGCGATGGTCAGGATCACCACCGCCGTCTGGCTTTCGCCGAACAGGCGGCGGATGATCAGCCGGTCGACCAGATACCCCAGCGCCCCCATGATGCCCAATGAGATCGGCAGCGCCAGCCAGAAGGGCAGGCCCATATATTCGGTATTGGTCAGGCCGATGGTCACAAAAGCGCCCAGCATCATGAAATCGCCCTGCGCGAAATTCACCGCCTCGGTCGCCTTGTAGATCAGCACAAAGCCAAGCGCGATCAGGCCATAGACACAGCCATTGGCCAGCCCGCTGATCAGCAGCTGCGCGTTATCCAAACTCTCCCTCCATCCGCCGGTATGCCCGGCTTTGTTTTCGCCCTGCCGCGTTGATGGGCAGGGGCATGGTTCTACTATGGCGTGATAATCACCTTCCCGTCACTCTTTTTCAGCGCATCCGCCAGATTCGGCACAAGATTTTTTAGGGTAAGCCGTTCCGAGACATCGGTTTTCCAACGGCCATCGGCAAAGCGGGCCTGAACCTCGGCCACCACGCGCATCTGATCGGCAGGCGGCGTGGACATCATCCAGCGGGTCAGCCAGAACCCTTCGATCCGCTTATCCATAAAGATCAACTGACCCATCTGGGTCAGGCGTGGCAGATCGGCGCTCAGCTTGCCATAACAGACCCAGCGCGCGCCGTTGGGCATGGCGCAGAATAGCTGTTCCGACAGTTGATCAGCCACCGCGTCCAGAAACACGCGCGGTTTCATCGTGGCGGACAGCGCAGCAAACCGCTCGACCACATCACCTTGGGTCACATCCAGAACCTCGGCCGCGCCGGTCTGTTTCAACGCCTCCACCGCCTCGGCCCGCCGGACCAGAGCGATGGGGTGCAGCCCGAGGTCCCGCCCAAGGCTGCACATCAGCTTGCCCAATTGGCTGGTCGCGGCAGAGACGACAAACGCCTCGCCAGCTTCGCGTGCGATATCAACCATCGCCATGGCGGTCAGGGGGTTCACGATCTGCGCCGCGCCATCCTCATCCGAGATATCGGGGCGCAGCGGGATGCACATCTGCGCTTGCGTGACCACATATTCCGCCCAGGCGCCTGAACCTGCGGCCACAAAAGCGACGCGCTGATCCCGCAACGCCTCGGCCCCGGCACCACAGGCGACAACATCGCCGCAGCCCTCGAACCCGGCGGGGGCGCCTTTGGCACGGGGCTGGCCGTATTCGCCCTTGATAAAGTGAATATCCGACGGGTTGACCGAGGCCGCGCGCAGCCGGATCAGAACTTGACCGGGGCCGGGCGCGGGCAGGGGCAACTCGGCAGGCTCAAGCCACGCGGCGGCATCATCCAGAGCCGGGCCGGTGGCGGTGCCGGAATAGCCGTCATGCTTTTGGATCACAGCGAACATGGTGGCGGGTAGATCGGTCATCCGACGCTCCTTGTCTGGCCGCATATGGTTGCGGATCAGACCAGCCAAACAAATAGCTGCGCGGGCGTCAATGCCATCAGGATGCGGGCCGATCCCGGTGATCAGCCCGCAAGGCTTTTATCACTGCGTCAACAGGGTGCGCAGTTTCTGGATCTCGGTCACGATGGTCTCGGGCGAGGCTTTGATCTTGTCCAGAATCGCAATCGCCTGAGTCTTGACCTGCTGCGTCAGGGTACTGTCCTGAACCGAGGCGACCATGGCGTCATAGTCGAAATTCTGCGCGGTCAGTTGGCCCTCTTGCAGCCAGGAATTGAACAGATCCTGCCCCTGCGCGGTCAGCGCGGCAACCTGATCGCCTGCGGCAGCGGCGGCATCACCCGCCTGATCCGCCAGGGACGAGGCCGCCTCGGATGCCTGATCGGCGACAGAGCTTGCCGCCTCGGACGCGGCATCCTGCACCGCCGTTGCCGCATCCGACGCAGCATCAACCGCTTGATCGGTCAGTGAACCTGCGGCCTCGGAAACGGTTTCCTCGGTGGCTGTGGCAGCTTCCGACGCCGCGTCTTCGGCATCTTCGGCCGCGGCCTGCACCTGCTCGGCCGGGGTGGGTTCGGGTTGTGTGGCATAATAATAAGCACCGCCGCCGATGACGGCGATCACGATGATAAGCAATAAACGGGACATGAGTATCTCCTTTGAACGATGTGCCGCCCAGATGGGGAAAAACTACCTGATCGCAAAGGGGAAATCCGGCGCAAACTTGGCAGAATCGCGGTTTGAGCCACTGTGCGCTGATTGACCGGGATCAGGCAGGCAAGTTCACGCCGTCGGCTGCGCATCGCACGGGACGGGGATTGAAACGGGGCCGATGGCTGGAACGTTAGTGGCAAACCTGAAGAGATACTGTTCGAACCCTGCAAGCTCTCATCGTTCCTTCGGAACGACTACTGCTCAGTGCTTTGATCAGAAGACAGCTGAACTTTCTCGCGAAAGTTCTGTGGCCGACCTGCGAGGAAAAACTTCGAGCCATTTTGATGATCTTTTCTCAACACTCGAAGAATGGGAAGCAATAATACAATCGCTTGATGAGCTTCCTGTGGATCATCGTTCTACTGATTTACCGAAGTTGGATAATGAATAAAGGCGAATTACAGGAAAGAGCCCATACTGACCAATCAGAAGTCACTGTGAAAGTCCGTTTGCCTTGCCGAAATCAACGTAACAATCGTCGCTGCGAAGCTTGTCCAGCACATCTTGATCGACGTTCCGAATATCCGAGTGATATTTGGTAATTCCAGTACCCTCCAACACGCGGTTCATCAAATTGAATAGACCGCAAACTTGTATAGCGTCGAACAATGCTTTCTCGGTCCACCCAGCATCGTATACCGCTTTTGCGTCGGCTTCCGTCATACGGGAAGGATCGGTTGTTAGCTTTCCGGAATAGGCAAGAATGGGTTTCAGACTGTGATCAATGTTCGCCTTTTCGAGGCTAACCATCATGTCCTCGATGGTGCTGACTTCAATGCCAAAAGCCTTGGCATGCACCGTGTGCGCACCATGGCAAAATGCGCAAGCATTTAAACCGGAGACATAAGCTGCAATTATCTCTCGTTCGGCTACACTGAGTTCGCTGTCGCCCCGCATGACCCGGTTTTGATATTCAGCTAAAGGCGCAAGCTTTTCAGGGAACGCACGATAGACGTGGCTCAGGTTTGCGTCTTCGGGCATCGACGGAAACAAGCGTTTCATTTCGGCTCCTCAGCAATTCAGCGCCTTGCATCTTAGTGGAACTTGGGGTTTTCGCAATCAAAGAGCTTTCTGCGGGTTGCTCTGATGTGTGTGGTTGTCAGCTTTGTCCCGCTTAGCGGACATTGGGTTTAAGCGGAACTAAAGCCCGACATACGCCCGTAGGCGAAATCAGACGCTTTGTATCGATAACTGAAATTGCGGTATTTTTGCTCTGGTACAGACATCTGTTCTGTAGACGCTACTGCTTTATGTAAAGCTGGCGGAGAGACAGGGATTCGAACCCTGGGTGGGCTTGCACCCACAACGGTTTTCGAGACCGCCCCGTTCGACCACTCCGGCACCTCTCCGCGGGGGTCTGTGGAACGGGGATTTAGTGGTGAACGCGCAGGGGTGCAAGCAGAAAATTCCGCAATTCACACAACACGGGATTTTCCGTTGCCTGCGGGCGGAAAACCCCTAGGCTTGGAGGTATGACATATCATCTCCGCCGCCTTGTTTCGCCGCTTCTTCTGTCCGCCGTCACGCTGTGCTGCGCCACCATCCCCGCGTTGGCCGCCAATCGTGACCGGGTCGAGGCGTTTCTGACCACCACCGGGTTCGACGTGGCCCTGGAAAGCATCGCCTTTGCCTCGGCCTCGGCGCCGCAGATGCTGGGGATCGATGCCGAGGGATTCGGCGCGGACTGGACCCGGCTGACGGATGAGGTGTTCGACACGCAACTCATGCATGAAACCGCCGTGACGATTCTGGAGCAGACCCTCAGCGATGAGGCGCTGACGCATGCGGTGGAATTCTATGCCTCGGATCTGGGTCAGCGATTGGTCGTCGCCGAAAACGCCGTGTATTTGGAGGAAGATGACGACGCCCAACAGGCGCAGGGGCAGCAGATCATTTCCGACCTGATCCGCGAAGGCTCGACCCGGGTGGAAAGTTTCAAGCAGATGAACCGGGCGGTGGATGCCTCGGGCACGTCATTGCGGGCGTTGCAGGAGATTCAGGTGCGGTTCCTGCTGGCCGCCAGCGCCTCGGGCGTGATCGAATTGCAGATGAACGGGGATGAGCTGCGCGCATTGATGCAACAGAATGAGGCCGAGACGCGCCGGTCCCTGCAACTGTCGGCCCTGGCCAGCGCCGCCTATACCTATCGCGATTTCTCGGATGCGGATGTGGATGCTTACGTCGACGCGCTGGAACAGCCGCTGATGCAGGAGGTTTATGAACTGCTGAACGCCGTGCAATACGAAATCATGGCCATGCGGTTCGAGGTTCTGGCCGCGCGCATGGCCGAACTGCGCCCGGCGCAGGATATCTGATGCTGCGGCGCGCAGCCCTTGCCGTGGCCCTGACGCTGTGGGCCGTACCGCTGGCCGCGAATGAGCGGGTCGAGCGGCTGACCCGCGCCCTGCATCTGCAAGACGTCATCGCGATTCTTGTCGAGGAAGGGCTGGAACAGAGCCGCGCGCTGGATGACACCTTTCTGAACGGGCAGGGCGGGTCACTGCTGCAAACCCGGATTGATGGTTTGTATGATCCCGACTGGATGACCGGCGAAATGACCGAAGCGTTCGAGAAATACATGACCGATGCGCAACTGGAACAGGCCGCTATATTCTTTGAAAGCGATCTGGGGCAGACGATTATTTCACTGGAAAACTCGGCCCGTCGCGCCTTTTCCGATGAAGCCGTCGAAGAGGTCGCCCGCGCGACCTATGACACAGCCGACAGGGACGATCCGTTCTACCGCCTGATTGATGAATATATCCGGCTGAACGATCTGGTCGATCTGAACGTCAAAAGCACGCTGAGTTCGGATTACAACTTCTACCTCGGCCTGTCCGAAGGGCACGGGACACGGGCCGAGATCGACCTACTTCTGTCCAACCTGCTGGAACAGCGCGAGGCGTCGAAGGCCGAGACGACGATCTGGCTTTATTCCTTTCTGATGCTGGCCTATCACCCGCTGTCCGAGGCCGACATGCGCGAGAATATCGCCTTTTCCCGGACCGAGACCGGACGCGCCCTGAACCGCGCCCTGTTCGACGGGTTCGATGCGATGTATGACAGCATTTCGTTTCAACTGGGTCTGGCGATTGCACAGGCGATGAACGCGTCTGATCTTTAGGGCTTTGGGCTTCGGTTTTGGGTTGACTTTCCCCCGCAATCTCTGGATAAGCGCGCATCCCGGCCG
>NZ_JALCBM010000012.1:59385-60552 GCF_028066395.1 Ruegeria sp.
TCGGTTTTGGGTTGACTTTCCCCCGCAATCTCTGGATAAGCGCGCATCCCGGCCGGTTTTCCGCGCCGGGTCTCGTTATTATTGTGACCCCAGGGCGTGGCCCAAAGGTCATTCACACTGCCCGAAAAGGGCGCGCTGTTCGAGGTGGCATAAGCCGGAAACACCCGGAAACGGGGACCACAGAACGCGGGTAGACAAAGGAAAGACGCATGTTTGCGGTCCTCAAAACCGGCGGCAAGCAGTACAAGGTTCAGGCGGGCGATCTGCTCCGTGTTGAAAAGCTGGCTGCCGATGCAGGTGAAACAGTTCAATTCAACGACGTTCTGATGCTGGGCGGTGACGCTCCGGTTGTTGGTGCGCCGTTTGTCGAAGGCGCAGGCGTTCAGGCCGAAGTTGTCGAACAGATCAAAGGTGACAAGGTCATCAAGTTCGTCAAACGCCGTCGTAAGCACAGCTCGAAGCGTACCGTTGGCCACCGTCAGAAACTGACTCTGGTCAAGATCACCGACATCCTGTCGTCGGGCGCTGACAAGTCGGGCATCAAGGCTGCAACCGGTTCGGCCCCGGCTGGCGAAGCTGCTCCGGCGGCGAAAAAGCCTGCCAAGAAAGCCGAAGCCAAGGCAGAGGCACCTGCCGCTGCGGCTACTGCGGACGATCTGACCAAGCTGACCGGTGTCGGCCCCGCCGCCGCCAAAAAGCTGGCCGAAGCCGGTATCGAGAGCTTTGCCGCTCTGGCCGCCTTGTCGGACGAGCAGATTGCTGCTATCGACACCATCAAAGTGAAACCCGAATGGGTTGAGCAAGCCAAAGAGCTGGCTCAGGGCTAAGGAGAGAGAGAATGGCACATAAAAAAGCTGGCGGTTCCTCCCGTAACGGTCGCGACTCAGCGGGTCGCCGCCTTGGCGTGAAACTCTATGGTGGTCAGGCGGCCATCGCAGGCAACATCATCGTACGTCAGCGCGGCACCAAGTTCTGGCCGGGCGAAGGCGTAGGCATGGGCAAAGATCACACCATCTTTGCAACCACCGATGGCGCCGTGAAGTTCCACAAGGGACTCAAAAACCGCACCTTTATTTCGGTCCTGCCAGTGGCGGAGGCCGCAGAGTAAGCCGAAACCCAGAAGGTTTAAGAAAAATTCATGGGGGACCGGCACAAAGTGCCGGTCCC
>NZ_JALCBM010000012.1:60652-62028 GCF_028066395.1 Ruegeria sp.
ATGACAGTCGCAACCACCAGTTTCCTGATCTTTGCCGCCAGCCAGGTCGGTACGCCGGGACCGGCCAACATGGTCCTGCTGGGCACCGGTGCGCGCTATGGCTTTCGGGCGGCGCTGCCGTTTGTGGCCGGGGTCATTCTGGGCAAGCAATTGGTCATCTGGCCGGTGGGTTTTGGCCTGCTGCAACTGGCCGAACAGGCGCCGGCGGTTTTCACGGTCCTGAAATACGCCTCGGCTGCCTATATTTGCTGGCTGGCGTGGAAAATCGCCAATCTGCGCCTGTCGCGCGGTGATGTCACCGCAGCGGCGCCCGGGTTTTGGGCCGGTCTGATTGTGCATCCGCTGAACCCCAAGGCCTGGGCCATGATCATCGCCGGATTTACCGGCTTTGTCGGCGCAGGCACGACCAGTTTCGATGCCACGCTCACGATCGCTCTCTGTTTGTTGATCTGTCAGGTGGTTCTTCACCCAATTTGGACATTTGCGGGCGATAGAATTGCCCATGTGGTTGAAGGACGGCCCATTGAAAAATATCTGATGTGGACGTTAGCCAGTCTCACTGTTGCGTCCGTATTATTCGTGTTGTTCGGAGGAGGAACGCACTCATGAAAATTGAGGCAATCATAAATCAGCCGGTCATTGAAACCGAGCGGTTCGATCTGCGCCCGTTGCGCCGGTCGGATTTGGGACTGATCGAGCATTACGCCGGGGATGAACGCGTGGCACGCATGACCACGACCATCCCGCACCCGCTGCCGCCCGGCTCGACCGAGGCGTTTGTCGCCCGCGCCATGTCCGAGGACCGGGACGAGGACGTCTGGGCGATGGACGCCACCAAGGATGGCGGGCCGGAACTGATCGGCCTGATCTCGCTGACGCGGTTGGACCGCAACCAAACCGAGGTCGGCTATTGGGTCGCGCCGCTGTACTGGAACACCGGCATCGCATCGCTGGCGGTCGAGGCGCTGGTGCTGGGCAATCCGCTGGACAACGCAACGATGTTTGCCAGCGTCTTTCAGGACAATCCGGCCTCGGCCCGGGTGCTGACCCATTGCGGGTTCCAGTATCTTGGCGATGCCGAAAGCTATTCGGTGGCGCGCGACGCAAATGTGCCCACCTGGACCTATAGTAAAAAACTCTGACTTGTGGCCGGTGGGGCCTTTGCAGTAGGGGACTGACATGAAATTTCTCGATCTTGCAAAGGTCTACATCCGGTCCGGGGCCGGAGGTGGCGGTTGCGTCAGCTTTCGGCGCGAAAAATACATCGAATACGGCGGACCCGATGGTGGGGACGGCGGCAAGGGCGGCTCGGTCTGGGCCGAGGTTGTGGACGGGCTGAACACCCTGATCGACTTCCGCTATCAGCAGCATTTCTT
>NZ_JALCBM010000012.1:62128-65471 GCF_028066395.1 Ruegeria sp.
CCAATCCGGGGCAGGCGGGGATCGACCGCACCATCTGGCTGCGGCTGAAACTGATCGCGGATGTGGGTCTGCTGGGCATGCCGAACGCGGGCAAATCGACCTTTCTGGCCGCTACGTCGAACGCACGCCCCAAGATCGCCGACTATCCCTTTACCACGCTGCACCCCAATCTGGGCGTGGTTGGCGTGGACAATGTGGAATTCGTGGTGGCCGACATCCCCGGCCTGATCGAAGGCGCGCATGAGGGCCGCGGCATCGGAGACCGCTTTCTGGGCCATGTCGAACGCTGCGCCGTGTTGCTGCATCTGGTCGATGGGACCTCGGAGACCGTGGCCGAGGATTACCGGACCATCATTCACGAGCTTGAAGCTTATGGCGGTGAATTGGCCGAAAAGCCGCGCATCACCGTTCTGAACAAGGTCGATGCGCTGGATGACGACGAACGCGCGTTGGCGAAATCTGAGCTGGAAGAGGCCGTGGGCGGTCCCGTCATGACCATGTCCGGCGTCGCGCATCTGGGCGTGACCGAGGTGCTGCGCGCCCTGCGCGCGCAGATCGACGAGAACCGCTTGCGCCAGAAACCCGCCGAGGAGGCTCAGCCGTGGCAACCTTGACGTCGGCAAAACGTCTGGTTGTCAAAATCGGGTCCGCTTTGTTGGTGGATCGCGACACCGGCCAGCTGCGCTCGGACTGGCTGCATTCTCTGGCGCAGGACGTGGCGTGGTTGAAGGGGCAGGGGACGGATGTGATTCTGGTCTCCTCCGGCTCCATCGCGTTGGGGCGCGGGGTGCTGGGCCTGCCGATGGCCGCGCTGCCGCTGGAACAATCGCAGGCCGCCGCCGCCGTCGGACAAATCCGTCTGGCCCGCGCCTATGAAGAGGCATTGACGCCGTACAAGATCACTACTGCACAGGTGTTGGTGACGTTGGAGGACAGCGCGGATCGCCGTCGCTACCTGAACTCCCGCGCGACGCTGGAAACCTTGCTGGGACTGGGCGTCGTGCCAATTGTCAACGAAAACGATACAGTGGCGACCGATGAAATCCGGTATGGTGACAATGACCGTCTGGCGGCGCAGATCGCGGTGACCGTGGGCGCGGATCAATTGATCCTGCTGTCGGATGTGGACGGGTTCTATTCCGGTAATCCGAACGAGGACCCCAACGCCATCCGCTTTGACACCATCGACCGCATCACGCCCGAGATTGAGGCGATGGCCGGGGATGCAGGCTCGGGCCTGTCCAAGGGTGGAATGAAGACCAAACTGCTGGCTGCCCAGATGGCGACGGCGGCGGGTTGCGATATGGCGATCACTGAAGGATCGCCCCTGAACCCGCTGAAAACGCTGGAAAACGGCGCAAACTGCACATGGTTCACCGCCACACTGGACCCGCACGCGGCGCGCAAGCGCTGGATTTCGGCGATGAAACCGCGTGGCGAGATCGTAATTGATGACGGGGCCGTCAGGGCGCTGGCCAATGGCAAAAGCCTGTTGCCCGCTGGTATCGTCGGCGTGAACGGCGATTTCGGTCGCGGCGATCCCGTTGCGATCATGGATCAGGCCGCGCGCCGTCTGGCACTGGGCCTCAGCCGCTACACCGCGCCCGAGGCGGATGCGATCAAGGGGCGCAAATCCTCCGAGATCGAGGCGACGCTGGGCTATCCCGGTCGTGCGGTGCTGGTTCACCGGGACGATCTGGCGCTATGAAACGATAAGAAAGGGCACATGAGATGAAGGATTTCGACACCATTCCCGCCATGATGGCCGATCTGGGGCAACGCGCCAAAGCGGCCTCGCAACAGTTGGCCTATGCCACGGCCGAGCGCAAACACGCCGCGCTGATTGCGGCGGCAGATGCCGTCTGGGCCAACCGCGCGCAGATCATCGAGGCGAACCAGAAGGATTTGGAATTTGGCCGCGAAAAGGGTCTGAGCCCGGCGATGATGGACCGCCTGATGCTGGACGAGGGCCGCATTCAGGGCATGGTCGACGGTCTGCGCACCGTGGCTGATCAGGCCGACCCAGTGGGTGAGGTTCTGGCCGAATGGGACCGGCCTACGGGCCTGAATATCCAGCGTGTGCGCACGCCTCTGGGCGTGATCGGCGTAATCTATGAAAGCCGTCCGAATGTGACGGCGGATGCCGGGGCCCTGTGCCTGAAATCCGGCAACGCGGTGATCCTGCGGGGCGGCTCGGAAAGCTTCCATTCCTCCACCGCCATTCACGCCTGTCTGGTCGAGGGGCTGAAGGCCGCGAACCTGCCCGAGGATGCGATCCAGCTGATCCCGACTCGCGACCGCGCGGCAGTGCAGGAATTGCTGACGATGACCGATTATGTCGACGTGATCGTCCCGCGCGGCGGCAAAGGGTTGGTCGGTCTAGTCCAGCGCGAGGCGCGGGTGCCCGTGTTCGCCCATCTCGAAGGCATCGTGCATATCTATGTCGATAAATCCGCCGATCCGCAGAAAACGCTGGACGTGGTGCTGAACGCCAAGACCCGCCGCACCGGTATCTGCGGCGCTGCCGAATGCCTGTTGGTGCATGAGGACGTGGCTGAGACTCTGGGTCGTGATCTCGTAACCGCGCTATTGGCCGCCGGGGTCGAAGTGCATGCGCAAGGCGCGCTGGCGCTTGATGGTACGGTTGCTGCCACGGATGCGGATTGGGGCAAGGAATTCCTCGACAGCATCATTGCCGCCAAACCTGTTGCCGATATCGACGCGGCGATTGCGCATATTCAGCAGTATGGGTCCAACCACACCGATTGCATCATGGCCGAGGACGCTCAGGCTGCGGCGCATTTCTTTGAGCGCCTCGACAGCGCCATCCTGATGCACAACGCCTCAACCCAGTTTGCCGATGGCGGAGAGTTTGGCATGGGGGCCGAGATCGGTATCGCCACCGGCAAGATGCATGCGCGCGGCCCGGTGGGTGCGGCGCAACTGACCAGCTTCAAATATCTGGTGCGCGGGAACGGAACGACCCGCGCCTAAAACCTCAGGGCCACGCGGGTTGCGCCGGTTTCCACCGCAACCCGCCGCCCCATGGACGCTGCGGTCTGCGGCAGCAGCGCAAACTGCACCTGCGCGGGCGTGACCTTGTTGGCAAACCCTCCGGTCGAGACGTTTTTCCACAGATCGGCGTCCACATTCATCCGGTCAGCACTGCCCGAAACCATCCATTTGTCCCCGTCCGAGGTCACCTCGACCTCGCCACCCATGGGCATGGCGCTTTCACAGCAGAGCAGGGCCAGAAAGGCCAGTTTGACCTGATTGCGCGGCACCGCTTCGGTCACGTGCCAGCGCACGCGGACGCGGCTGGCCTGTTCGATGTCCTGCAACA
>NZ_JALCBM010000013.1:0-48713 GCF_028066395.1 Ruegeria sp.
ACTATGCGCTGATTTTCGGCAATTGGGGCGCACCCGAACTGGGTGTGACCGGTGCCGCGATTGCCTCTGTCGTCACCCAGCTTGTGTCGCTGGTGGCGGTGGTGATTTACGCCGTGCGGGCAGAACCCGAACACAGGCTGTTCCAGCGCTTCTGGCGCCCGGATTGGGAGATGCTTTTGCGCGTCCTGCGTCTGGGCGTGCCGATCGGGCTGACCACCTTGGCCGAGGTCACCTTGTTTGCCGCGTCGACCGTCTTGATGGGTTGGCTGGGACAGGTGCCGCTGGCGGCCCACGGGATTGCCATGAACCTGACGTCAGCAACATTCATGGTACATATCGGTCTGTCCAATGTGGCGACGATCCGGGCAGGCAATGCGTTGGGCCGGAGGGATCGGGCGCATCTTGAAAAAGGGGCGATTGCGGTGACGGTGATGTCTTTGGTGACATCGGTGCTGACCATCATCCTGTTCCTGACCTGCGCCGAGCCGCTGATTTCCCTGTTCATGGAGCCCGACGACCCGCAGCGCGGGCAGATTCTGGCGATTGGCACGGGTCTGCTGGCCGTGGCGGCGCTGTTCCAACTGGTCGATGGCGCTCAGGTCATCGCGCTGGGGCTGTTGCGCGGGTTGCAGGACGCAAAGGTTCCGATGATGATCGCCGCGCTCAGCTATTGGGTTGTTGGCGTGCCGGCCTCGTATTTCTTCGGTTTTGTACAGGGGATGGAGGGGATTGGCGTCTGGCTGGGTCTGGTGCTGGGTCTGGCCTGTGCCGGGGTTCTGCTGTTGGCGCGGTTCTGGCTGCGGTCAGTGCGCAAAGTCGGGGTTCCGGCAGAGTAAACGCCTAGTTTTTGCTCAGCCGATCCGCCTTTTTGCGCACCAGGACCGAGCGCAGATCGTGCATCGCCATCAACAGCCGGTCGGTTACATCGTCCAGCTGTGCGTCACTGGCCTTGGACTGCGCCCATTGCGTGGTCAGGTTCAGATGATCCACCGCGCGGTGGATATCGTCGATATCCCGTTGCGCCAGCAGCGCCTGCCGTGCCTCCATCCAGCGCTGGATTTCGGCCGTGTCACCATCGGACAGCGCGCGCTGCCCCTGCGGTTTGACCTCGCCATTGCGGATGTTGATGACGGCGATCTGTTCCATCTCGATGCGCTGGTGGCGGTTTTCCGTGTCGATCCTGAACACAACAGCCCCGTTCTCGCGTATACGAAAATAGTATTCGGGCAGGGCTGTGGTCATGGTGTCCTCCGGGTTCAGGTCAGGGCAGCGCAGAAGTTCTGGATGCGGGTGCAGGCTTCTTTCAACGCCTCGTCCGAGGTCGCATAGCTGACCCGGAAGTTCGGCGATAGGCCAAAGGCCGCGCCGAAGACGATGGCCACGTCGGCCTCTTCCAGCAGGGCATTGGCGAAGGCTTCGTCCGAGGCGATGACCGTCCCAGAGGGTGTCGTTTTGCCGATCAGCCCCGCGATTGAAGGATAGACATAAAACGCGCCTTCGGGCGTTGGGCACGAGATGCCGTCGATTTCGTTCAGCATCCCAACCACCAGATCGCGGCGACGCTTGAAGAGTTCGGCATTGGGGGCCAGGAAATCCTGTGTTCCGTTCAGCGCCTCGACCGCGGCCCACTGACTGACCGTGCAGGGGTTCGAGGTTGATTGCGACTGCACTTTGCGCATGGCCGCAATGATCTCGACCGGGCCGGCCGCGTAACCGATGCGCCAGCCGGTCATGGCATAGGCTTTCGACACGCCATTGCAGGTCAGCGTGCGGTCATAAAGCCCGGGCTCGACCTCGGCCGGGGTGCAGAATTCGAACCCGTCATAGGCCAGATGTTCATACATGTCGTCGGACATGATCCAGACATGGGGGTGACGCATCAGCACATCGGTCAGCGCCTTCAACTCGGCCCGGCTATAGCCCGCGCCGGTCGGGTTCGAGGGCGAATTGAAGATGAACCACTTGGTCTTGGGCGTGATCGCGGCCTCAAGCTGGTCGGCGGTCAGTTTGAAGCTGTTGTCCAGCGTGGTTTCCACCACAACCGGCGTGCCGCCCGCCAGCAGCACCATGTCGGGATAGCTGACCCAATAGGGCGCAGGGATGATCACCTCATCTCCTTCGTTCAAAGTCGCCATCAGCGCATTATACAGCGTCTGCTTGCCCCCCGTACCGACCGAGATCTGGGCAGGCGTATAATCCAGCCCGTGATCGCGCTTCATCTTGGCGCAGGCGGCCTGTTTCAGCTCGGGGATACCATCGGGGGCGGTGTATTTCGTCTTACCCGCCGCGATGGCGGCGACAGCGGCGTCCTTGATGTTCTGCGGCGTGTCGAAATCGGGCTCACCCGCGCTCAGCCCGATGACGTCGCGCCCGGCGGCCTTCATCTCGGCGGCTTTCGCGGTCATGGCTATGGTGGGGGAAGGTTTGACGCGCGACAATGTCGCAGACAGGAAGGTCATGGCTGCCTCGGTTTGTATGTTGGTCCCGACTGTCATAGGGTGCGCCCGAACGCGGATCAAGTGATACGCATATGCAGGCGCAGGAGACCCCGATGAACGACGAAACGGACTGGTTCGGACCCGAGGCCGCGACATTCGGAGATCGCGTCGCGGGCGCGCGCGAGGCGGCCGGGATGACCCAGTCGCAACTGGCCCGGCGGCTGGGGGTCAAGAAAGCCACCATCGTCGCATGGGAAGACGACCTGTCCGAGCCGCGCGCAAACCGTTTGTCGATGATGGCCGGGATGCTCAACGTCTCGATCATGTGGCTGATCACGGGCGAGGGCGAAGGCATGGATGCCCCCACCGCCCCGGGTGAGATGGACAGCGAACTGGTGTCGCTGGTCGCCGAAATCCGCTCGATCCGGGGCGAGATGCGATCCAGCGCGGAACGGCTGGCGCGGGTGGAAAAAGTGCTGCGTCAGAAGCTGGAGCAACCGGAATGACCGAACCGCGCGAAGTGCGGATCAGGCGTATGAAGATGCGGTCGATGCGGCGCGGGATCAAGGAAATGGACCTGATCCTGTCGTCCTATGCGGATCGCAATCTCGATCGTATGGAACCGGTCGAGTTGGATACCTATGACGCGTTGCTGCATGAAAACGATCAGGACCTGTATCAATGGGTCACCGGTCAGGTGCCCGCGCCTGATCCGTTTGCGGCGTTGATCGCGGATATCGCGCAAACCTTTCAAAAATAGCTTAAAATCCGGCTTAACCGATTTTTCGGGATTTCGCGTCATCGTGCCCAGAACGACGCGAGTGAATCGGAGGATCGTATGAGTATGGAAATGCAGGCCTCCGCCCAGGGGACCAAGGGGTTCATGTCCAGCTATCTTGAGGCGCTGGCGCTGGTCGAGCGTCTGCACCGGCTGCTGCTGGATGTCATCAAGGACGAATTTGAACGGGTCGGCGTGCTGGAGATCAACGCCGTTCAGGCGCTGCTGCTGTTCAATATCGGCGATCACGAAGTGACAGCGGGTGAGTTGAAAAGCCGTGGCTACTATCAGGGCAGCAATGTCAGTTACAACCTCAAGAAACTGGTTGAGATGGGCTATATGCACCATCAGAGGTGTGAGATCGACCGCCGCTCAGTCCGGGTTCGGTTGACGCCGCGCGGGCGCGAGATACGGGATATCGTCTCGGACCTGTTCGCCCGCCATGCCGAGGGGTTGCAGGGCCGGGGCGTGCTGGGTCTGGACGGGATCGAGGATATCACCGGATCATTGCGCCGGGTGGAACGGTATTGGACCGATCAGATCCGATATATCTACTGATTTTCACCGCGTTTGCGGGGACAGTTCGGACAGGATCAACCCCTCCAGTTCCTTGATCAGCTTGCGGGTCATGGCGTCCTCATAGGCATCAAACCCCAGCGCGACTTCGACAAAGGCGCCGGGGCCCCGGATGACCCAGGCGTTGTAATAGGCGGACAGCTCTCCGATCTGAACTTGGCGTTCATCGTCTGCCGAAGGGTCGTCGGCACCGATCACCAGCCCGTTGATGGTGATGCCCGAACGGATGAGGTCGTGTTTGACGTCGCGCGGGTGTGGGCCCAGATTGTGCTTGCCATCACCGGACAGGTCCAGCGTGCGCTTCCAGCATTCGGGTTGACGGGCCAGCAGGTCTGCGCCGAACCGCATGGCCGAACCGACCGCAGTGCCTTGTGGGGCGGGTGACCGGTTCACCGCGCTCAATCGCTGCGCAATCCCTTGCAGGTCAGCTGCCGAGAGGATTTCGATCCAATCCAGAAGCAGGCGCTGATGGTCGGTTTCACTCCATTCATAGACCGCAAGACGGATCGGGGCGTCCGGGTTCGACAGGATCAGTTGCTGCACGGTGGGGCGCAAGAGCGCACGCGCCAGCCCATCCAGTTGCAGCCGGTATTCGCGATGATCGACCGAGCCGGACACATCCAGCCCCAGCGCAAGTGCCTGCCGACAATTCGCCCCGACCGGGCTGGCCAACAGCGCAAACAGCAGGCCCAGCAGGCGAATCATTCCGAGGTTCCCGGCGCGGCGGTGCTCAGTTCCACCCCTTTCAACTCGCGTTCCAGTTTGCGGCGCATGGCGCGTTCGAAATCTTCGAATCCTTGCGCGATTTCCAGAAACGCGCCGGGGCCGTGCAGGACGTTGTTTTCGAAGAAGGGGATCAGGAACAGCTCTCCTTCGAAATCGGCGGCGTTGATGACCAGCCCGTTGACCACCGTGTTTTCAAAGGGAAAATGCTTGTAGGCTAAATCCGGGCCATAGCCGTCATTGTTTGTCCCATCCCCCGACAGATCGATGGTCTGAAACAGGCAGCGCGGGGCCTGCTGCATCAACGAGGCACCAAATGCCAGCGCATGACCCATGGCCGTTGCTGACCCGCTGTCGGACCGGATGGATTGCTGAACGGTGGTGGCCGCCAGCAACAGGTCGGCCTCGGTCTCGATCATCGTCCAGTCCAGGATGAGGTGCTGCGCGGTCCGGCCGCTCCATTCATATACAGCCAGGGCAACAGGCAGCGGAGAGGAAAAGAACGCCTCCTGAACCTCGGGCGCGATCAGGGCCGCGGCCAGCCCCTGCCGCTGCAGGATGTCCTCTGCCTCATCGACCGACACCGAAATATCCAGCGCCAGAGCCAGCGCCAGACGGCACTGCTCGGCTGCGGCGGGGCCGGCCAGAACGGCCAGCCCCAAGGCAAGGGCCCGGCAGATCACCAGTGCCCAGTGCTTTCCATGCTGGCCCAGGGTTCGGCCGGTTCCAGCGCCTGACCGTTCTGCAACAGCTCGACCGAGATATTGTCGGGTGAGCGCACAAAGGCCATGCGCCCGTCGCGCGGCGGGCGGTTGATCACCACGCCATTGTCCTGAAGGTGCTGACAGACCTCGTAAATATTGTCGACGCCATACGCGAGATGCCCGAAATGGCGGCTGTCATCAGGCAGCCCGTTATCGCCATCCCAGTTATAGGTCAGCTCGATCGGTGCGTCCTCTTGTCCCGGAGGGGCCAGGAAAATCAGCGTGAACCGGGCGGATTCATTCTCGTACCGGCGGGTTTCCTTCAGGCCCAGAAGTTCATAGAACGCCATGGATTTCTCCAGATCCTTCACGCGGACCATGGTGTGAAGATATGTCAGCGCCATCGCGGCTTCCCCTGCATTGGTTGTGATGGTCTGCAGATTAGCGCGCCGGTTCCCCAAGTCGAGGGGCCACAGGGACACAATTCCGGATTCGCGCCAAAAGCCGCACATGTGGCGGTTCCGGTGTCGCCGTCCCCGATATATAGTGGGACGCGACTCAGTGCAGGAAAGGATCATTTCATGCCGCTATCCGCCGACCAACTGGCCGAGATCGACGCGCAACGTGCCCAGTCTCACCCGACCCGCCGCGTTGTTGCCGAAGGTATGGAAGATCATCTGTACACCGCGCATCAGGTGCTGGATCACGGCTTTGTCCGGGTGATCGACTATATGGGCGACGATGCCGCGATCTGTCAGGCGGCGCGGGTGTCCTATGGCAAGGGCACCAAATCGGTGCAGAATGACGAGGGCCTGATCCGTTATCTGATGCGCCACTGGCATTCCACCCCGTTCGAGATGTGCGAGATCAAGCTGCATGTCAAACTGCCGGTCTTTGTGGCCCGCCAGTGGATTCGCCACCGGACCGCGAATGTGAACGAATACTCGGCCCGCTATTCGATTCTGGACCGCGAATTCTACATCCCCGCGCCAGAACATGTGGCCGCCCAGTCCGAGATCAACAATCAGGGCCGAGGCGACGCGCTGCAGGGGGAAGAGGCCGCGCGCGTGCTGGAGATCCTCAAGGCCGACAGCGCCCGGTGCTATGACAATTACGAGGCGATGATTGGTCAGGACGGCCAGCAGGGTTTGGCGCGTGAACTGGCGCGGATGAACCTGCCCGCCAATATCTACACGCAATGGTATTGGAAGGTGGACCTGCACAACCTGTTCCACTTCCTGCGTCTGCGCGCCGATCCGCATGCGCAATACGAAATCCGCGTCTACGCCGAAACCATGTGCAAGATCGTGGCCGACTGGGTGCCCTTCGCCTATCGCGCGTTCGAAGATTACCGTCTGGGTGCGGTGAACCTGTCGGCGCAGATGGTGACCTGCTTGCGCCGGATGCTGGCGGGCGAGGCGGTGACGCAGGAAAACTCGGGCTTGACCGCGCGCGAATGGCGCGAATTTCAGGATGTGATCAAGGACGGATGAGTGTCCAACAGAAGATACACCCGGCGCCAGCGAGCCTCGCGCCGAAACAGGCCCTGCGTTCAGGAAAACCCTGACGGGGGTAAAGCGGTCAACGGCCGATAATTGGCCGTTAACCTTCTTGGACTTGTCCCACCTTTGGCGAGATCAGTTTTACAATGGCTTCAAATCAGCTGCCATTTGGCGACCGTCACGCCCGTCCTGCAGCTCGTACGAGACTTTCTGATTATCAGCGAGCCCGGTCAGACCGGATCGTTCCACGGCTGAGATATGAACAAACACGTCCTTGCCGCCTTCGTCGGGTGCGATAAACCCATAGCCTTTGGTTGTATTAAACCATTTCACGGTGCCGGTTGGCATTTCCCGTGTCTCCTTCCTACTTACACGTCATCCCCCGAAATTGCCGGGGACAGTGGCTGGCGCAACCGCAACGCATCACTGTTCGCCCAAACGAGACGGCCCGAATTGCGTGTTTCGCCTTTTTCAACATTGCACGGTGAAGTAAAAAATCAAGAATAACCGGGGTAAGCTTTTCAATTTGCCCGATATTACATCAGACACAGGATCAGCCCGACCATGCGCCTTTTTGGTTTGAAAAACTGCGACACCTGCCGCAAGGCATTGAAATCCCTTCCAAATGCCGAACTGGTTGATGTTCGCGCCCAAGGTGTGCCCGGCCCGTTGATGTCGGCGGCGTATGAGAAATTCGGCAAAGCCTTGCTCAATACCCGCTCCACAACTTGGCGTGAACTGGACGAAAATCAGCGCACGCGCCCCGCGCTAGAGCTGTTGGCGGACCATCCGACCCTGATGAAACGCCCGCTGATCGAAGATGACGGCACCCTGTTTCTGGGCTGGACCGAGGAAACCCGTCAGGGTCTTGGTGTCGCCTGAGCCAGCACATATGTGACATCTGCAACTGCGGAGACGAATGAATGCGAAACGCTGCAATGATATTGGGCGTCATCGCCGGGATGATCGGCATGATGGTCGGTTTTGTCGGCTATGGCTTTGTGGAACTGATCGACCAGTTTGGCGAAATCGACGGGATTGCCGAACAGGTGGACAACCCGGAACTGGTGCAGTCGGCCTCGATCCTGGCGCCGTTGCTGGCGATTGCCGGTGGCGCGATGGCCCATGCGCGGGCTTTGATCGGGGGCATCATGCTGCTGCTGTCAGCGGCGGGGATGTATTTCGCCTTTGGCTTTGGCGTCTTCACCATGTTCCCGATTGCTTTTGCCGGGGTGGCGGGGGTCCTTGGGCTGGCCGCGGGAAAACCGGACGAGCCCAAGGCGCATTTCTAAAGCGCTTTGCCTGTAACGGCGCTGGATCAAGTTACTTAAGGCGCAGCAACCGGTCGAGCGAGAGCGGGCCCGCGCCGTTGATCACCATCACCAGAAACAGGAAGGTCCACATCACGCGCTGGTCCATCAGGGATGGGGCGGCGTCAAACAGGCTGCCCAGTTTCACCCCATGACCGGCGACGTCAACCAGTGTTTGAACCCAGACAAAGCCGATCATGGCGACAGCGGCCAACCGGGTCAGCAAGCCGACCAGCAGCAGGGCGGGCAGTACAAACTCGGCTACGGTGCCAAAGAAGATGACGATGCGCTGGAAAAAGGTCATCTGGGTGACGTCCCACAGCACGGCCTCGGCGGCTTTGGGGAAGATCTGGCCGAATGCCCCGCTTGAGGGTGAGAAGATCGATCCGTCGATCTTCAGCATGGCCGAGTTCCAGTAGTAGACCAGCAGGACAGCGATAAAGACCAAGCGGGCCAATGTGGGCGTCAACCAGCCCGAGGCGTGATCCACCTTTTCCATGGAAGCGTTGTAAGTTGAGATCAGGGCAGTCATGTGTCCAGCCTTTCGATAGTCACGGAAGTAATCGCACCGCCCTGTAACAGCAGTGCGAGGGTGGTTCCCAGGTCAAATTCGGGGGTCTCGGCGGCGGTCGCCTCGAATGCTGCGCCAATGGTTTGCCCGTCCTGAATCCGGGCGATCCAGTCGGCACCGCCTGCGGGCAGCAGATGCGGGGCGGGGTCGTATTCCGGGCGGGTGATCAGGACATCCTGCGCACCTGCCTGCGGTTTGGGCGCATCGGCTTGCGAATTGTACTGCCAGATCGCAAAGATCGGCCAGTCGGACCGCAGCACCTGCACCGCCGGGGCCAGGGTCAGTTTCGCGGCCATCAGATCTTCGGGCGCAATGGCCAGCGCGTCGGGTTCGATTGGGTGGCCATCGGCGGCGTGATAGGCGCGGCGCAGCGCCAGTTCCAGCCGGGCGATATCTGCCAGATAGCCCAGATGCGAAAGCTGCTCCATCCCGGCCAGAAAACCGGGGAAGTCTTCGCCGTAGAACATCATCAACGGGGACGAGGGCGGGTGCTGGCGCAGGAAGATGCCCGCCAGACCGTCCATATTCTGTGGCCCCAGCAGTTTGGTGATCACCGGGAAGGCCTGATGCATCGCCTCGGTCAACGAGACGGCCACGTTGTTGCGGTAAACGCTGAACCGACGCCCGGCGGGGGCGGCATTGGCATCCTGCAAACCGTCTGGCACAGGGCGGCTGGCATCCAGCAGGGCCGAGTGGAAACTGGTTTGCGACACGCTCATGCGGGGACCCGGTCCAATGCGGTCTGCGCCCGTTCAGCCTCGGCCCGTAGCACCGGCCAGTCGGGCACATCGGTGTCCCATTCGACCAGCAGCGGTTTGGGGCCGGACTGTTCCAGAACGTAGTCCAGCAGGGCCCAGACCGGATCGACCACCTCGCGCCCATGGCTGTCGATCAGCAGGGGGCGGCCGTGGTCGTCTTCGTCTTCGTCATGGCCGCCGAGGTGAATCTCACCCACCTGTTCCAGCGGATAGGCGTCGATATAACCTTGCGGCGAGAAATCCAGATTGGTGGCCGAGACAAAGACGTTGTTCACATCCAGCAGCAGCCCGCAGCCGGTGCGCCGGGCAATCTCGCTCAGGAAATCGGGCTCGGACCAGGTGCTTTCCTCAAAGGCCAGATAGCTGGAGGGGTTTTCCAGCAGCATTTGGCGCCCGACCACCTCTTGCACCTGATCGATATGATCGCAGACGCGGGTCAGCGTGGCGTCGGTATAGGGCAGGGGCAGCAGGTCGTTCAGGAAATGGCTGTCATGGGTCGACCAGGCCAGATGTTCGGAAAAACTGGCCGGGTTCAGCCAGCCGACCAGATGTTTCAGTCGGGCCAGATGATCGGTATCCAGCGGGGTTTCGCCGCCGATGGACAGGCCAACGCCGTGGACCGAGATGGGAAACTGTTCGGACAAATGGCGCAGCTGCGCCAGCGGGCGACCACCGTCGCCCATGTAATTCTCGGCGTGAATTTCCAGCCACGCCACCGGTTTTGCGTGTTCGAGAATCTGTGAAAAATGCTGCGGTTTATATCCGACACCCGGCGCGGCGGGCAGGCGGTTTGACCTTAATGCATCATCCAACATCAGCGCGTTCCCTGATCACGATGAAAAGGGCGGGCGATAGTGCCCGCCCCCAAACGTCTTCGGTTATGTGGCCTTATGCCGGCAGGTCGCGGTCTTGCTCTTCCAGCGAGCCCTGGCGCGGTGTGCCATCTGCCTGTGCCGGCAGTTCGATATCGGCGCAGGTGCCGGCATCGACCAGCGTCCATGCGTTGCCCTGATAATCGACGGTCGAGGTGCCCGCGCAGGTGGTGCCGGGGCCTGCGGCGCAGTCATTCTGACCGGCCAGCGAAACGCCGTAGCACTTTTCTTTGGCTTGGGCCGACGCGGTGGTGGCTGCGCCCGATACGGCGGCGGCAACTGCGGTTGCGATGACCAGTGATTTTGCGGTGTTCGACATCTCGGTAATCCTCTTGATGACTGGGTATGTCTGCTTGTGACAATGACAAAGGTAGTGGCTTCGGGGCCAGAGTTGAATTCACGAGCCCGTGTCTCACGAGCGCGTCAGGGGTAGTCATGCCATCTTGCGCATTAACAAACTGTTTTTGAAGCGGAAAATTGGAAATGTTTCAATCCGGCCCCGCATTTGGGGCCGGATTCGAGGCGAATTGACGCCGATTGTTACAGCAGGTCCGGCGGGGTCGCGGCCTTGGACAGCTCATTTGTTACAGCCTCAAGCGATTGAACCTGCGTCTGTTTTTCGCCAAGGCGGCGAACGCTGACGGTCCGCTCTTCCACTTCGCGGTGACCGACGGCCAAAATGACCGGCACTTTGCCCAGCGAATGTTCGCGGACCTTGTAGTTGATTTTCTCGTTGCGGATATCCGCCTCGGCCCGAACACCTGCGGCTTTGAGGGTTTCAACCACTTCCATCACGTAGTCATCTGCCTCCGAGGTGATCGAGGCGACAACGACCTGACGCGGGGCCAGCCAGAAGGGCAGCTTGCCTTCCCAGTTTTCGATCAGAATACCGATGAAACGCTCGAACGAGCCCAGGCAGGCCCGGTGCAGCATATAAGGGCGATGTTTGTCGCCATCGGCCGCAACATAGCTGGCGCCCAACCGTTCCGGCAGGTTGGGGTCGACCTGGAAGGTACCGCATTGCCAGACCCGCCCAATCGCGTCGGTCAGGTAGAAATCCAGTTTGGGGCCGTAAAACGCACCGTCGCCCGGCTCTAACGTATAGTCGCGCCCAACGGCCTTGATTGCGTTTTCCAGCGCGCCTTCGACGTAATCCCAGCTTTCGTCCGTGCCCACGCGTTTTTCCGGGCGTGTGGCAAAGCGGATTTCGAAATCTTCAAAGCCCAGTTCGCGATAGACATCGGCGAGAAAGTCGATGAAACGCGCGCATTCTTCCTGAATCTGATCTTCGGTACAGAAGATATGGGCGTCGTCTTGGGTGAACCCGCGCACACGCATGATGCCATGCAACGCGCCCGAAGGTTCGAAGCGTGAGCACGACCCAAACTCGGCCAGCCGCAGCGGCAGATCACGATAGCTCTTGAGCCCTTGATTGAAGACCTGCACATGGCAGGGGCAATTCATTGGCTTGAGGGCGTTGATCCGTGTCTGGTCCCTGTTTTTCGAGCTCGCGTCGTCGTTTTCACCATCGCGGCTTTCGTCGACCTCGACCAGGAACATGTGGTGCTGGTACTTCTCCCAATGTCCCGAGGCCTCCCAGAGCTTACGGTCAACGACCTGAGGGGTGTTGATCTCGCGGTAACCGCCCACGCGCTGTTTGCGGCGCATGTAATCCTGCAGCGTGGTGTACACGGTCCAGCCGTTCGGATGCCAGAAAACCTGCCCCGGGGCCTCTTCCTGCATGTGGAACAGGTCCATTTCGCGGCCCAGCTTGCGGTGGTCGCGTTTGGCGGCCTCTTCCAGCATATGCAGGTGGGCTTTCAGCTTTTCCTTGCCGGTGAAGGCCACGCCATAGATGCGTTGCAGCATCTGGCGGGAACTGTCGCCGCGCCAATAGGCACCGGCGATGGACATCAGTTTGAACGCATCGCCCGGAACCTGACCGGTATGCTGCAGATGGGGTCCTCGGCACAGGTCCTGCCAGTCGCCATGCCAATACATGCGCAGGGACTCATCCCCGGGGATGGCGTCGATCAGTTCGACCTTATAGGGCTCGTTATTTTCGGTGTAGAAATCGATCGCGCGCTGGCGGTCCCAGACCTCGGTGGTGACCGCATCGCGTTTATTGATGATTTCCTTCATCTTTTTCTCGATCTGGCCGAGGTCTTCGGGCGTGAACGGTTCAGCCCGGTCAAAGTCGTAATACCAGCCGTTTTCGATGACGGGGCCGATGGTGACCTTGGTGTCGGGCCAGATTTCCTGCACCGCGCGCGCCATGATATGCGCCAGATCGTGGCGGATCAGTTCGTTGGCCTGAACCTCGTCCTTCATCGTATGGATGGCGATTTGTGCGTCGGATTCGATGGGCCATTGCAGGTCCCAATGCTGGCCGTTCACCGTGGCCGAGATGGCCTTTTTCGCCAGCGAGGTTGAGATGTCGGCAGCGACCTGCGCGGGCGTGACGCCTGCGTCATAGGATCGTGCATTGCCATCGGGGAAGGTAAGAGAGACGGATTGAGAATCCAGGGCCATATCGGCTCTCCTCGTCGGTTTGGCGCCCACTGAACGCCCGGTTGCGGGTTATATGTGTTCGGCTCATGTGGCAGGCGTGCGCGCGTGTGTCAAGGGGCGGAGCGAGGGGCCAGCCCCTCGCGCTCCCCGGGATATTTTTGGCCAGATGAAGGGGGAATCCGGGAATTGCACTTGGGGGCGGGGCGTGCATGATGCTGAAAAAGAAGTGAGGATTTTATGGCAGCAACGGATTTTTTGGAGACGGCGCAGAGGCGGCGGTTGGCATATCACAAAAGCGACGGTGCGGGACCGACGATTGTGTTTCTGGGCGGGCTCAAGTCGGATATGGAGGGCACCAAGGCGGTGCATCTGGAAGCCTGGGCGCAGGCGCGCAGGCAGGGGTTTTTGCGGTTCGACTACTCGGGCCATGGTGAGAGTTCAGGGGCCTTTACCGATGGCTGCATCGGGGATTGGCACGAGGATACTTTGGCAGCTGTGTCCGCGTTGACCGAGGGGCCGTTGATCGTTGTGGGCTCGTCCATGGGTGGATGGCAGTCGCTGTTACTGGCGCGGGAGATGCCGGGGCGGATTGCCGGTATGGTCACGATTGCCGCGGCCCCGGATTTTACCGAGGACGGGTATTGGGCCTCATTCAGTGAGGAACAGAAGGCTGCGTTGGAGGGCGTGGGGCATGTGGAGCTGCCTTCGGATTACATGGAGCCTTATGTCATCACCAAGCGGATGATCGAAGATGGGCGACAGCGTCTGGTGCTGCGTGTGCCGTTGGATTTGCCTTTTCCGGTGCGGTTCCTGCAGGGCACGGCAGATACGGCGGTGAGCGTTGAGACCGCGGTGCGGTTGCTGGAACATGCCTCGGGCCCCGATATGCGTCTGTTGCTGGTCAAGGATGCCGATCATCGTTTCTCGGACGGGCCGTGTCTGGGGATGATTGAACAGGCGGTTCTGGACGTTATGGGACAGGGCTGATGCGGCGTTTCGGATGGGTTTTGGGCCGGGTTCTGCTGGGTCTCGTCGCGATTGGGGCGCTGGTTTACTGGTTCGGGCCGCGCGAGCAGGTGGATCTGAACCCGCGTTTCGATCCGCGCAAGTTTGGCGAAGGGGTGCAGGTTTATTTTGAAAGCACTGAAGCTGCTTTTGACGACATTGTGCCCGGCGTTGAAAAGCGGGTGGTCTGGCGGGATGGGTTCGAGGAACAGCGTACGCCTTATTCGGTGCTGTACGTCCACGGGTTCTCTGCCTCTTCCGAGGAAATTCGCCCGGTGCCCGATCTGATCGCCGAGGCGTTGGGGGCAAATCTGGTCTATACCCGCCTGCAGGGGCACGGGCGCGATGGCGCGGCCATGGGGCAGGCGACCGCGACCGGTTGGATGCAGGATATGGCCGAAGGCCTGGCCGCCGCGCGTGCTGTCGGGGATCGGGTGATCGTGATATCGACCTCGACCGGCGGAACCTTGTCTGCGGCGGCGGCGCTGGACCTGGACCTGAGTGCGGATGTGGCCGCGATGATCTTTGTGTCGCCAAATTTCGGGGTCAACACAGCGGCGGCGTGGGTGCCGTCTCTGCCCTGGGCACGGGACTGGTTGCCGCTGGTGATGGGGGCCGAGCGTGATGTGTCCAGCCCCGATCCCGAGAAGAACACATATTGGACGACGGTGTATCCGTGGGAGGCCGTAGTGCCGATGTCGGTGTTGGTTGACACGGTCTATGCGCTTGATTTTTCAGGCGCGCGTGTACCGGCGCTGTTCTGGTTCTCGGACGACGATCAGGTGGTGCGTCCGGATCGGACCCATATTGTGGCCGCAGATTGGGGCGGGCCTGCCACGGTCAATCTGGTGACCATGGGGCCGGGGGACGATCCCTCATCGCATGTTGTTGCGGGGCGGTTGATGTCGCCGGGACAGACCGATGCGACCGTGGCCGGGGTTCTGGCGTGGCTGAAAGAGCAGGGGATTGAGTGATGGAACAACGTGCCAGCCTGATCACTGTTGGTGTGGACGATCCCGAGGCAGCGGCAAGTTTCTATGAAGCGCTGGGCTGGCGACGTGCTGACAGCCCGGACGGGGTCATTGCCTTTGATCTGATCGGTCAGACGCTGGGCCTTTATCCTCTTGCCGCGCTGGCTGATGAGATCGGCGTTGATGTCAGCACGTTGGGCCGCGGTGCAATGACACTCAGCCACAATTGCCGCACCAAGGAAGAGGTGGCGGACGTTTTGAACAAGGCTCGTGATGCGGGGGCGGAGGTGTTGAAGCCGGCCTCGGACGTGTTTTGGGGCGGGCATCACGGCTATTTCCGCGCGCCCGACGGCACGATCTGGGAGGTGGCGTTCAATCCGTTCTCGAATCTCCGCGAAGATGGGGCGTTCCGCTGGAACGGGTATTGAGGGATGCGCAAACCAGGCAGTATGTGGAGCCTTGAGACGTTGGGCCGGGTGCGCCTGTCGCGGCATTTCTACATGCGTGATTTTCTCTATTCCGAGATCGGCAATTTCCACGCGCGTCAGAATATCCCGGACAATCCCGATCTGGCGATCGAGACAGGGCGGGCGTTTTGTGAAACCCTGCTGGACCCGTTGGAGGAGACCTTTGGACGGGTGGCAGTGCGGTCGGGCTATCGCTCGCCTTCGTTGAACCGGTTCGGGAATGAGAACAAGCTGAACTGTGCCCGCAATGATCATCCGCTGGAGTGCCATATCTGGGATCGCGGAATCGGGGACGAACGGATTGCCGGGGCCTCGGTCGTGATCCCTTGGTTTGCGGATCGGTACGCCGAGGGGCGTGATTGGCGCGATCTGGCGTGGTGGATGCATGATCATCTGGACTATTCCGAGATCTGGTTTTTCCCCAAGCTCTGCGCCTTCAATCTGGTCTGGCGGCCCAAACCGCTGCGGCGGATCGACAGCTATATCGCGCCGCGTGGCTGCCTACTACGCCCCGGGGCCGAGCCCGAAGAAAACCTGTCCGAACGGCAGGCGAGATATGCGGATTTTCCGGGTTTTCGCGCGATCAGATATCCGTGAGGGATTGGCGGCTGGCATTCCGCCGCGCCCGGTTTTCGACTAACCGGCCATTTTGATGGAAGGAGTTGCCAGATGAAACGACGTTCAGTTCTGGCCGGGGTGTGCGCAGTGATGATCCCGCACAGCGTTTTGGCGGCGACTGCGCCTGCCGGGCTACGGCGCGCGCAGGGGCAGTTCACGACGGGCAGCACCTCGGGCGGGGTGGCGCTCTATCAGGATGGGGAGCGTTGGGCGGTCTTTCTGGAGGATGACTTCGCGCATGAAGGCTCGCCCGATCCGTGGGTGGCCTTTGGGCAGGATGGGTTTCGGCGCGACGGGATCATTGGCGAACTAGCCGCGTTTGAAGGTCCGCAGGTCTATCCGGTTGGGCCCAAACTGAACGTGACCGAGTTCAACGAGGTCTATATCTGGTGTGTCGAACACAACACCTCGCTGGGCCGTGCCCGGCTGAGTTGGCTTTAGGGATACAGCGCGGCGCGTTCGGACTTGCTGAGGACCGTGGGTGTTACGGTCGGTTGGCCGGTTTCAGCGTCAAAGAATATGGATGTTTTCCAGCGGCCTGACAGGCGTGAAGCCACGATGCGTTTCAGCAGGCCGATCACCGCATATCGCAGTTTCTGATGCTTTTGCTTGCCTCCGGGCGTGGGCACAAAGCCGCGGGTGGTGACCGGGCCCAGAGGGGCAGGGTCCGCCAGCCGTTTGACGATGAAGCCGCCAAACGGCAGCTTGGGCGAGGCCGGGGTTGTCACCAATGGCGCATTGCAGCAATCGGCATACCAGCGCAGCATGCCGCGCGGGCTGAGGCGCATGGCGGCCAGATGCTCGGCGCCTTGATCGATGACGATATCCTCGGGCGTCATATGCAGAATTTCGACCGGGCCGGGGGCGGGGTCGGGTTGACCGAAATACAGCTGCGCGGCGCGGCAATCACGGCAGAAACACACGACATGCGTGCCCGAGGACATCCCGCGCTTGGTGATGTGGCCTTGCAGGCTGCCGCAGGTGCAGGAAAAGGGGATCTCCTGTGCCCGCTTCCTGCTCATGCCGGTCAGGCCACTTTGTTCTTGTTGGCCGCCTTGCGTTGGGGTTTGCGGCTGTTTTCATTCATGAAATCAATGACAAGCGGGCGGATGTTGTCGCGCCAGCTGCGCCCGGCAAAGATGCCGTAATGGCCCGCGCCGGGTTCCACATGGCTGGCCTTCTTGCTGTCGGGCAGGCCGGTGCACAGATCCAGCGCCGCGATGCACTGACCGGGGGCCGAGATGTCGTCATTCGCGCCTTCGACCGATTTCACCGCCACATTGGTGATCTTGCCGATATCCACCTTATGCCCGGCCACGACAAATTCGTTGCGCGCAATCTCGCGGTTTTTGAACACGCGTTCGACAGTGGACAGATAGAACTCGGCCGTCATGTCCATCACGGCGAGGTATTCGTCGTAGAACCGGTTATGGGCGTCGTGGTCCGAGGCCTCATCCCGCATCACCCGGTGAATCTGATCCGTAAACGCCTTGCTGTGGCGTTCTGCGTTCATCGACATGAACGAGGCCAGTTGCAGCAGGCCAGGATAGACCATGCGGCCGACGCCCTTGTATTTGAAGCCGACGCGCTGGATCATCGTCTCTTCCAACTGGCCCATGGTGACGCGGCGGCCGAAATCGGTGACCTCGGTCGGGGTGGCGTCGGGGTCGACGGGGCCGCCGATCAGGGTCAGGGTGCTGGGCTGCGCCTTGGGCTCGACCTCGGCCAGATAGGCGGTGGCGGCCAGCGTCAGCGGTGCGGGCTGACAAATGGCGATCACATGGGTGTCGGGGCCAAGTTCTTTCATGAAATCGACAAGATAGAGTGTATAATCCTCGACATCGAACTTGCCTTCGGACACGGGGATATCGCGCGCATTATGCCAATCGGTGACGTAAACTTCGCAATTGACCAGCAGGCTTTTGACGGTCGAACGCAGCAGGGTCGCGTAATGGCCCGACATCGGCGCTACCAGCAGCACCTTGCGCGGCTGTTCTTCGCGCCCGTTGACGCGGAAATGGATCAGGTCGCCGAAGGGGTGTTCCAGAACGGTGGTGATGTCGACCAGATGATCCTTGCCGTCTTCGCAGGTAAAGGTGCGGATGCCCCAATCGGGCTTGACGATCATGCGCTGAAACGTGCGCTCGGTCACTTCGCCCCACGCCGCCATCCAGTTGAAGGCGGGGTTGGGCATCATCGAAAACTGCGGGTAAGAGGCCATCGCGCTGGCCGTCGCACCAAGCCATTGGTTGGTGTTGCGCATGGTTTCCATAAGGTCGTAGGTCATCATGTAGCGCATGAAATGGGGCCTCCCGCGTGTCAGCCTGAAAGTTCGGACCATTCGTCGCTTTGCCCCCCAGCACCCACGACGTTATTCTGCATAGCAGCGAGGTTAGGGGGGAATTGTTAAAATGACAACTAGCGACGGTCAGACGCCGGAAGTGACCGAAGAACATATTGAACGCCTTAAAGAAAATATGGAAAAGGTCGAAGAACTGTCCAAGCGTCTGGTCGAGGTGATGGCCGGAAAAACGCCACACACCCCCGCGTTGGACGGTCCGAATCAAGAGCTTTATGCAAGAGCAGCAACGGCCTATTGGGCCGAGGCATGGCAGAATCCCGCCAAGCTGATGGAACAGCAGGTGGAATACTGGAGCAAATCGGTCCTCAACTTTGCCGAGGCGCAGCGCGCCATGACCTCGGGGCAGGTTGAGGAGACGGATGGCGCCAAACCCGACCGGCGGTTTTCCAACCCGATGTGGGAGACGAACCCCTATTTCCGCTTTGTCCGCCAGCAATATCAGACCAACGCGCAGGCGATCCGGCAGGCCGTCGCCTCGGTCGAGGATCTGGAGGCGAAGGACAAACAGCGCCTGACCTATTTCTCGCAACAGATCATCGACATGATGGCGCCCACCAACTTTCTGGCCACCAACCCCGACGCGCTGGAAAAGGCGGTCGAGACGGAAGGGCAGTCGCTGATCAAGGGGTTGGAGAACCTGGTCTCGGATCTGGAAGCCAATGATGGCGAACTGGTGGTGAAACTGGCCGACGAAAGCGCGTTCGAGGTCGGCGGCAATATCGCCACGACCCCGGGCGATGTTGTCTATCGCAACCGGATGATGGAGCTGATCCAGTACAAGCCCGCGACCGAGACGGTGCATGAAACACCGATCGTGCTGTTCCCGCCCTGGATCAACAAGTTCTACATCCTCGATCTGAAAGCCCAGAACAGCCTGATCAAATGGGTGACCGAGCAGGGCTATACCCTGTTTGTCGTCAGTTGGATCAATGCCGACAGCTCTCATGCCGATATCGGGATGGAGGATTACATTCAGGACGGGTTCCTGACCGCCATCGAAGAGGTCAAGAGCATCTGCAAGGTCAAGCAGGTCAACGCGGTGGGGTATTGCATCGCGGGCACGACGCTGAGCCTGACCCTGTCGCTGCTGAAACAGCGCGGCGACAAGTCGGTCAAATCGGCCACCTTCTTCACCACGCTTACGGATTTCGGTGAACAAGGAGAGTTCACGCCCTTCCTGCAGAACGATTTCGTCGACGGGATCGAGGAACAGGTCAACCGCGATGGTATCCTCAAGGCGTGGATCATCGGGCGCACCATGTCGTTTCTGCGCTCAAAGGACCTGATCTACACCCCCGCGATCAAAAGCTACATGATGGGTGAGACGCCGCCTGCCTTCGATCTGCTGTATTGGAACGGCGACGGGGCCAACCTGCCGGGCCGTATGGCGATGCAATATCTGCGCGGGCTGTGCCAAAGCAACGATTTCGTCAAGGACGGGTTCGACCTGATGGGCCACAAGCTGCACATCAAGGATGTGGATGTGCCCCTGATGGCGATCACCTGCGAAACCGACCATATCGCCGCGTGGAAATATTGCTATCACGGGGTGCAGCAGATGGGGTCGCGGTCCAAGAGTTTTGTAGTCTCGGAATCCGGTCATATCGCGGGCATCGTCAATCCGCCCAGCAAGAAGAAATACGGTCATTACACCAATCCCGATCTGAAGGCTGATGCCGATACCTGGCTGAAGCAGGCCGATTTCCACGAAGGGTCCTGGTGGCCGATGTGGGAGGCGTGGCTGAAGAAACGCTCCGGCAAGCAAGTGCCTGCGCGCGACACCGGTGATTCGGATCATCCGCGCCTGTGTCCGGCCCCGGGGACCTATGTTCAGGTCAAGGCAAACCGCTGATTTCATTTTGAAACCAGATTTTTTCTGCATTGCAGCAAGAAAAAACTTGAAATGCTGCAATGCAGAAATCATATTGCCCTCAAGCTGATGAAACCCGGGGTGGGCCCGGACAGGCTAAAAGGATTAGGACAATGGCAAAGACCCAAGACTTTACCGCGACCCTGAAGGACATGATGGGCGCATTCCCGGTTGACACAAGCGCCCTGGAAGACGCATTCAAATCGACCGCTTCGCTGAACGAAAAGCTGTCGGGCGTTGCGCTGGACGCGGCTGAGAAATCGGCTGAAATCTCGAACAAATGGACCAAGGAAACCCTGGCCAAGCTGACCGAGATGTCGAAAGCCAAGGCAGAGCCTGCCGATTACGCCAAAGCCGCAACCGATTTCGCAAGCGCGTCGGCCGAAGTTGCTGCAGAAAACATGGCTGCTTTCGCTGAGATCGCCAAAAAAGTTCAGACCGAAACCGTCGAACTGCTGATGGCTGCCGGCAAGGACGTTGCAGAAGACGCAACCGCCGCTGTCAAAAAAGCCACCAACGAGGTGACCGCTGCTGCCAAGAAAGCATCGGCTGCCAAGTAAGCCAAGACCGCGAGACGTACCCAACCCTCCCATTTGGTGCACTCGCTGTGGGCAGGTCCTGTGACCTGCCCTTTCTTTTTGTTCTGCGCTCGCATAATCTGCGCTGCAACGCATCATCCTTGGGGAGGGCAACAGGTGTCTGAACAAGAAAAACCGCTGCTGATCAAGCGCTATGCCAGCCGTCGGCTGTATAACACCGAGACCAGCGATTACGTGACGCTCGAAGATATAGCGGGGTTCATCCGTGACGGGCGAGAGGTTCAGATCATCGACCTGAAGACCGGCGACGACCTGACCCGCCAATATCTGCTGCAAATCATTGCCGAACATGAAAGCCGTGGCGAAAACGTGCTGCCGGTCAATGTGCTGAACGATCTGGTGCGCAGCTATATGGTGCCGGGCGGGGGCATGATGCCGCAATTCCTGCAAAGCTCGTTCGAGATGCTGCGGGAAAACCAGACCAAGATGATGGAAAACATGAACGCGATGAACCCGATGTCGCAGATGCCGGGATTCGATGCGTTGCAGGCGCAGCAACAGGCGTTCCTGAAGGCGATGACTGGCGGTCTGTCCGGCAACTGGTCGGCCCCGGAGGCCGAGGGCGAGGAAACCGAGAAGCCCAAGGAAGATCTGGCCGATATCAAGAAACAGTTGGCGGATTTGCAGCAGAAACTGTCCAAGCTCAGCTAAGCCTCATGCGTGTTCTGGCCCTGCTGGCCGCGCTGCTTTGGTCCGGCATGGCCCACGCACAAGGGCAGTTTTCCGACGTGTGGGAGCCGGTCTGCACCCTGGGCCAGGACGCTGGTGCAGGCTGCGACGATATCCGCGCGCGCGACATTCTGGACGCAACGCAAGCGCCATGGCGCGCCATTGGACGGGTCAACTTTGCCAGCATCCGCCAGCGATCTCATTGTACCGGCGTGCTGATCTCGGACCGGCATGTCCTGACCGCCGCGCATTGTCTTTACAACGCCTCTCGCAAACGCTGGATTCCCGCCGCCAGCATTCGGTTCGCCGCCGGATATCAGCGCGGTGAGGCGGTCGCTGTTGCCGTGGCAAAAGACTACGCGCTGGCGCCGGAGCAGGGGCTGGATGGCGCGTTCGACAATCGCGCGGCGTTGGATTGGGCGGTGCTGGAACTGTCAGAGCCACTGGGCGATGCATTGGGGTATCTGCCCCTTGCGCCAAGCCAGCGCGCAGGGTTTGTCGCCGGATACCCCGGTTTGCGCCCTCATGTCCTCAGCCGAACGGGCAGTTGCGACCCGCGCCCTCTGGGGCCGTCGCTGATGCAGGCGATCTGTCCGGTGATGATGGGGGATTCAGGCGCGCCGCTGCTGGTTGAAACCGAAACAGGTCTGGCTGTCGCCGCTATCCTGTCGCGTATCGCGCCGACCCCGCAGGGGATCGACGCGCTGTTTCTGTCTGTCGATCTGCTGGATCAGGTGCCGTAAACCGGCATCGGCCCGGTCACATCCCCGACCGAGGCCAGCAGGATATCGGCGATCACGTCCAACTCGGCCCGGGTCAGGCGCACAGGCAGGCGGACATCGCAGGCCTTCATCAGCATCGCGCGGGTCTGGGGCAGTTCGACCTGTTCCGGCAGGAATTGCCAGTTCCAATAGGCACGCGCGTTGTCGGCGCTCAGCCCGAAGACCTGAACTTTCACGCCGCGTTCCTCGGCGGCGGCGACAAAGGCGCGGGTTTCCACCTCATCCATGCCGACCAGATTGAACTGGATCGAATCCGGGGCGCGGCGCTCTGGCATCAGCGGTGCAGGCACATCAAAACAGGGAGAGCTGTTCAGGCGCCCCGCGACGTAGTCGTGATTGTCCAGCCCGTCACGCACCCGGCGCGCCAGTTCGGGCAGTTGCGGGCGGATCACGGCGGCGCTGAGGTTGCTCATGCGCAGATTGTAGAGCGGCAGCCTGTTCTGCCAGAGTTCAAAGGCGGCCTCCAGCTCAGGCTCTGGTGCGCCGTTCGGGCCTTTGTGCTTCTTCCAGTTATGTTCATAGGCACCGGACATGATGGCGGCGCGGGCGACCAGATCGGCGTCATCGGTGATCAGAATGCCGCCTTCGCCCGCATTGATCATCTTGTAGGATTGGAACGAGAAACAGCCCACCTTGCCGATGGTGCCGATATTGCGCCCATGCCAGGTGGTGCCCAGCGAATGGGCGGCATCCTCGATCACCGGGATATTGCGCGCCTCGCACAGGGCCATGATCGCATCCATGTCCGAGGTATGGCCGCGCATATGGCTGATGATCACCGCTTGCACATCGTCCAGCCGGGCGGTGAAATCGGCGATATCAATGCGGTAATTGTCACCGACCTCGCACAGGACCGGCACGCAATCCGCATGCACGACCGAGGATGGCACGGCGGCAAAGGTAAAGCCCGGGATCAGCACCCGCGCATCGCGCGGCAGCCCCAACGCTTTGAGCGACAGGAACAGCGCGGCTGAGCATGATGACACCGCCAGCGCGTATTTCGCGCCCAGCAGTTCGGCAAATTCCGCCTCAAGCAGCGCCACCGGCGCGTCCTGCGGCGCGGTATAGCGGAACAGGTCGCCTGATTGCATCAGGGCCTCGATAGCATCTTTTGCGGCTGTGGGGATGGGTTCGGCGGCATGAACGTTAGGTGGCAGAGTCATATTTGGTTTTCCCGAATTCCAGTATTCGGAAACATAAAGTAAGGATTTTGGCGTGCAAGACCCTAATCCGCCCTTCGGCGGAATTTCACCAAAGTGATACAATTGCAGGGTTAGACGCCCAGCCGGTCCCGCAGCGCGTACCAGGTCATCGCCAGCGCCAGCAACGGGCTGCGCAGGGCGGGGCCGCCGGGGAAGGGCAGGGCGGGCACGCGTGAGAGGGTGTCGAACCCTTCGGCCTGTCCCTGCAGAGCCAGCGCCATCAATTGACCCGCATGAGTGGCGGTGCCGACACCGTGGCCGGAATAGCCCGAGGCGGACAGGATATTGGGCGCAATCCGTGCCAGATAAGGCATGCGCCGCATGGTGATGGCCAGCGTACCGCCCCAGGCATAATCGATGCGGATATCGCGCAGATGCGGGAAGATCTCGGTCATTGGCTTGCGCACTGTGGCTGCAATGTCTGACGGGAAGCGATAGCCATAGCTTTCGCCGCCGCCAAATAGCAGCCGGTTATCGGCGCTGAGGCGGAAGTAATTCACCACAAATTTCGTATCCGCCACCGCCACGTCGCGGGTCAGAACCTGCCGGGCATCTTCGCCCAGCGGTTCGGTTGCGGCGATGAAATTGTTGATCGGCATCACCCGCGCGGCCACCTGACGGTTCAGCGCACCCAGATAGCCGTTGCAGGCAAGAATGACATGACCGGCAGAGACCTGACCCTTGGCCGTTCGCACGGTCACGCGAGGGCCTTCCTCGATCCCCAGAACCTCGGTACCTTCATGCACCCGTACTCCGGCCTTGATCGCAGCGCGGGCCAGACCCAGCGCGTAGTTCAACGGATGCAGATGCGCAGCGCCCATATCCAGATAACCGCCCTGATAGGCGGGTGAGGGGCAGAGGGCGCGCCCGGCGTCGGCGTCCAGCAAGTCCATCTGGTCATAGCCATAGCGATCCGACAGATGCGCGGCGTGTTCATGTAGCTCGCGACGTTCCGAGGCGCTGAACCCCAATCCGGCAATGCCCGGTTTCAGGTCGCAATCAATCTGATGTTTCGCGATCAGCGATTTGACCAGATCCTTCGCATCCTGGGCCAGATGCCACAGCTTGGCGGCATCGTCCTCGCCCACCAGCCGCTCCAGATCCTCTTGATCCATGCGCTGGGCGCTGCCCAATTGGCCACCATTGCGGCCCGAGGCGCCAAAGCCCACGCGATGCGCCTCAAGCAGCACCACATCGAACCCGGCCTCAGCCAGATGCAGCGCGGCGGACAGACCGGTGTAACCGCCGCCGACGATGCAGACGTCAGCGCGCGCATCGCCGTCCAGCGCCGGTTGCCGGTCGAGCCCCTGCGCCGTGGCCGCATACCAACTGGGCGGGTATTCGGCCTTGCGGTCGTTGGAATAGAGCAGGTTCAGGCCCATGGTCAGACGTTCAGCAGTAGATGCTCCCGCTCCCACGGAGAGATCACTTGCAGGAACTCCTCATATTCGGCCCGTTTGACGATGCTGTAGACGCGGGCGAAATCGGGGCCCAGAACCTCGTGCAGGGCTTCGGCCTGGTCGAACAGGTCCAGCGCCTCGCCCATGACCTGCGGGATATCGCCGTCGCCATCATAGGCATCGCCATAGAACTGGCGGCGGGGGCGTTCCTGATTGATCAGGCCCAGATAACCGCAGGCCAGCGAGACCGCGATGCCCAAGTAAGGGTTGCAATCCATCCCGGCGATGCGGTTTTCCACCCGGCGGCTGTCGGGGCCGGACAGGGGCACGCGGATGCCGGTGGTACGGTTGTCGCGCGCCCATTCCAGATTGATCGGAGCGGCGTGATCTTTGACATAGCGCCGGTAGGAATTCACATAAGGCGCCATCACCGCCAGACCGGCGGGCAAGTGGTTCTGCAACCCGGCGATGAAGTTGTAGAACGCGTCCGTCTCACCCCCTTGCGGGCCGGAAAAGATGTTCTGACCGGTTTCAAGGTCGGTGATCGAGTGATGGATATGCATGGCCGAGCCCGGCTCATCCGCGATCGGTTTCGCCATGAAGGTGGCAAAGCAGTTGTGGCGCAGGGCGGCCTCGCGGATCAGGCGCTTGAAGTAGAACACTTCGTCCGCCAGCTTCACCGGGTTGCCGTGACGCAGGTTGATTTCCAGCTGACCGGCGCCGCCTTCCTGAGTGATGCCGTCGATCTCGAACCCCTGATGTTCGGCGAAATCATAGATGTCGTCGATCACCGGGCCGAATTCGTCTACCGCCGTCATCGAATAGGCCTGCCGCGCCGCCGCCGGACGGCCCGAGCGGCCCATCATCGGCTTGATCCCCTGCGCCGGGTCCACGTTTGGGGCGACCAGAAAGAACTCCATCTCAGGCGCAACGACCGGCTTCCAGCCTTTGTCGTGATAGAGCTGCACCACCCGTTTCAGCACATTGCGCGGGCTGAACGGGATCGGGTTGTCGTCACGGTCATAGGCATCATGGATCACCTGCAACGTCCAGTCGCCAGTCCAGGGCGCGGCCGAGGCGGTCGAGAAATCGGGTTTCAGGATCATGTCCTTTTCGATGAACCCGTCATCGCCTGCGGCCTCGCCCCAGTCACCGGTGATGGTCTGGTAAAAGATGCTGTCAGGCAGATGAAAATAGGATTGCCGCGCGAATTTCGAGGCCGGAACGGCCTTGCCACGCGCAATGCCGGGCAGGTCAGAGATGATGCATTCGACCTCATCCAGGCGCTGCCCTTCGATATAGCTGTTTGCCGCTTGCGGCAGGTTGTCTTTCCAATCGGCCATCAGGCCCTCGCTTTCTTCAGGAACGCGGCCATGTGGCGCGCGATGGCGGGGCTGTCATCCCGCGTGTTGCTGCGGCGCAGGGCGTCTTGCAGCAGATCGTCCGGCACCACGCCCTTGCCGCGTGTGTGGATCAGGCCGGTGATGAAATCATCGCCATATTCCGGGTGCGCCTGCACGGTCCAGATCGTGTCACCATAGGCGACCATGGCGTTTTCGCAAAAATCGTTGCGGCCCAGAACGCGTGCACCTTCGGGCAGGCGGGTGACCTGATCCTGATGCCAGGCGTTCAGCGTGACCGTGTCACCGTCAAGGTCGTAATCGGTACGGCCAACCGCCCAGCCGCCGGTGAATTTTTCGACCGTGCCGCCCAGAGCCTGCGCGATGATCTGATGGCCGAAACACACGCCAATCAGCGGCGCGCCCTTGTCGCGGATGGCGCGGATCAGATCCTCAAGCGGGGGAATCCACGCGTGATCCTCATACGCGCCGTGGCGTGATCCGGTGATGATCCAGCCATCGGCCTGATCCGCGTCCGCAGGGAACTGGTTGTCGACAACGGCAAAGGTTTCATAGTCAAAACCGTTTCCGTCCAGAAGCGCGCGGAACATGACGTCATATTCATCGAACTCGCCCTTCAGCGCGTCCGGGGGATGGCCGGTCACAAGGATACCGATTTTCATAGGTCACCATAATTTGATCAAATTAATCTGTAGCGCCGCAAAACACTCCCGGCAAGGGGGTCAAACGGTGTCGAGGTAACTCAGCCAGTGTTCCTCGGGCGGCAGGTCGGCGAAACGCGTGATTTCCTGCCGCTTGGTCATGGCCAGATTGCGGATCAGATCAGGCGCAAAGATGCGGGCGATCAGCGGGTCGGAGTCCCATGCGGCGATGGCTTTGGGCAGGTCGGGGGCAAGCTGCGGAACGCCTTCGATCTCATAGGCGTTGCCGGTAATCGGTGCGGGTGGCTGCATCCCGTCCTCAATCCCGATCATGGCAGCGCCCAGCACGGCAGCCAGCATCAGATAGGGGTTGATGTCCCCTCCGGCCACCCGATGTTCGATCCGCCGCGCAACGGGCGCGCCGCCGGGAATACGGATCGCCGCCGTGCGATTCTCATAGGCCCAGCTGGCCCCGGTGGGCGCATGCGCGCCGGGGATCAGACGGTCATACGAATTGCCATGCGGCGCAAAGATGACCGAGCTGGCGGGCATCGCGGCCAGACACCCCGCCACGGCAGAGCGCAGCGTATCCGTACCCTCGGGCCCGCCATCGTCAAAGACATTGCGCCCCTCGGCATCCAGAACCGAGAAATGCACATGCATGCCGTTGCCCGCATCCTGCGCATAAGGTTTCGCCATGAAGGTGGCGGTAAAGCCGTGTTTGCGGGCCAGCCCCCGAGTCAGCGCCTTGAAAAGCCATGTATCATCGGCACAGCGCAGGGCGTTCTGGTGGTTCAGGTTGATCTCGAACTGGCCGATCCCGGCCTCGGAAATGGCGGTCTGGGCGGGGATGCCCATTGCCGCGCAGCCGTCATAGAGATCGGTGAAGAAGGCATCGAACGCATCCATCTCGGCCACTGACAGGACCGCCTCGCCATGCAGGCGACGCCCGGTGGCGGGGTGCAGCGGCGGCTGAGGTTGCGGGCCCGAGGCGTCCAGCAGCGTGAACTCCAGCTCGGTTGCGGCGATCACCTGCCAGCCGCGTTGCGCATAACGGTCCAGCACTGCCGACAACGCATGGCGGGGGTCGCCTGAGAAGGGCGTTCCAGTGTCGTCATAAAGGCTCATCGGAACCAGTGCGGTGGTGGTCTCCAGCCAGGGCATCGGCACTGGTCCGCGATCTGTGGGGCGCAGGACCCCGTCGGCATCGCCGCTTTCAAAGACCAGCGGGCTGCCATCGATATCGGCCCCCCACAGATCGACATTCAGCGCCGAGAACGGCAGGCGCACCGCGCCTTTGTCCAGCTTGCTGGCATAATCTGGCGGCACGCGCTTGCCGCGCATCTGGCCGTTCAGATCACAGGCGGCGACGCGAAAGGTGTGCAGGGCGCTCAGGTCCATGGGGGCTCCGTCGGTTTTGATGCCAAGATGTAAAGAAGGTTCGACAGCTTGTCACCAAATTTGATCAAATTGTGTGATCCTATGCGAAACAGCGGGCCGCAGGGCGGTATATGCCTGACGGGTGATTGTCCGTCCCGGCGCGATCCGTATAGTCTGATCCGATGGTACCATTTCTTGCCTTTGTTCTGCTGGTCGCAGGTTTTTTCGCCTTTCGCTATTGGTCGAGACGGCGGGCGCGGGCGGCGTTGCTGTCCACCCCTCTGACCGCGCATCAGCGCGATATCATCGACCGGCAGGTTCCCATCATCCGGCGCCTGCCCGCCGCGCTGCGTGGCAAGCTGGATGGCAAGGTGAACCTGTTCCTCAATCAGGTCAGCTTTTACGGATGCGACGGGCTTGAGGTCACCGAAGAGATGGAGCTGTCGATTGCCGCGCAAGCCTGTCTGCTGATCCTCAACAGCGACCTTTGGTATGACACCCTGACGACCGTTCTGATCTATCCCAATGCGTTCAAGTCCAAACAGCAGCGCCATTCCGGTTTCGTGGTGACCGAAAAAGAGATCGTGCGCACCGGTGAAAGCTGGGATCGCGGGCCGGTCATCCTGTCCTGGGCCCACAGTCAGCAGGGCGCGCTGGATGACCGGGACGGGCAGAATGTGGTGATCCATGAATTCGCCCATCAGATCGACGATTTGTCCGGCGGCACCAATGGCGTTCCGATCCTGAGCGAAGGCCAAAGCTTTGCCGAATGGGAGCGCACCTTTCTGACCGCCTATGAGGCCCATGTCCGCGCCGTCGAACACGGGCAACCCACGGTCATCGACCCCTATGGCGCAACCGGGCATGAGGAGTTCTTTGCGGTCTCGGTCGAGGTCTTTTTCGAAAGACCCCGGGCCCTGAAACACGAGGTGCCCGAGGTTTATGCGCAGTTAAGCAAGCTGTTCCATCTGGACCCGGTCAGCTGGACCTGAAGCGTTAGCGCGCCAGATTGACCCGGAACCGCATTTTCGCTTTCCGTTCTGCTGGCAAATGCCGGTTCAGGCGCTTGTTCACCAGCCCGAAGCCCCCGACGACGACAAGTGTCAGCAGGATGAAATAGAAGGCCAGAATCGGGTAGGGGATGAACGGGTTGAACGTCTTGTCGGCGAAATAGCTGGCGTAATACAGCGCATCGCCCCGTTGCTGCCACGCGGGGAAGGCCGAAAAGAAGACCAGCGTGGTGGCGTGGAACAGAAAAATCGCCTCATTCGTGTAGGCGGGCCAGGCCAGCCGCAGCATTGTCGGCCAGACGATCCGCCGGAACCGGGCCCAGCCGGACAGGCCATAGGCATCCGCCGCCTCGATATCGCCTTTGGGGATAGACCGCAGCGCGCCATAGAAGATCTCACCGGAATAGGCGGCCGTGTTCAGGAACAGCACGATCAGCGCCCCCAACCAGGCCGAGGTGAAGGCGTCGAACATCGGGTATGATTTCTTCAGCGACAGGAAGAGGAAATAGGCAAAGAAGAACTGGATGAACAGCGGCGAGCCCCGGAACAGAAAGATGAACCATTCCGCCGGTTTGCGCAGCCATTTGTTGGGGGATGCCTTGCCCACCGCCAGCGCCGTGGCCAGCAGGAACCCGGTCGCCAGCGCCAGAACGCCGAAATAGACGTTCCAGATCATGCCCGAGCCGATCAGGGTGAATTGCTCGCATAAGGTAAAGTCGCTGCGGGGCAGCAGGCGTTCGCCGAAGCCCAGGGAACGCAGGGCGTAATCCTGAATGGTCTGCAGGCAGCTCATGCGGTGGTCTCCTTGCGCAGCAACTCTCCGCCGGATGTGGCCTGCCCGTGGGACAGGCGGCGCATCAGCTTCTCAAGCCCGATCTCGGACATGCGGGTCATGCCCAGATAGAAGATCAGCAGGAACAGGAAATACCACATGCGCCAGTCGCCATGCGGGTATTGCGTGAATTTCGAGGTCTTGGTGCCGCCCAGTTCGCGCGCCCAGTAGACGATATCCTCGACCCCCAGCAGAAACAGCAGCGGTGTGGCCTTGATCAGGATCATCCACAGGTTCGACAGGCCGGGCAGGGCATAGACCCACATTTGCGGCACAAGGATGCGCCAGAAGGTCTGGCGACGGCTCATCCCATAGGCCGCGGCCGTTTCCAGCTGCGCATGCGGCACGGCGCGCATGCCGCCGAACAAGACATTGGCGGCAAAGGCGCCGAAAACGATGGAAAAGGTGATGATCGCCAAGGCAAAGCCATAGGTTTCATGCACCCATTCGGGCGATGTGCTCAAAGGCAGTTTGGCGGCCTGACAGACGATGAAATCATTGCCCTGTCGGATCGGTTGGTCCCAATCCGTGCACAGAACCTTGTGACGTATCCATTCGAACCCCTGATCCAGCGCGATGACGAAGAACATGAAAAACGCAATGTCCGGGACGCCACGCACGATGGCGATATAGCCCTTGCCCAGCCAACTGAGCGGCGGGATATGCGACCGTGCGGCCATGGCACCGGCAAATCCAAAGCCCAGCGCAACCGGGGCGGTCACCGCCAGGATAAACAGCACCTTCAGGAACGAGGCATAAAACAGCCAATGCACGCCGTTGGTCAGGTAACACGCAAACCAGCGGATCGTACCCAGCGTATCGGGGTCAGAGCAGAACGAGAAAATGGCGGGCCTCTTCGGATGGCAAAGGCGCGGTGGAGACGCGCCCGGATCTCAGGCGCGTCCCCCTTGATGGATCAGAAGGTCGAGGACACTTCCCACTTGGTGATCAGCGCGTTCAGGCTGCCGTCATCCTTCATCGACTGAATGGCGGTGTTGAACTTTTCTTTCAGCTCACCGTCGGATTCACGGACGCCGATGCCAACGCCACCGCCCAGCGGTACGTTGGGGCCGATAAAGCGCAGGTCGCCATCTTCTTCCAGGATCGGAGCCAGGAAGGATTTGTCGGCCAGAACCGCGTCAGCTTCGCCATTGCGAACGGCGGCGATGGTTTCTTCCGAACTGGCGAACTCGACCAGAGTTGCGCCCGATTCGGCAATATAGGCGGCCTGAATGGTGCCGGTCTGGGCAACGATCACACCGCCTTCGAGGTCGACATCATCCGACAGCGCGGCATAGGCCGACGGGTCCGGCGGCGTGTAGTTCTGGGTAAAGTCGATAACCTCGTCGCGCTCGTCGGTGATCGACATGCCCGCCATGATGACGTCATAGTTGCCCGAGACCAGGTTCGGGATGATCGAATCCCAGTCATTCTTGACCCATTCACAGGTCAGGTTGGCGCGTTTGCACAGCTCATCGCCCAGTTCACGCTCGAACCCATCAATCTCGCCCGCGTCATTGACGAAGTTCCACGGCGCATAGGCGCCTTCGGTTCCCAGACGCACGGTGTCGGCCATTGCCATACCCGCGCTCAGCGCCAGTGCCGCTGTGGTCAGAATCAGGTTTTTCATTGTTGCTCCCCTTGTTTGTTCTGTCCGTTGGTTATGCCGCCTGAGTGGCGGAAAGAAACCCCTGAAGCCGTGTGGATTCAGGGGCGGTGAAAATATCTTCGGGTGTGCCTTCTTCCTCGATCAGGCCCTGATGCAGGAACACCACGTGGCTTGAGATATCGGCGGCCATTTTCATGTCATGGGTCACGATGATCATGGTGCGGCCTTCGGCGGCCAGATCTTTGATCACCTTAATCACCTCTTGTTCCAGTTCGGGGTCCAGCGCCGAGGTCGGCTCGTCAAACAGCAACGCTTCGGGCTCCATGCACAGGCCGCGCGCGATGGCGGCGCGCTGTTGCTGGCCGCCTGACAACTGCGCCGGGTAGACATCGCATTTGTCGCCGATGCCGACCTTTTCCAGATATTTGCGGGCGCTTGCCTCGACCTCGGCCTTGTCGCGGCCCAGAACGGTCACAGGGGCCTCCATCACGTTTTGCAGGATGGTCAGATGGGCCCAAAGGTTGAACTGCTGGAACACCATCGACAGGTTGGTGCGGATGCGTAGCACCTGCTTGGGGTCGGCGGGGCGGCGGGCATCATGGTTGCCACTCCAGCGCACCGGTTCGCCCTTGAACAGGATCTCGCCCTGCTGGCTGTCTTCCAGCAAGTTGCAGCAGCGCAGCAAGGTGGATTTGCCCGACCCGGAGGACCCGATCAGCGACACCACGTCACCGCGATGGGCGGTGATGTCGACCCCTTTCAGCACCTCAAGATGGCCGAAGCTTTTGTGCAGGTTCTTGATCTCGATAACAGGTGCGGTGTTTGTCACGGGTATTCCAGGTGTTCTTGCAGAGTATTGTTGGTCCGGTAATAGGGCTGAAAAAACCGGCCAATGCAATGCGCAAATGACAGTTTCCCTATGGGAAACGTTCGAAATGATCAGATGTATTGGCCAAAACGATCAGGAAATATGCAGGGTGGCCTCGGGCGGAGGTGGCGTGGGAACGGCCATATATTGCGCCTGTGGGATGTCGATCAGCCCCCGCAGATGCAGGGCGGCGCGGTCGGCCGGGTTCAGCTCGTCAATCGCGGCACGCACGGCGCGGGCGATGGCTTGTGCGTCCTGCCCCATGGCGGTGATGTAAGGCAGCGTCGGGGTCGGGGTGGTGGTCGCAACGCTGCGCAGAGGCTCGCCCAGATCGGTATGGGTTTGCAGCAATTCCCATGTCAGCGCATCCAGAGCGGCGAAATCCGCGCGCGCATCGGCAACAGCCTGTGCCGACAGCGCGTGCCCACCAGTGGCCCGCAGCGCCTTTGGCATCCGGTCCAGCGCGTCAAGATGCACAATGGGTGCGGCCCAACCGGATTGCGACAGCGCCTCATTATAGGCAAATATGCCCTGCGCCAGTTGATCCAGATCGCGCGGGTCGTCTCGCCGCGCCACAAAGACCGAGCAATAGTGCCCCGCAGGACATCCCGGCAGGCCGTAATCGGGGGTTCCGACCAGTTGCACCTTGCCATGCAGGCGGGTGCGATAGGGCATGCCGCAGGTCTGGGCAAAGATCAGCGCGGGGTCCTGCCAGATGTCCCAGAAATCCCCGTCGCGGGTCAGTTGCGCGGGGCCATATCCCAGATGTTTGCGAATCAGCGACCAGAAGGCGTCATTGGCGGCGTGCAGGGCGGGCATGTCATACATGCCCAGCATTGCAGTCACGATTTGGCAGCCTTTTGCCGTGCCAAGGCCGAATCCACATCGCTGACACCCAACAGGCTGACGACAAGGCGCAGCAGCGAATCCTCTTCACCACTGCGTTGCCCATCGGCCAGCGCCACGGACCACATCGCCTGCACCACCGCCAGACGGTCGTCATAGGCGACGGCCTCTTTGATGGCGCGGGTAAAGCGGACGGTGTCGGGGGCTTCGGCCTCCAGATCCTCGGCGCGGGCGCGCAGGGCGGCGGCCTCAAACGGTGACAGGCCATAGCGTTCGGCCGAGACGCGGTCGATCCGGGCCATCTCGGTGTCGGCATAATCGTTGTCGGATCGCGCGATTCGCACCAGCAGGGCGGTCAGGGCCAGGCGGGCGTCATCTTCGACAAGCGGGTCGGGCTGCGGCTGGGTCAGCCGGGACAGGAAATCCTTGAACATGGGCAAGATATAGACGCTGCCTAGCTGGCTTCCAAGCGGCTTTGCACCCGTTCGCGCGCCGCCTGACTGTCATTATAGCTGAGCCCCATAGCTGCGCGAGCTTCTTCCACGATCTTGATCTCACCCTCATCGGATACGCCATCGGCCAGAACCACCTCCCACAGGGCGTCTAGCGCGGCCAGCCGTTCCTGCAGGTCGGTGGTCTCGCGGATCAGCTTGCCGAACGTGTCGGTTTCGGGGGCTGCGGCATGCAGCTTCTCACAGGTCGCGCGGACCTTGGCGGCCTCGATCGCGTTGTGCTGATAAAGCCGCGCCAGGATGCGGTCGATCAGGCTGATCTCTTCCAGCTTGTAGTCCCGATCCGCCTGCGCCACGCGCACCATCAATGCCCCCAAGGCCAGTTCGGCATCAGGATCGGGCAAGGCAGTGTGCTGAGGCGGACGAAGCGCCTGAAAAAACTTCTTTAACATGAGGTCAGATTATTCCGTATTTTGCGGGCCGCCAAGCGGGGACTACCCGTCATAGCCCTGAATAATCACTAAATCCCCGGTTGAAACCGGATCGCGCACCGCTTTGGCCTGTTGATAGCCTTCGCTTTCATAACAGGCCAACGCTTGTTCATAGCTTGGAAACTCGATCACCACGGTGCGGGCGCGGGCCTGACCTTCGACGGTGGTCCGGTCACCGCCGCGCACCAGAAACCGGGCGCCATATTCGGCGAACGGAGCGGCATTGGCGGCGATGTAGTTCTTGTATGTCTCGATGTCGTCCACATCGACATGGGCTACCCAATATCCTTTGGCCACGGGGTCCTCCTCCTGCGGTTTATCGGCAGAGTGCGGAGGAACCCGCGAAATTGCAATCCCCTAAGCCTGCAATGCCTTGCTTGCATTGTCCTGCAGCCAGGCCAACATCTGTTTATAGGGTACCGGGCCATAGCTGATGCGCGCCACGCCGAGCTTCGCCAGTGTTGGCGTATCCGGCGTGCCGGGCAGGGCGATGATGTTGACCGGCAGATCGGTGGCCTCACACAGGCGGGCGATCAGGGCTTCGTCTTTCAGACCGGGGGCAAAGAACCCGCTGGCGCCTGCCTCTTCATAGGCTTTGGCGCGGGCGATGGCGTCGTCCAGCATCGCATCGTTGTGGGTGTCCGGCGCGGCCTTCAGGAAGATATCGGTGCGTGCGTTGATGAAGGCGTTGATCCCTGCCGCGTCACTGCCTTCGCGTACCGCCGCGACGCGGGCGGCCTGCGTTTCTGTGTCGTAAAGCTCTTTGGTTCCAACGATCTGGTCTTCGAAGTTGAAACCGATCACGCCGGTATCCAGCGCGCGCTGGACGTTGGCGGCGATGCCTGCGACATCCTCGGCATAGGCACCCTCAAGGTCCAGGCTGACCGGCAGATCGACCGCCGCGACGATGCGGCGGGCATTGTCCAGCGCCATCTCGAAGGGGATGTTCTGCCCGTCGCCAAACCCCTGCGCCATCGCGACCGGAGCACTACCAGTGGCAATCGCCTTGGCCCCAGCATCGCGCACGGCGGCAGCGCTGCCTGCATCCCAGATATTGTACAGGATGACCGGGTCACCCTTCTTGTGCAGGGCGGTAAATGTTTCCGCGTGGGTGTTCTGATCAGTCATGGCCGGTCTCCTGTCGGTGTGTTGCCGACAGTTAAACCTGCTTCCGGGCGTTTCGAACAGAAAAATACGAAACGCCCCTCAAATTGAGGTGAATTACAGCGATTTAGACCAGACGCGAGGTGTCTTTCGCCGCGCGCACGAATTCGCGGAACAGCGGATGCGGGTCGAAGGGTTTGGATTTCAGTTCCGGGTGGTACTGAACGCCGATGAACCACGGGTGATCCGACCATTCGACGATTTCGGGCAAACGCCCGTCCGGCGACATGCCCGAGAATTTCAGGCCCGCTTTCTCCAGCTTGTCGCGATACTTGATATCAACCTCATAGCGGTGACGGTGGCGTTCTTCGATCTGGGTGCTGCCATAAACCTCGGCCACTTTCGAGCCGTCGGCCAGCACAGCGTTATATGCGCCCAGACGCATGGTGCCGCCCTTGTCATCGCCCACCTTGCGTTCAACCTTGTGGTTGCCCTGCACCCATTCCTTGAGGTGATAAACAACCGGTTCAAAACGCTTTTTCCCGGCCTCGTGATCGAATTCCTCGGAACCGGCCTCGGTGATGCCTGCCGCGTTGCGGGCGGCCTCGATCACCGCCATCTGCATGCCCAAACAAATACCCAGATAGGGCACTTTATGTTCGCGCGCATATTGCGCCGCTTTGATCTTGCCCTCGGTCCCGCGCTCGCCAAACCCGCCGGGGACGAGGATCGCGTGATAGCCTTCCAGATAGGGGGCGGCGTCCTCGGTATCGAACACCTCGGCATCGACCCACTCGATCTTGACCTTGACGCGGTTGGCCATGCCGCCATGGGTCAGAGCCTCGGCAATCGACTTATAGGCGTCTTCCAGCTGGGTGTATTTGCCGACGATGGCGACCTTAACCTCGCCCTCGGCATTGTGAATGCGGTCGCTGACGTCTTCCCATTTGGCCAGATCGGGCTTGGGGGCAGGGCTGATCTGGAACGCATCCAGAACCGCCTGATCCAGCCCCTCACGGTGATAGGCGAGCGGGGCATCATAGATGGTCGAAAGGTCCTGCGCCGCGATCACGCTGTCGGGGCGCACGTTACAGAACAGCGCCAGCTTCTCGCGTTCCTTGGCCGGGATCGGGCCTTCGGAGCGGCAGACCAGAATGTCGGGGGCCAGACCGATCGAGCGCAGCTCTTTCACCGAGTGCTGGGTCGGCTTGGTTTTCAACTCACCGGATGCCTTGATGTAGGGCAGCAGCGTCAGGTGCATGAACAGGCATTGACCGCGCGGCTTGTCCTGACTGAACTGGCGGATGGCCTCGAAGAAGGGCAGGCCCTCGATATCGCCGACGGTGCCGCCGATTTCGCAGAGCATGAAATCGACCTCATCCTCGCCGATGGCGATGAAATCCTTGATCTCGTTGGTGACGTGCGGGATCACCTGAATGGTCTTGCCCAGGTAGTCGCCGCGACGCTCTTTTTCGAGCACGTTGGAATAGATGCGCCCCGAACTGACCGAGTCGGTCTTGCGCGCCGCCACCCCGGTGAAGCGTTCGTAATGGCCAAGGTCCAGATCGGTCTCGGCGCCGTCATCGGTGACGAACACCTCGCCATGTTCAAACGGCGACATGGTGCCGGGATCGACGTTCAGATAAGGGTCCAGCTTGCGCAAACGCACCGAGTATCCCCGGGCCTGCAACAGCGATCCCAACGCCGCCGAAGCCAGTCCTTTGCCCAAGGATGAAACCACACCACCGGTGATGAAGATAAATCGCGCCATGTTGTTCGGCTGCCCCCGTGAGACGTCAAAATCAGCTGCCCGGCGGTTCGAAAAAACCGCTGCATCACGGGACTTCACATATAAAGGATTCGCGCCCATAGCGCAAGAGAACCGCAAGATGCTGTTGCAGTTCTCTTCTGTCTTTCTAGGTTTAGTGGATCAGTCGGCCTGCGGGATCAACGGTGCGTTGTCACCCTGTGTGGGCGGCAAAAGGTCATCCGCTGATGGCAGCGCTGGTGTGCTGCTGTCGGTCGAGGCCGGGGCCGGAACGCCCAGACGGTCGATCACCGAGCTGCCCGAGGATTTCTGCGCCGCCAGAATGGTCAGCGTGATCGAGGTGACGATGAAACACGCGGCCAGAATCCACGTGACCTTGCCCAGCGCGGTTGCTGCTGCGCGGCCGGTCATGGCGCCACCGCCGCCACCACCCATACCCAGGCCACCGCCTTCGGACCGCTGCATCAGAACAACGGCAATCAGGCCCAGAGCCAAAAGAAGGTGGATGATGAGAACGACGTTTTCCATGGTGTTCCTGTACGGCGTGGCGTGTATCGCGAGGTACTTATGCAAGTTTGCCATCGGGGGCAAGGGAGGAGTTGGTATCAACACCTGTGATGTGCCTCATCACGGCAAAGGGACTGGACAGGTGGGCGGATGGTGGCGCAGGCTGCGGGCCATGCCACATGACGATCACGACCACCCGCACGCCCTGTTGCCGCCTGAACCCGCGCTGCGCGTCAAAGCGCTTGAGACGATTCTGACCCGCAAGGGGCTGATCGACCCGGCGGCGCTGGATGAGATCATCGACACCTATCAAAACAGGATCGGCCCCCAGAACGGCGCGCGCGTTGTTGCCAAGGCCTGGTCCGATCCGGGCTTCAAGGCGGCACTGATGAAGAACGCCACGCCGGTTGTCGCTGACCTTGGGTATTATGGCCGACAGGGCGAGCATATGGTCGTCGTCGAAAACACGCCCGAGCAGCACAATATGGTCGTCTGCACCTTGTGCAGTTGCTACCCGTGGCCTTTGCTGGGCATTCCACCCGGCTGGTACAAATCCGACGCCTACCGCGCCCGCGCCGTGCGCGAGCCGCGCAAGGTGCTGGCCGAATTCGGCGTGACCCTGCCGCAGGAAACCTCGGTCCGGGTCTGGGATTCGACGGCTGAAATCCGCTATCTCGTGCTGCCCATGCGTCCGGAAGGAACGGAAGGGCTGGGCGAGGAGGAACTGGCCGCGCTGGTGACCCGCGACAGCATGATCGGCACCGGCCTGCCCAAGGTGCCCGCATGACCCGCGTACATGACATGGGCGGGCGCTTCGGTGACGGCGCGATCAACCCCGAATCCGAGGATGATCCGATCTTTGCCGAGGACTGGCACGCAAGGGCACTGGCGGTCACTCTGGCTTCGGGGTTTCTGGGGCAATGGAACATCGACGTGTCCCGCCACGCGCGCGAGCGCTTGTCGCCCAAGGATTACGCACGGTTTTCCTACTATGAGAAATGGCTGGCCGGGCTGGCTGATCTGCTGGTCGAAAACGGCGTGCTGACGCTGGATGACTTGCGTGGCGCGGGGAATGATGCGGATCACCCTCTGGCTGCGCACGCATTGAAAGCCAACAATGTCGCGGCGGCCCTGTCCAAAGGCGGCCCTGCCGACCGGCCTTCGAATGTCGCGATAAAATTCGAAATAGGGCAACCGGTCCGAACCGCGCGCCCTGCGGCCAACCGATTGGCGGATGGCGGCCACACCCGGCTACCGATCTATGCCGCCGGGGCCAAAGGCCGCATCGTCCTGATCCACGGCACCCACGTCTTGCCGGATTCGAACGCGCATGGTCTGGGCGAGGCGCCCGAGCCCCTGTACGCAGTGGCTTTCCCAGCCTCTGAACTCTGGGCCGACCCCGAACATCCGGACGATGAGGTCGTACTGGATCTCTGGCAATCCTATCTGGAACCGGCATGAGCGACTGCGCCCCACATTCCGCGCCCGAGCCGGTCTTTGCCGAACCCTGGCACGCGCAGGTCTTTGCAGTTACCGTTGCGTTGAACGAAGCTGGCCGCTTCGATTGGCCTGACTGGGCCACGCGGTTTTCCGACACCCTGAAACGCCATGGCCTGAACCGCGATCTGGATGGCGGCGATGACTATTTTCACGCCTGGTTGGAGACGCTGGAGGCACTTCTGGCGGAACAGGGCACGGCCCTGCCGGATGACGTGCAGTCCCTGCATCAGGCTTGGGAGGACGCCTATCTAACGACACCCCATGGTCAACCGGTGCAATTGGCGCACGGGTAAGGGGGCTCTGCCCCCGCCGCCCGTTCCGGGCGACTCCCCCGGGATATTTTGAGCCAGATGAACAGGGGATCCGAGCTTCATCTGGCCAAAAATATCCCCGCCGGAGGCATCGCGCGGCACGCGCGATCCAGACTGCGGCGAAATACCGGTTTCCCTGTCCCGCAGGCCCCGCTATATGAGCCGGGTTTGAATACTCAGCGCAAAAAGGACCGGATATGGCCAACGTTGTAGTTGTCGGCGCCCAGTGGGGTGACGAAGGAAAAGGCAAGATCGTCGACTGGCTCAGCGAGCGGGCGGATGTGATTGCACGTTTTCAAGGCGGGCACAACGCCGGTCATACGCTAGTCATCGATGGCGAGGTCTATAAACTACATGCGCTGCCGTCGGGCGTGGTGCGGGGCGGCAAGCTGAGTGTCATCGGCAATGGCGTTGTTCTGGACCCCTGGCATCTGATCAAAGAGATCGCGACGATTCGCGCGCAAGGTGTTGAAATATCACCCGAAACACTGATGATTGCCGAAAACACACCGCTGATACTGCCCATTCATGGAGAGCTGGACCGCGCGCGTGAAGAGGTCGCCAGCAAGGGCACTAAGATCGGAACCACGGGCCGGGGTATCGGTCCTGCCTATGAGGATAAGGTCGGGCGCCGCTCGGTCCGCGTGGCCGATCTGGCGGATGAAGCCACGCTGGAGGCGCGGGTTGATCGTGCGTTGCAGCACCATGATCCTCTGCGCAAAGGTCTTGGCATAGAACCGGTTGACCGTGACGCGCTGATTGCGCAACTGAAAGAGATCGCGGCGGAGATTCTGCCCTTTGCCGCGCCAGTCTGGAAAGTGCTGAATGAAAAGCGCAAAGCTGGAAAACGTATCCTGTTCGAGGGTGCGCAGGGCGCGCTGCTGGATATCGACTTTGGGACTTATCCCTTTGTGACCTCGTCCAACGTGATTGCAGGGCAGGCCGCGACCGGTGTTGGCATCGGGCCGGGCTCGATCGATTTTGTTCTGGGTATCGTCAAAGCCTATACCACCCGCGTTGGTGAGGGCCCGTTCCCGACCGAGTTGGAGGATGCGGATGGCCAGCGCCTTGGTGAACGCGGGCATGAATTCGGCACCACAACCGGACGCAAACGCCGCTGCGGTTGGTTCGACGCCTGTCTGGTGCGCCAGACATGTGCCACCAGTGGCGTCAATGGTATCTCTCTGACCAAACTGGATGTGTTGGACGGGTTTGAGACGCTGAAAATCTGTGTCGGCTATGATCTGGACGGCGCGCGTCTGGATTATCTGCCAACAGCCGCCGATCAGCAGGCCCGTTGCACTCCGATTTACGAAGAAATGCCGGGTTGGAGCGAATCCACCGAAGGCGCCCGCAGCTGGGCCGACTTGCCTGCCAATGCCATCAAATATGTGCGTCGGGTCGAGGAACTGATCGAATGTCCGGTGGCGCTGCTGTCCACCAGCCCGGAGCGGGAAGACACCATTCTGGTGACCGACCCGTTTGCCGACTGATGGCAGATCAGAACAAACCTGGCCTCAGCTACAAGGAGCGGCGGCGCTGGTCCCTGGTGCTGCTTCTGATCGGGCTGCCCGTGTACATTGTTGCTGTCGTGACCGTGTTGAACTGGCTGGATCGTCCCCCGATCTGGCTGGAACTTCTGGTCTATGTGGGTTTGGGCATCCTCTGGGCACTGCCGTTCAAATTCGTTTTTCGTGGTGTCGGCAAAGAGGACCCGGATCAATCTTAACCTCTGGCTCAGAGGCGAACATGATTTAAACTACCGGGGGAATGTCGCCCGTCGAAACCTAGGTGGGTCAGGCACAAAAAATCGAAATTCAGCCCAAACTGAATCGCGCGTGCCGCGCGATGCCTCCGGCGGGGATATTTTTGGCCAGATGAAGCTCGGATCCCCTGTTCATCTGGCTCAAAATATCCCGGGGGAGTCGCCCGGAACGGGCGGCGGGGGCAGAGCCCCCTGCAACCGCGAGGTAAGCGATTGGATTGGCGTTTGCATTGAAAGCCTCCAAGCTACGTCGCCGTGTTTGATTGGAGTTGTGTTGCTTCAACAGATTGCTGTCCATCTTCGCGATTGATCCACAAAATAGAGCCCGGAAAATGTCCGGGCTCGTGGAGAGGTCATGCCTAAGGTGTCAGCCCGCTGCGCGCTTGTCGTCGGGGCGAAAGCCGATTTGGGTTGAGGCGATGAAACGACCGCCACCAGCCTTTTCGATCTTGCCGTCACGCAGCAACTGACCGAAGGAGCGCAGGCTTTCTTCGCGGTTGAACTCATCCTGTTTCAGGGAGCGCACCTTGTTCATCAACTGCGGGCGCGAGAATTGTTCCTGGCCTTCGATGAAGGACAGGTAGGAGGCTGCGGCCTCCAGCAGGTCAGACAGCGATTGCGCGCCCTGTTCCTGCGCAAAGTTGGCAAAGCCGCTTTCCTCTGGAGCAGTGTCCTGATCGGACTGGATGCGGCGGGGTGTGACTGGGCCGGTTTCCGTCTCGTCGGTGTCGATGCGTTGTTCGGCCACCAGTTTCAGCGGGGCTGCCGTGTCGGCGCGGGGGCGCATCGAGGTGACGTTGACCTCGGGTCGGCGGGGGCTGACGACCGAGGCCAGATCGCCGCGATATTCGGCATCCTCTGCAGGGCCATCCGCATGGGCTGCCTTTTCCGCCTCGGCGGCGGCCACGGCGGTGCGCAGATGCGAATAGGTTTCGCGCTGATCGCTGGCCTCGGGGTCGTCCATATGGGCGTCAGCCTCGTCCATCAGGCGCGAGACGTCCTGATCCAGATCACTATCGTCCGGCTCTGCACTTTCCGTGCGGCTGGTCAGTTCAGCCTCGACCAGAGAGATTTCTTCCAGAAGATCGGCCTCGTCCTCGGCGCTCAGCACGTTTTGCGCGGGCTCTTCGAAAGGCGTTTCAGTCGGAGCCTCATCGTCTTCGTCGAGAAGGTTCAGAATGTCATCAACATCGGACCCGACCTCTTCCTCGTCGGTGAACAGAACATCGTCCGAGGTGATCTCGGGCTGATCGTCCTGCGACTCTTCCGGTGCGATCGCGTGATCCCCGGTCAGGGCCAGGATTTCGTCCAGCGTATCGGCGTCCTGTTCAAAGGCGGACTCGATGGTCACCGCATCCTCGTCCAGTTCGACCGGTTCGATATGGGCAGGCTCGGCCTCGATCTCGGGCTCAAAGGCGGTGACCTCTTCGTGGACCGCTTCCGGTTCGGGGGCTTCGGCCTGAGGGGGGGCAACCGGCTCGGCCTGCGGTTCTTCCTCGCTCAGGTCTTCGGGGCTTAGCGCACCGGCGGCGAAGGCGGCTGAGATGGCGTCAACCGGGGCTTTGGCCGGTTCGATGTAACCGGTATCCACATCCTCGCCATATTGGGTGCCGCTTTCGTTGGAATGGGACACGACGGCGCGGATGCGTTGCAGCTTGGCCGCGATACTGTCGGCAGCGCCTTCCGGGGCCGGGGTCTGAACCGGCGCGGGTTGTGCTGCGGGGGCAGGGGGCGGTGTTTGTACGGGGGCGCTGGCCACAGGGGCTGCGGCGACCGAAGGTGCGTCATCCGTGGCGCGCAGCAGCAGGCCGCTGTCGCTCTGGCTGGCTTCGACCTTGCGTGCGATATCGCGCTGGGCGATGCGGGTCAGCATTTCAGCATCCGGCTGCGGCGGTTCAGAGCCGAAATACCGATCATCTGCCGCCAGATCACGGAAATATTCGGCAATGGCTTTCATCGTTTCGAATGAATCGTCAAAGCCTTCCAAAGTGCAGGAAAAGGTCCCGTAGGAAACGGTCAATACCTTGTTGTTCTGTACCATCAGACGCACGTCCTTTACAAACTACCAGGCCGAAAACCGAACTTGTCACTCGGCATCGACTCGCAACTGTGTCCATGAGTCTATCATTTTGTGGTCTCAATATGTCCAAAACCGGGAAAAATGGTCAATCTTATGAAAAAAGGGCCGATTGTAGAGGCTGAGGAGCCAATCGCGCTGTTTGGCGGTGGTTATATCGGGGATGAGGACACGAATCTGGTGCTGCGCCGTGTGAATCGCGTTGTGGCCGCGGATGGCGGTGCGGCGGCGCTGATCGATTCGGGGCATATGCCCGAGGCGGTGATCGGCGATTTCGACTCGCTTGCACCGGGATATCGCGCGCGCATTCCGGCTGAACGGTTGTTTCCGGTTCGCGAACAGGACAGTACCGATTTCGACAAGGCCCTGCGCCATATCGCGGCGCCGCTGGTCATCGGGGTCGGGTTTCTGGGGGCGCGGCTGGATCATCAACTGGCGGTGCTCAACGCCTTGGTCCGTTTGCAGGATCGGCCCTGCGTGCTGCTGGGCGCGCATGAGGTGATCTTTCACGCCCCGCCGCAGATCGCCTTTTCGGTCGAGGCGGGACAGACCGTGTCATTGTTTCCGCTCAGCCCCGTGACCGGGCGCAGCAAGGGCCTGGAATGGCCCATCGACGGGTTGGAACTGGCCCCGGACGGGCGGGTCGGGACATCGAACCGTGCGGTGTCAGAGGTTGAATTGCAGGTGGATGGGCCGGGTCTGCTGGTCATGGCCCCGCGCGCAGCACTTGATCCGGTCATACGGGCGTTTCTGTCGGGCCGGACCGGGCGTTGGCCCGCTCGTGCAGAATGACATAGAGACCGGCGGCCATGGTGATGACGATCCCCAGCGCGGCAATGCCATTGGGCAGATCGCGGAAGATCAGCCAGCCGATCAGCGTGGCCACGGGGATTTCCAGATATTGCATCGGTGCCAGCGTGGCCGAGGGCGCATAGCGCAGCGACCAGGTCATCAGCAGATGCGCCACGGTGCCCAGAATGCCGATGCCCAGCAGCAGCCACAGACCCTCTGCCGGAGGAATAACAAGCGCCAGTTCCGTAACCCCGGTCTGTGATCCAAAGATCAGCAGGGGCAGCAAAAACGCGGTTGCCATCACGCCAGAGACGGCTTGCAGACCAACCGGGTCGGTTTCCTTGGCAATCTGGCGGGTGACCAGCATGAACAGGGCAAAGACCACGGCCACGATCAGGGGCAGCAGGGCGGGCAGGCCGACCTGTGCAAAGCTGGGCTGGATCACCAGCAGCGTTCCGGTGAAGCCCACGATGCAGGCGATCACGCGACGCGGGCCGACCTGTTCACCCAGCACGTATTTGCCCAGCAGCAGCATGATGAAGGGCATCACGAAGGCAATCGCCACCGCATCGGCCAACGGCAGGTATTGCAGCGCGCTGAACATCGCGGTGATGCCGACGATATGCAGCCCCGTGCGCGCCACGGTCAGTCGCAGCACGCGCCCCTGCATCCGCCAGGCGCGGCCGGTCAGGGCAATCAGCGGGATCAGGATGACGCTCTGCACCGCGAATCGGACTGTTACCAGAACGCCCAGCGGCAGGGTCTCACCCAGCAGTTTTGCCATCGCATCGCCCAGCGGGGCGAGGATGCAAAAGCCAAGCATCAGAAGGATGCCAAGAACGGGTCGGTCCTGTGTCATGCGCGCGACGCTAGACTGTTGTGGCAGCGGTGGAAAGGGACCGTCCGGTCAGGCGTCGGGCAAAGGTTGGTACTTTGTATAATCCGGCCCGATGCAGCAGGGCAGGCCATCGTCCAGTTTCAGCCAGCTCAGCTTTTCCTCATATGCCACATGCAATGTGGGCTGCAACGCCTCGGGGTCCTCCAGCGCGGCCACATACAGGTGCATCACATCCGACATCGCGGTCGAGCGGAAGGACATCGGCGTGCCGCAGGTGGGGCAGAAACTGCGCTCGACCCCGGGGGAGGAGTTGAATATGCGCGGCTCGTCCCCCGTCCAGCGCCATTTCCCGTCGCGTATGCCGAAATAGGCCACCATCGGGGCGGAACATTGCCGTCGGCAACTTTCGCAATGGCAGGTGACGCAGGACAGGACCGGGGGATCGACCTCGAACCCGACCGCACCGCAGAAACAACGACCTTTCATCCGCCACCTTCCTTTCTGTCGCCCGCCGGGGTCAGCAGTTGGGCACGTTTACCGCCAATCCGCCCAGCGAGGTTTCCTTGTATTTCTCGTGCATATCATGCCCGGTCTGGCGCATGGTTTCGATCACCGCATCCAGCGGCACGAAATGCTGCCCGTCGCCGCGCAAGGCCAGCGAGGCCGCCGAGACCGCCTTGATCGCGCCCAGCCCGTTGCGTTCGATGCAGGGCACCTGCACCAGCCCGGCTACCGGGTCGCAGGTCATGCCCAGATGGTGTTCCAGCGCAATCTCCGCTGCGTTTTCCACCTGTTCCGGCGTGCCGCCCATCACCGCGCAAAGGCCCGCTGCGGCCATGGCCGCCGCACTGCCGACCTCGGCCTGACAGCCCGCCTCGGCGCCCGAGATCGAGGCGTTGAACTTGACCAGCCCGCCGATGGCGGCGGCGGTCAGCAGGAAATCCTCGACATGGCTCTCAGACGCGCCGGGCACGTGGTCGAGGTAATAGCGCAGCACTGCAGGCAGCACGCCTGCCGCGCCGTTGGTGGGGGCGGTGACAACCTGCCCTCCGGCGGCGTTTTCTTCGTTTACCGCCATGGCATAGACGCTCATCCAGTCGTTGATCGTATGCGGCGCGTTCAGGTTCATGCCGCGCTCGGCGATCAGCGCATCATGGATGCCCTTGGCGCGGCGGCGCACGCTCAGGCCGCCGGGCAGGATGCCGTCAGTGGACAGGCCGCGTTCGATACAGTCGTTCATCACCTGCCACAGCCGGGCCGAGCCCTTGGCGAAACTGTCGGCACAACCGCGCGAGATTTCATTGTCGCGCTTCATGGCGGCGATGGATTTGCCGCTGGCTTTGGCCATCTCCAGCATCTCGGCGGCGGATTTGAAGGGGAAGGGCACCGGCGCGCCTTCGTCCGTGGCTTTGCCCTCGGCCAGTTCCTCTTCGGTCAGGACGAAGCCGCCGCCGATCGAGTAATAGACCTGTCGCAGGATCACATCGCCCTGCGCGTCGGTGGCCATCAGGATCATCCCGTTGGCATGGCCGGGCAGGTTGTTGTCAAAGTCAAAGATCAGGTCGGCCTTGGGGTCGAATTGCAACGTGGGCAGACCCTCGGGCGTGACGGTATGGGTCTCGGCAATCGCGGCCAGCGCGGCCTCGGCCTTTTCATTGTCATAGGTGTCGGGCACGAATCCGGCCAGCCCCAGGATGGTGGCCCGGTCGGTGGCGTGGCCGACGCCGGTGAAGGCCAGCGAGCCATGCAGCGACCCGCGCAACCCCGCGAATTCGAAGGGCGAGGCGCGCATCAGGTCCAGAAACCGTGCGGCGGCGACCATCGGCCCCATGGTATGTGACGAGGACGGGCCGATGCCCACTTTGAACATATCGAAGACAGAGAGGAACATGTCAGATAGCTGAGCCTTCTGGAGGGTTGGCGGGAGAAGGGGATGTGAACGGCGTGGCCCCCAGACCTTCGGCGAGGGCGGCGGCGCGTGTGGCCGAGCGGGATTCCAGCCGCATCAGGATGTCTTGCAGATGGGGCGTGTCAGCCAGTTGGAACCAACTGCGATCGGATTGCTGTGGATAGACCGCCATCCAGCGCATCATGCAGGCCAGATACCAGGTCAGGACCGAGGGCTGATCGGGCGACAGCCATTCAGGTGCATTCTTCGCCTCCGTCTCCAGCAATTGCAGATGGTGGCGCAGCCGGGGTCGGATACCGGCCCGCAAGGTCTCGGCCTGCGCGGCGTCGATGTATTTCTCGGGGTAGAACAGCAGCCGCAGATCGGCGTGCAACGTGTTCGAGGCAAAGAACAGCCATTTCAGGAACGCCGCCCGCTCGGGGCTGTCGGCAGCGGGCGCCAGTTGCCCATGCCGATCGGCCAGCCATAGCAGGATGGCGGCGGTCTCGAATATCGGGCCCTGTGGCGTTTCCAGCACCGGGATCAGCCCGTTCGGGTTCAGCGTCCGATAGGCCACACCACTTTGTTCGTTCCGGCGGCGGTCCACCAGAACGGTTTCAAAAGGCAAGCCCATCTCTTCCAGCGCCAGCCGGATCACCAGCGAGGCGTTGTCGGGGGCGTAATGCAGGCGGTACGGCGAATCCATGGCCTCTATGTAAGGGGCCAAGGGGGTGAACGAAGCCTTGATTGCGACGTTTCCAATCGGAAACGCGCATTTCAGCGACATGTTTTCAGCGCTTTAACCAAGAGACGGGGCGATTTGCCCCTCGCAGTTCATCGGGGCATTCCGTATAACCCCCTCAAGAATTTGAGGGGGAGGCCGCCGTGACCGAAGAAATGTCACCCATCGAAACCGCCAAATACGTTGCCGCCCGTCGCGCGGCTGAATTTGTGCAGGACGGGATGCGTGTTGGGTTGGGCACCGGCTCGACCGCCGCATGGATGGTGCGCCGTCTGGGGGAACGGGTCCGCGATGACGGGTTGCGGATCAAAGGTGTTCCAACCTCGACCGCGACGGCGCAGCTGGCGCGTGAGGTGGGGATTGAGGTCGTCTCGCTGGATCAGGCGGGCTGGCTGGACCTGACCATTGACGGTGCGGATGAGTTTGATGGTGAATTCAACCTGATCAAGGGTGGCGGCGCGGCCCTGTTGCAGGAAAAGATCGTGGCGACGGCCAGCGACCAGATGATCGTGATCGCCGATGCTGGCAAAGAGGTCGAAACCCTGGGTGCCTTCCCGCTGCCGGTCGAGGTGATCCCGTTTGGCTGGCAAACCACCCGCACCCTGATCGAAGAGGCGCTGGATACGCTGGACGTGCTGGGCACCTCGGTCACCTTGCGGATGAACGGCGAAGTGCCGCGTGTCACCGATGAAAGCAATCATATCCTTGATCTGCACCTGAAACGCATCGGCAACGCCCGGCAACTGGCGCTGGTTCTCAATCAGATTCCCGGCGTGGTCGAGAACGGTTTGTTCATCGACATCTGCGACAAGGTCGTCATCGGCCATGGCGACGGGCGGGTGGAACTGCGCGACCTGAACGATGGCACGGTGGAAACTGACCAACCGGGTGAAAATGGTGAGAACCTGTTTTCGGACCTGACGGACTAAGGACAATGCCGGTGCAAGCATCGGCAAAACCCGGTTTTTTGGTCCAAAGGGGTTGGCAAGCGGCGTATTGCGCCCAGATACCCATAAAATTTCGATACGCTGAACAAAGGAACCCAGCATGAGCTTTGACTATGATCTGTTCGTCATCGGCGGAGGCTCGGGCGGGGTCCGTGCGGCACGTGTGGCGGCGGGTGAGAACGGGGCCAAGGTGGCGTTGGCGGAAGAGGATCGCTATGGCGGGACCTGCGTGATCCGGGGCTGCGTGCCGAAAAAGCTGATGGTGTTCGCCAGCGAGTTCTCGGGCATGGTCGGCG
>NZ_JALCBM010000013.1:48813-65074 GCF_028066395.1 Ruegeria sp.
TGCGTGCCGAAAAAGCTGATGGTGTTCGCCAGCGAGTTCTCGGGCATGGTCGGCGATGCGCAGGAATATGGCTGGGATATTCAGCCCGGCGCGTTCAACTGGGATACGTTCCACGGCAAACTGGTGGCCGAGCTGGACCGTCTGGAAGGCATCTATCGCAACATCCTGAAGAACAACGGCGTCGAGACCTTTGATCAGCGTGCCCGTCTGGTCGATCCGCATACGGTCGAACTGACCGATGGCACCCGCAAGACCGCCAAGCATATCCTCATCGCCACCGGTGGCCGCCCGGTTGTGCCCGAGTTCCCGGGCTCGGACCTTGCGATCACCTCGAATGAGATTTTCCATCTTGAGAAGCTGCCCGAATCCATCCTGATCGTTGGCGGCGGCTATATCGCCAGTGAATTCGCTGGGATCATGAACGGGCTGGGGGTCAAGACGACTCAGTTCTATCGCGGGGCGCAGATTCTGCGGGGTTTCGATGACGAGGCCCGCGGGCTGATCAGTGAAGAGATGTGCCAGAACGGCGTTGACCTGCATCTGGGCACCAATGTGCTGGAGATGGCGAAAGAGGGTGACAAGATCCGGGTCAAGGCCACCAACGGCCCGGAGCAGCTGTTTGACGTGGTGATGTACGCCACGGGCCGCGCGCCCAATGCCGACGATCTGGGGCTGGAAGGCATTGGCGTCGAACGGGGCCGCAAGGGCGAGATAATCGTGGACGAATACAGCCAGACCGGCGTGCCCTCGATCTATGCCATCGGCGATGTGACCGACCGGGTGAACCTGACCCCGGTTGCGATCCGCGAGGGGATGGCCTTTGTCGAAACCGTCTTCAAGGGCAACCCGACCCCGGTGGATCACGAGTTGATCCCGACCGCGATCTTCACCCAGCCGGAAATGGGCACTGTCGGCCTCAGCGAGGAAGAGGCCGCCGCGCAGGAGCCGATCGAGGTTTACGCGACCTCGTTCAAGCCGATGCAGAAGGCTTTCGCAGGGGGCACTCAGCGCGTGTTGATGAAACTGATCGTCAGCCAGGCGACCCGCAAGGTACTGGGCTGCCACATTGTGGCCCCCGGCGCGGGTGAGATGATCCAGCTGGCCGGGATCGCCGTAAAAATGGGTGCAACCAAGGAAGATTTCGACCGGACGGTTGCGGTTCACCCGGTGATGGCCGAAGAACTGGTGACAATGCGGCAACCTGTACGCACTGCTTGATTTGCAACCGCGCGTACACAAGTTACAAGGGACCCCGTGATCACACGGGCCTAGACGAAGGATTTGATTCATATGGCGGGCAACAGCGGTGGCCCCTGGGGGGGCGGAGGCTCTTCCGGCGGCGGAGGAAATCGGGGTAACAACGGGGACGGGCGCAAGCCTCCCGAAGGCGAAGGCCCGCAGATCCCCGAGATCGATGAGCTGATGAAAAAGGGTCAGGAGCAGTTGCGCGTCCTGATGGGCGGTCGCGGCGGTGGTGGCCGTGGCGGCAACGGTCAGGGCGCCGGTGGCGGTGGCCCGGTCTTTACCAAAGGCACGATTGCGATTGGTGCGCTGGTCGCAGTCGGTCTTTGGGGGCTGGCCAGCTTCTATACCGTCAAGCCCGAAGAACAGTCGGTTGAGCTGTTTCTGGGCGAATTCTCGGACATCGGCAATCCGGGTCTGAACTTTGCCCCATGGCCTTTTGTCACCGCCGAGGTGATCCCGGTCACCCGCGAACAGACCGAGGATATGGGCGGTGCGCGCGGCAGTGACGATGGGCTGATGCTGACCGGTGACGAAAACGTGGTCGATATCGACTATCAGGTCGTATGGAACATCACCGAACCCGACAAGTTTCTGTTCAATCTGCGCGACCCGCGCCAGACGATCCGCGCCGTGTCGGAATCGGCGATGCGCGAGATCATTGCGCAAAGCGAGCTGGCGCCGATCCTGAACCGGGATCGTGGTGTCATCGCGGACCGGTTGCAGGAACTGATCCAGGCCACCATGGACAGCTACGATTCGGGTGTGAACATCATCCGCGTGAACTTCGACAAGGCCGACCCGCCGCAGGACGTGATCGCCGCCTTCCGCGACGTTCAGGCTGCGGCACAGGAACGTGATCGGCTGCAAAACGTGGCGGATGCCTATGCCAACCGCGTGCTGGCCGAGGCGCGCGGTGAAGCCGCACAGGTTCTGGAAGAGGCCGAAGCCTATCGCGCCCAGCAGATCAACAGCGCACAGGGTGAGGCCAGCCGTTTCAGCGCGGTTCTGGAAGAATATACCAAAGCGCCTGACGTGACGCGCAAACGTCTCTATCTGGAACGGATGGAGCAGGTTCTGGGCGACGTGGACAAGATCATTCTGGACGAGAACTCGGGTGGGCAGGGACAGGGCGTCGTGCCTTACCTGCCGCTGAACGAACTGCGCCGCAACTCCGGTGAAGGGAACAACTGATGCGTAAATCGACATTTATCCTGCCGGTTTTGGTGATCGCGGTTGTGGGGCTTTTGTCCTCGATCTTCATCGTGGATGAGCGTGAACGGGCGCTGGTGCTGCAATTTGGCCGCGTGGTCGCGGTCAAGGAAGAACCCGGTCTGGCGTTCAAGATTCCGCTGATTCAGGAAGTGGTGCGTTACGACGACCGCATCCTGTCCATTGACGTGCAGCCGCTTGAAGTCACGCCTCTGGATGACCGCCGTCTGGTGGTCGATGCCTTCGCGCGCTATCGGATTTCCGACCTGAACCAGTTCCGTCAAGCCGTTGGCGTCGGCGGTATCCCGGTGGCCGAGGATCGTCTGGACCGCATCCTGCGCGCTGAAACGCGCGAGGTGCTGGGTTCGGTCTCGTCCCGCGATATCCTGAGTTCCGACCGGGCCGCCCTGATGCTGCGCATCCGCAACAGCGCAATTGCCGAGGCGCAGGCGCTGGGTGTCAACGTGATCGACGTGCGCCTGAAAGCCACCGATCTGCCGCAGGCCAACCTTGAGGCCACGTTTGACCGGATGAAGGCGGAACGCGAACGCGAAGCCACCGACGAACGCGCCCGCGGTAACGAAGCCGCGCAGCGTGTCCGCGCACAGGCTGACCGGACCGTGGTCGAACTGGTCTCGGACGCCAACCGCGAGGCTGAGATCATTCGCGGTGAAGCCGACGCCGAACGCAACGCGATCTTTGCCGAAGCCTTTGGCAAGGACCCGGAATTCTTCGAATTCTACCGCTCGCTGTCCGCCTATGAACGAGCGCTGCAGGGTGGCAACAGCTCGATGGTGCTGAGCCCGGATTCCGAGTTCTTCAACTACCTCAAATCGCCCACAGGGCAGGCATCCCAGTAATGGGTATGATCCTTCTGGCCTTCGGGCTGGTGTTGATTGTCGAGGGGCTGGCCTATGCGCTGGCCCCTTCGCTTATTGAACGTATGCTTGAGGCGTTGCGCGACTTGCCGGAACAGGCGCGGCGGCTGGCCGGGCTGCTCTGCGTGGTCAGCGGTCTGGTGCTGTTATGGGGCGCGTATCAGATCGGCTTTTGACACGCCGACCTCACTTGCCGGTGATTTCCCCGCGATCCTGTGTTGCGGGCTTGCATAAACTGACTACATTGTTTCGCAAGACAGACCGCGCACGCGGTCGATGCGATATTTTATAAGGAGATCCCCGGTGCAGGCACAGGCACGCAGTATTTCCGTCCGGCGGGACGAGATGAGCATGAAATTGCGGCTGATGTGGTTGGGATTTGCCACCATGTTGCTGGTTCTGGCCCAAACCCTGGCGGCGCATGCGCGGGGCGAAAGTCTGGCACCGCTGGCCGAACAGATCAGCCCGGCGGTGGTCAACATCACCACCAGCACCCTGCTGGAAGGCCAGACCGGTCCGCAGGGCATCGTGCCCGAAGGTTCACCCTTCGAGGATTTCTTTCGCGAGTTTCAGGACCGCAATGGCGGTGACGACGAAAACCGCCCGCGCCGCAGCAATGCGCTGGGTTCGGGGTTTGTGATCTCTGAGGATGGCTTCATTGTCACCAACAACCACGTCATTGCCGAAGCTGATGAAATTCTTATCGAATTCTTCCCCGGCGATGGTCAGCCCGCCAAGGAACTGGTCGCCAAGGTGATCGGGACCGACGAAAAGACCGATATCGCGCTGCTCAAGGTCGAGGCTTCGGGCCCACTGAAATATGTGCAGTTCGGTGACAGCGACACGGCGCGCGTGGGTGATTGGGTTATTGCCATGGGTAATCCGCTGGGGCAGGGGTTTTCGGTTTCCGCCGGGATCGTCTCGGCCCGGAACCGGGCGCTGAGCGGGTCGTATGACGACTACATCCAGACCGACGCGGCGATCAACCGGGGCAACTCGGGCGGGCCGCTGTTCAACATGGACGGGCAGGTGATTGGCGTGAACACCGCGATTCTGTCGCCCAATGGCGGCTCGATCGGCATCGGATTCTCGATGGCGTCGAATGTGGTGATCAAGGTGGTCGACCAACTGCGCGAATTTGGTGAAACCCGCCGGGGCTGGCTGGGTGTGCGCATTCAGGACGTGACCGAGGATATGGCCGAGGCGATGGGTCTGGACAAACCCGGCGGCGCGCTGATCAGCGATGTGCCGGATGGTCCGGCCAAGGATGCTGGTCTGCTTGCCGGTGACGTGATCATCAGCTTTGACGGGGTCGAGGTCGAGGATACGCGCGGTCTGGTCCGCCAGGTTGGTGAGACCACGGTGGGCAAATCCGTCCGTGTTGTCGTGCATCGCGACGGCGGTACTCAGACCGTTCTGGTCACGCTGGGACGCCGCGAGGACGCCGAACGTGCCGAGGAAGGTGAAGAGGAAACACCCGAAGCGGTGGAAGAGGAAAACAAGGACATCCTTGGCCTCACGATCTCGCCCCTGACCGACACGCTGCGTGAAGACATGGGGCTGGATGCGGATGCCAGTGGTCTGGTCGTGACCAATGTCGATGAGGCGTCCGAGGCGTTCTCGAAAGGCCTGCGCGCCGGTGATCTGATCACCGAGGCGGGGCAGCAGAAAGTCACCTCGATCGACGATCTTGAGGCCCGTATGGACGAAGCGCGCGAGGCCGGGCGCAAGTCCCTGCTGCTGCTGGTACGCCGCGGTGGCGAGCCCCGTTTCGTGGCGCTGAGCTTGCAAGAATAAGCGCGGGTCGGAATTTCATGAGAAGGGTTGGGGATTACCCCAAACCCTTGACAAAAAATGTTGCCGATCATGCACATATAGGTGCGTGGTCGGCAGTGCTTTGATGACACCCAAGTACCGATGCTACGTCGAAAATAATGCCCGCTTAAGTCTCAGGATTCAGCCGGTGCATAGCTTCCGTCTTCGCGGTGCACCTCACGACCACTGAGTGGCGGATTGAAGACGCAGACAAGCCGCAGATCAGCGCCTGTGGCGCGTACCAAATGCCGGTCATGTTGATCCAGTGCATAGAGGGTGAAGGGTTCAAGGACATGCCAGGTTTCGTCGCCAAATGGCCTGATCTCGCCTTTGCCTTCGATGCAATAGCACGCCTCCAGATGATGGGTGTATTCAAGCTCAAGCTCTGCGCCCTGTTTGATGATCGTATCGGTCAGCGAAAAGCCCATGCCATCGGATGCCAGCAATAGCCGTCTGCTGTTCCAGCCAGAACCGGAAACGTCCCGATCCGTACCAAGGATATCTTTGAGTGCCGTGACAATCATGTTTCTTTGCCTCTTTGCTATCGTACTGCCCGGTTCATGCCGCCGTCGGACAGTATACTCTGACCATTGATATAACGCGCGCCTTCACTGGCGAGAAATACGCAGGCCTGCCCGATTTCTTCGAACGTGGCGGGCCGTTGCGCGGGGATTTCCCGGCGGGCCTGTTCGGACAGGTTCACGTTCTCGCAGAAACCCGGCAGCAGGTTGTTCATGCGTATGTTGTGCCGTGCATAGCGATCGCCGTAAAGCTTTGAGAAACTGTGCAATGCGCCCCGCAGCATGCTCATGGGGTAGGGCGCGCGTGGCTCGATCGTGTTCATGGATGAGATGTTTACGAACGCACCCCCACCTTGTTCGATCAGGATGGGCGTGACGATACGGGCAATCTTGACGACGTTCAGCACATACATGTCCAGACTTTCATGCCAAAGCTCGTCGCTGAGCTCCAAGAGCGGCCCGTCAAAGTCAGGATCGAAACCAACGGTTTTTATCGCTTCGGGCACCGATCCGCCGTGCCCCATATTGCTGATGATGGCATCAATCCGGCCATATTTGCTCATGGTGTCATCGATCATTGCCTGCAAGTCATCGACATCCAGAACCGAGCCGCGGCGGCCAATGCCGCCAAGCTCCTCCGCCAGTTCGACGGATCGGTTGGACGGGGACATCAGCGAAACCTTGTAGCCAGCCTTTGCCATTTCGATGGCGCAGCCCCGGCCAATGCCTTGTCCGGTCCCTGTCATCAGCGCGACTTTGACTTCGGGCATGTCATGTCCTTTCTTCGGTCAGATAATGTGTGAGAATTTGTTGGGTGAGGTGAGTGTATCCGCTTGGAATTAGGTAAACCTATCGAGTTCTTGGAACATAGATGTTAGGATTTCTCACATGGCGAAAAACCTCAGACACCTTCGTGCCCTTCAGGCTTTTGACGAAACAGCTACCCATTGCAGCCTGACCAAGGCGGCGGATGTGTTGAACGTCACCCACGGGGCAATCAGTCGGCAAATCAAACTGCTGGAACTGCATCTTGGCGTCACACTGTTTCATCGCCGCCCCAATGGCGTGGAACTGACCAAAGCCGGGGAACGTCTGTATCAATCCACACGCGGGGCGTTTTCGGCACTGCAATTGGGCGTGTCCGAGGTGAAGCGATTACATCACCGCCAGTCGCTTACAGTGTCCTTGTCCACATCGCTGGCGCTCAAATGGCTTGTGCCGTTGCTCAGTGCGTTTCAACAGGAACATCCGGGCATCGCATTATTGCTGGACACAAATGATGCCTTTACGGATTTCGATACATCCGAGGTCGATGTGGCGCTGCGGTTTGGCGAGCCCGGTTGGGGCGGGCTGCACTATGAGCAAATCAGACAAGAGGAACTGGTCGTCCTGGCCGCGCCCTCCCTTGTCAGGAAAACACGCTTACCGATGCGCGCCGAAGATATCGTTGATCTCCCATTATTGCACGATGCCTTCAACGTGGGGTGGGAAAGTTGGGCTGCACAAGTTGGGCTGAACGCTGATCGGATCAATTCGCAGAGCATCAAATACGTAGACAGCGCGGTTCTCCTGGAGGCCGCGATTGACGGGCAGGGCGTGGCCCTGGCAAGACATCTCTTGGCCAAGAGGGATTTGGACCTCGGCCGGTTGATCCGTCTGGATGAAAGCAATGTTCCATTGGATCGTGGGCTCTATTTCGTCTGCCGACCAGGCGATCAGGAGCGGGTGACTGTGAGGATTTTCAAAAAATGGCTCATGTCGATTTGAGTTTTTCAATCGTAATCTCTCGATAGAGGTCATTGCGCTAAATATCATCGAGATCAGTTTTGTCCCGAAAGTCGAACTTGGCATCCTTTGCCGGACATGTTTGATGTACGGTCGGGTTTGCTCCAAGGTCCGGTTTGAGGCCGAATGTGACCGATACTGCCCTGCGAACAAAGGGCAGCTTTTAATCGTTTCGATGCGTTGCAGATTCGAAAAGGACGTACTTAAGGGTGTTCCCCGGTCCAAGCACAATGAGCACAAACAACAGTGGATTTATAGTTTCTGAAAAGACCGTCGGTAATGGGATCGAGAGGGCCGAGTCTGGACCTCAAGGTTGAAACCTCTGCCGGTTCGGTTCGCGGTTTGGCGATACTATTGGCATTCTCGAACGTCTTTTTTTCGTAGTCACAAAGCCAGTCTGCCCCCATGCCAAAGACATCATCGTTTCGGTAGACGCCCATCTCGGTTTCAAGCAACCACCATTCATGGTCACCTTTACAGGCCGGACACTGGAAACCACCATTCTCGCCTGTTGTGAGCCATTCTGCGAAGTCTAGTTCGCCTTCGGCAGCAGCCAGACCGGATGCGAAATAGTGCGATGGGTCCGCTTGATAGGCTTCAATGGACAAAGCACCGATTTGCGGAAGACTATTTTTGAATTCTGCGGCCGCCACTTGACCAACGGGTGTCTTCACCCATGTGCTGTCAGGAGCACAGGAAACACCAGAACATGCGACCTGTGCTGGTCGCTGACCCGCCAAGGCCAAGCCGCCTAAAAGGGTCGAGACCATCATGCGCGGTCTACCGAACTTGCTCTCGGCAAGACGCAACAGATGTGGGATCGCGAGAAAGCTGGCCGGATAGGTCGTGCCTTGATGAAGCAGAGCCGAGAAAAAGAGGTAGTCGGCAGCGTCGTCGTTCCACTCCCTTTCAAGCTCCGCCAATAACACATTTGTGCCGATGCCATAGGCGTGTGTGGCCTCATTCCAAACGGGGTCATCATACGGAAATGTAACCATTAAATCGTCGCTCGCGTAACAAATCTGCGCGGAAACTGACATTGGCACAGCCGCAGCGAAAGTCAACTTTCTGAAAGCAGCCGTTCATGCAGAGCGCAGCATTCTGCAAAATAGGCTCTCTCGTTGAATCCGCGGCGCTTTGAGCAAACGACAGCTCAGCTAAAAAATCTGCTAAAAAGGGGGGTAGCACTCGACCCCTTTTACAATGGTTTTGAAGGAATTCATGACACGTCTTGCAGGGCGGTAAGCTCTGGCATCGCCGCCTCAAGTGCACGTGCATATCGCGTGGTGGCCTCGTTAATCTCTGCTTCGGTAATGGTCAGTGGCGGAGACATTGAAGTGACCGGCAGGAATGGCAATGCGCGTGTCAGAACGCCTTCCCGCATCGCATGCTCTGCCACTATTTTATGTGCACCCGGCATGGTAAACTCTACGGCGGCCATCAAACCCACACCGCGCACATCACTGACCAGTGAAAAACCTCTTGTCTTTGACTTCAGTGCGTCCAACAGCACAGGGCCGAGCTTGGCGGCGCGGTCTGGCAGCTGCTCGCGCTCCATCAGGTCAATATTGGCAAGAGCGATGGCGCTGCCAACCGGATGTCCGGAATAGGTAAAGCCGTGCATGAATACACCAGTTTCGGGCGATTTATGTGCAAGGACGTCCCAAATCCTGTTCGAAATGATTGAGGCGGACATCGGGAAATAGGCAGAGGTCAACCCCTTGGCAAGCGAAACGATATCCGGGCGGATGCCATAGGTTCCGCAGCCAAACCATTGTCCGGTCCGACCAAACCCGGTGATAACCTCATCGACGATCAACAAGATGTCATACTTGTCCAGAAGGTCCTGCAGTTTGGCAAAATACTCTTTGGGGGGAATGAAAACACCACCTGTGCCCATGACCGGTTCGGCAATGAAGGCGGCAACGGTGCTTGGGTCTTCACGCATGATCATGCTCTCAAGTTCGCCAATCAGACGGTCAGTGAACTGGTCTTCACTTTCGCCTTCCAGCCCATATGCGTGGTAGTGTGGGCATTCGGTATGCAGCACGCCCTCGACCGGTGTGTCAAAGGCCTTGTGATACGCGTCAATACCGGTGAGGCTACCGGCAGCATAAGTGACACCGTGGTAAGCCCCTTTTCTGGAGATGATTTTCTTCTTCTGCGGTTGGCCCCGCAGGTTGTTGTAGTAGCGGACCAGTTTGAAGGCCGTGTCGTTCGCGTCCGAACCGGAGTTTCCAAAGAACACGCGTGCCATATCGCTGCCCGGAACGGTTTCCCTGAACAGCGAAAGCACGCGGTCCGCCAAACGAATTGTCGCCTCTGAAGACGCACCACCGAATAGATGCTGAAAACTCAGTTCTTTCAACGCTTTGGCCCCGGCATCGACCAACTCGGTCCGGCCATAGCCAACATTCACGCACCACAGACCCGCACCCATATCAAGAAAAGTCCGGCCATCTTGACGTGTAAGTTCGATGCCTGCTGCAGAATTGAATATCTTCGGGCCATTGGTCGCAACATCCTGGATTGACGAAACAGGATGAAACAGCGTTTCGCGATCAAGATCAGCGAGGGAAACGTTGGAATGATCGGTCATTTTGGGAACCTCATTGAATGGGCTTGTTCATCAAACAAACTGCGAAGAGCCAGAACTGCACAATCCGGGGTGGTCAGAATCGGGCATTGAGTGACCTGCGACAGGGCGGTTTCTGCGCGCGCCAGTGAAAACTGGCCGAGAATGATCGCGTCTACGTCCTTAAGATCAGCACAGGCTGCCAGAACCGCCTGATCATGCGCTTCGCTATCAGCGGCCTTTAGTGCGGCCAGCGCACCCTCGGCCAGTATCGGAGTGATTTCGACAGTTTTGCCCTGCTTGGCAGCCATTTCCCGCAGTTCTGCGGTGAGCGCAGGCAATGACGGTGGAAAGGAAACGACCAGTGCAAGTCGGGTGCCGAGTGACAGAGCTTCCTGAAAAGCCGCTTCGTTGGGGCGCAGAACCGGTATGTTTTGCGCGGCCTTGACTGCGTCAATCGCAGGACCAAAGGCGGAGCAGGTAAACAGAATGGCCTGTGCCTGTCCGCCTTCTCCTTTCGATGATGCAGCATAGTCGCCCAACCTGAGGAACCGCTCGATAATCGAGTCATCAAGACTGCCTCTGGCAGTGAGATCGGACGAGAGCGATGCATCCAGCACGTCCATACGGCTCGCATCTGGCCAATGTCGTTCGAATGCGTGCCGTATGGGGTGCACTGACTCTTCCAATGCATGGATCAAGGCTATTCTCGGCATCTCAACCGTTCCCACGCAGTTTGAGGGTTGCGATCAATGCGGCGTCTCGAATCTCTTCAAGTTCAGCAATGCTTTTTCCGTCTGCTTCTTTCAGAACGCCCGAAACCAATGTGTCGCATAGCTCTGGTGTCAAACTGGGGGTGCCTAAAGTTGACCAACGGCGTTCCTGGCTTGGGCCAAGATGTGAAAGGTAGTCGGCCAATCCTCCTGACCCGCCTCCAAGGTGATAACTCATATGCGCGCCTTGAACGCTCCAGCGAAGGCCCGGTCCATTGGTCAGAGCCGCGTCAACTGCTTCGACATCCGCGATACCTTCGGCAACGATGTGAACAGCTTCGCGCCATAGGGCAGACGCAAGGCGGTTGGCGATGTGACCGGTCGCGCCCTTGTTCAGCCGTACCGGCTTACGTCCAACCGCTTGGTAAATTTCTTCTGCACGATCCAGGGTGGCCGGGTCTGGCCCGTACAGTTCGACCAGCGGGATCAGATGCGGTGGATTGAAAGGGTGTGCGGTAATCAGACGTGTAGGGTCTTTCAGGGCAGGCGCGAGGTCAGACCAGGTGAGCCCCGATGCAGATGAGGCTAAAATAGTGGTGGACTCCACCAGCTCTTCAACCTGCGCATAAAGCTCGTGTTTAAGGGCGATATTTTCCGGAGCGTTTTCCTGTACAAGGGCTGCACCACGCACAGCCTCTTCAAGGGATTGCGTGGCTTCAATTTGCCCGGTGGCCGGATGCCCTGTTAGCTCGGCCAATTGCGCCAAGGGAACTTCCGTGCGCGCGTCAAGGGCATCAAGAGCATCCTGGCTCGGATCCCAGACGACGACTTTGGCGCCATGGTGTTTGAACAGTGCCGCCCATGCAGCCCCGATAAGCCCGGCCCCGAGAATTCCGATTTGTGTTTGTGAAACTGTAGACATTAGGGGCTTCTTCTTGAGTAGCTAGAGCGCGTTGCATTCGATCGGATGCGATTGCGCGCTCTGCTGGTTCATTCGACTATGATCAACGCGCTTTATTCCTGATTTTCGCGAGGTCCCCTGGCGGCTGCCACCGACAGGGTTACGGCAAATCCGATACCAACGATGATCAGCGTCGCCAGAGCGTTGACATCGGGCGACACGCCCAGCCGGACCTTGGAAAAAATCAACATTGGCAAGGTTGTCGAATTTGGCCCGGTGGTAAAACTGGCGATCACCAGATCGTCCAGTGAAAGCGTAAACGACAATAGCCAGGCCGAGGTCATCGCCGGGCCCATCATCGGCAGCGTCACCTTGAAGAAGGCCCGCAGCGGGGTCGAACCCAGATCGGCAGCGGCTTCTTCAAGGCTGGAGTCGAGCGATCTGAGCCGCGCCTGAAGGACAACGGCGGCGAAAGCTGTGCAAAACGTAGCATGCGCCAGCACGACTGTGGTGAAGCCCCGGTTGGCGGGCCAGCCGATCAGTTGTTGCATGGCCACGAACAAAAGCAACAGGGAAATCCCGGTGATCACCTCGGGCATGATCAGGGGCGCCGACATCATACCAGTGAACAAGGTGCGTCCCCGGAACGGGCCAAACCGCACAATGACGACCGAGGCGATCATCGCCAGCACCGTCGCCAGAGTGGCCGAAACGATGGCGATGACAAATGAGTTCTGCGCGGCTTCCAGAATTTGCGGGTCGTCCAGCAAGGACCGATACCAACGCAGCGAGAACCCGGCCCAGACGTTTACCTTGTCTGACGCATTGAATGAAAAGGTGATCAGAACCAGGATCGGAATGTACAGAAACGCCACGCCCAGAAAGAAGCAGGTTTTCAGAAACAGATTGCGCTGCATCTCACCCCTCCATGCTCTTGTTTTGTGAATTCTGGAAAATCATGATCGGGATCAGCAAAACAGCGAGAAGGACAATGGCCACAGCGCTGGCAACCGGCCAGTCGCGATTGGCAAAAAACTCATCCCATAGGACCCGTCCGATCATCAGATTGTCCGATGCCCCCAGCAACGACGGGATCACAAATTCGCCGATCGTCGGAATGAAAACCAGCATGGACCCGGCGATGATCCCGTTAACTGACAAGGGCAGCGTTACTTTGCGAAACACGCGCAGCGGCGGTGACCCAAGATCTGTAGCGGCCTCACGCAGGGAGGCATCCTGCCGCTCAAGCACCGAATAGAGGGGCAGGATCATAAACGGCAAATAGGTATAGACCATGCCGATATAGACGGCAAAACTGGTTTGCAGCATGGATTGCGGGTCCTGCACAAGGCCGACATACCCCAGAACCGAATTGATGATGCCATCCTTGCGCAGCAATCCCATCCATGAATACACCCGGATCAGCAGGCTTGACCAAAAGGGGATGATGATCAGCAAATGCAGCAGGGGTCGCCATCGTGGCGAACTGCGCGCGATGAAAAGTGCGACGGGAAATCCGATCAGCAAACACATCAGGGTCGAAAAGAACGCGATGGTCAGCGAGTTCACATAGGCGCGCCAATAAAGCTCATCCTCCCACAGATACTGGTAGTTGCCCAGGTTCAGCGAGATCGACAATCTGGATTCGTCAGAGATGTATTCGACGATGCTGGTGTAAGGCGGGCTGGCAAAGATCGCCTCGGAAAAGCTGATCTTGAGCACGACCGCGAAGGGGATCAGGAAAAACAGCCCCATCCACAGCATCGGGATACCGATGACCAACCTGCGGCCTGACTTTGCGCGATTGCGTATCATGCGCTCACCACCGCGACGTCCGAGCCGTCCCAAGTGACATTGACCTTGTCGCCCGCTTGCAGCGGGCTGCGGTTGCGCCGGTTCAGCGACACTTCATGCGCGTGGAACAAGGTGCCATCATCCATCTGCAAATGCAGTATCGAGCGATGCCCCAGATAGCCGATCTCGGCGATCTCGGCCTTGAGGATGGTTCCTGAACTGCCGGGATCGATCTCGCGCCGCGCCACAATCAGTTTCTCAGGTCGCAGCACCAGCTGAATCTTGTCCCCGGCGGGATGGTCCAGCGCATAGGGCAGAACGGTCTCGGCCCCGCTGGCGAGCAGCCTGAGCCGGGTCTCGCTGCCGGATTCACCCGTGACCTCGGCGTCCAGCACATTACAGCTGCCCAGAAAATCGGCCACAAAACGCGAGTGGGGATTTTCGTAAACATCTGTAGGCGAGCCGATCTGCATCAGGCGACCCTGGTTCATGACCGCCAGCCGGTCCGACAACGACATCGCCTCTTCCTGATCGTGGGTTACGATGATGAAAGTGATGCCGATTTTTTCCTGAATGCGCTGCAGCTCGAACTGAGTGCTTTCACGCAACCTCTTGTCCAGCGCGCCAAGTGGTTCGTCCAGCAACAGAAGGCGTGGCATCTTGACCAGGCTACGCGCCAGAGCGACCCGCTGACGCTGACCGCCCGACAATTGGTCGGGCTTGCGTTTCGCAAACTCGCTCATTTGCACGGTATCGAGGATTTCGCTGACCCGATCCCTGATCTCTGATTTGGGAATACGATCCTCGACCAGGCCATATGCAACGTTCTTTTCCACCGTCATATGTGGAAACAGCGCATAGGATTGGAACATCATGTTCACGGGCCGCTTATGGGGCGGCAGGTCGGCCAGATCCTTGCCGTCCAGCAGGATCTGACCGGAGGTCGGTGTTTCAAACCCCGCAAGCATACGCAACAGTGTTGATTTACCCGATCCTGATCCCCCCAGCAGAGAAAATACCTCTCCTTCCCGGATATCGAGGTCGATATTATCGACGGCCATTACCGACCCGAAAGCCTTTGAAATACCGCGAATTTGCAGCAGCGGTTCCTTGTCGGTCGTGTCCCGCATGTTGTCTTTCCCTCCCTATGTGACGGGCAAGGCCGCGATGACGGCCTTGCCCGCATCCGTACCGGTTAGATCCCGGTCTTGACTTTGGTCATCATCCGGGTCCGGGCGCGCATGGTCTTTTGAGGGACGGTTTTGTCCGAACGCAGACGCTCCATGACCTCGGGCGTTGGCATGATCGAGGGGTCATTGCGGATTTCCTCGTCGACCAAAGGCAGGGCCGCTGCGTTGCCTGATGGGCTGAAGAGATAATTCGACAGATCCGCCGATACCTCGGCGTCCAGAATGTGATTGATCAGCGCGTGGGCCTCTTCAATATTCTCGGCGTCGGCCGGAATAGCCAGAGTGTCAAAGAAGATGACCGTGCCCTCAACGGGGATAGAATAGGCGAGGTTGATACCATTCTCAGCCGCAGGCTCCACCATCTGGAAGACGTCGATTGAATAGCCGAGGAAAGCGCACATCTCGCCATTGGCGAGATCGTCCAGATAGCCGGTCGAGCGGAAATAGCGGAAATGATCACGCACCGCCATCAGGGTTTCTTCGGCCTTGGCGATGTCAGCTTTCTTCCCGGAATACGGGTCCAGGCCCAGATAATTGAGCACTATGACCGACACTTCGCTTGGAACGTCGATCATGCCGATGCCACAGTCGGCCAGTTTCTCGGCATATTCAGGTTTGAACAACAAATCCAGACTATCGACAGGCGCATCGGGGATACGTTCCTTGATCAAGTCGACATTATAGCCAATACCCATTGTGCCCAACATATACGGCACGACATGGCTGTTGCCTTCGTCAAAGGCTGCCAGTTGCTCAAGGATGCCGGGATCGACATTGGCCAGATTCGGGATCAGTTCCTTGTTCAGGGGTGCCAACGCTTCAATGCCGATCAAACGCTCGGCCTGTGCCGAGGATGGCACGATCAGGTCGTAGCCGGAATTGCCCGTCAACATCTTGGTTTCCAGCGTTTCCGGAGAATCGAACAAGTCATACTGGACTGAGATACCAGTCTTTTCGGTGAACCCCGGCAGGGTATCATCGGCGATATAGTCTGACCAATTGTAGAAATTTACCGTCCCTTCGGCCCAGACGGGAGACGATAGTGCGGCGGTAATCGTCATTGCGATAGCTGATTTTTGAAACATGTTCATTTTTCCTCCCGATTGTGAACGTCCATCCAATCTGCAATGCGGCAGTACTGTCGCAGCATCATGGACACGGTTTTGGCTTCTGGGGCGCGCTCGAACTGTTCGCGCCCGTGGTCTTTCCCTGTTCCTGAACTCCTATGACCATCAAGCCGCGTTGTGCCGTCGGCCATGGCGCCTTCCGCGGAAAAACGATCAGGACAGTCTTCCAGGTTCTTGTCTTATTCGGTGCCCCCTGTTGGCGCGGATCATCTCGGAAATCGCAGGCCTTGCATCAATGGCCTGCTCTTTCCGGTTCAAAGCAAGCCTTCCTTTTGCAATCCTTCGACCACCTCTTCCATTGCCGCGCGCAGGGTCGAAATCAGCGTGTCGACCTCAGCACGGGTGATGGTCAGGGGCGGGGACATGACGTTGAGGTTGTCGATCGGGCGCACGATCAGGCCCCGTTTCTCGGCGGCCTCGGCGATGCGTGAGCCGATGGCGACCTCGGGCGGGAAGATCTCGCGGGTGTCCTTGTCGGCCACGTTGACCACGCAGGCCATCAGATGGC
>NZ_JALCBM010000014.1:0-11416 GCF_028066395.1 Ruegeria sp.
ACCCGCCGGTACGCACGGAACAGCCACAGAGGCAGCAGCGCCGCAGAAACAACGGTTTTGAAAATGCCATCAATAATTTGCTGAACAACATTTTCGGAAACTGAGATGGCACAGAAAAAGGCGGCGCACCCGGCACCGCCTTTTCGTTAGACCCGGGATCGGATCAGAGGCTGGCGTCCAGCGCGGCCAGGATCGCGTCGCCCATTTCGGTGGTCGAAACCGGTGTGACCCCTTCATCGGCCAGCAGATCGCCAGTGCGCACGCCGTCGGCCAGAACCTTTTCGATGGCGGCCTCCAGACGGTCGGCCTCAACCCCCTGATCAAAGCTGTAGCGCAATGCCATGGCGAAGCTGAGGATGCAGGCGATCGGGTTGGCCTTGCCCTGACCGGCGATATCGGGGGCCGAGCCATGTACGGGCTCGTACATCGCCTTGGGGCGGCCATTGGCCATCGGTGCGCCAAGGCTGGCCGAGGGCAGCATGCCCAGGCTGCCGGTCAGCATCGCGGCGCAGTCCGACAGGATGTCGCCGAACAGGTTGTCCGTCAGGATCACGTCGAACTGTTTCGGCGCGCGCACCAGCTGCATGGCGCCGTTGTCGGCATACATATGCGACAGCTCGACCTCGGGGTAGTCGGCGGCAACGCGGGTCACAACCTCGCGCCACAGGATGCCCGATTCCATCACGTTGGCCTTTTCCATCGAGCACAGCTTTTTGTTCCGGCGCATCGCCAGTTCAAAGGCGGACCGCGCGGCGCGTTCGATCTCGGATTCAGTGTAGCGCTGGGTGTTGATGCCGACGCGTTCGTTGCCTTCCTCGAAGATGCCGCGCGGCTCGCCGAAATAGACGCCCGAGGTCAGCTCGCGCACGATCATGATGTCCAGACCGGCGACGATGTCCTTTTTCAGCGACGAGAAATCGGCCAGCGCGTCAAAGCACTGGGCCGGGCGCAGGTTGGAATACAGGTCCATTTCCTTGCGCAGGCGCAGCAACCCGCGCTCGGGCTTGAGGCTGAAATCCAGATCGTCGTATTTCGGACCACCCACGGCGCCCAGCAGAACCGCGTCCACCTCTTGCGCCTTGGCCATGGTTTCATCCGACAGAGGCTTGCCATGGGCGTCATAGGCCGCACCGCCGACCAGATCCTCGCTCACGTCAAAGTGAAGATCACGCTTGTCGCCGAACCAGTCGATGATTCTGCGCACTTCGGCCATAACTTCCGGGCCAATTCCGTCTCCGGGCAGGATGAGAAGCGAGGGGTTGGACATCGACAGTCTCCTTGCGTTTTGTCGCAAAGGCCCTAGCGTCTGCGCCGCATCGGGTCAATGAGACGAACCCGCCAAATCACGAGGAAAACACATGTTGACACCCGGAAACCCCGTGCCAGCGCTGAAAATCGAAACCGTGGGCCATGGCAGCTTTGATATGGAGACCGACAAGGGCGAAAACGGCACGCTGGTGATTCAGTATCGCGGGCTGCATTGCCCGATCTGTATCAACCAGATGAAAGAGGTCGAAGCCGCGCTGGACGATTTCAAGGCGCTGGGGATCGAGGTGATCATGCTGAGCACCGACACCGCCGAACGCGCAGCGGAAACCGTCGAAAAGGCTGGTGTGACCAAACTGCGCGTGGGCCACAGCCTGCCGATGGCCGAGGCGCGTGAGGGCTGGGGCCTGCACATCTCGGAAGGCCGCGAAGGCACGGCCGAGGCCGCGTTCTTTGCCGAGCCGGGCCATTTCTACGTCGCCCCCGACCGGACGCTGTATTTCGCCTGGCAGCAGACGACACCTTTTGGCCGTCCGGCGGTTGCCGATATCTCGGGCGGGATCAAATACGCGCTGGCGAACAACTACCCGCCGCGCGGGACCTATACCGGGGCGCTGTAAGCGTGTCTTAGTTCCTGACCAGGTCGACCCAGACCAGCCGGTGACGGCTGGCGGTTTCGGCCTGATCCCGGCCCGGCGTCTCCTCGGCGGGCCAGTACACCCCGGCGTCCAGCACTTGCCATGTGACCGAGGGCAGGACGTAATCGACACGCATCTCTCCCAGCCCTTTCCATTCCACGGTTGCCAGCGTACCCGCCGGGCTGCGCGGCTTTGGGTCTTGCAGGCGGGGGTCGGCCAGCAGGTTGTGAATCGCTTCCTTGCGCCCATCACCGCGTTCAGGGTCGATGTTGACGTCCCCTGCGATGACGAAATGCGCTGACGGCGGATCGCCCAACGCGCCATCCAGCAACAGTTGCCACAGCCGGATTTCGTCCCGGTTGCGCAGCCCGTTGCGGTCCTCGGGCCCGTCAAAGACCGGCGGTGTGGCGTGGAAGGTCATCAGGTCCACCCGACCCTGCGGCGTGTCGATGGGCACAACCCAATGCGCGGTCGAGGACAGGCGCTGCACTTTTTGAGCCTGTGCCGAGGGGAAAGGTGTCTTGTCCACCTGCGGCAGGGTCGCGCCGGGCAGGTCGCGCCACAGAAGGTCAGTAAAGGAGCGCACCTCATCCCGCGCGATGGGATAGCGCGACAGGACGGCCAGCCCGGCCTGACCGGTGAACTCTCCCCACCCCTGCGCGTCGCCGGGGCCTTGGGTGCGGCCATCGCCGTCCAGATCCAGCGCGGTTTCCAGCCCAGAGTTGGGTTGTTCGGCAAAGCTGTGCGTATAGCTCAGCCCGGCCTGTGACAGGGCGTCTGTCAGGGCGGACAGGGTCATACCGTCCAGGTCCCAGTCAATGCCTTGCAAGGCGACGATATCGGGGCGTGATTCGACCAGAACGGCCACAACTGCGTCCACCTGTTTGTCGCCACGCGTGATATCGCGCAGCAGCAGGCCAGGGCCGTCGCGGCTGAGTTCGGTGTTGAATGTGGCGATACGCAGGGGGTCTGCCAGTGCCGCAAAGGGCAGCACCACCAGCAGAAGCACTCGGATCATGCGGTTTGCGTGGTCTCGGCAGTTGAATAGGCGCGGCGTTTTTCGACGATCAGGTTGGCCACGCGGATGGTTGCCATGCCGCGCATGATCATGCTGGCGGGCAGAAACGCCCAGGCGCTGAGCGTCCAGATCAGCGTTTGCGGATTGCTCATCGCGATGGGGCTGCCGAATTCGGACATCAGCTTGATCAGCGCAGGAATGATGAAGGGCAGCAGCACGCCGATGGTGATGTTCAGCCGCCCGTCGCGCTGCAGCCGGGTGACCACGTCGCCGCCCTTGGTCGGGTCGAACAGGGGCAGGTTGGTCCAGACATTGAACGCGCCATTGCCGGTGGGCCAGCCCCGCAGTTTGATCGCATAGGCAAAGCTGGCGATTGTGACCAGCGCCGCCACATAGGCGATGCCTGCCGAAATCCGCACCAGTTCGATCAACGGGCCCGAGGCGTTTGCGGGCAGCATCAGCACCACCAGACGCACCGGCGAATAGGGGAAGTCGGCCACATTGGCGACCATCAGCCCCACGGAATAGAACACGCTGGTCAGCTCGGTGGGGGCATAGACGTTTTTGCAGATCAGCGTCAGGAACGCGACCATCGAGGTCAGCCCGACAAAGCGCAGCCGGTTCACCGGGGGCGCATCGCGGAATTCGATAAAGCTGGGAAAGGCCGAGTTATACTCGGAGAAGGTCAGGATAAACGCCAGGATCGCGAGAAAGACGACAATCTCGGTCCCATTCGACGTTGATGTAGGCAGGTACAACGCGGGTGTCAGCACCATAAGTGCCACCAATAGTCCACGTATCGCCGCCCCAGTTGTGCGTGCAATCACATTCCGAACCCTTTTCCAAACCGAACCGGCCGATTCTATGTCGACTTACAGTCCAACTTGTGCCCGCCGTTCTTATATTTTGACGGTTGCCTCGTTGCCGACAACACTGGCGGCAACGGACATTAAGCTCAAGCCAAGGGGCAGAAAACACGCTCTTTCAGGCAAAATGATGGCAAAACTGGTGCGGCTTTGCATCATTTCTGACGCAAATACGACGTGTAATTCAGAAACGGCCCTACATGTTGTGGTTGCCGGGTGATTTGCCCCAAAAATGCGAACGGGGCCGCCTGCGCGACCCCGTCTGGTTGAATGCCAACAGAATCGTTACCAGAGTTTACACCCAGGGACGAGCCTGACTGGCGTGATCCTCGAACTTGTCGATGTGATGGTCTTTCTCCATCGTCAGGCCGATATCGTCCAGACCGTTCAGCAGGCAATGCTTGCGGTGCGGGTCGATGTCGAACGCGATCACGACCCCGTCCGAGGTGGTGATCTGCTGATCTTCCAGATGCACGGTCATGCGGGCGTTTTCACCCTTATGCGCGTCTTCCATCAGGATGGCGTGATGCTCTTCTTCGACCACGATCGGCAGGATGCCGTTCTTGAAGCAGTTATTGAAGAAGATGTCGGCGAAGCTGGTCGAGATCACGACCTTGATGCCGAAATCCTTGATCGCCCAGGGCGCGTGTTCGCGGGATGAGCCGCAGCCGAAATTGTCGCCGGCCACCAGAATCTCGGTATTGCGATAGGCGGGCTTGTTCAGAACGAATTCTTCATTCTCGCCGCCATGATCATGATAGCGCATCTCGTCAAACAGCACGACGCCGAGGCCGGACCGTTTGATGGTTTTCAGGTGCACTTTGGGGATGATCATATCGGTGTCGATATTGATCAGTGGCATCGGGGCGGCCACCCCGTGGACTTTGTCGAACTTTTCCATCTCTACACTCCTGCGGGGTAGGGCCGCGCCCATGCCTCGCGTTTACGCTTCTTTCGTTTCCGTTTCGGGTGCGTTCTTGACGAAGAACGCCATGAAGACCAATCCGAACCCGTTGAACAGCATCTCGATGCCCAGCAGGATGCCCAGAAGGCTCAGCAAGGCTGCGGGTTCCGCCGCCGCATAAGACCAGATGATACCGGCCAGCACGATCGACAAGATGCCCGAGATCAATGTGGGCCAGAAAAACTGTGTTCCCTTCATCTGGAACGACAGGATGACCCGGGCGATACCGCCCGCCATGAACAGGATCAGCATCACGGTCGCCAGCGTCAGCGTGCCCTGCAGCGGATGGCCCAGAAAGGACCACCCCAGAAACAGCATGACCGCACCCATGATGAGTGACAGGATCTTGTTGCCCGTGCCTTCAACCGTAAAGCCGCCGACAACCTGCAATCCGCCTGCAATCAGCAGCAGCACGCCGGTCATCACCGTTACGGCAACCGATGCCACCACTGGCGCGCCCAGCACAAAGATGCCGAATGCGATGGACAGAAGTCCCAGCAAAAGCCATTTGACCCAGTCACTCATGTTTTCAATCCCTCAAATATCTAGATATGAGGGCAGCTTACATCAATTCGCGGACGTCTGTCAGCCGTCCTGTGATTGCCGCTGCGGCAGCCATTGCGGGGCTCAGCAGGTGGGTCCGCCCACCACGTCCCTGACGGCCTTCAAAGTTGCGGTTCGAGGTCGCGGCACAGCGCTCACCCGGTTGCAACTGGTCGGGGTTCATCGCCAGGCACATCGAGCATCCCGCCAGACGCCATTCGAACCCGGCCTCTTTGAAAATCTCGGCTAGACCTTCCTCTTCGGCCTGCGCACGGACAAGGCCCGAGCCCGGAACGACCATGGCGCGCATGCCGTCCTTGATCTTTTTGCCTTTCAGAATCTCGGCAGCGGCGCGCAGGTCTTCGATGCGGCCATTGGTGCAGGAACCGATGAAGACGGTGTCAATCTCCACATCGCTCAGCTTCTGACCGGCTTCCAGACCCATATATTCGATGGACCGGCGGGCCGCGTCGACCTTGCCGCCTTCGAAATCTTCGGGGTTCGGGACGGTGGCGGTGATCGGCAGAACGTCCTCGGGGCTGGTACCCCAGGTCACGACCGGCGCGATGTCTTCGCCGCGCAGAGTGATGACCTTGTCGAAATGCGCATCATCGTCGGTATAGAGCGTCTTCCACCAGTCCAGAGCGGCTTCCCACTGGGCACCTTTCGGTGCATGGGGGCGGCCTTTGACATATTCAAAGGTGGTCTCGTCCGGGGCGATCAGGCCCGCGCGGGCACCGCCTTCGATGGCCATATTGCAGACGGTCATGCGGCCTTCCATCGACAGATCACGGATCGCTTCACCGCAATATTCGATGACATAGCCGGTGCCGCCAGCGGTGCCGGTCTCACCGATCACGGCCAGAGTGATATCCTTGGCGGTCACGCCCGGCTGCAATTTGCCGGTGATCTCGACCTTCATGTTCTTGGATTTCTTCTGGATCAAGGTCTGGGTGGCCAGAACGTGCTCAACCTCAGAAGTCCCGATGCCGTGGGCCAACGCACCAAACGCGCCATGGGTCGCCGTGTGGCTGTCGCCGCAAACAACGGTCATGCCGGGCAGGGTCCAGCCTTGCTCGGGGCCGACGATGTGGACGATGCCCTGACGGACGTCATGCACTGGATAATAATGAATGCCGAAATCCTTGGCGTTCTTGTCCAGCGCCTCGACCTGAATGCGCGATTCGGGGTTTTCGATCCCGTTCACACGGTCGGCGGTGGTGGGCACGTTGTGATCCGGCACCGCGATGGTCTTTTCCGGCGCGCGCACCTTGCGGCCCGCCATGCGCAGGCCCTCGAATGCCTGCGGGCTGGTCACTTCGTGTACCAGATGGCGGTCGATATACAGCAAACAGGTGCCATCATCGGCCTCGTGGGCGACATGGGCATCCCAGATCTTGTCATAGAGTGTTTTGGGGGACATCGGTCCTCTCCCGTATGTAATGAGAAATAGCTGGCGAGGTGGCTTAGGCCGCGGATAGGCGGGCCAGAACCGTGCGGGCAGCCCCAAAGAACCGTTCACGCAGGCGCGCGCGGTCTTCCAGATTTTGCTGTTGGGCCACATTGAGTCTCATGCGCCCCAGATATATCGGGCTTTGCTGTCAATCAAGGTTCAATCAGGCGCGGGCTTGCATCCCCTTGCATCCCCGCACGTGGATGGCCAAGCTGGCAGACATGAACCAGGATCTGCTACCGGAAACGCTGTCCGAGCTTTACGCCAACATGACGGCGGCCTTTTCTGCGCAGTTCGAGAACCTGATAGAACTGATCGTGACGCCGGGCTGGCGGCAATACCAGTTGGTGATCATCCTGGTCCTGTGGGCGCTGGCCTTTCTGCTGAAACTGCTCAGCCAGAACCGGTGGGACTCCTGGGCCCGTGCCCGCACCGGCTGGCCGAAATGGCGGCTGCGCATTCTGATCCAGCTGATGCGCCGCCTGACATTGGTTTATTTCGTGCTGCTGTCCTGGGGGCTCTATTGGGTGATGCAGCAGGTGACATGGCCCTCGCGCAGTTACATCATCGGGGTATTTGCGACTTTGGCCGTGGCGTGGCTGGCCATTGCGCTGGTCTCGCGTCTGGTGCGCAACCGGACGCTGCGGCAGATTTTCAAATGGTCAATGTGGGTCTATGCAACGCTGATTGCGCTGAACCTGACCGATGACGTGGCCGAGTTTCTGGACGGGGTGGCGATCTCGATCGGTGATCTGCATATCTCGGCTTTGGGGATCATCAAGGCTGTCCTGCTGATCGGTATCCTGCTGACACTGGCCCGGCTTGGCACCCGCGCGGCCGAGCGTGGTCTGAAAGGCAATGACGACATCACGCCGTCGATGCAGGTGCTGCTGGCCAAGGGCATTCAGGTGCTGCTGTACGGTGCGGTGTTCATGGCCGCGATCCGCACGCTGGGTTTTGATCTGACGGGGATCGCGCTGTTATCCGGTGCCATCGGCGTGGGCATCGGGTTCGGGCTGCAGAAAGTGGTGTCGAACCTGATCTCGGGCATCATCATCCTGATGGACCGGTCGATCAAGCCGGGGGATGTGATCTCGTTGGGGGATACGTTCGGCTGGATCAATGCGCTGGGTGCGCGCTATGTCTCGGTCGTCACGCGGGACGGGCGGGAATACCTGATCCCGAACGAGGATCTGATCACCAATCAGGTGGTGAACTGGTCCCATTCCGACAAGTTCGTGCGGCTGGATCTGGATTTCGGCACCAGCTATGGCGATGACCCGCACAAGGTGCGCGCCACGGCGATCCGGTCCGTGAAAACCGTGGGCCGGGTGCTGAGCGGAGGGTCGCACGAGCCCGTCTGCCATATCACCGGCTTTGGCGACAGTAGCGTGGATTATGTATTGCGGTTCTGGATCAGTGATCCGACCAAGGGCCTGACCAATATCCGGGGCAACGTCTATCTGGCGCTGTGGGACGCATTTAAGGCCGAAGACATCTCATTGCCCTTCCCGCAGCGCGAGGTCCGCCTGCTGCCCGACGACGCAGACGCGCAACAGCTCGCCAAAGAGTGAGCAGGCGTCACAGCCTGAAACAGCCCGTTCATTGAAATGTTGCAATCCGCTTGTTACCTTATTAGTACCCCAGCGCCGGGGATTTGGCGGCGCGCAGCAAAGGAGGACTATGTCCTGTCTCTACATACCCAGGCGGGTTTGCCCGCCGATGATGGGGCCGGTGTAATGGCCCGCTCTCAGTCAATCAGCGACAAGCTGCTTGAACGTATCCTTTCCTCACTTTCCGATGACAAGGCCGAAGACGTCGTGCAGATCAACCTGCAGGGCAAATCCTCGGTTGCGGATCACATGGTGATTGCCTCGGGTCGGTCGACCCGTCAGGTCTCGGCCATGGCGGAAAAGCTGACGGATCGCATCAAGCAGGAATTCGGTTTCACCTCGAAGGTCGAAGGCAAGGATGCCGGCGACTGGGTGCTGATCGATACGGGCGACGTGATCGTCCATATCTTCCGCCCCGAAGTGCGTGAATTCTATCAGCTGGAAAAGATGTGGCTGCCTCAGGGCGGCAGCGCCTCGGCGAACTGAGGCGCCATCCCGGCCCGTATTGAAGGGCCGGAGGCGAGAGAGATATGCGTATCAGCATAGTTGCGGTCGGGCGATTGCGTGCCGGACCGGAGAAATCCCTGCTTGATGATTATCTGACCCGTTTTGACCGGACCGGCCGTGGTTTGGGCCTTGGTCCTGCGCGCGTGATCGAGGTCGAAGACAAGAAAAACGCAGGCATGGGGGCCGAGGCCGCGTTGCTGCGCAAGGCGCTGCCCAAGGGTGCGGTGATCTGCACGCTGGATGAGCGTGGGCGAGTGATGTCTTCGCCCGATTTCGCGCAGAAGCTGGGCGGTTGGCGCGATGCCGGGCGGCAGGATCTGGCGCTGATCATCGGCGGAGCGGACGGAATAGACCCTGATTTGCGGGCCGAGGCGGATTTTTCCATCTCATTCGGGTCAATGGTCTGGCCTCATATGCTGGTCCGGGTCATGCTGGCCGAGCAACTTTACCGGGCCGCAACCATCCTGTCGGGTGGCCCTTATCACCGGGTCTGACATGGCGCAGCTTCTGATCGTATACCATTCGCGCACCGGCGGAGCCCGGCAGATGGCCGAAGCGGCGGCTGAGGCCGGGCGCGACGAGGCCGACATTGTCCTGAAGCCCGCAGATCAGGCCGGGCCCGAGGATTTGCTGGCCGCGGATGGCTATATCTTCTGCGCGCCCGAGAACCTTGCGGCGATTTCGGGTCTGATGAAGGAATTCTTTGACCGTTCTTATTACCCTGTGTTGGGTAAGATCGAAGGCCGCCCCTATGCGCAGATGATCTGCGCCGGGTCCGACGGGCAGAACGCGGCCCGCCAGACCGCCCGCATCGCCACCGGCTGGCGGTTGAAAGAGGTACAGCCGCCTCTGATCCTGTGCACCCATGCGCAAACGCCCGAGGCGATTCTGGCCGAAAAGACCATCCCCGAAGACCAACTGGATCAATGCCGCGACATTGGCGCGGCACTGGCGGCGGGGCTCAGCCTTGGGGTGTTCTAGTTCAGGGTGACCACGGTGGTATCGGCATTCCAGCCATCCACGCTGCAGCGGGCTTGCACCTGAACCTGCGTGACACCTTCGGGGATGGCGACGCCGCCCAGTGAACGGGTAAAGGGCTGCTCGGTCTCATGTGGGTGGTGCAGCACGCGCATGCCCAGCTCATTCCCGTCCATATCCAGAACGCGCCAGCCATCGGCATAGTGATCCCACCCCGTATCGGGATGCCGGATCGTCACATCGAAGCGCCACGTCCCCCCGTTCTCGGTGGCGCGCACCTGTTCGATGGTCGGAGGGTCGGCCAAGGCAGGGCTGGCCAGAAACAGGCTGAGAATCGCATATCGCATGGTCTGAATGTACGGTTTGAGGTGGGGCATCGAAATCACGTCTTTGTGTTGGGTCGGGGTATGAATGGCATAACGGCTATGGCGTGACACTACGTCCGGTCGGGGGAACTTGCCAGATCGGAATATTGGTAATATTATTTTACCAAACGGAGGATCAGCCATGGACATGCCACAGCCCAACCCCGATGTGCTGCGCCGAAAGGCGGCTGTGATCGCGCGCCTGTCGCAGGTTTTGCCCGATGAAGCGATCATCCATGATCCTGCGGAAACCCGGGCCTATGAATGCGATGCGCTGACCGCCTATAGATGCCCGCCGATGCTGGCGGTTCTGCCCTCATCCACGCAGGAGGTGTCGGATATCCTGCGCATCTGCAAAGCCGAGGGCGTGCCGGTGGTGCCGCGCGGCGCGGGGACCTCGCTGGCTGGCGGGGCGTTGCCGACGGCGGATTGCGTGATTCTGGGCGTCGCACGAATGACCGAGGTGCTGGAGGTCGACTACGACAACCGTTTTATCCGCGTACAGACCGGGCGCACCAATCTGAGCGTGTCCGGCGCGGTAGAGGAAGAGGATTTCTTCTATGCGCCCGACCCCTCGTCACAGCTGGCCTGTGCGATTGCGGGCAATATCGCGATGAACTCGGGCGGGGCGCATTGTCTGAAATACGGCGTGACGACGAACAATCTGATGGGCGTCACCCTAGTGATGATGGATGGCAGCGTGGTCGAGATCGGCGGCGCGCATCTGGATGCGCCGGGGCTGGACCTGTTGGGGGTCATTTGCGGCTCGGAAGGGCAGCTGGGTGTGGTGACCGAAGCAACCCTGCGCATCCTGCGAAAGCCTGAGGGCGCGCGGCCGGTGTTGATGGGGTTCGATGACAACGAAGTTGCGGGGCAATGTGTCTCTGACATCATCAAATCGGGCATTTTGCCGGTGGCGATCGAGTTCATGGATCGCCTGTGCATTCAGGCCTGTGAGGCCTTCGCGCAGGCGGGTTACCCCGATTGCGAGGCGCTGTTGATTGTTGAGGTCGAAGGATCCGAGGCCGAAATTGACAGTCAGTTGGCCAAGATCATCGAGATCGCCAAACGGCACAATCCGGTCGAGCTGCGCGAAAGCCAGTCCGCGGATGAAAGCGCCCGGATTTGGCTGGGACGCAAGTCGGCCTTTGGCGCGATGGGGCAGATCAACGATTACATGTGTCTGGACGGGACGATCCCGGTGA
>NZ_JALCBM010000014.1:11516-19009 GCF_028066395.1 Ruegeria sp.
GGCGCGATGGGGCAGATCAACGATTACATGTGTCTGGACGGGACGATCCCGGTGACGTCGCTGCCGATGGTGCTGCGCCGGATTGGTGAGATGAGTGAGCAATACGGCCTGCCGGTGGGCAATGTGTTCCACGCGGGCGACGGGAATATGCATCCGCTGATCCTGTTTGACGCCAACAAGCCGGGCGATCTGGAGAAATGCGAGGCGTTTGGGGCCGAAATCCTGAAGCTGTGCGTTGATGCGGGTGGATGTCTGACCGGCGAGCATGGGGTGGGGATCGAAAAACGCGATCTGATGCATCACCAATATGCTCCGCAGGACCTTGAGGCGCAGATGGCCGTCAAGGATGTGTTCGATCCCGATTGGTTGCTGAATCCGGCCAAGGTGTTTCCGCTGGACGTGTCCGAGGCGCGTCGGATGGCCGCTGAATAGGGGGCTCTGCCCCCGTCGCGCAGGCGCGACTCCCCCGAGGTATTTTTGAACAGAAGAAGCGATATGAGACCTGAGACAGAGGCCGAACTGGCCAAGATGGTGGCCGGTTTGACCGGGCCGGTGCGGATTGTGGGGGGTGGCACGCGCGGGGTAACCGGGCCGGGTGAGGTGTTGCACACCGATGGGCTGAGCGGGATCACCCTGTATAAGCCGGGCGCGCTGACACTGGTGGCGCGGGCGGGGACTCCGCTGGCCGATATTGAGGCCGCGTTGGCGGCGGAGAACCAGCAGCTGGCATTCGAACCTGCGGATTATCGCGTTTTGTTGGGCAGCACGGGAGAGCCGACGATTGGAGGTGTGGTGGCGGCCAATATCTCGGGTCCGCGGCGGATTCAGGCCGGGGCGTGCCGGGATTTCCTGCTTGGGGTACGATTTGTCGATGGACGCGGACAGGTGATCAAAAACGGTGGCCGGGTGATGAAGAACGTCACCGGCTATGATCTGGTCAAGTTGATGGCGGGGTCCTGGGGGACGTTGGGCGTTTTGACCGAGGTGTCGTTGAAGGTTCTGCCACGGCCCGAGGCGGCGGTGACCTTGGCTGTTGCAGTCGCGAGCGCGGATCAGGCGATAAAAACCCTTTCACAGGCTATGAAATTGCCCTTTGAAGTGTCAGGGGCGGCCTTCGATCCCGAGGAGGGCCGTGCCTATCTGCGGGTTGAAGGGTTTGAGGATTCGGTTGCATATCGCGCTGATCGGCTGCGCACTGCGTTGGGCGGGTCGGGGGACGTGACTGAGAGTGACTTGGCGTGGTCATCCATCCGTGACGTGCGTGGATTTGCTGATCACGGGGGCGATGTCTGGCGTGTTTCCACAAAACCGGGAGACGCAGCAGAGATTGTCGCACGGGCTGGGGCTACGAAAACTCTGTTGGATTGGGGTGGTGGATTGATTTGGGCTCTTGTCCCTGAAGGCGTTGATTTGCGGGCGCGTCTGGGCGCGTTTGACGGCCATGCAACACTGGTGCGCGCCGCGCCAGAGACGTTTGATGCGTTGGGGCGATTTCAGCCGGAAAATGCCTTGATTTCGTCTCTAACACAGGGGCTACGGCAGAAATTCGATCCGCGGGGCATGTTTAATCCGGGGCTGATGAGGTAGAACGATGCAGACGACATTTACCGAAAAACAGCTGCAAGACCCGGCCATCCAACGGTCGAATGAAATCCTGCGGAACTGCGTGCATTGCGGGTTTTGCACCGCGACCTGCCCCACCTATCAGGTGTTGGGGGACGAGTTGGACAGCCCGCGCGGGCGCATCTATCTGATCAAGGACATGCTGGAAAACAGCCGTGTCCCAGATGAGAAGACGGTCAAACATATCGACCGTTGTCTGTCCTGTCTGGCCTGTATGACCACCTGCCCCTCGGGCGTGCATTACATGCATCTGGTGGACCACGCGCGGGAATATATTGAGGCGAATTATAAGCGCCCGCTCTCGGATCGTGTGTTGCGGTGGGTGCTGGCGCAGATTTTGCCTTATCCGATGCGTTTCCGTTGGGCGTTGATCGGGGCACGGTTGGGGCGTCCGTTTCGGTTTCTGATGCCGGATGCGCGGTTGCGGGCGATGCTGGATATGGCGCCGAAACATATCCCTCCGGTCAGTCGCAATGATGACCCGCAAAACTTTGCGGCCAAGGGCGCGCGCAAAAAGCGGGTGGCGTTGATGACCGGCTGCGCGCAAAAGGCGCTGAACACCGACATCAACGATGCCACGATCCGGTTGCTGACCCGGTTGGGGTGTGAGGTGGTTGTGGCCGAGGGCGCGGGGTGCTGTGGGGCTTTGACGCATCACATGGGCAAGACGCGTGAAAGCCATGCGGCGGCAGCGACCAACATCCGCGCTTGGACGCGCGAGATGGATGGAGACGGGCTGGATGCGATTGTCATCAACACCTCGGGCTGCGGGACCACGGTCAAGGATTACGGGCATATGTTCCGCAATGATCCGCTGGCTGCGGATGCGGCGCGGGTGTCGGCCATGGCGATGGATATCAGTGAGTTACTGGTGCAACTGGAGCTGCCGGAAGGCGCCGACAAAGGGATGGTTGTGGCCTATCACGCCGCCTGTTCCCTGCAGCATGGGCAGAAGATCAAATCCCATCCCAAGGATTTGCTGAAAACTGCCGGTTTTACCGTGTTAGAGCCGTTTGACAGTCATCTCTGTTGTGGAAGCGCGGGCACTTACAACCTGATGCAGCCCGAAATTTCGGCCAAGCTGAAGGATCGCAAGGTCCGCACGCTGGAGGCCAAGAAACCGGACGTTATCGCGGCTGGAAATATCGGGTGCATGGTCCAGATCGGCTCGGGCACCGGTGTTCCGGTTCTGCACACCGTCGAGTTGTTGGATTGGGCCACCGGCGGACCCGAGCCGCGTGCCTTGTGGCAGCGCGTAAAGCAGGACGTACCGATCCTGCGCTAAGGCCCCCTTCCCCAGACTGCTCAAGCGGATGTACTGCCCTATTTTCGCCCCACCGATTGCGTAAGACAGATGGTCTGAACTCAGGACCGGAGAGTCGCGTGCGCAACTGGATGACAGCCCTTGCTCTGACTGTGCTGCCGATGACGGCAATGGCACAGGATAGCGGGTTGAAAAGCCTCGATACCACGGATTCCGGCCGTCAATGGATGGCCGTCGGGCGGCTGGATATGGAAGGCACCGGGTTTTGCACGGGGACGCTGATTTCACCCACTTTGGTGCTGACGGCGGCGCATTGCCTGTTTGATCGCAGGACCCGGCAGCGGATCGACCCGGCGAAAATCCAGTTTCTGGCGGGGTGGCGACTGGGCCGTGCCCTGGCCTATCGGGCGGCGCGGCAGGCGGTGATCCATCCTGATTATGAGTTTGACCGCGAAACCTCGGCCGAGCGGGTGCGCCACGATCTTGCGCTGATCGAGCTGTGGCAGCCCGTGCGCAATATCTCGGTCACCCCGTTCGAAACCGGAAACCGGCCCGGGCGCGGGGATGAGGTTGGCGTTGTTTCCTACGCACAGGACCGGTCCGAGGCGCCATCCCTACAAGAGGTCTGTTCCATCGTCAGCCGTCAGTCAGGCGTGTTGGTGATGTCCTGCGATGTCGATCTGGGGTCCTCGGGCGCGCCGGTGTTTTCCTTTTCCGGCGACAGCCCGCGCATCGTGTCCGTGGTCTCGGCCAAAGCCGAGATGAGTGGGCAGAGCGTCGCGCTGGGCACCCCGGTTGAGGGCGCGTTGCAGCTGTTGCAGGCGGAATTGTCCGCCGGACGCGGGTTCGGGGCCTCAACAACTGGGGCAAACAAGAATATAGGGGCGAGGTTTATCAGGCCGTGAAAAGATTTCTACTGACTGCATTTCTCTGTGTGTCCACAGTGACCACCGCCGCACAGGCGCAAAGCGACAAACGCAAGCTGACCGATCGGGACGACCTGTACGGGTGGGAGGCGATCGGGCGGCTGGATGTTGGAACCGAATCCTACTGCACCGGCACCCTGATCGCACAGGATCTGGTGCTGACAGCAGCACATTGTGCGTTGGACAAGAAAACCGGCAATCCCTACCTGCCGGGTGAGGTCACATTCCGCGCCGGTCTCAGCCACGATGAAGCGCTGGCCGAGCGTGAGGTCGTGCAGATCGTGGCGCATCCCGATTACCGCGTTAACGATCCGCTCACGGCGGCCAGTGTGCGGGCGGATGTGGCTCTGATGCGGCTGGATTCGCCGATTCCGCATTCGGTTGCCAATCCATTTGCGCTGCATGACGGGCGGGCGCAGGGCAGGGAAATCAGCATCGCCTCCTACGGGCGCGGGCGGTCCGAGGCGATCACGCGCGAACGGTCCTGTCGCATTCTGCAACGGCAACAGGGGCTGATCAGTTTCAACTGCGACATCACCTTTGGGTCGTCCGGGTCGGCCATTCTGGCCAAAAACGGCTCGCGCTGGCAGATCTTGTCCGTTGTCTCTGCCGTTGGTGTCGATCGCCGCGGCAAGGTTGGCTATGGCATGGAGCTGGACGACATTGTCTCGGAGCTTCGCGCAAAGCTGCGCAGCACCGCGCCGAAACCAAAGGCCGCGATCCGTCGCTTGCAGGTCGGGGCGGACAAGTCCAGCTCGGGCGCGAAATTCATCAGTTCGGGCGGGGGTTGAACTGCGCCAAACCCTTCCCCATGTGATTTGTACCGGATCGCCACAAACGGGGTCCGGCAACATCACCGCCCGTCCGAACGGAGGGCACATAACGTAAATCGCTCAATATATGAGGATTATACCCATGCGTAGTTTTGACTTTGCGCCGCTGCACCGCGCCACCATTGGCTTTGACCAGATCGCAGACATGATGGACCGTGTTCTGACCAATGACGTGGCCCAGCCCAGCTATCCCCCCTACAACATCGAAAAAACCGACGTCGACGCCTATCGAATCTCCGTGGCCGTCGCCGGTTTCGCCGAAGCCGACCTGTCGGTCGAAGTGAAAGAAAACTCCCTGATCGTTGCTGGCAAGAAAGCCGCCGAGGACAAGGACCGCAGCTATCTGCACCGTGGCATCGCCACCCGCGCGTTCGAGCGCCGCTTTGCCCTGGCCGATCATGTGCGCGTCACCGGCGCCAGCCATGAAAACGGCATGCTGAACATCGACCTGAAGCGCGAAGTGCCCGAGGCGCTGAAACCGCGCCGGATCGAGATTTCCTCGGCCAAGGCCATCGAAAAAGACGTGGTCGACGCGCAGGCCGTGAACTGAGGTCTCTGACAAACGCGCGATTATCCACGTCCTCCCAGGATTGTCGCGCCACGCGCGCCCCGCGTTCCTCCAGACGCGGGGCGTTGTCTTTGTGCAGCAATATTCTGGAAATACGGGTTTCTCTTCGGCTAGGCTTTCGGGACAAGCGATTGACTTTGACGGCAGGAAGGAAACGGAACCGATGCGACCCAGAACTTTTCTCACCACCACAGCCTGTGTGCTGTTCACCCTGACAGCGCCCGCAGCGCAGGCGGATGACGCAGGGAAGTTCATCGCCGGAGTGGCGCTTGGGGTGCTGGGTGCCTCGATTGCCGAACATCACCACAAGCACGGGGCGCCCTATCAGAAACACCCCGACGTATCGCCCGAGGAAAACGCTGTTGGCCTGTGCATGCACCGCACCCATACGGCGATGTCCAATCAGGGGTATTACGCCGTGGATTTCGAACGCACCCTGTCCTACACCACAAACGCGGATGGGATCGATTTGATCGATCTGGAGGTCGCTCGTTCGTCCGACGCGTCCGATGCGCGCAGCTATATCAAGGCCCATTGCGCCATTCAGAACGATCAGGTCGTGAACTTTCGGTATTCGAATTACTAGGTCAGCGCGGCCCATCTATCTTTTCCCGCCCGAATTTGCCAATCTGCGCAGGATTTTAGGGCCCAAAGGGATGTAAACAGACGTAACATTCCCTATCTTATTGGGTAGATAAGAAAAATAGGGATAGCAGAGATGTCGAACCAGCAATTCGAAGCGTTGATTCAGGAAACGCAAACCAAGGTCCGCGAAAGCCAGTCACAGATCGAAGGGCTGACCAGCCGGATTGAGGCCGCGCGCGCCAAGATCGGCACGGCCGAGGCGGATATCGACATCGAAAACGCCACTCTTGAGGATGTGCACGCCCATACCGAGGTGATGAACGCCAACATCGCCGAACTGATCATGGGTTTGGACGATGTGACCAACGCGTTCTCCAAGGATTTCGACGAGATGCGCTCGAAAACCGGGTGGGAGTCCTTTGTCGGTATCTTCGCGAAAGGTAAATCCGAGTCGATGCGGCAGGAGCGCATGCGCACTGCCAATATCGATGACAAGCTGCAGGACCTGATCGCCAAGTCGGACGTGATCGTGAAGCTGTTGGAAGGGCAACTGTTCGTGCTGGAAGAACAGCGCGTCAAGGTTGAGGACAACCTGACCGTCACACTGGACGACCGTGAGGCGACCGTGGCTGAACTGGAAGCACTGCGGGCCGAGATTCAGGGCATGGACCCGACGATCATCACGCTGGAAAACAAGATCAGTGTCGAACAGGACGCCGCCGCGCGTACTCAGCTGGAAACCGAACTGGCCGAGCTGAACAAGCAATACAACGCAAAGGTTCAGGAAGAGCAGGTCAAGCTGGCCAAGTCGCAGACCTTGGAGCGCTATATCGAAAAGGGCAAAACTTGGGTCGACTCCCTACAAAATCAGGCAGCGACGCAGATGGTGCTGATCAACAAGCTGCAGACAGACACGCAACAGCGCGTGGTGCTGTATGACGCCCTGACCAAATCGCTGAAAACCGCGCAGCAGCAGGACGTGGCTCACCGCATCAACGAGATCGGCGTGCAGACCGACCAAGAGGCGCAAACGGCCATGGCCGCCATCGGCACCGCGACCAACCAGAAAATGGCCGACATGCTTGAAGCGCATGAGGACCACATGGTCTTTGCCCGCGACGTGCTGGAGAAAAAGGCCAAGGCGGATGAACGCTTTGCCCGCCGGTTTGCCTCGATTGTCGAGAAGCATGATAAGAATTTGTATGGGGGTTGAGGCGCTTGCGGTTTTCAAAACGTAACTTACTCGTCTCCATTCCAATAATTCTCTTCACCTTGTTCTTGTTAGCTTTTGTCATTGGGCTGACTGCAGCAATACCAAATTTGAGTGTCTTTGCGGTTTGGGCGATGCTTGCGGTATCGTTGTACATTGCTTGGATGGTGAACCCTGAAAAATACGGTTTCGTGGAACCAGACCGTCGCATGCCATTTGCAGAAGCGATATGCTCCAGACGTTTGTGGAGGAAATACCGAAAGAAATGGGCGCTTCCGTTTTTGGGCATGCTAATTGGAAGTTCTTTGTTCTTACATTGGGGGCTTCCTTGGAGCGGTGTAGTCGGTCTTTATCTCTTTATTCTCCTCAGCCAGATTGAGGACTGTCGGATGCGATTGGAGCGCACAGACTTACTCGATGACTAACCCCACCCAAGACCATGTCGGCCTGACCGACACCTTCGCCTCGCGCCGCTATTTCCGCA
>NZ_JALCBM010000014.1:19109-64621 GCF_028066395.1 Ruegeria sp.
ACCCAAGACCATGTCGGCCTGACCGACACCTTCGCCTCGCGCCGCTATTTCCGCAAATTCGAGGTGATCACCGTCCACCTCCTGCGCGTGGCCGCGACGATGGAGGCGGAGGGCGCGATCTCGAAACAAGAGGTGCGGATCGTGTCGCGCTACCTCTCGGGGCTGCTCTACACCTTCCGCGCGCTTTCCATGAAGTACCTGCTGGTCGGGCGCGACACCGGGCGGTTCTTTGGCAGCCTCGCCATGGACAAGCGCGACAGCGGGTTCCCGGTCGCGGCCGAATTGCTGACCATGGCCAATGACGCGCAGCAGGCGCAGGTGCATCTGGCGAATATGCCCTCGGAAGATGATCTGAAAACCGATATGGTCCGCACCATCATCGGCGACCGGGAGATTCCGACCAAGTTGCAATTCGCACTGTCCCAAAGGCTCTATTACGAGGAATTGCTGAAGGGAGAGCTGTTCTGGGCCCGCAATGATCCCGAATGCCACTGGATCGGGAACGAGGGTGAGCGGCGGAAATTCCTGATTCACTGGGCGGTCTATGACAGCGAGATCAATCTGCCGGTCATCTACCTCATGCAGTTGGAGGACAGCGGCAAAACCGCTTTGCCCAAGGACCAGCGCCGCTGGCCCGAGGTACAGGCGCATCTGATGGCACAGTCGCTTGGCGGGTTGAAACTGGTGACCATTGCCAAGGGCTTTGATCAGGATTTCGACGATCTGCATCCCAAACACCTGCGGCGCATCCATGTGGGGCCGATGTACTCCTCGGCCTATACCGAACAATCCGGTCCCCTGCGGCAGGTGCTGGAGGATGCGCAAGCGCCCGAGGGTCAGGATTGGGCACTGGCCTGGACCACCGAAGAACTGCAAAGCGAGAATGTGATCGAAGAACGCGCCGGGTGGTTCACGACCGTCGAGCGCGAGGTCTTCGCACTGGACCCGTTTGGCGGACAGGGGGCTGAGACCGGGGCAACACGCACCCAGCGGTCGATCATCCTGCCTCAGCGCCCCTTTCAGGTTCTGGCCGAGCGCAATCCGCCGGGCTTTGCCGACGTGCGCAAGTTTGTCGTCAGCAAGGCGGGGCAGGTGTTGAAGTATTGAGACCAGTGGCGGGCTGAAGCCCGCCCTACAGAATTTGAGTAGGCCGGGCTTCAGCCCGGCATTGCGAGGATAAAGATGAGTTTGACGTCAGACCAGATGGAATTGCGCGAGGCGGATATTCGCAAGCATTATCCTGCCGCTACGACCTTGCTGAATGGGTTCGAACATGCGCCGCGCATTGCAAAGGCGGTTGAGGCGACGGGCGAGCGGTCTCCGGGCGTATCGACGGGGCGACGGTTTCGGTCGACGACTCCGGGGCTGGTGACGCGCCGTGTGGCGCGGGCGGATGGGGTGCATCTGGTTGAACGGATCGAGGCCTCGGATGACGGGGATACGCTTGTGTCTCCGCCTCAGGCGACCGTGCAGCAGGCCATTCGGCGGGCCATTGCGATTGCTCTGGCCGTGGCTGAGGCTTACGCCGAGCAAACTCCGCTGGCCGACCTGAAGCGCGCCAATCTGGCGGGGGATTTGCCTGCGGCGCGTAAAGCCGAGTTTTCAGAGTTGCTGACGGCCGAGGCTCTGATCACGTCACATGTGCTTGGCAACGCGCTGGCCTATCTGATGTCTTCACATCTGGGCGAAACCACAGTTGATCTCGGCGAGGTCGAAGAGGTTCTGACCGACAATGGCCAACTCGCCCTGCATGGCGCGTTGTGGGAACTGGACCAGACGCTGGCCAAACACGCCCCCGACGATGCCCATCTGATCGCCGCCACCAGTGCCTATGCCGAGCAACTGATGGATAAGGCCGCCCTGCGCGCCCAATCCGCAGGTCATCTGGCCCCGTTCCAGAGCGCCGCCTGGCATATCGAGGCGGATGATCTGACGATCCGGGGTTTTGAGCCGGCCTCCAAGGCTAAATCCACCACCCTGATCATGACGTTCAAGAAACCGAACGAGGTGGTGGGCAACCATATCGCCAAATATCAGGCGATGAAGCTGGCCAAGATGGTGATGGCCTATGATTTCGACCGCCGCCTGAACCCGTTCGCGGAACTCGGCGGGTTCATCTTTACCTTCATGGGTGACGGCAAACCGGGCACGGGCAAGACGACTCTGATCCAGATGATGGCCGGGCTGATCAACGACTATTGCCAGAACGCGGGCTATCCGTTCCGCTATCAGAACCTGAGCACCGACAATATCGACAGCTATCAGGGCAAATCCGGCCAGAACGCCAAGGCCTTTATCAACACGATCATCGACCCCTCGGTCATCGGTTTCGGCACCATCGACGATATCGACCAACTGGCAGGTAAACGTGGCGACCGGCAGTCCAGCGCGGGTCAACTGGAAATCACCGCCGTGCTGATGGAGAGCTTTGCGGGCGCCAACACCGTCGTGCGCGGCAACTGCACCTTTGGCATGTTCTCGAACTACCCCGAGAATGTGGACGACGCCCTGCGCCAACGTGCGGGCGCGCGGTTTCTGGTGGACGGGCCGCAAACGCGCGAGGACTACATCGACATCCTGCACCTGCTGATGGGCCGCAACCACGACATCCCGCTGGGCGAACACGAAGCCTATGCCGCGCAGGAGATCAAGAAGGCCGTCGCCGCCAGTTTCGAAAGCCACGCCCGCCCGCATGAGGATGCGCTGCTGCAGGTCTATGACCGGGTCTCTGGCGAGATCGGCCAGATGGACACGATCGCCAAGCTGGGCACCTACCTCAAGGCGATCCAACAGGCGGATGAGCGGTTCACGGGTCGCGCGATCAAGAACATCACCGACGCAGTCAAGGTCCGCGCGATGGATTTCGAACTGCCCGACGAATGGATGGAGAACCCCGACCTGTTCCTGTTCCGCGACTACGACACCAAGAAGGCGATGATCGAGGACCTGCGCCAGCCGATCACGGTGGACATGGTGATGCAGGAAATCAACCGCTACGCCGACAGCGAATTCCGTTATGCCGACAAGAGCGATGAGGTTGCCATCGAGAACGCCGTCCGCGAGATGGGCCGGATGGAAGAGGCCAAACGGCGGTATCTGGAGGGGAAGGGGTGAGCGAGCTAAAGGCAATTGAGCACATTACGGAGTATCGCCTTTCTAGGGAGGAGTTTAACCAGATTCCGGAAGATCAACGAGCAGCTCTGTGCGTAACTAGCTACGCAATAAGTGAGATCAACACCCTCGCGCGGCTATATATGCTTTCTTGGCACGATCTCGAGGATAACGACGTAGTAGATCATATGATCTTCGCCCAATCAAATGTTCTACTGCGTTTGTTTTCCGCAAAAATATTTGAGTTCAGCCAATTGATGAACTTGAAAGACAAAGATAACAAAACTGACGACCCCGTAGTTCGCGGACTTTTTGAAGCTGCAAACACGAAATTCGAAAATTTAAAAGCGCGCAAAGGATATAAACTGGCGCTTTTTGTTCGACACGAAGCCTCCAACCACTACCGACTGAAGCCTGCTAGAGAAAACCTCGGCGGCGTTTCTGAGAATGCAAGGCTTTCATTGTATGTCCATAAGCACAACGCCAATACAATTCATCCATTGGGTGAGGAAAGCATGTTTATTGCTAGGCTCAATCGCGCTAACAGGACTGCCTCTTCGAAAGAAGAGAAGATTGAGTTGCACAACGAATGGTTCCAATGGAACCTGGATGCGACCGATTGGGTGAATGAAACTTTCGAACAGTTAGTTCGTAAAGTGGTACTTTCTCGGTTCCCAAAGAAAACCGCGAGACGGACTCCTCATTGGGTAGATCCCCAGCTTGTTGGGGAATTGGAAGAAATAAGGCTTCCGGTATTTTTGAGAGTTAACAATGGGAATAAGGGGACGCGATGATACCGTATGGTTCTGTACACGCGGCGCAGCCGCGACGCGCCCGACCCGCCCCCCAAGGCGGGCGCGTTCCGCACCCACCCTCGGGCCGGGCGCATCGCTACCGTTGTGCGGGAAGGCAAATGTCATGATCCGCCTCATCGAAAAAGGCCTGATGTTTGGCAACCTTGTCCACATCTCCAGCCCGGCTCTGGTCGAGCGGTATAACCGCGCACTGCAGCATCTGGCGGGCAAGACCACGGCTCTGACGGATTTCCATGTCGATATCTCGGGCTATTCGCCGGAGGTGGGGATTGAGCTGGAGGATGAGCTTTACCTCAATCCTAACGGGGTCAACCGGCAGTTCATCTTGCTGACGACCGAGCAGAAACGCGCGCCTCTGCTGAACGTCAAATTCTCGACCTCGCGCGATATCCTGCGCGAATTCATCGAGATGAACGAGGCGCAGCTGTTTGCCCTGACCGCCACCGATGCGGTGGCCGGAGAGCTGGTGAACTCGGTCTTCAAACTCACCACGCCCCGCGACCTGCTGAACCTGCGCAAGATCGAGATCGAAGCCGACACCGCAGGCGGCACCCTGCGCAAGGCCGAGCAACTGGCGGGCATGGTCGAGCGGTTCAAGACCGAAGAGGACGCCTGGTTCGATGATGTGCTGATCGCCAAAATGATCGAGACGGCCAAGGAAACTGGCGATGTCACCCGCAACCCCGTCCGCCTGCGCCACACCGCGTTCGAACAGCGCAACTTCTGGACGGCGCATTTTGGCGGGCTCTACCTGTTCCCGGATGTGGATCATCCGGCGGCGATTTGCATGGGTGAAAAACCCGATGGCCTGCCGATCGAATACGTCTTTGACCCGACGCGGCGGAACCAGATTGCCAAATTCCTCGACATGAACGATCTGGTCGAACCCATCGTCAAGGCGCGCGGCGTGGATGCCGCTGCGATCCTGCAGCAGAAGATGGATTTCTTGGCCATTGATGCCGCCGCGGATGCCGATGTCGACCTGACCGGGCTGGATCGCAGCGATATGCGGCGTCTCGCCCGCAACCACGCGGACCGCCTGCCCGAGGCGTATCATGGGCTGGCGCAACTGTTGCGCTGGGCAACGGATGGGGGGCCGTGGCCACGCATCGCCTCGGATCACCCGGCGTATTTCTATACGCTGCGCGCGGCGGACACGCCGAACCGCGATCTGGTGAACATGCTGCTGGCCGAGCTTGCCCCTCTGGACCCGCGCCAGATGTTCATTTGCCATAAACAGCTGTTCTACTCGACCTACGCGACCTGGCCCGAGGCCAAGAAAGCCTTTGTTGCCGACTTCCTCGCGCGCGAGTATCAGGTGGACAAAGCCGGTGCCCGCGCCGCGCTGTTCGGCCACGAACCGGATATGAGCGGTGAGGATCGTGTCAGCGATGCGCTCATTGCGCGGGTCGGGCCGTGGGGCGCTGTTGGGAGGACCTGAATGATCGTCGCTATCCGCTTCCTTATTCCATTGCTGATCATTCTGACGGTGGTCTATGTCGGCCTGTCGCTCTATTCCCGTCTGATGCGGCGGCGCAAGCTGATTGCGCATTGGGAGAAGAAGGGGATGACCGGTGACCGGGACGCCTTTATTGCGCGGGGGTTGAAGAAATACGACAGTTCTTTTCGCAAGAAACTGTTGCTGGGGGTCTATGTTGTTCCGCTTGGGGCCATCGCCCTGCTGATCTATATTACCAATTTCAAATGAGGGCCGAATAAATGGTCTATATCAAATGGGCGTTCATCCTTTTGTTCTGGGGCTCTGTCGCCGCAGTGCTGAATTATACCCTGCCGCATCAGGACGTGGTGCGGGTCGTCAAAACCGAAGTGCGCCGGGTCGATTTCGGTGAGAACTCGATTTTTTGGGCGCAGCAGGACACCGGTCAGGAAACGGCCCAGACGGTCAATCGTGATGTGCGGTTCGTCGAAACCTTCCGCCCCAACGGAAAGCCGCGTGTTTTTCGTAACGAGGATACCGGCTGGGGCTGGCCGCCTTATTTTAAACTCGACAGTTCCAACCTGCAGGCAGAGCTGACCAATCTGGTCTCGACCTCCAAGGATCCGCAATGGGTCGTACTGCGCTATTATGGTTGGCGGAATGAGTTCATGACGATCTATCCGAACGCAGTCTCAGTGCGCCCGGTGGACAGCCCCGATGTGCGTTTGATCCCATGGTTCAATATCATTTTCCTGACGGTGTTCTTCGCCATCCTCTGGGCACTTTGGGTGCGTTGGCGCCGATTCCGGCAGCGGCGGATCGACCCGATGTTGGAGAACGTGGAAGACGGGCTGTATGCGGCGGGTGATGCAATTGAAGAAAAGCGCAACGGAGTCCGCCGCTGGCTGGACAGCTGGAAATCGAAATAGGGTCAACCCGGTCACCTGACCACAAACTCCGCATGCAGGGCCCCCGCCGCCTTGATCGTCTTCAGGATGTCGATCATGTCGCGCGGGGACACCCCGAGCGCATTCAGCCCGGCAACCACTTCGGACAGGGTGGCAGCCTCGGGGATTTCGGCCAGACCGGTGCCTTCTTCCTCTTCAATGCCGGCGAAAGTGCGCGGGACCACGACGGTTTCGCCACGGGCAAAGGGGTTGGGTTGCACGGCAATCGGTGCTTCCTCGACCGTCAGGGTCAGATTGCCCTGCGATACAGCGACGCGCGAGATGCGGACATCCTGCCCCATCACGATGGTGCCTGACCGCTGATCGACCACGACCCGGGCCTTGCTTTCAGGTTCGACCAGAATGTTTTCGATCCGCCCGATGGCATGCGCTGTCGAAACGGCCCGCGTGGCGGCTATGTTCAACTCCACCGTACCGGAATCACGCATGATCGCGACGGCACGGTTGAATTCGGTGTTGATCGCGGCCTCGATCCGCCCGGCGGTGGTAAAGTCCGGCTCGCGCAGAGCCAGACGCAACTGGGTCAGTGCCGAGAGTTCAAAGTCCAGTTCACGCTCCACCCGCGCGCCTGACGGCACAACGCCCGAGGTCGGAACACCGCGCGTGACCGTTGCGGCCTCGCCCTCGGCCACGGCACCGCCTGCCAGAACGGTGCCTTGTGCCACGGCGTAGATTTGACCGTCCGCCGCGTTCAGCGGTGTCATGATCAGGGTGCCGCCCAGCAGGCTTTTACTATCGCCAATGGCGGACACCGTGATGTCAATCTGGCTGCCGACTCGTGAAAACGGCGGCAAGGTGGCGGTCACCAATACGGCGGCGACGTTTTTGGGGCGAAAATCCTCACCATTCACGTTGACGCCGAGACGTTCGAGAATGTTGGACATGATCTCTTCGGTGAAGGGAGAGTTTCGCAGCCCGTCCCCGGTGCCGTTCAACCCGACGACCAGACCGTATCCAACCAGATCGTTGCCGCGCACGCCGTCGAAATCCACCAGATCTTTCAACCGGATCGCCCCGGCATTGGCCAGACCGGGCAACAACATCAGCAGGAAAACAAGAACACGCATCACAGGAAGTTCACCAGTGACAGGTTCGCGTTGCGTACGGTTACGGAATAGAGGGCTTCCAGTTGAAACTGCACCGTCTCCAACCGGGCTGCGGTATCGTAAGGGTCCGCTTCGATCAGGGCGCCACGCGCGTATTCGGCGCTGGTCTGCGCGGCCGCGTTGCGGGTGGCGGCCTGTTCGACGCGGGCCTCGGCTGTACCCACCTCGGCCTGCAATTTGATGGTTTGGTTCTGGGTATTCGCCAGATTGACACCCAGGTCCCGAAACAGCGCGGTTCTGTCCTGCGGGGCCAGATTAAGCGCGCTGTCCGATACCAGCGCCGCCACGGCCACATCGCGCAGCGCGGCCTTGAACGCAGGATCGGTGGCCGTGATCGGCAGATCGATCTTCTCGTTCTCGGATATCTGCATCGGGGACAGGGATGTTGCAGATCCCTGATAGATGACAGCCTCGAACCCGGCGGGATCGTTGAACCAATCCTCGGCAGCCTGCCGGATATCCGCGACCGTGGTCAGGCCGGTCAATTCGGTTTGCAGCGCGTTCAGCAATGTATCGGTCGAGGGCAGCGGGGACACATCCGTGGCGGTGCCCGAATACAGGCTGCGCCCGCCAACCCGGGTATTGAGGGCCGAGACCATCGTGTCCAGCTCGTTCCGGGCCAGAACCGAGGCCTGTTCGTGGGTTACGGTCTGGTTCGAAGTGCCGTGAGACAGAAGCGACGAAGACAGCTCGCCCACCGACTCGCTGAATGTGGTCAGGCTGAGCTGCATCGCATCGGTGAACAGGCGTGCCTCGGAAGTGGCGATGTTATAGGCGTCCAGCTGCGCCAGACTGTGATCCAGGTCGAGCAGGTGGGAATAGTCGCCGCCCAGACGGCCCGAGATATCCTGCACCTGCCCGCTGGACAGCTCATAGGACAGGGTTTCGATCTGGGAATTGATCTCGGCGCTGCGTGTCCGCAGGGTCATTCCGCGCGCCAGATCGCCTATCGAAGTCAGTGTCATGATCAAATCCTCAGCAATGTATCCATCAGCTCGTTGACGACCGTTATGATCTGCGCGTTGGCCGAATAGGCCTGTTCGATCAAAATCAGGCGCTGAAGCTCGGCGTCGCTGTCGACGCCCTGCTCGGCCACGATCTGCTCCATCTCCTGCTGGGCGCTGGCGGCGAAGGACTGGCGCTGTTCGGCCCTATGCGCATCGGTGCCCGCCTTTGATAAAAGTGCCTCGGCGATTTCGGCGGCGCGCAGGGTGCCGGTGCCGAAACTGGCCCCGCTCACAGGGCGGGTATCATCCAGAATCGCCCCGAAAGCCTGCAGTTGAGATGCATCACCCGGATCACCCGGAGTGGCCGCACCCAGCCCGGCGCGCAGTTTCCAGCTATCGCCGCCTGCGTTGGGATCGACGCTTGTGTTCAGTTCGATTCGTGAGGCCAGGCCGGTTACGGCGGTCACGTCGAACCGGGCACCGCCATCAGTGAAAACACCCGGGTCGGTCGCGGTGACGGTCGGGTCCAGCCCCGGTGATTCAAACCGTTCAATCAGGTCACGGGCAACGGCATCCAGATCGGCCTGCGCCTCGACCGCCAGTTCATCGCGAACCTGAAATTGTGCAACCAGCGCGCCACCCCGGATCTGGGCATAGTCGCCCGTGATCCGGACCGGCTGCCCATTCGCCTCAAGCCCTGACAAGAGGCCATTGCCGACGGTCATGTGCGGCATGGTTTCGCCGGTGGTCGAAAAGGAAAACTCGACCGCGCTGCCCTCAAGCAGGATAAGGCCCCCGTCGGAATATAGTGACACGCGGTCATTCTCCCGGGCCACCGCATTGACCGGTACGATCTCATTCACCTGATTGATCAGGGCCTGCTGCTGATCCAACAATGCCCCTACATCGCCGCCGGAATTGCGCACCGCGGGTATCCTGGCATTCAGCTTTTCGAGGTCCTGAAGGGTTTGATTCAGCGTATCAACTTGTTTGCCGATGGTGCGGTCCGCGTCGGATCGCATCTGCCGCACCCCGTCCGAGGCAGCATTGAGCGCTTCGGTCAAATCTCTGGCGCTGCGGGCGACGTCATCCAGACGTTGGGCGGAATCAGGCAGGCTGGCGGCCGTGATCAGACTGCTTTCCAGGGTCGACAGACGGGCGGCAATCGATGTGTCATCCGTGGCGGTGCCGACCAGATTTTCGAACCCGGCATGAAATTCCGAGATTACGGTGGTGTTGACCATATCCGCATCCGTCGTGCGCAGGTCGGCCAGCAGCACCGGGTCCTGATGGCGGGTGATGCCCGCCACATTGACGCCGTTGCCGGAAATGGTGCTGGTCGTCAGCTCCAGCGACCGGCGGGCGTAATCCGGGGTCAGCGCGTTGGCGATGTTTCCCGACACAACCGCAGCGCCGCGACTGGCCGCGTTCAGCCCGGTCATGGCATTGTTCAACGCTGTCGAAATACTCATGAATCAGTTCCTTTTCGGCCCGTCAAACCCGGGATCAGCGTTTGATATTGGTGGTTTCCTGCAGCATCTCATCGACGGTCTGGATCACCTTGGCGCTAGAGGAATAGGCGCGCTGGGTCTGGATCATCGATGTCAGCTCGGTCGCGACATCCGTGGTCGATTCCTCGCGCGCGAATGAGATCAGGTCGCCCGTTGGCCCTTCACCCGCGTTCCACAGGAAGAAGGTCCCGCTGTCGCGCGACGGGGCGTAGGTCTGGCTGTCCATTGCCGTCAGGCCATTGGGGTTGGGCACATCGGCCAGCGGCACCTGATACATCAAGCGGCTGATGCCGGTGTCATAGAACGCGTAAACAAAGCCTTTTTCATCGACCTGAACGCTGGTCATCGTGCCCACGGCCGAGCCATCGCGCGTGATTGATACGGGGGCGAACGTGTCCGAAAGCTGCGTGATCCCGTCGGAATCGCCGATCAGGCCGATATCAACCTCCAGCGGGCCGCCCGCCACGTTCACCACGAAACTGCCGGTTGCCGGGTCGTAGGCGCCACCGGAAACAGCGGTGACGCTGGCCAACGTCCCGCCCGCTGTCCGGCTGTCGGTGAAGGTCAGGGTGTATTCCCCGATCACCGCCCCGCCCGAGGCCGAATCGCGCAATGTCATGGTCCATTCATTGCTGGACCCGGTTGCCGGAACGGTCGGCACCAGCTCGATATCGACGCTTTCCGATTTGCCCAGATTGTCGAAATATTCGACCGAAAGGGGCTGCGTATCACCGGGCGCACCGGCATCGGTTGCGGTTGCGGGCAGGTTCATCCGCAGATTCATTTCGGTGGTTGGTGCGCCTGACAGTTTGTTGACGCTCAGCTGGACCGGTTCGAGCGCTGCGGGCGTGTCACGGGGCACGCTGGGGATGGTGCCGTTGGCATCGGCGGGCCAGCCCAGCAGAACCAATCCCGATTGAGTGACCAGATACCCTTCTTCATTGGTGCGGAACGACCCTGTGGTGGTCAACAGCATCTCGTTCGAGCCGGTTCCAATCTGGGAAACCGGCTGCACCGGCAGCAAGCCGCGCCCATTCACTGCCAGGTCGGTGGAATTGTCGGTGGTCACCAGCGACCCGCGCTGATCGATCATGCGCTGGCTGGTGGTTCTGACCCCACCGGCGGAATAGCTGCCGCCTTGCCCCGCGGTGACCAGCGAATGAAAGTCGGTTTCGACCCGTTTGTAGCCAAAGGTCGATGAATTGGCGATATTGTCTGAAATCGTGGCCAGCTTATTTGCATTGGCCTTCAACGACGCCACACCGGCATTCAGCGAAGAGGAAATGGTCATCAGCACGCCCTTCTGTTGCGTAAATCGTTCCGGCAACAGCTAACGTGCGGGGCCTTAACAGCGCGCTAACAGGTAAAATGCGTTCTATAGTTTCCGGTCAGGGGGTCCTCAGAAAGATGATCTCGATCCGGTTGTTGCGCACGGCCATCGGGTTTTCTGCCATCAATTCACGATCCGCATGCCCGGCGATTCGGTCAAAGCGGCCCCCCGCCATCCCCTTGTTTTGCAGCAGTTGACGCACCACCTGCGCACGCGAGGTGGACAGGTCCCATGTGGGGTTGCTGGCCAGAACCAACGGTTCCGACCGCACATGCCCTTCGACCGCGACCGCATTGGTCACAAGGTCGGCAGACCGGGTTACCAGCAAGGCCAGCGCGCGCATCATTTCGGTCGGTTTATCCGTTTGCGAATCGAACAGCGGCTGATCCTCGGTATCGAACATCTCGATCACCAGCCCTTCGTCGGTGACGCGGGTGATGATGTGTTTTAGCAGCTTTTCCGAAACCACGCTTTCGCCGGTGCGGCCCAGCAGGTGAGCCTCAAGCGTTGAGAACTCCTCGGATGAATGATCCCCGCCGCCCTTGGCGGCGACACCGGTGGACCCGCGCGCCTCTTTCGCCTTGGTCGGGTGGCGGTTCGTAGCGCCCGCGCCATCCATCACCAGCGTTTCCTCCGAGAACATGTTGTTGCCGCCAAAGGCGCCATCACCCCCGCCCGAGACCGGATTGACCGGAATCGTCGGCGAGAAGTAATCCGCAAGCCCCTTGCGTTGTTGTTCCGTTGTTGCATTCAGCAGCCACATCAACATGAAGAAGGCCATCATGGCCGTGACAAAGTCCGCATATGCGACTTTCCACGCGCCACCGTGATGGCCATCGCCACCCGATACACGCTTCTTCTTGATGATGATTGGCGCCGCATTGGATTGCGCACCCATCTCCACCACCTTCTTATCACCCGTCTATCGGGGTAACAGGGCAGGTCTTAAGGGGGGCTTAACACTTAAAACTGTCTTGGTTTTCACTCATCGCGGCAACCCGGCGCCCGCCCGGCGCAGGATCAGCGACAGGCGGTTGAAGCTGTTTTCGATCCCGTCTGGCTCGGCTTTGCCGAAAAACGCGTCCAGATCCTCATGCACGCGCACGGCCTGATCCAGCAGCGGATCGGCACCTTCGGCATAAAGCCCGGCCTTGATCATCACTTCGGACTGCTCATAACTGCCGATCAGCTTGCGGGTGTCCGCGATCATCCGATTCTGATCCTCGGTCGCCGCCCCCGGCAAGCTGCGCGAGACCGAGCGGCTGAGGTCAATCGCCGGAAATCGCCCGCGTTCGGCGATATCGCGGCTCAGTACAATATGGCCGTCCAGCACGCCGCGCAGAATATCAGCGATCGGTTCATCCATGTCCGAGCCCGCGACCAGAACGCTGAACACCGCCGTGATATCCCCCTGATCCGCCGTCCCCGGACCGGCGCGTTCGCAGAGATTCGCGATCAGCGGTGTCACCGACGGGGGATAGCCGCGCAGCGAGGGTGCCTCGCCCATCGCGACGGCGATCTCGCGATGCGCCTCGGCAAAGCGGGTCACCGAATCGGCCAGAAACAGGACGTTCAGGCCCTGATCGCGCAGATGCTCGGCCACGGTCATCGCCGACCAGGCACACCGCCTGCGCGCCAGCGCCGACTGGTCCGAGGTCGCAGCCACCACGACCGATCGTTTCATCCCCTCGGCCCCCAGCGCGGTTTCGACGAATTCATTGACCTCGCGCCCGCGTTCACCCACCAGCGCGACAACCACCGCATCAGCCTGCATGGCCTTGGCGAGCGTCGCCAGCAAAGTAGATTTGCCGACACCCGAGCCCGCGAACAACCCGACCCGCTGGCCGCGCACGATGGGCAGCATGGTGTTGAGCACGGACAGGCCCGTCTCCATCCGTTCCCCCAGCGGTTTGCGGGCCACGGCAGGGGGCGGCGCGCGCATCAGATCACACTCCTGCGTGCCGCCCAGCAGGGGTTTTCCGTCCAGCGGTTGGCCAAAAGGATCAACCACGCGGCCCAGCCAATGCATTCCCGGCGCGAAGGCCGCCACGGGCTCCAGAACCACCGGGTCGCCCAGTGAAACCCCATCGGGCGCCGTACCGGGCAGCATCTGCACCCGGTCTGATTCGACATGCAGCACTTCACCGGTGATTTCGGGACCCTTGCGGCGGCGCAGCACCAGATGATCCCCGATTCGCGCCTGATCTGACAGGCCGTCGATTTCAATCAGCCCATGCGCCACGCCCGCCACGCGGCCCATATGGCGCACGGCGGACATCCTGTCGAATTCGCATTTCAGACGCATGGGGTCGAGATCGGACATCATGGATTCTCCAACTGGTGTGTCGAAAACGCTTTCTAAAGGAATCGGGGTTAAGCCTTGATTGAAATTGATCGAGGGAGAAGCCCCGATGTTCTCTGACCTGAACGTCTTTAAGACAGCGCACGCTATGGCAACCCATGCCGGACAACGGCAGGCGGTGATTGCGCGCAACATGGCCAATGCGGATACACCGGGTTATCAGCCCCGCGATATCGCGACCTTTCAGACAGCCTTTGAAAAAACCGGTGGCGGGGCCGAGATGACCGCCACCCGGGCAGGCCACCTGCATGGCCGCTCGGACGCGATGCAGCCCTGGGCTGAGCATGAGGCCGAACCCTCCGGCGACCCGAACGGCAACGGCGTCTCGCTTGAGGAAGAGATGCTGAAAGCGGTTGAGGTCAAGCGCCAGCATGACCGTGCGTTGGCGATCTATCGATCTTCGCTCGGTATCCTCCGCACCAGTCTGGGCAAGGCATAAGAGGGGATCAGGATGAGCGATTTTTCCCATTCCCTGTCGGCCTCGGCCAGTGCCCTGCGGGCACAGGCGGCGCGGCTGCGTCATGTGTCCGAGAATATCTCGAACGCGGATACGCCCGGCTATCGGCGCAAGACCGTGCCGTTTGAAACGGTCGAGCAGGATGGCCGCATGACGGTGCAGGCCGGGCGGGTCAAGCTGGACCGGCGCGATCTGACCCGCATCTACGACCCTGGCCACCCGATGGCCGATGAGAGCGGTCACTATCGCGGCTCGAATGTCGATCTGATGATCGAGATCGCCGACGCGCGCGAGGCGCAGCGCAGCTATGAGGCCAACCTCAAAATGTTCGACCAGACCCGGCAGATGTCGTCGGGCCTGATGGATTTGCTTAGAAAATAAAGGACAGCCAGAATGGATATCCGATCACTGACCGCGGCGCAGAACTATGCAGGCGCCCGCCCCGCAACACAGGCCGACCCGGATCACGAAGGGATGGCACAGGGGTTGCGCGCCACCTTTCAGGACTTCGCCGCCACGTTGAAACACAGCGAACAGGTGGCCCAATCCTCGATGGTCGGGCAGGCCGATCCGCATGCGCTGGTGCAGGCGCTGGCTCAGACGGAACTAGCGGTCGAAACCGCCGTCATCGTCCGCAACAAGGTGGTCGAAGCCTATCAGGAAATCCTGCGGATGCCGGTCTGACACGATGCTGAGCGAAGGTCTGTTCTATGACATCGTGCGTCAGGCGCTATGGGTCGCGGTCATCACCTCGGTCCCGATTCTGGCGGTGGCACTGATCTCGGGCCTGGCCGTGGGCCTGTTTCAGGCGCTGACCTCGGTGCAGGAAATGACGCTGACCTTCGTCCCGAAACTGATCGCCATCGTCATCGTGTTCTGGATCTCGATGGGGTTCATGACCCAGACGCTGGTGACCTTCTTCACTACAACCCTCGTCCCCTTGATTGCCGGAGGCCGCTGATGGACACCAACTATGTCACCCTGTCCCGCCAATCGGGCCTGATGAATGAAATGCGGCTGGTGGCGAACAATATCGCCAATGCCAACACCACCGGCTACCGGGCGCAGGGCCTGGTGTTTTCCGAGTTCGTCCGCGACATGCCCGGCAGCCCCTCTCTGTCCATGAGCCGAGCCGAGGTGCGCAACACCGCGCTGCATCAGGGCGTCCTGACCGAGACCGGAGGGTCGTTCGATTTCGCCATCGAGGGCGACGGGTTTTTCATGGTTGAAACCCCCGGCGGCAACCGTTTGACCCGCGCGGGCAGCTTCTCGCCCAATGCCGATGGCGATCTGGTCGCCCCCGATGGCGCGCGGGTGCTGGACAGCAACGGTGCCCCGGTCTTTATCCCGCCCGATGCCGCCACAATCGACGTGGGTAGCGATGGCACGCTGAGTGTGAACGGGCAGCCCTTGGGTCAGATCGGCGTCTATCAGGTGGCCGAGCCCCGCGATCTGGTGCGCGAGGGCAATACCCGTTTCCGCCCCGCAGGCGATGTAAACCCGGTCGATGAGCCTGTTGTTCTGCACCGGTTCCTCGAAGGCTCCAACGTCAACGCCATCGAACAGGTCACACGGATGATCGAAATCCAGCGCGCCTATGAGCTGGGCCAAAGCTTTCTGGAAACCGAAGACGAGCGGGTTCGCAGCGCGCTCAAGGCCATGATGCGCTGATTTGCAAAAGGAGATTTCGCCATGCGCGCTTTGAAGATTGCCGCCACGGGTATGACTGCCCAGCAGATGCGGGTCGAGACGATCTCGAACAACCTCGCCAACATGAGCACCACGGGCTACAACGCCCGCCGGGCCGAGTTTGCCGATCTGCACTATCAGCAGATGGCCCGCGCCGGCACGGTGAACACGGCGGACGGGACGGTTCTGCCGACCGGTGTCCAACTGGGCCTGGGCGTCCGTCCGGCGGCGGTGACGGTGCAACTGGCGCAAGGGGCCTTGGCCGCGACGGGCAGCGATCTAGATGTTGCCATCGAAGGGCGCGGTTATCTTGAGGTAACCCTGCCCAATGGCCAGTCCGGATTTACCCGCGACGGCAGTCTGAAGCGTTCGGCCGAGGGGTTGATTGTTACCTCGGACGGCTTTGCCGTCGCGCCCGAAGTCACCATCCCCGACGATGCCCGGTCGATTTCGATCAACGCGGCGGGTGAGGTCTATGCCTATTTCGATGACGCCCCCGAAGGCCAGCTGTTGGGGCAGTTCACCCTGTCCAGCTTCTCGAACGCCAAGGGGCTGGAGGCGATTGGCAGCAACCTGTTCAAGGAAACCGAAGCCTCGGGCCCCCCTGTGATCGGCACCCCGGGCGAGGACGGGCTGGGCACCCTTCGGCAGGGTTATCTTGAGGACAGCTCGGTCGACGCCGTGCGTGAGGTTACCGAGTTGATCGAGGCGCAGCGGGGCTATGAAATGAACGCCAAGGTCATCTCTGCCGTCGATCAGATGATGGGCGCAACGACGCAGGTGCGCTGATGCGGGGTCTGGTTTTTCTTCTGGCTCTGGCTCCGTTGGGCGCGTTGGCCGATATCGTGGTGCCCACCCGCACCATCCGCGCCAAAGAGGTGATCGTGGCCGCCGATCTGGAAACCAAGACGGTGAATATCGCGGGGGCGGTCACCGACCCTGCTGATCTGATCGGGCAAGAGGCGCGCGTGGCGCTTTACCCCGGTCGTCCCATCCGCCCGGGCGATTTCGGCCCGCCCGCCATCGTCAACCGCAACGATCTGGTGACGCTGATCTTTCACCAGGCGTCTCTGTCGATCTCGACCGAAGGGCGCGCCCTCGGGCGGGGCGCTGCGGGAGAACGTATTCGCGTGATGAACCTGTCGTCGCGCACCACAGTCACGGGTCTTATCCGGCCCGACGGTCAAATCGAGGTTCAGTGATGCCTAAACTCTCCGGTTCTTTGATAATCTGTGCGCTTGCCGTATCCGCCTGCGCGCGGTTGGATCATCTGGGCAAGCCCCCCAGCCTGACGCCAAACACGGAATCCCCAGAACATGTTGCCATGCTCTGGCCCGGGCTGCCGCTGCACACGCAGCCGCAACGGACGGTCGATCAGTCCTCATTATGGAGCGGGGGGCAACACTCGCTGCTGGGTGACCAGCGGGCGATCAAAAAGGGCGATATCCTGACCGTGGTGATCGAACTGGACGAAAAGGCCGAGATTTCCAATGACACCGACCGCTCGCGCACCGGGTCCGAAAGTCTGGCCGTGCCCAGCCTGTTCGGCCTGCCGCAACGGGCGGCAGAGCAACTGCCTGGAGGGGCAACCCTGGATGATGCGGTTTCAATCGATTCCGCGTCATCAAGCCGGGGCAAAGGTTCGGTCAAACGCAAAGAGAAACTGACCCTTCGCGTCGCCGCGACGGTTATCGATGTGTTGCCGAACGGTGTCCTGTCGATTTCCGGCACGCAGGAATTGCGGGTGAATTTCGAACTGCGCGAGTTGCTGGTCTCGGGCTATGTGCGCCCCCAGGATATCTCACGCCAGAATGAAATCACCTATGACAAGATCGCATCAGCACGCGTGTCTTATGGCGGTCGTGGGCAGATTACGGATGTGCAGCAGCCGCGGGTCGGCCAGCAGGTCCTTGATGCATTGCTGCCGTTCTGAGGTGTCGCCGTGATCAAGAAGCTTCTACCGATTATCTTTCTGATCGTGGGTTTCGCTGCGGGTGCCGGCGGCGGAATCATGTTGATGTCGCCGGACAAGGACATGCCCAAGGATGAGGCGGCCAAGGAAAAGCCGAAGAAAGAGAAATCCGCCAAATCCAAGAAAAAAAGCAAGGATGACAAGGCCAGCGCCTATGAATATCTCAAGCTGACCAAGCAATTCGTAGTGCCGGTGGTCGCGGATGATGAAATCTCTGCGCTGGTCACCATGTCGCTCAGCATTGAGACAAAACCGGGTATCGAGGAAGCTTTCTACGCAATCGAGCCGAAACTGCGCGATGGCTTCCTGCAGGTGTTGTTCGACCACGCCAATACCGGCGGTTTTGACGGCGCCTTCACGCAATCGAGCAATCTGAAAACCCTGCGCAAGTCGCTGCTGGAAGTGGCACGCAAGGATCTGGGTGAGGATGTCTCACGCGTTCTGATCATGAGTGTTGCCCGACAGGACACCTGACCCGAACCGCCCCGGCGATCACGCCGGGACGGATTATCCGGTGATTTGGCGCATCCACGCCTTTTGCTGTTTCTGCCGCTTCTGTTCCCGCGCCTGCCGGGACAGGTTCTCGACAGCCTGCTTGCGGCCAAACGCCTTGCGCAGGCCCTCCATCGCGGCCAGCTTCTGCGCCCGTACTTGCGCCAGTTCCATGTTCAACTGCCGCCGCGTTGCTGACTCCCAACCGTGCCACAACATATCGCCGCCGGTCACGTGATAGCCCTCGGTCTGGATGCTGTCTGCCTTTACCTGCGCCAGTTGTGCATCCAGCCGCACAAGCTGCGCCTGTAGCTGGGCCTCTTTCTGCAGCAGGGGGCGAAGCTCTTGATATTCTTTCTGAAAGTCGGCCTCTGTCGCCTCCGCCAGGTCTGATATCCGCGCGCGCGCCATCAGATCTGCCCCTTGGCCCGTTTGCGCATCGCCTCGGCAAAGCGGATGGCGGCGGCGACGGGGCGGTAATGTTCTTCGGCGATCTCTTGCCCGATCTCTACGGTTGCGTGCAGCGCGCGCGCGGTGGGCGGGTCGGAATGGATGGGCACGCCAGCCTCACCTGCCTTGGAGCGGATGGCGGCGGCGACCTCGTCCACACCCTTGGCCACACAGACCGGCGCCGTGCCGGTCGCGCGTGACCATTTCAGGGCAACGGCATAATGGGTTGGGTTGACGATGACCACATCGGCCTCGGGCACGTCGGCCATCATCTGATTGGTCGCGATTTCCTGCGCGCGCTGGCGGCGTTGCTGTTTGACATGCGGGTCGCCCTCGGCATCCTTGGTCTCATCCTGGATTTCCTTGCGCGACATGCGGTTCTTGCGCAGATGCTCGGTATGTTGCCAGATATAGTCGATCACGCCGATCGCCAGAGCGATGGCGATCACGATAAATAGAAAGCGAAACAGCAGGTTCATCATCAACAGGATGGAGGAACGCGCGGGGGCTGCGCTGGCTGACAGGATCTCGGCCAGGTTGGCGTGCAGGAACAGCGTCAGGCAGGTGCCGTAGATCAGCAGCTTCACAAAGCTTTTGGAGAACTCGAACAGGCCGCCTCGGCCGAACTTGTTTTTGGCATTGGACAGGAGAGAGATGCGCGACGCCTTTGGTTTCAGCTTGCTGGGGGCAAAGATCAGCGCACGCTGGGCGATCAGGTTCAGCAGCACAGCGGCGGCGGGGACGGCAAACAGCAGCGAGACCGGGAGCAGGGTTGATTTCAGCAAACCGCCGACGGGGCCAAAAGCGGGGCCAGTGGTCAGTAGCTGGGCCATTTCTTCAGGCTGATCCAGCAGGATGACAAAGGCCGAGCCCAGACGTTCGACCGAAAACTGCCCGGCGGCTAGAAGCGCGATCAGCAGTCCGGCATAGGCGGCAACCACGGACAGATCGTTGGACTTGGCGACCTCACCCTTTTCGCGGGCTTTTTGCAGTTTCTGCGGGGTGGCCTCAAAGGACTTGTCGGCGTCATCGTCCTGTCCGCTCATCTCGTGCCCCCAAGCGGGTTCTGGAGGTGGGCAAACAGCGCGTCTACCCAGACCGAGAGGATAAGAGGCGTGCCCGCGAATAGAAGAAACAGACCGGCAAAGGTAATCGCCGGGGCACCGACAAAGGCGACCATAAGCTGCGGCATGGCCCGGTTGATGACGCCCAGCGCCAGATTGTAGATCAGCGAGGCGATGACGAAGGGCGTAGCCAGCGCAAAGGCCAGTCCGAAGCTGCGGGCGATCTGCTGGACGCCCCAATGCGACAGGTCCGGTGCGGCGGGCACGGTGCCCATGGGAAACATCATATAGCTGTGGATCAGAAATTGCGCCACGCGGATATGCAGCCCCATCAGCACCGCCAGCGCCAGCCCGGCCAGCATCAGCAGGTAACCCATCGCCGGGGCCGGATCGACGCTGACACCACCCAGAATTTGCGACAGCGATGTGGCCTGCGCGGCGATCGATCCCGCGGTTTGCAGCGCCAGCACAAACAGCCGCAGACCCATGCCCAGCGCCAGCCCGACCACAACTTCGGAGCCCACCAACCCGGCCAGGGCAACCGGGTTCGCGACAAGGACCGGCGCGGGCGCTGCCGGGGTTACGATCAGGGTGAAGGCCGCAGAGATGGCCAGTTTCACCCGCGTCGGGATGATTTGTTCACCAAAGGCAGGCAAAAGCGACACAAAAGCCGAGACCCGCAGAAACACAGCGAACACATGCCAAATCTCATCGCCCAGCTGCGCCAGCAATTCCGACGGCAGGGCGATCACGCGGGCACCGTGCCGACCAGCGATGGCCGCGCCTCAAGCCCGATTTCTTCGAACGAGAGGACCGGATTGGCGACCCCGCGCGCATGCATGATGGTGCGCAGCAACCGCCGTCGCCGGGTCGAGGTCACCACCGCCGGAAACAACCCGTGATCGGCGGATTGCGCGACGCTGTTGACGACGCCGTCGGCGAGCTTGTTGAACAGGTTCGGCGGCAGCGCCACATCAAGCCCGGCATTGGGCGCGTCGATCTGATAGGTGGCAAAGGTATCCTCCCATTCCGGGGCCAGCTGGATCAGGGGGATCGAGCCATCCTCGCGCTTCATCTCTGCCACCAGTTGGAAACCCAGCCGCTGCCGCACCAGCTCGCAAATGCCCTCGGGCTGGGTGGTGGTCAGGCGCGCCTCGGCCACGCTTTCCAGGATCAGGGCCATGTTGCGGATCGAGACCCTCTCATCCAGCAACAGCCGCAACACCGCGTGCAGCGTGTCGATGGGCACTTTGTCGGGGATCAGTTCGTCCAGCAGCTTGCGGTTGGCCTCGGCCCGGGTTGCATCGCTGAGGCGGGTCATCTCGGACAGCAGGCGACGCAGGGATTTCAGCGTCAGCAGGCGCGAGAAATTCTGTTTTATGATCTCCAGCAGATGGGTGGCCAGAATCTCGGGCGGGGTGACGATGGTGGCACCGTTCAGGGCGGCGGCCTCCTGATCTTTGGGCAGAATCCAGCGAGCGGGGGCGCCGTAGACCGGCTCGGTCACGTCGGTCCCGTCCGGCAGCAGGTCCTGACCGTCCTGCACCAGCGCCAGAACCAGATCCGAGTTCAGAACGCCACGCGCCTGTTCAACCCCTTGCACCTTGATCACGTAGGTGCCGGTGGGCAGTTCGGCGCGGTCGGTCAGGCGAATCTCGGGCAGGATCAGGCCAAAACTGGACGCGACATAGGTGCGCATATTGGCGATCCGCGCGTCCAGCCCAGTGCCCTGATCCAGCACCATGCTGACCAGATCGGGGGCGAATTCCAGATGCACGTCGTCCAGATCAAGAATATCCCCGATCGCTTGTGAGACTGGCGCTTCCGCCTCGGCCTCTGGCTGCTGGTCGGCCAGGTCCTGCGCTTTTTGGGTGCGGTGTACGTTGTAGGCGGCATAGCCCAAGACACCTGCCCCGAGGATGAAGGGCAAAAACGGCAGACCGGGGACCAGTGCGAACAGCACCATCAGCACGGCGACGGTGCCCAGTGCTGCGGGATGCCGCCCGAGTTGGGAGAATATGGCGCTGTCGGTGGCCCCTTGCGTGCCCCCGCGCGCCAGCAACAGCGCCGAGGCAATCGAGATGATTACCGCTGGAATTTGCGACACCAGCCCGTCGCCGACGGTCAGAATCGCATAAGTTTCAAAGGCCGATGTGACCGGCATGCCATGCACGATCACGCCCATGATCAGACCCATCACAAGGTTCAGCAGGGTGATCAGCAGCCCGGCAATCGCATCGCCTTTGACGAATTTCGACGCCCCGTCGAGTGAACCGAAGAACGTCGTCTCCTGCTGTTCGCGCTCGCGCCGTTCCTTGGCTTGCTGGTGGTCGATGGCCCCGGCGGACATGTCGCTGTCGATGGCCAGTTGTTTGCCCGGCATCCCGTCCAGCGCGAACCGCGCGCCGACCTCGGCCATGCGGGCGGCGCCTTTGGTGATGACCATGAAGTTCACGATCAGCAGCACGCCGAACACCACGAGACCCAGAAAGATACTGCCGCCCATGACGAATTGCGCGAACCCTTCGATCACGTCCCCTGCGGCATTGGTGCCGGTGTGGCCCTGCCCGATGATCAGCTTGGTCGAGGACACGTTCAGCGACAGCCGCAGCATCAGCGAGGCCAGCAGGATCGTCGGGAAGGCCGAGAAATCCAGTGGCCGCTCGATGAACAAAGTCAGCGTGAAGATCAGGATGGCCAGCGCGAAGGATGCTGCCAACCCCACGTCCAGCACCCAGGCGGGCATGGGCAGGATCATCATCACGATGACCGTCATCAGCGCGATGGCCAGCAGGACGGTGGGTGAAAACAGGGTGCGGATGTCGATCCGGGGCAAGGGCCAGCTCCTAATTGAAGGCGATGAAGGCGGTGGCGCCGTCGGTTGCGGGCATCAGCGAGCCAAGCGCGCCTTGTTGCGATTCGGCTTGCCACAAGGGGACCAGAGGGGTTGCCGCAGCGGTGAACGGATCGCGCGAGGCTTGCGCCGTTTGTGGCAGGGGCGCGTCGCCAAGCTGTGCCAGAACTGTCTGAAAGCGCCCGGAATAGGCCTTGGCCAGATTGGGCGTGCGCGAATGATAGGCCCCGGCGGCTGCGGGCCATGATCCCAGCTCGGCGTAAAGCTGTTTCAGGAACCGTGCGGCGTAGCCTGCGTTTTCATCCGGGTCGAACATGGCGTCGATCGAACGGAATGCCTTTCCATGCCAGCGGTAATTGATCTGGAAACAGCCCACGTCAAAGCTGCGCGTGCCAGCGTGGAAGATGTTGAAGATATGGGCTTTGGCCTCAGCCTCGGACGCGAACCAATAGCCTTGGCCCTCGACATTGACGGCCCAGGGCCAGGGGGCCAGCCGCCCATCGCGCACCCGGCCCGTTTCGACCCTCGTGATGGCCCGCAGCACCTTAAGCGGCACGCCTTCGGTTTCAGCGGCGCGGCGGGCGGCCTGATCGCAGATGTCCGCAGTTATGGCAGCCGCGGGCAGCGGCAGCACAAGCAGCACGAGTAATAGTCTCAGGTTGGGCATTCTGCCGGTCCGGGATTCTGATCCATCCGGGGCAAGCTAGCCAATCATCGGTTTACAGAGGGTTATCGCCGTCTCAGTTTCGGTCGATCCGGCGGCCAAAAACCACGCTGGTGTTGGTGCGCGACACGCCGGGGATGCGGGCGAGTTCATCTACCAGAATATCCAGATCCTCGATCCGGGGGGCCTCGGCCGACAGCAGCAGGTCGAAATCGCCATTGATCGAGAGGCAGAGTTTCACCTCGGGGAACGCATCAAGCCGTTTGATGATGCGGGCGGTTTCCTTTTGCTGCACTTCCAGCAGGACGATGACCTGAACCCGGGGCGTGTCATCGGTTTCGCCAAGCACGACGGAATAGCCGACAATCACCCCGCGTTCCTCCATCCGGCTGATGCGTTCATGCACGGTGGTCCGCGCAACCCCCAGCGTCGCGGCGATATGGGTGGTCGAAGCGCGGGCGTTATGTTGCAGGGCGGCGATGATGCGGCGGTCAAGCGGGTCCATTTTGGCTCCGGTTTTGCGGGAAATGCGGGTGCAGGTCGTCGATGATGATCGGGTGGGCGTGCGGGGCGTCCCCGGCTAGATGAGGGTGATCCTGTGGCAAATCGGGGTGGTCATGCGCGACGGACCCCTGATCCCGACGTGGCCAGATCAGCAGGGCCGCAACCAGCCCCAGCACCGAAAAGGCAGCCATCCAGCCCAGTGCCACCGCGCTGCCGAACATGGTCATCAACCCGCCCGCCAGCGGATACAGCACCAACCAGCAGCCGTGGGACAGGGTGAACTGGGCGGCAAACACTGCCGGGCGGTCCTCGGGGTGGGCCGAGCGGGTCAGTAGGCGGCCCGAGGGCGTCAGCGTCGCCGAATAGCCGAACCCGGTGCAGGTCCAGAAGACGGTCAGCAGAGCCAGCGAAAGCGGCATCATCGCGGCCAGAACCGCAGCAGCGGCCATGGCGAGGGTGCCGAGGGTGGCACCGAAGATCATGACCTTGCGATCCTCGAACCGGTCCAGCAGCCGGGGCAGCGCAAAGGCGGCCAGCATCGAACCGCCCCCGAACCCGGCCAAAGCGATGGCAACAGCGCTGTCGGACAGGCCCAGATCGCTGCGGATGATGACGACGGTGTTGACGATCACCATGGAACTCAGCGCTGCCGCACTCCAGCTAAGCGCCAGCAGCCCGCGCAGCCGGGGGGTTTTCAGGTAGATGCGAATGCCGCGGGTGGTCCGGTCGTAAATCCCGCGCCGCTTGCCCGGTTTGGGCGAGGGCAGCGCGACCGAGACCACCAGCATTGCCGAGGCAACAAACCCCAGGCTGGTGCCCCAGAACAGGCTGTCGAAACTGACGATCAGCAACAGGGCCGCCGCCAGCATCGGACTGAGCAGGCTTTCCATATCCATCGCCAGCCGGGACAGGGACAGGGCCTTAGTATAGTCCCTCTCATCCGTCAGTACATCGGGGATGGTGGCCTGAAAGGCGGGGGTGAACCCGGCCGAGGCGGATTGCAGCAGAAAGATCAGCACATAGACCTGCCAGACCTCGGTCACGAAGGGCAGGCAGAGCGCCACCGCCGCACGCACCAGATCCAGCGCCACAAGCATGCGGCGGCGGTCCAGACGCTCGGCAAACGCAGCGGCAAGCGGGGCGATGGTGACATAGGCCACCATCTTGATGGTCAGCGCCGTGCCCAGCACCAGCCCGGCCCCGTCCCCGGCCAGATCATAGGCCAGCAGCGCCAGCGCCAGTGTGGCCAGCCCGGTGCCGGTCAGTGCCACGATCTGCGCGGCAAACAGGTGGCGATAGGTGCGGTTGCGCAAGACGCTGAGCATCAGGAGGGGTTCCTTGTCACAGTTGCGCCAATTGTTCGCGCGCGGGGCCGTTCGTCAAGATGCCGCCCCTGCGGCGGTTTTCCACGGACAGCGTTGAGTTTGGTGGCCAAACCTCCTATCTCGGGGGCGACAGTGCACAAAGGACAATTCCGTGGCGAACCACCTGTACAAGAACGACCTGCCGGATGGGCTGGATCTGGGCCCTGTTGTGGCCATTGACTGTGAAACCATGGGGCTGAATCCGCATCGGGATCGCCTGTGTGTTATCCAGATGTCGGGTGGCGACGGGCACAGCCATATCGTGCAGGTGGAGAAAGGCCAGACAGCGGCCCCCAACCTGTGCGCGATGCTGGAAAACCCGGAGGTGCTGAAACTGTTCCACTTTGGCCGGTTCGATATCGCCGCGATGTATCACACCTTTGGCGCGCTGGCCGCGCCGGTCTATTGCACCAAGATCGCCAGCCGCCTGATCCGCACCTATACCGACCGGCATGGGCTGAAGAACCTGTGTCAGGAGCTGCTGGGCGTCGATATCTCGAAACAGCAGCAGATGAGTGATTGGGGCGCAGAAACCCTGACCGAGGCGCAGCTGGACTATGCCGCCTCGGACGTTTTGTATCTGCATCAGCTGCGCGACGGTCTGAACGCGCGGCTGGCCCGCGAAGGCCGCGCCGAGATGGCGCAGGCCTGTTTTGACTTTCTGCCGATGCGCGCGAAGCTTGACCTCGCCGGTTGGCCCGAAACGGATATTTTTGCGCACTCATGACCGATACCGAAGCATTCCTGAGAACCGCAAGACAGGTGGTCACCGACGAGGCCCGCGCGCTGGACGTACTGGCCGACAGCCTGGACGAGAACTTTGCCGAAGCCGTGCAGATGATCCTGCAAGCCACGGGCCGGATCATCATCAGCGGCATCGGCAAATCGGGCCATATCGGCCACAAGATCGCCGCAACGCTGGCCAGCACCGGCACGCCCGCCTATTTCGTGCACCCGGCCGAGGCCAGCCATGGTGATCTGGGTATGGTGTCCAAGGGCGATGTGGTTCTGGCGATCTCGAACTCGGGCGAGGCGCCGGAACTTGCCAACCTGCTGGCCTTCACCCGCCGCTTTGGCATTCCGCTGATTGGCCTGTCCAGCAAACCGGAAAGCACTCTGATGAAGCAGGCCGATGTACATCTGCTGATCCCGTCGATGGGTGAGGCATGCGGGTTTGGCATGGTGCCCTCAACCTCGACCACGCTGACGCTGGCGATGGGGGATGCGCTGGCGATTGCGCTGATGAAATACCGCGATTTCCAGCCCGAGGATTTTCGCGCCTTCCACCCCGGCGGCAAACTGGGTGCGCGGCTGTCCACCGTGGGTGACCTGATGCATACGGGTGCGGCGCTGCCTCTGGTTGCGGCGGACACGGCGATGAGCGACGCGCTGATCGAGATCAGCCAGAAAGGCTTTGGCGTAGCAGGTGTCACCGACGCACAAGGACACCTGATCGGTATCATCACCGATGGCGACCTGCGGCGGCACATGGACGGGCTGCTGGGCAAGAGCACGCAAGAGGTCATGACCGAAAGCCCCACCACCATCCAATCCGGCGCATTGGCGGAAGAGGCGGTGTCGATCATGAACGACCGCAAAATCACCTCACTTTTCGTGGTGGATGAGGCCGCACCGGGTCAGGCAAAGGGCCTGTTGCACATCCACGACTGCCTGCGCGTCGGGCTGGGTTAAGGGAGGGATCGCTGTGGATCGCCATTCCAGATGGGTACAGTTCCTGAAGGTACTGTTGCCGTTGGCGGCGATCACATTGCTGTCCACCATGTTCCTGCTGTCGCGCAGCGTCGAGACCAATGTCTCGGTCCCGTTCTCGCGCGAGGCGATTGATGAAAGACTGGCCGATCAGGCGGTGACACGCCCCAGATACAACGGGGTGACCAGCAAGGGTGAAGAGATTCAGGTCGAAGCCCGGCGCGCGACTCAGGGCGACGAGGGGGATGCCCCGACCGGGTCCGAGATTTCCGGGCGCCTTGGTCTGTCGGGTGGCGGGGTCATCACGCTGGAATCCAACGCAGGCTCGATCCGCCCCGACAAGGGCACCGTCACCTTTGTGGGCGATGTCGTCATCACCTCGGCCGATGGCATGCGGGTGACGACCGATTTGCTCAACACCTCGCTGGACGAAATCCGCGGCGACACGCCCGGTCAGGTCGATGGAACCAGCCCGATTGGCGCATTTACTGCCGGTCGGATGCGTTTTGGCACTGTAAAAAACGACGGCCCGGTCCATATTCTTTTTACAGACGGCGTGAAGCTGATATACGAGCCAATGAAAGCTGAAAGATAACCCGTGTTTGACTTACGTATAGCCTCTGTTTGTATCGCCCTGACCCTCGGCGCATTCCCGGCATCCGCGCAAGAGGCGCAAGTTGCCTTTGGGTCTGTCAAAGCCGACCCGACCCTGCCGGTCGAGGTCACCTCTGAGACCCTGAATGTCAATCAGGAGGACGGATCGGCCGAGTTTGTGGGCAATGTCATCGTCGTGCAGGGCGAAATGCGTCTGAGTGCGGAGCGGGTTCTGGTGGTCTACAACGCCGACCGCTCGGCCATTCAGCGGCTTGAGGCGACCGAGGATGTGGTTCTGGTCAGCCCCCCCGACGCAGCCGAAGGCGACCGGGCGGAATATACCATCGACACCGGCGTGATCCGCATGAATGGCAATGTGCTGCTGACCCAGGGGCCCAGCATCATCAGCGGCGATCAGATGATCGCCAATCTGACCACCGGCACCGCGACCATGTCGGGCCGTGTCAAGACCATCCTGCAGCAGGGTGGCAATTGATGAATCAACCCACCCTGTCCGTGGCCGAGGGGTCCTCGGGGCTGAAGATCGAGAAGCTGCGCAAATCCTACCGCAAGAAAACCGTGATCCGCGATGTCTCGATGACATTGGACCGGTCCGAGGTGGTGGCGCTGCTGGGGCCGAACGGGTCGGGCAAGACGACGACCTTCTATTCGGTCGCCGGGCTGGTCTTCCCCGAGGCCGGAACCGTCACGATTGACGGGCAGAATGTCACCACCCTGCCGATGTACCGCCGCGCGCGGCTTGGCATCGGCTATCTGCCGCAGGAAATGTCGATCTTTCGCGGCATGAGCGTCGAGGACAACATCGCCTCCGTTTTGGACATAACAGTCAAGCACGCGCACAAGCGCAAGGAACGGCTGGAAGAGTTGCTGTCGGATTTCTCGATCGAACACCTGCGCCGCGCGCCTGCGCTGGCCCTGTCGGGTGGCGAACGCCGCCGGGTCGAGATTGCGCGCTGTCTGGCCGCCGATCCGAAATATCTGCTGCTGGATGAACCCTTTGCCGGTGTTGACCCGATCAGCGTCGGCGATATCCGCCATCTGGTGGCCGATCTGAAGAAACGGGGAATCGGTGTGCTGATCACCGACCATAACGTCCGGGAAACGCTGGAAATTGTGGATCGCGCCTATATTCTGCATGACGGACAGGTTCTGATGTCCGGCACCCCGGACGAAGTGGTCGAAAACGAAAATGTGCGCCGCGTCTATTTGGGCGAAAACTTCCGTATTTCATGAGCTTGCGCGGAATTGCGCCGGATGCATGGCGGAAATCGCATTTCCACACATCTGTTTTGATTGACTCTTCCGCCGCGTCTTGGCTCAATTGGCACATGGCATTTCTTCGGTTCCAGTCTGGATCTCGATGTCCCTTCTTCGAAGGGCCGGTTCAAAGACAACCGTGGAACATGTCGTTACCCCCCACCCGATAAAAACAAGTCCGTCGCGTTCTGCGGCGTCAGAATGGGTGTGAATTGTGAAGGAGATCACATGCGTTACCAAATCAGCGGAAAACAGATCGACATCGGCGCGGCCCTGCAGACCCACGTGCAGACCGAGCTGGGCGAGGTCGTGGGCAAATACGCCCAGCGCCCGACGGACGCCAACGTCGTCTTTTCCCGTTCGGCGCATGAATATGTATGCGAAACCACTGTACATTTGTCCACGGGCCTGACCGCTCAGGCCAAGGCCCACGCAACCGAAATCTATGCGGCATTCGAAGGCTGCTGCGACAAGATGGAAACACAGCTGCGCCGTTATAAGCGCAGGCTGAAGGATCACCACAAGGATCGGTCCGAGCCGGTTGAACTCTTTGGCGCGTCCTCTTATATCCTCGCCTCTGACGAATCGGATTCGGCTGATGAGCCCGAATCGCTGCAGCCTATGATTGTGGCTGAGATGGAAACGAAGATCCCATCGCTCAGCGTCGGTGAGGCCGTAATGCAGATGGAACTGGCTGGCGCCCCGGTGCTGGTGTTCCGGAATGAAAACAAGGACGGGTTGAATGTCGTATATCGTCGGGAAGACGGCAATATCGGCTGGATCGATCCGTAACAGGCAAGGATGAACGGCACAGGCCCCTGCGTTTTGCAGGGGCTCAGCCCAGGAGCGTGAACATGGAGCTTTCGAGCATACTCAAGCCCGAAGCAGTGCGTGTATTGTCAGCGGCGTCCAGCAAGAAACGGTTGTTTCAGGAAATCGGTGACATTGGCGCGGCGACGCTTGGGCTGGATGCACAGGCCATCGTCGACAGCCTGCTGGAGCGCGAAAGCCTCGGCCCGACCGGCGTCGGCCATGGCGTCGCCCTGCCGCACGCGCGCCTGCCCGAGTTGGACGCGGTGGCGGGTGTCTTTGTGTTGCTGGAAAAACCGCTGGATTTCGGCTCGGTCGACCGGCAGCCCGTCGATCTGGCGTTCTCGCTGTTTGCGCCGGAAGAGGCCGGTGTCGATCACCTGAAAGCATTGGCGCTGGTGTCCCGCACTCTGCGCGAACCGACCGTCTGCGCCAAGCTGCGCGCCAATCCTGATCCGGTCAAGCTTTATGCTATTCTGACCGAAGCCCAGTCCATGCAGGCGGCTTGAGCGTTCTGCGCGCGAAAAGCCTCCGGATTTGGGGCCTCTTCACAGCAAGTATCAAAAATCAACCAAAGTTGCCTGCTTCGAGTTAAATGCATTCGCGGCTATATTGGCTTTGAGTCCACACCTATTGACGAAACGGGACCGTCTTGAGCGTCGATAGCTCGCCATTAGAAAATCGCATTATCTCTAAAGCACGCAGTTTTCCGCAAATCGGAAGCTCACCAGCATCCGAAACATCTAGTCGCTCAATTTCCGCGCGCTCGTCATAAGTCGCTATTGTCATATGCGGTCTGAACGGATGTGTTGAGTTTAGTTCCGTACGATGTTCCCCGTTGTAGAGTTGATCGTGCAAAGCAGTCACTGTGCAACTTCCATCGCCGCAAAGAAGGAAGATTTTGTATTTTTGTTCAAAGGGATCAAACTCGATTGCGTGGTCGTCGAACGCGATAGGGAACTCGTGAGTTTGGTTCGAAACCGCCTCGACCAACTCAGTGATGGTCTGTAAGTGTTCGTCCTTCACTCCAAACACCAAGGTAATGTGTGGTGGAACAAGTTTAGCTCTTTGAGGCTCATGTTTTGCCCGAAAGCTTCGAATTCGGCCAGCGCAAGATGGTTCGAACTCCGGGTAAGCTAAAACATAAATCATTGTGGGATAGTGGCGCGTAGATTTCAAAATCTCAACGGCAGCAAAATCCGCGCAGCGAACTTTGCCATTTGCAACACTCCTAGTGCAGGGCTGAAAAAGGTCGGAAGCCTTTTGTTTCGAAAATCGGAACGATTACCCGCCCGTTCCCATCTCCAGCGTCCACCAGATCTTGCCGCCACCTTCCTGATGCCAGGCAAACCCCATCTGGGTCGCTTTCGGGTCCAGAATGACCGAACGCGGACCGGGTTCCTGCATCCAGGCGGCCAGGGTTTCGGTTTCGGTCTCATAGGTCTCGGAAATCGCCTCACCCAGGAAGGTGCCGTAGTAGCCTACGCGACTGGCCCGATCCAAGGGAGAGGAGCCGTCCGAGCCAAAGTGCCAGGGCCGGTTCTGCCGCGCCATATCCTTGGAATGCGTGGCAGCAGCAGCGTTCAGCTGTGCGTTCAACTGCACCGGCTGCAGACCCTGCGCCTGACGCAGTGCGTTGACCGAATCGAGCATGCGGAACTGCAATTTCTCGGGGTTGCCGCGAATCTTGTAGACCGTCGGCAGGGGGCGCCCATCGGCGCCAAGGCTCTGAGTGCGCGAATCGGTACAAGCGGCCAGAGTGGCAAAACAAAGCAGGAGAATGGAAAAAATACGCGTCATGATGGGCCTGATATCTGTGTCGCCAACGGGAATAGCCCGCCAGAGCGTCCGGGGCAAACGCACATTGGCGTCACCGCGCATGATTCTGCCGGTTTGATTTGCGACTGAAGCATTCTGGCCATAAAATGACCCGGATTTTACATGTTTCCATCACGAAGGTCCGTTCGACATGGTCAAAAAGCGCATTCTTTCCCACACGCGCCGTGGGTTTCTGGCCGGAGCTGCCGCCGGTTTGGCCTCACCTGCCATCGCACAATACATCCCCGGAGACCCCCTGCGCCCTGCGCCCGAGCCGGAACCGCAGGTGCGTCGCAATATCTCGGGGTTCCGGGCGCTGGACTGGCAGCCCTACTTTTCGAACACCAAAAACGGCGCAATTCTGGTCGATACGGTCTCGCGCGCGCTGCATTACTGGTCGGATGACCAATCGGTGTACAAACTCTACCCCTCATCCGTGCCGCTGACCGAGGAATTGACCCGGCGCGGGCGCACCAGCGTGATCCGCAAGGTCGAAGGGCCCAGCTGGGCGCCGACGCCTTCGATGAAGAAGCGGAACCCGGAATGGCCGGACTATATCCCGCCGGGCCCGGATAACCCGTTGGGAACGCACGCTTTATACCTCAGCTGGAAGTACTACCGCATCCACGGCACCCATGATACGCGCAAAATCGGGCGGCGATCTTCGAACGGCTGTATTGGTCTGTTCAACGAAGATATTGCCGAGCTGTTCGGGATGGCCAAAGTTGGCACGCAAGTGTTGCTAATTTGACGACATTTTCGCGCACGAACCCGCTTGCGGCGCAAGTTACAATTGCATTCCCCGGGCATAGCTGATTAGAAAAACTCACGAGGTAAGTCTTAGATGTGCGGTTCGCGTATTGGAATCGCGCAAATTCTGGAGGTTAATATGAAGAAACTCGTTCTCGCTGCTGCACTGACTGCTGCTGCTTCGACCGCATATGCTGGCAACCTGGAAGAGCCGGTTGTTGAAGCACCTGTTGTTGTCGAAGAAACCCAGGGTTCGTCGCAGGGCATCCTGCTGCCGCTGATCCTGCTGGTTGTTGTTGCCGCAGCTGTTGCAGCAAGCTAAGTCGACGAGACTCAATCAATTTTAAAAAGGCGGTGGAGCTTTCCACCGCCTTTTTTTGTTTTGCTGCGAGTGGCGCTGGTTCAGTCCAGCCAGCCGCGCAGGTTGTCCTGAATCACTTTGCCCAGCGCCGCGATATGCGCGTCCTCGTCATTCAGGCAGGGGATGTAGGTAAAGCTCTCACCACCGGCTTCTTCGAAGCTTTCCTTGATCTCTTCGTTGATCTCTTCCAGCGTTTCGATGCAATCGGCGGAAAAGGCCGGGGCGATCACGGCGATGTTCTTCTTGCCCTGCCGTGCCAGTTCGGCCACGTGATCGACCGTATAGGGCTTCAGCCATTCCTCGGGCCCGAACCGAGACTGGAAGGTGGACACCAGCTGATCATCGGACCAACCCAGCCGTTCCTTCAGCAACCGCGAGGTCTTGACGCATTGGCAGTGATAGGGATCGCCCTGCTGCAAATAGCGTTCCGGCATGCCGTGGTAGGAACACACAAGGATATCCGGTTTGGTTTCCATCCCGGCATAGGCGCGCTCGACCGATTGGGCCAGCGCGTCGATATAGGCCGGTTCGTCGAAATAGGCAGGCACCGTGCGGCTGGCCGGTTGCCAGGTTTCGTCCATCAATGCGCGGAAGAACTGGTCATTGGCGGTGGCGGAGGTCGCCCCGGCATATTGCGGGTAAAGCGGGAAGAACAGGATGCGGTCGCAGCCCTCGGCCACCATCTGCCGCACCTTGGATTTGGTCGAGGGGTTGCCGTAGCGCATGCAGAAATCCACCAGAACCTGATCCCCATACCGCACCTGCATGGCATCGCGCAGCTTTGCAGTCTGATCCTTGGTAATCGTCATCAGCGGGCTTTCACCCTTGTCGTGATTCCAGATCGACTTATACGCCGCGCCCGAGCTGAAGGGGCGTTTGGTCAGGATGATCCCCTGCAGCAACGGCTGCCATTTCCACGCCGGGTAGTCGATCACACGCTTGTCCGACAGGAACTCGTTCAGATACCGCCGCATGGGCCAATAGGAATAATCATCCGGCGTCCCCAGATTGGCCAGCAGAATGCCGACGCGGCCCATCTTGACCTTGGGGTGATCGGCTGGCGCATGCGCAGGGCGGGTGGCGTCGGACATGTGGGCTTCCTGATTTTTACAGTTGTCGCCCCAGATAACGGGATTCGGCGGGGCGTCAATCGGGCAGTTTGCCCTCATCCGTGTTCAGCGCCTCGGCCAGACGCATCTGGGCCGACCCGGGGCGCAGCGGTTTGGGCTGGCTGGCATCGGGGGACCATCCGGTCAGGCAGATCAGCTCAAACGTGGCCGCCAGACGGCCTGAGGGGGTGGTGAAGTGGTCCGCATAGACCTGCTGCGCTTTTGCGAAGATTGAACGCCGTGTGGGCTGTTTCAGGCGCTCGGACAGGGCGTTGGCCTCTCCCATATCCCGCAGATCGTGCATCAGGTGCCAGATGTCCCGGTATTCGGCGGTCAGCGGCACCGCATCGGCCACCGGCAGGGCCAGCCCGGCGCGTTGCAGCAAGCCACCCAGATCGCGTAGCTCGGCCATTGGGGCGATACGGGGACTGAGACCGCCTGAAACCTCAATCTCGGCCTGTCCTAGTGCTGCGCGCAATTCGTGCAGGGTTTCGCCACCCAGACAGACGACCAACAGCAGCCCATCAGGTTTCAGTGCGCGGTGGCATTGGATCAATTGCCCCACCGGATCATTGGCGCAATGTAAGGCCATGGCGTGGATCACCAGATCATGTGCGCCCGGTGTCAGGGCCAATGTGTCCTCATCGCAGACAATCCGTGCCTCCGGCATCCTCTCGGCCCAGACCTGTGGAAAGGGCGTCACGATCGCCGGTGCCGTAAAGGTTTTATTAACCATGGAGAGCCGATCCTGCACCTCGTCCACCGCGGTGCGGTGCAGGAACAGGGCCTCATCCCGCGCCCGCGCGCGGCGGTGCAGGATAGTGGACCGGTCAAACAAAGAGGGTGCATTGGACGCAGGCAGTTTCATAAGCCGCAAGTATCGCATCCGGCGCGGGATTCAAACCATGCTCGAACTGGTTTACCCGCCGCGCTGCATGGGCTGCGGAGAGCTGACCGAATCCGATTTCGGCCTGTGCGGTCCCTGCTGGCGCGACACACCGTTCATCGGGGGCACGGTCTGCGACAGCTGCGGTGCGCCGGTGGTCGGCGAACGGGACGGGTTCCGCATCGACTGTGACGATTGCCTGAAAACGCCCCGCCCATGGCACGAGGGGCGCGCGGCGCTGCTGTATCAGGGGCGGGCGCGAGCGCTGGTTCTGGCATTGAAACACGGCGACCGTCCGGAACTGGCGCGTCCCGCTGCGCGCTGGATGGCGCAGGCCGGACGGGAAATCCTGCGCCCCGGCCTGTTGGTCGCGCCGGTTCCGCTGCATTGGTCGCGCCTGATCAAACGGCGCTACAATCAATCGGCCCTGCTGGCGCAGCATCTGGGGCGCGAGGCCGGGCTGGATTGCATCCCCGATCTGCTGCAACGAAGGGTCCGTACACCGGTTCTGGATGGCAAAACCGCCCAGGAACGCGAGGATATCTTGACCCACGCGATCTCGACCCATCCGAAGCGGGCAGAGCAGATCAGAGGGCGGGATATCCTGCTGGTGGATGACGTCATGACCTCGGGCGCGACTTTGGCGGCCTGTACGCGTGTATGTCAGGCCGCAGGCGCAAATCATATTTTCGTGTTGGCTCTGGCACGCGTTGCCAAGGATGCCTAATTCGCCCAAGATTGCGCGAAACCCGAAGGGACGGAATATGAAGCCGGTTGAAATCTACACCTCGCCGCTATGCGGCTTTTGCCACGCGGCCAAACGCCTGCTGAAACAGAAAGGCGTCAAGTTTACCGAGGTCAACGTGCTGACCCACCCCAAACGCAAGCCCGAGATGATCCAGCGCGCCGGCGGCAAACGCACCGTGCCGCAGATCTTCATCGGCACCACCCATGTGGGCGGCTGCGACGACCTGTATGAACTCGAACGTCAGGGCAAGCTGGACCGTCTGCTGGCCGCGTGATGAAAACCGCGCTGCTGCAGATCACCTCGTCGGACGATCCGGCCGAAAATCTGGACATTGTGCGCGCCATGATGGCCGAGGCGGCGGATCAGGGCGCACAGTTCATCCTGACGCCCGAGGTGACCAATTGCGTGTCCACCAGCACGACACGGCAGCGCGAAGTCCTGCAACACGAAGAAGACGACCTGACGCTGGCGGGCTTGCGTCAGCAGGCTGCGGCGCTGGGCGTCTGGTTGCTGATCGGCTCACTGGCGATCAAGACCCATGACGCCGACGGGCGGTTTGCCAACCGATCCGTCCTGATCGACCCGCAAGGTCAGATCGTTGCGCGGTACGACAAGATTCACATGTTCGACGTGCAGGTCACCGAATCCGAGACCTTCCGCGAATCGAAGAACTACCGCCCCGGCGAAAAGGCCGTCATCGCGGAGACCGATTTCGGCACGATTGGCCTGAGCATCTGCTATGACATCCGCTTCCCGCATCTCTATGCAGCGCTCGCGCAGGCAGGCGCGCGTATCCTGACCGTTCCGGCGGCGTTTTCGCCGGTCACGGGGGCGGCGCATTGGCAATCGCTGCTGCGCGCCCGAGCGATCGAGACCGGCTGCTGGGTGCTGGCCCCGGCCCAGACCGGCGAGCATCCCAAGACCCGTGGCAAGACCCGCTATACCTACGGTCACAGCATGGTTGTCGCCCCGTGGGGAGAGGTGCTGATCGACGCAGGCACCGATCCGGGCATTCACATTTTTGATTTGGATGATAGTTCTGTGACAGAGGCGCGCCGCCGCGTGCCCTCACTGACGCACGTGCGGCCCTTCGACGGGCCCTGATCCAGAACCGGACCATGACTGACGACACCAATGCCCTTGCGGTCACGCTGTTCAGCGAGATCCTGACCGCAGATCAGCTATTGCGCAACCGGTTGAGCCGGGTGCTGCCTAAGGGCATGGAAATCTCGCATTTTTCGGTGCTGAATCATCTGGCCTTCGTCGCGGATGAGCGCAGCCCGGCGCAACTGGCCAGCACCTTTCACGTGACCCGAGGGGCGATGACCAACACTTTGGCCAAGCTGGAATGGGCCGGATACATCCACATCCGCCCCGACTGGGACGACGCCCGCCGCAAGATGGTGGCGATCAGCCCTGCCGGTCGCCGCGCGCGGGATCAGGCGATTTCGGCGATTGCCCCACTGATCAACCGCGTGGTCGGAGAGCTGGGGCTGGAGCGGGTGCGGAGTACGTTGCCGGTGCTGCGGGATTTGCGGTTGCAGTTGGAGGGGGAGTAGGGGCATCGAACCGTTGCCCTAAGTCAGATCGAAGACTGGCGCGGTCGAACATAGGCAGACGTGGTGCCCAGAAACCTAAGTAGTTTTCAGACGTTTTGCGATCTAGAGGGTCGCTGCACGCCTTATTTTCTTGGATTTGGAAGCATGCCTATTTTCGTAGCGTGAAATACTTTTAGGCACCTGTTTGTATATTCATCTCAATCCTAAGATCATTGAATCAAGGAGCTGCCGTAAATCACGGGGATGCAAAGCTGGAATATCAGCCAACCAAATTCCGGCCGAAGCCGCCGCCGCGAAAAGAAGGCAGGATTCTATTCCTTCTTTGCCCTCATATTGGCCACCATGAACAAGCCATACCAAATAATCTCCTTTTTCTTCTTCATTCGTGGCGAATATTCTTCCTACATTGCATCCTTCGTCAGAGAGTTCGTGTGTAGCAAATAGTTCTGTCGCTTTCTCGGGCAGTTCAAAACCAATTGGATTCACAAACTTGCCTTCCGAAACAATCTCGGGGTCAACAAAGACAAAAAAGAAATCCGCACTTACCAGATCATACTTATTTAAGTTCGAAGACAGGTATCGATCCGCAATTTCCTGAACCGACTCAGAAACTTTTGGATCGCTTACATAGCCATACAGCGGAACGCCTTCATGCTCGTACACGAACCTTCCCAGTGCGTTCTCTGCTTCTTGTGCTGCGACATGCAAGCTATTGAACAGGGTAGCAGCGGATATTGCGGCACCGCAAAATACCGCGCGCCACGGCGCGCAACTTAAAAATTGATTCAAAAAACCTACCTCACTTCGACTTCACACTCGCCGTCACATAGTTCACGCTCAGATCCCGGTCCGAGATCGACCAGCTCCACAACAACGGATTGAATACGAACCCCTTGCGATCCACCGGCTCTAGCCTGGACTGGCGCAGCAGGTCGAACAGTTCATCAGGGGTGATGAACTTGTTCCACTCATGCGTGCCGCGTGGTAGCCAGCGCATGACGACCTCGGCCCCGAAGATGGCCATGGCATAGGATTTCGGGTTGCGGTTGATGGTCGAGCATATCAGCAATCCGCCCGGTTTCAGTAACTGCTGCGACGCGGTCAGGAAGCCCGCCGGATCGGCAACGTGTTCGACCACTTCCATGTTCAGCACCACGTCGAACTGTTCGCCTGCGGCGGCCATCGCCTCGGCCGTGGTGTGGCGATAGTCGATCTGCAGCCCGGATTGCTCGGCGTGGATGCGGGCGACCGGCAGGTTGCCCTCGGCGGCGTCGGCGCCCACGACCTCGGCCCCCAGACGCGCCATCGGTTCGCTCAGCAGCCCGCCGCCGCAGCCGATATCCAGCAGGCGCAACCCTTCAAAGGGATGTGAGGTCTTGAGATCGCGGTCGAACTCACCCGCGATCTGCTGTGTGATATAATCCAGACGGCACGGATTCAGCATGTGCAGAGGTTTGAATTTCCCGTGCGGGTCCCACCATTCGGCGGCCATCGCCTCGAATTTTGCGATCTCTGACGGGTCGACCGTGTTCGGATGCGCTTGCATTCCTGTCTCCGTGTGCTCTTTTACGCTTAAGGACTATATAGGCCCATAATGGACAAGTACCCGGACCAAAAGCGCGCAGTTCAATATCTGTACCCGCCGATCGAACCTTTCGATCAGCGGATGGTCGATATGGGCGATGGGCATCGTATCTATGTGGAGCAATGCGGCAATCCCGATGGGGTTCCGGTGGTCATCCTGCATGGCGGCCCCGGTGGCGGTTGCAGCCCGGCGATGCGGCGGTATTTCGATCCGAAGGTGTATCGGGTGATTCTGTTCGATCAACGCGGCTGCGGACGGTCGCGGCCCACGGCCTCGGTTCAGGATAACACGACCTGGCATCTGGTGGCCGATATCGAACGGCTGCGCACACTGTTCGGGATCGACGAATGGATCGCCTTTGGTGGCAGTTGGGGCGCGACGCTGGCGCTGATCTATGCGCAGGCGCATCCGGACCGGGTCAGCCGTCTGGTGCTGCGCGGCGTGTTTCTGGCCACGCAGGCCGAGCTGGATTGGTTCTATGGCGGCGGCGCGGGCAAGTTCTGGCCCGAGCAATGGGCGAAATTCACCGCTCTGCTGCCCGAGGGGGAACAGTCCGACGCCATCGCCGCCTATAACAAGCGTCTGTTCTCGGGCGACCGCGCGACCGAAATCCTCTATGCCCGCGCCTGGTCGCATTGGGAGAACGCGCTGGCCTCGATCCACACCAACGGTGCGGTGGGCGAAAGCCCGGGCGAATATGCCCGCACCTTTGCCCGGTTGGAGAATCACTATTTCATCAATGGCGGGTTTCTGGAGAAGGATGGGCAGATTCTGGACCAGATGGACCGGATTGCCCATATCCCCGGCCATATTGTGCAGGGGCGTTATGACATGATCTGCCCGCCGCAGGCCGCGTGGAACCTGTCCGAACGCTGGCCGAATGCCGAGTTGAAGATGGTCCGCCATGCAGGCCATGCCCTGTCCGAGCCCGGCATCAGCGCCGAACTGGTCCGCATCATGGACCGCGTGGCGGAGGGTTTGGCATGACCCGGATTGACCGCCGTGCTCTGTTCGCCTCGGGTGCTGCCGCCGCTTTGCTGGCCGCGACGGGAGCGTCCTTGGCCGATACGCCGAAACAGGGCGGCACGCTGCGGCTGGCCGTGCCGCGTGATGACAGTCTGGAACAGGTGGCGCGCGGTGCCGTGTTCGACACTCTGACCGAGATTGCTCCCGACGGCACCTTGCGCGGAGAGCTGGCCTCTGGCTGGCAGACCGATGCGCAGGCCCGCGTCTGGAGTTTCGACCTGCGCCCTGACGTGCAGTTCCACGATGGCGCGGCGCTCGATGTGCAAGACGTGACCGCTGTTCTCGCCCAGCTCGGCCGGGCCGAAGCACTGGGCCCGACCCAACTGCGCCTTGAACTGGCCGAGGCCAATCCCGGCCTGCCGTTCCTGCTGGCCGACAGCCGATTTGTTATTACCCGCGACGGGCAAGATGTGACCCCGCTGAACGCCGCCAACGGCACCGGCAGCTATCGGGTCGAACGGGCCGAGGATGACCGGCATTTCTTGGGCCGCCGTGTCTCGGGCCACTACAAGGGTGCTCAGGCTGGGTGGTTGGATGCGATCGAGATCATCGTGATCCCCGACGCAAAAGTACGGGCCGAGGCCCTGCGGGATGGTTTTGTCGACGTCGCCGCGCTGCCCTCTGCCGAAGATGCCCGCGCGCTGCGCGGTCTGCGCTTTCACCCGTCCGAGGCCGACATGGCGCTGGCGATCTCAGCCAATGTTGGCATGCCCCGCCAGATCAGCCAGCGCGCGCGTCTGGATGACGGGCGCATTGCGGAACGGTGGTGGATGGTCTGATCCCACGCGAAAAACGGCGCTGATCCGCCGCAGGGGTTGCAGACTCGGAAAACCCTGCGTATATGCAGTTGCAACAGCGGCGCGTTGGACTTCTGGTCCAAGGCTCCACCGGAAAAGATCGACGGGCCGCGCGCCCGTTTTTTTGTGCCCGATTGAAGGGTAGAGTATCTGATGACAAACGACCTGATAGCCAAAGCGGCCATCGACCGGCGACTGGCCGAGATCATCACCCCAGTGATCGAGGATCTGGGGTATGAGCTGGTCCGTATCCGCCTGATGAGCGGTAAGACCACAACGATGCAGATCATGGCCGACAAGCCCGATGGCGGCATCGAAGTCGATGACTGCGCCGAAATCTCGAACGCGGTCAGCGCCACGCTGGATGTCGAGGATCCGATTTTGGACGCCTATACGCTTGAGGTCTCCAGCCCCGGCATCGACCGCCCCCTGACCCGTCTCAAGGACTTTGAGATGTTCGAAGGGTATGAGGCCAAGATCGAGACCGCCGAACTGATCGACGGCCGCCGCCGCTTCAAGGGTGAGCTGGCCGGGATCGAAGGGGATGAGGTTCTGATCAATATCCCCGAAGGGGAGGAAACGATCACCATCGGTCTGCAATTCGACTGGCTGAGCGATGCCAAGCTGGTCCTGACCGATGATCTGATCAAGGAAATGCTGCGCCAGCGCAAGGACGCCGGTGCCCTGAACGAAAACGCTTTCGACGAGATTGAGACCGAAGGGTCCGAAGAGGAGACGAACTGATGGCAATCACCTCAGCCAACCAGCTGGAGCTGCTGCAGACCGCCGAGGCCGTGGCCCGCGAAAAGATGATCGACCCCGGTCTGGTTGTCGAAGCGATGGAGGAATCGCTCGCCCGTGCCGCCAAGAGCCGTTACGGCGCCGAGATGGACATCCGCGTCAGCATCGACCGCAAAACCGGCAAGGCGACCTTTACCCGCGTTCGTACCGTCGTCGAGGATGAGGAGCTTGAGAACTATCAGGCCGAGATGACCGTCGAACAAGCGCGCCAGTACATGGAAGCGCCCGAGGTTGGCGACGTCTTCGTTGAAGAGGTTCCGCCGGTTGAAATGGGCCGTATCGCGGCTCAGTCCGCCAAGCAGGTCATTCTGCAGAAGGTTCGCGAAGCCGAGCGTGATCGTCAATACGAAGAGTTCAAGGATCGCGCAGGCACCATCATCAACGGTGCCGTCAAGCGCGAAGAGTTTGGCAATGTCATCGTCGATCTGGGCGGTGCCGAAGCCGTTCTGCGCCGCAACGACAAGATCGGCCGCGAAAGCTATCGCCCCAACGACCGCGTGCGCGCCTATATCAAGGAAGTGCGCCGCGAGGTGCGTGGCCACCAGATCTTCCTGTCGCGCACCGCGCCGGAATTCATGGCCGAGCTGTTCAAGATGGAAGTGCCGGAAATCTATGACGGCATCATCGAGGTCAAGGCCGTGGCCCGTGACCCCGGTTCGCGCGCCAAGATTGCCGTGATCTCGTATGACGGCTCGATTGATCCCGTCGGTGCCTGCGTTGGTATGCGCGGCAGCCGCGTGCAGGCTGTTGTGAACGAGTTGCAGGGCGAAAAGATCGACATCATCCCGTGGAACGAAGATCAGCCGACCTTCCTGGTGAACGCGCTGCAGCCTGCCGAGGTCTCCAAGGTGGTTCTGGACGAAGAAGCGGGCAAGATCGAAGTTGTGGTGCCCGAGGAGCAACTGTCCCTCGCCATCGGTCGCCGTGGTCAGAACGTGCGTCTGGCCAGCCAGCTGACCAATCTGGACATCGACATCATGACCGAAGCCGAAGAATCGGCGCGCCGTCAGAAAGAGTTCGAAGCCCGCACCCAGCTATTCATGGAAAGCCTGGATCTGGACGAGTTCTTTGCGCAACTGCTGGTGTCCGAAGGCTTCACCAACCTCGAAGAAGTCGCCTATGTCGAGATCGAGGAACTGCTGGTCATCGACGGCGTCGACGAAGGCACCGCCAACGAATTGCAGGCCCGCGCCCGCGAGTTCCTGGAAGCGCAGGCCAAGGCCGCTCTGGACGCGGCCCGCGCGTTGGGTGCCGAAGACAGCCTTATTGAATTCGAAGGCCTGACACCCCAGATGGTAGAGGCGCTGGCCAAGGATGACGTGAAGACCTTGGAAGACTTCGCCACCTGCGCCGACTGGGAACTGGCCGGTGGCTGGACCACGGTCGATGGTGAGCGCATCAAGGATGACGGTGTTCTGGAACCTTTCGGCGTCACGCTGGAAGAGGCGCAGGATTTGGTGATGACGGCGCGAATCATGCTGGGCTGGGTTGATCCGGCTGAGTTGGAGCAGCTCGAAGAAGACACCGAAGTAGCAGAAGAGGAGGCCGAGGCCTGATCGCAGGCCTCGGGTGGCGCACATGGGTCGCGGTGGCGTCCATAAGGATCGGTCCGAAGGGCCTGAGCGGAAATGCATCGCCACGGGCGAGGTTCAGCCTAAATATGGCTTGATCCGCTTTGTGACGGGGCCGGACGGTCAGGTCTATCCGGATGTCGCGGCGAAACTGCCGGGGCGCGGGGTTTATGTGGCGGCGGATCGCGCTGCTTTGGACAAGGCCGTGGGCAAAAAGCTGTTCGCACGCGGGTTCAAGGCGCAGGTGACCGCGCCCAAGGACCTGGTGGATGAGGTCGAGCGTCAGGTCTCGCGCCGGGTGGTCGAGCTGCTGAGCCTTGCGCGCAAGTCCGGCGACGCGGTCGCGGGCTATGAAAAGGTCAAGACGTGGCTGGATCGGGATGAGGCGCAAGTGCTGCTTCAGGCCATCGACGGGTCCGGGCGCGGCAAGTCGAAACTGAGCACGCCGCACTTTGGCAAATACATCGGCTGGCTGACAGCGGACGAGTTGGGACAGGCATTTGGGCGCCAAACCGTGATTCATGCGGCGCTCGCCTCTGGCGGACTCGCCAAACGTGTTGTAGAGGAGGCGCAGCGCCTGCGTGGCTTGCGCGAAACGGATGACGGCGGCAGGGGCCGCACGGAAGGGTAAGAAGCTTTATGAGCGATAATGACGGCAAAAAGACATTGGGTCTTCGTGGCGGGGCACGCCCCGGAAATGTGAAACAGAGTTTCAGCCACGGACGCACCAAGAATGTCGTGGTGGAAACCAAACGCAAACGCGTGGTGGTCCCCAAGCCGGGTGCGGCCAAGCCCAGCGGCGGCGCTGCACCATCGGGTGATCCTTCGCGTCGTCCTGCCGGGATTTCTGACGCCGAAATGGCCCGCCGCATGAAGGCATTGCAGGCCGCCAAGGCACGCGAGGCCGAAGAGGCCGCCCAGCGTGAGGCCGCGGAAAAGGCACGCGAGGAAGAGCGCGCCCGCCGCCGTGCCGAGCAGGAGGCCAAGGAACGCGAACAGCGCGAGGCCGAAGAAAAGGCACGTGCAAAGGCCGAAGAGGAAGAGCGCAAGCGCAAGGAGGCCGAAGAGGCCGCCAAACGCGCCGCTGCCGCCCCTGCCCCCGAAGAGCCCAAAGCGGCCCGTGGTCCGGCCAGCAAGCCTGCGCCTGCGGCCACTCCGCGCAAGCAGGATCGCGAACGCGAACAGCGTGGTCGTGGCAAAGGTCGTGACGACAACCGCCGTTCCGGCAAGCTGACACTGGGTCAGGCCACCGGTGGCGAAGGCAACCGCCAACGTTCGATGGCCGCGATGAAGCGCAAGCAGGAGCGGGCGCGCCAGAAAGCCATGGGCGGCTCGGTCGAGCGTGAAAAGGTGATCCGCGACGTACAACTGCCCGAGGCGATCATGGTCTCGGAACTGGCCAACCGTATGGCCGAGCGTGTGGCCGACGTTGTCAAATCGCTGATGCAGATGGGCATGATGGTTACGCAGAACCAGACCATCGACGCCGACACCGCCGAGCTGATCATCGAGGAATTCGGCCACAAGGTCACCCGCGTATCTGATTCGGATGTAGAAGACGTCATCAAAGAGGTCGAAGACAGCGAAGACGATCTGCAAGCGCGTCCGCCGGTCATCACCATCATGGGTCACGTCGACCACGGTAAAACCTCGCTGCTGGACGCGATCCGCGACGCGCGCGTTGTGGCGGGCGAGGCCGGGGGCATCACCCAGCATATCGGTGCCTATCAGGTGAAAACCGATGGCGGCACCACGCTGACCTTCCTGGATACGCCGGGCCACGCGGCCTTTACCTCGATGCGTTCGCGCGGGGCTCAGGTCACGGATATCGTGGTTCTGGTTGTGGCCGCCGACGATGCGGTGATGCCGCAGACGATCGAGGCGATCAACCACGCCAAGGCCGCCGGTGTCCCGATGATCGTGGCGATCAACAAGGTCGACAAGCCCGAAGCCAACCCGGACAAGGTGCGCACCGACCTGCTGCAGCATGAGGTGATCGTTGAGAAGATGTCCGGTGAGGTTCAGGACGTCGAAGTGTCCGCCATGACCGGTCAGGGTCTGGACGAACTGCTGGAAGCCATCGCGCTGCAGGCCGAGATTCTGGAACTGAAAGCCAACCCCGACCGCGCCGCCCAAGGTGCCGTGATCGAGGCGCAGCTGGATGTGGGCCGCGGCCCCGTCGCTACCGTTCTGGTTCAGACCGGCACGCTGCGTCAGGGCGATATCTTCGTTGTGGGTGAGCAATACGGTAAGGTCCGTGCGCTGATCAACGACAAGGGTGACCGCGTCAAGGAAGCTGGCCCCTCGGTCCCGGTCGAGGTTCTGGGCCTCAACGGCACGCCCGAAGCGGGTGACGTTCTGAACGTCACCGAAACCGAAGCGCAGGCCCGTGAGATCGCCGCCTATCGTGAGCAAGCCGCCAAGGACAAACGCGCCGCCGCCGGTGCCGCGACCACCCTTGAGCAGCTGATGCAGAAGGCCAAGGAAGACGAGAACGTGGCCGAGCTGCCGATCCTCGTCAAAGCCGACGTGCAGGGTTCTGCCGAGGCCATCGTTCAGGCGATGGAGAAAATCGGCAACGATGAGGTCCGCGTGCGCGTTCTGCACTCGGGCGTGGGTGCGATCACCGAGACGGATGTCGGCCTCGCCGAAGCCTCCGGCGCGCCGGTCATGGGCTTCAACGTCCGTGCCAACGCATCGGCTCGGAACACGGCAAACCAGAAGGGCGTCGAGATCCGGTACTATTCGGTGATCTATGACCTCGTGGATGACGTGAAAGCCGCCGCATCCGGCCTGCTGAGCGCCGAGATCCGCGAAAAGTTCATCGGCTACGCCGAGATCCGCGAAGTTTTCAAGGTCACCGGTGTTGGCAAGGTTGCCGGCTGTCTGGTCACCGAAGGCGTTGCCCGCCGTTCTGCAGGCGTCCGCCTGCTGCGCGACAACGTGGTGATCCACGAAGGCACGCTGAAAACGCTCAAGCGCTTCAAGGACGAAGTGGCCGAGGTTCAGTC
>NZ_JALCBM010000106.1:0-6422 GCF_028066395.1 Ruegeria sp.
TTATGATCGGTCATGACGCTTACTCCTCTGCTGCCGCCGGAAGCGGCTGATAATCAGGCAGTTCGGGTTCCTCGATCAGGATTTCCGCGCCGGACAGGGATTTCAGAAAGGCTACCAGATCTGCCTTTTCCCGATCATTTAGGCCAAGGGGTTGGATCAGCGGGGATTTATTGGCCGAGAACTCATTCTCGCCGCCGCCTTGGTTGTAGAACTCGACCACATCCTCAAGCGTCTCGATCATGCCGTTATGCATGTAGGGCTCGGTATAGAGCGTGTAGCGCAGGGACGGCGTGCGGAACTTGCCCTTGTCGGCCTTTTCCTTGGTGCGGAAATAGAAACCGGGGTCATCCTTGGTGTGGCGATACATCTCTTCGGTCGAGCCTTTGGCAAAAAGCTCGTACCGGAAGGTGACTTGCGCCAGACCGTCATCCTGCCAACCGTCATAGGCGGGCACGCCTGTGTTGTAGTATTTCTCATCCGACAGCAGCGCGCCGTTATGGCATTCGGAACATTGCGCCTTGCCGGTGAACAGCGCCAGCCCGCGTTTCTGTTCCTCGGTCAGTGCGGCATCATCCCCGCGCAAATAATTGTCGAAGGGGGTGTCGGTCTGCACAATCGTGCGTTCGAACGCGGCGATGGCACGCCATGCGTTGCTGATACGCGGCCACTGATCGCCGAAGACATCGTTGAACCGCTCGACATATTCGGGAACAAAAGCCAGACGCGCCTCCATCATATCCGCCTCGCCGTTGCCGGCGACTGCACCGCCTGCGGCGGATTTGGCCTGACTTTCAAGACTTTTGCTTGAACCCGCCCAGAACAGTTTGCCGTAATAGGCCGAATTCACGATGGTCTGGCTGTTGCGCCAATGGGTCGTACCCGGATAACCGAACGAGATCCGGGCCTCGACATCCCAGCCCACATAGGGGTTGTGGCAGGCCGAACAGGGCGTAGAGGGGTTGCCGCCCAGACGCGGGTCAAAGAACAGCATCTTGCCCAGTTCGATCTTGGCGTCTGTCTGGGGGTTGTCCAGCGGGATCGGCGGTTCGCCCAAGGCCGCCAGTGGCGCGTCTACGTCGGGGTCTGCACCACCGATACTGGCCTCGATCTGCATGCCGGTTTCCGACAGCGCCTGAGACCCAAGGACGGCAAACAGGGCGGCGGAGGCGATTGTAACTGACAGGTAAGACTTAGGGTTTTTCATGGGTCCGCTCCTCAGTTTGTCGCATCTTGCCAGTTTTCGATCGGCGCATAGTCCGTATCGATCCGGTCGGCGACAAAGTCAGGACCGGTCAGCCGCTCACCGGACAGCGCCTTGAGGAAGGCCACCAGCTGCGCCTGCTCGGTCTCGGAAAGGTTCAGCGGCTTGATGCGCGGGTCTTTGGTGTCATCTTCACCGCCACCGGCGTTGTAGAAAGCCACCACATCCTCCAGCGTCGCAAGGGTACCGTTATGCATAAACGGCGCGGTGTAGGTCAGTTCGCGCAACGTAGGCGTCATGAAACTGCCGAACGTGTCGGCGGTACGGGTGCGGATATACGCGCCCGGATCAGCGCGCAGATTCATGTAGTTCTCGACGCCGAGGAACTTCATCATGGTCACGAAGGTGATGTGGCGTTCGGGAGTCGCCCAGATTTCAGGATTGTCACCAACACCGATGTTATGCGGCAGATCGTCGGTGAACCGCGCGCCCGAGTGGCAGGCATTGCAGCCATTGGCCTTGAACAGCGCGTACCCCGCCTTGGCATCCTCGGACATCTCGCCGGTGTCGAACGGAGCCCCCCGCGAGATCAGCGTTTTCAGATATTCCGGGATCGCATTGCGCACCCCACCGTTCGAAGGCTCGCCAAACCCAGCCGCCTCGAACATCTCGACATAGACCGGGTCCTGCTTGATACGCTCCTGCATCAGACGCATGTCCATGTTCATGGAATAGGTCTCGGTAATACTTTCGCGGGTCACATCGTTAAGGTTGGTGCCGATGCGTCCGTCATGAAACCACGCCGCACGCTTGGCGCTGTTGATCAGGGTCGGCACATTGCGAAAATGCAGGCTGCCCGCATAGGCGTCCGACAGGGCCTGTCCGTCAGTGAACCCGTGTTCCGGCTGGTGGCAACTGGCGCAGGACAGCTCGGTATCGCCAGACAGGCGGGGATCGAAAAACAAACGTTTGCCAAGCGCCGCCTTGGCCGGGTCGAACGCGATGGCTTCTACCGGACCCGGCTCATCCGCACTGACCTGGTGCACCGGCAATGCGGCACAGATCGTCAGCATTGAAATCACCGACAGCGCCGAGAACGATGTTCTGGCTTTGGTCATCATCAAAATGCCCCTTTATCGCTATTCCGGCAGCGCGGGTTGCGCGGCGACCGGCTGAGCGCATCATAAGGGGCGGTAGAATAGCGGCGCCTTGATCAAGGTTAAATGCCGCGAAAAAACATCAGAAATTGTACCAGGTTAACCATCAAACCCGGCTGCAGGCACCCATGGCACTGGGGCCTCAGACGTCGATATCCAGCGCCAGGGCGTGAATGCGCGGAACGACATCACCCAACGCGGCGTGCACCGCCCGGTGCCTTGCCACGCGGGACTGGCCCTGAAATGCGGCGGACCGGATTCGTACGTTGAAATGGCTTTCCCCGCCCTCGCGGTGACCAGCATGGCCCCGGTGGCTTTCGCTGTCGTCGATCACCTCCAACTCATGCGGGGTGAACGCCTCTTGCAGGCGGGTGCGGATCTCTTCGGTCACGGTCATTTTTTCGCTCGGCGGCAAAATTTTTGCCGCTGCCCTCTTCTACTCTGTGGTGCTTACGTTAAACTGCTGCCTCCGAGTCGAAAAGACATGTTCGCAGGAGCAGGCCCATGGTGAAATCAGACCCTTTCGGATTCGATATGTCCGTATCCAGCGCAAAGAAAAAGAACCCGCGCGGACGGCGGGGGATGACGGGTGCGTCCGAGACCTCGGTCCGCATCTGCGATCATGAGGGATGCGATGAACCCGGAAAGTTTCGCGCGCCCAAAGCACCGGACGTATTGGATGATTTCTTCTGGTTCTGCCAGCAGCATGTGCGCGAATATAACCAGAAATGGAATTTCTTCGACGGCACCACCGAGGCGGAACTGAACGCCCAGCGCTCGAAGGACAAGGTGTGGGAGCGTGAGACCAAACCCATGGGCGACCCCGAGGCCCGAGCCTGGGCCCGTCTGGGCATCGAGGACCCTCATCAGGTGCTGGGTGCGAACAGCACCCAGAACAAGGGCCGCACCTCGGGCAGCGGCGGCCGCCGCCTTCCCCCCACCGAACGCCGCGCCATCGAGATTCTGGACGCCAAGGACAGCTGGTCCAAGGCCGAGATTCGCAAAGCGTACAAAAAGCTGATCAAAGTCCTGCACCCGGACATGAACGGCGGCGACCGGTCACAGGAAGAGCAGCTGCAAGAGGTGGTCTGGGCCTGGGACCAGATCAAGGACAGCCGGAGTTTCAAGTAGGTTTGGGGGTTGGGCAGGGTAGCTCTGTCAAATCAAATCCCATTAATTCAACGCAAGATGGTTGAAAGGCTAACCTCTAGCGAGCATTTACATTTTACTGATTACTATTAAACGTGTAACAATGTGTTTAGTCCGTTCGATGGGAAACGGCGAAAGGGCGTTACCATGCGAAACATACAGCCTCGTAGGTTCAGGCGATGACGGTACCTTATAGTCCACTCGCCATAGCCAACAATTTTTTGGAGCAGTTCGGCCAAGATGGCGGAATCGAACACATGAAACTGCAAAAGCTAGTCTATTGCTCTTATGGCTGGTGGTTGGCTGTGTATGGGATCGAAGCCGAAAGACTTACTTCAGAGGGCCCGCAGATATGGAAGCACGGCCCCGTTTTCGACAGCTTATACCATGCTTTGAAGGTGTTTGGCCGCGCGCCAATTACTTCCCCTCAGTCAACAAACCCATTCCAACCACCAGAAAACGTTGACGAAACCGATGAAAATGTCCGAAATCTCATCTCATGGACTTGGGGGAGGTATGGACATCTGTCCAGCTTCGCGCTTTCCGACATAACCCATAAACCGGGCACACCTTGGCACCGTGTTGCGACAGAAAACAACTTTAGTGTCGCATACAACACATCTATTCCCGATCAGTACATTTTTGAAGAATTTACACGTCTGTTAGATGCAGCGGAGATTGCTTCAAAAGAACAGGCAAAACAAAATGACGAACGGCAAGCCCAAGCTTGATCTGCAGGCAAACCCAACACCGTCAGATGAAGCCGGGGAGTTTTCAAGCCCAGACGAAAAAGCAGACGTAAGAGCCAAAAACCATGAATTGGATGTGTTAAAGGCAAAAATGGGACCAATAGGTGGGCTGATTGGTTCCACAGACTCATCGAAAACCATCGCTTTCATGACTGTGCTCATTTGTCTAATCATGATGACAATTGTCTTCTTTGCGGCTTTTGATGGTGAAAATGGGAACCTACCTGAGGCCGCATTTAACTTACTATCTCTCCTCGGCTCGATTGTAACAGGTTGCATAGGCTTCATTTTTGGCACCAAGGACAAGTAACAGCCCAATCTATCTTTCTTATACGGTGAGCTTACGATCACATTTTTAATCCATAGATCGTCAAAATACTCCGGAATCCATAGCCCTTAGGGCCAGTTTCAAAGAAACATCCGGCTACACCGATTCGGACGCCTCTTTCCCTTGCTCTTGCGCGCAATATGTTGCACCACACACGGGTTCAAACCCGCCATGCGGGGCAACGGATAAGGACAAGGCATATGGCTGACGGCTCGATCGACATCAACGCAAAACCCACCGAGGAAATCTCGGTCCGTGACGTGTTCGGCATTGATACCGACATGGCTGTCAAAGGCTTTGCCGAGGCCAGCGATCGTGTTCCGGCCACCGACCCGACCTACAAGTTCGATCCCGAAACCACGCTGGCGATTCTGGCGGGCTTTGCGCATAACCGTCGGGTGATGATCCAGGGCTATCACGGCACCGGGAAATCGACCCATATCGAACAGGTCGCCGCCCGCCTGAACTGGCCCGCCGTGCGCGTGAACCTGGACAGTCATATCAGCCGGATCGACCTGATCGGAAAGGACGCGATCAAGCTGCGCGACGGCAAGCAGGTCACCGAGTTCCACGAAGGCATCCTGCCCTGGGCCCTGCGCAACCCGGTCGCCATCGTATTCGACGAATATGATGCGGGCCGCGCCGACGTTATGTTCGTGATCCAGCGTGTGCTGGAGCATGACGGCAAGCTGACCCTGCTGGACCAGAACGAGATCATCACGCCGAACCCCAATTTCCGCCTGTTCGCCACCGCCAACACCGTGGGTTTGGGCGATACCACCGGGCTTTATCACGGTACGCAGCAGATCAACCAGGCGCAGATGGACCGCTGGTCGCTGGTCTCGACGCTGAACTACCTCAGCCACGATGCCGAGACGATGATCGTGCTGTCGAAAGCGCCGCTTTATAACACCGCCGAGGGCCGCAAGACCGTCAGCCAGATGGTCACCGTCGCCGACCTGACCCGGACCGCCTTCATGAATGGCGATCTGTCGACCGTCATGAGCCCCCGGACCGTGATCAACTGGGCCCAAAACGCCGAGATTTTCCGCGACGTCGGCTATGCCTTCCGCCTGTCCTTCCTGAACAAATGTGACGAGTTGGAGCGCCAGACCGTGGCCGAGTTCTATCAGCGCTGCTTTGACGAAGAACTGCCGGAAAGCGCGGCGAGTGTGAGCTTGGGGTAAGTATCTGATGGTCGATTGGAAAACAGACACCAATCCAGACTATGAGAACCTGAGCATGGCATTCCTTGAAGCCTATGCGCTTGATCTGAAGCGGGCATTTTTGGCTGATGGGATTTCTGAAAAGAAGGCTGAAGCAGTGGTTGAAACGGCTGTTTTCAATCTTGGTATGTTGTTTGATCAAGGTAGAATTCGCCTGTCCGGACAGCCCTTCAAGCCGCTCCTCGCGTTTCGTGATCAACTGGGACAGGTTGACACTGGGCAGCAAGCGCGGAAGTTTGATTTGCACGACTACGCTCTAGGCATGGTCTCGTCCGCATTCGATGGAAATGATTGGTAAGCCAATGAGCAAACCCAACGACAACCCCGCTGATCCGTTCAAGAAGGCTCTGGCCGAGGCCACCAAGGTTATGGCCGATGATCCCGAACTGTCTGTCAGCTATACAGTAGACCCCTCGGGTCTGTCGGGGGAGTCGATGCGTTTGCCGCAGGTCTCTCGCCGCATGACGCGTGAAGAGGTTTTGCTGGCCCGCGGTACGGCGGATGCCTTGGCCCTGCAGCGCCGGTATCATGACGATGCGACCCATGCGCGCTATGCACCTCCGGGCGATATGGCGCGCGATCTCTATGAGGCGATGGAAACCGCCCGGTGCG
>NZ_JALCBM010000106.1:6522-8588 GCF_028066395.1 Ruegeria sp.
CCTCCGGGCGATATGGCGCGCGATCTCTATGAGGCGATGGAAACCGCCCGGTGCGAGGCGATGGGCGCTCGGGATATGCCCGGCACTGCCTCCAACATCGACGTCAAGATCGGGCATGAGGCGATCCGGCGCGGCTACGACCAGTGCCGTCAACCCGCCGAGGCGCCCTTGTCGGTCGCCGCCGGTTACCTGATCCGCCATCTGGCCACCGGGCGTGAATTGCCGCCTGCCGCCGAAAACGTCATGAACCTGTGGCGCGGCTTTATCGAGGAACAGGCTGGCGGAACGCTGGAAAACCTCGATGACATCCTTTCGGATCAGGCCGAGTTTGCCAAATTCGCGCGGCAGATGATCAAGGATCTGGGCTATGGCGACCAGCTGGGCGAAGACCCCGATGAGCTGGACGACGAACAGGAAGATCAGGCCGAGGACGACGCCGAGGAACAGCCCGATCCCGACAGCACCGGTCAGGATGATCAGGACGAACAGGACGCCGACGCGACGCCTGAACAGACGCAGGAAGAGCAGCAGGATCAATCTCAGGCCCAGGTCTCGATGGATGAGATGGCCGAGGATGAGATGGGTGATGAGGCCGAAATGCCCGAAGGCGAGGCCCCGCTGGAGCCGCCCGCGCCGCCGCCTGCGTCCGAAGCGGACCCGGATTACAAGGTCTACCTGAACACCCATGACGAAGAGATCGCCGCCGAGGATCTGGCCGAACCTGCCGAACTGGAACGCCTGCGCGCCTATCTGGATCAGCAGCTTGAGCCCCTGAAGGGCGCGGTCAGCCGTCTTGCCAACAAGCTGCAGCGCCGGTTGCAGGCACAACAGAACCGCTCGTGGGAGTTCGACCGCGAAGAAGGCATTCTGGATGCTGGCCGTCTGGCGCGCGTGGTGGCCAACCCGACCACGCCGCTGAGCTTCAAGGTCGAGAAGGATACCGAATTCCGCGATACGGTGGTGACCTTGCTGCTGGACAATTCCGGCTCGATGCGCGGGCGCCCGATTTCGATTGCCGCGATTTGCGCCGATGTTCTGGCCCGCACGCTGGAACGCTGCAATGTGAAGGTCGAGATTCTGGGCTTTACCACCCGCGCCTGGAAAGGCGGTCAGGCGCGTGAGGCTTGGCTGAACGATGGCCGTCCGCAGCAGCCGGGTCGTCTGAACGATCTGCGCCACATCATCTACAAGGGTGCCGACGCGCCATGGCGCCGCGCGCGCGACAATCTGGGTCTGATGATGAAAGAGGGCCTGCTGAAGGAAAATATCGACGGTGAGGCGCTGGAATGGGCGCATCGCCGGATGCTGGCGCGGCGCGAGCAGCGCAAGATCCTGATGGTGATTTCCGATGGCGCTCCGGTCGATGATTCAACGCTCAGCGTCAATCCGGCGAACTATCTTGAAAAGCACCTGCGCGACGTGATCGCCATGGTTGAAAAGCGCAAGATGGTCGAGCTGTTGGCAATTGGGATCGGTCATGACGTGACACGGTATTATGACCGTGCGGTGACGATCACGGATGTCGAACAATTGGCCGGTGCAATGACCGAGCAACTGGCCGCCCTGTTCGACAGCGACCCGCGCGCAAGGGCCCGGGTGATGGGGATGAAGCGGGCCAGCTAAACCCGTTGACCTTTTCCTGCCGGGCGGAATAGCATGTGTGCTATCCACCCTCTGACCGTCGTTCCATGACGCCGCTCGGTTCGGGGTGGGGTTAAACTGCGCCTGTGCCGAACGGCAAGATGGCGCAGCAATGCGGTGTCGAAGGGCGGCATCATCACTCTCTCCTGTCTGTTGCCGTCACTCTGGCAACCCCTCCGCCCCCGCGCTTGAAGACTTTCCTGAGAAATCCCTGCGAAACCCTTGGGATGGCCATTGAACCTTGTGGCCCCCATCGAAACGGAGTGTATTCGGCCCATGCGCTATGAATTTGCAGATTGTGTTCTAGACGTTGACCGCCACGTACTGCTGCGCGGCGGTCAGGCCGTTCCGGTGGAACCACAAGTCTTTGACCTGTTGGAATTACTGGCCGAACGCCCCGGCAAGCTGGTGACGCGGGAAGAGAT
>NZ_JALCBM010000107.1 GCF_028066395.1 Ruegeria sp.
GCGGGCGTAGCTCAGGGGTAGAGCATAACCTTGCCAAGGTTAGGGTCGGGCGTTCGAATCGCCTCGCCCGCTCCAGATACAGACCCTCCGACTTACAAATCCTGAATAGCCCGATGCGGTGACGCGTTGTGCTTTGGTGCTGTTTTCGCTTTAGTCCCCCGGGCAACATGCAAGGAGGACCGGTTTGGCCAGACGATACAGCTTTCCCGAAGGGCATTGGGATTGGCCCGTCAAGCTGACCCACCAGCATGCGGTACGCGCCGGAGATCTGATCTTTACCGGTGGTCAGGTCGATCTGGATGATCAGGGGACCGTGCGCAATATCGGCGATTTGCCGGCCCAGTGCGCAAACGCCATGGCTTACATGGAGGCGCTTTTCAGCGATCTGGACGTTGATTTCGACGATCTGGTGCGCCTTGTCGTTTATTATGTCGGGGATGCAGCGGATGAAACCCGTCTGCTGGATCAACTGGCGCTTGTCATCGGCACCAAGGCACGACCGGTGATCAGCATGATCAACCTACCTGAATTGTGCTATCCGGGCATGCTTGTTGAAATCGAGGGCGTTGCCATGCGCGCACCGGACGGCGCGCGGATTGAGCGACAATCCTTGCAGCTTGAGGATATGCCACCCCTGCCAGCAGCGTTCTCGCATGTTTTGCGCGCAGGTGACATGGTCTTCACCAGCGACATGTCTGCAGAAGGTTCGGCCGAAGGCGCGGCGGAAATCGCCTTGCAAACGTCTATTGCAATGGACCGACTGGGCCGGGCGCTTGCGGCCGTGGGCGCAGAGTATTCAGATGTGGTCAAGATCAATGTTTTCTATTGCGATGACCTGAACGGCAGCAACTGGGAAGAACCCGCCCGTATTCGGGCCGGATATTTCCCCGACCCGGGCCCGGCCCCGACTGGAATTTCACTTCCCGCTTTTGCGCAACCCGGGCTGGCGACCCGGATTTCAGTAACGGCCATCTGTGACAGCGGTTCCGAACCCAAGCAATTTTCGTGGCCGGATGGCCATTGGAACTGGACCACGCCCCTTCCCTATAAGCACGGAAACCTGAGCCATGGCGTTATTCACATCGGTGGGCAGGTTGCCTTGGACAGTGGCGCGAATGTCCTGCATCCCGGCGACATGGTGGCGCAGACCCGGATCGCGATGGACAATTTGTCGAAGGTGCTGGCCGAATTCGGGGCGACGCTGGACAATGTCGTGAAGGTCACAACCTTCTATCAGGGCAGCGCCTCTGCCGAGACGCTGCATGAAAATCTGTTGATTCGGTCCGGGTCTTACGCGGCCCCGGGGCCAGCCACCACGGGCATACCCGTGCCCGCGTTGGTCTACAAAGACATGGTGATCGAGATTGAGGCGATTGCCGTTCTGGACGAGGACGTCTGAGCGCAGGCGTCAATCTGGCGAAACGCGGGCTGATGGTAAAGGCAACGGTCGGGTAAAAGGCTCGGGCCCGGCGTGTCAGAACGCCTTGAACGTCATGGTGGTCAGCGAGCGTTCGATGTCGGGGATCACCAGCAGGTTTTCATTGATAAAATGGCCTACGTCTTCATCTGTCGGGATGTAGAGCTTTAGCAGCAGGTCGTATTCGCCGCTGGTCGAGTAAAGCTCGGAGTGGATTTCGCGCAGCGCGATGTCTTCGGCGACCTTGTAGGTAGTGCCGGGTTTGCAACGGATCTGGATGAAAACGCAGGTGGACATGGGATTGGCCCTGTTGGTTCGTGTTGCCGCGCAGGCTGGCACGGGCCGTGCCCGTGTGCAATCCCCTGCAACAGTTTGTCCTGATCGCCACGCTTGGTCTGGATATGCCCAGCCTTCCCCGTCTATAAGCGCGCCTGTAGCAAAAGGAATTCGCCCATGCGCACCGCTTCGATCAGCCGTCAGACCGCCGAGACCGAAATCTCGGTTCAGGTCAATCTGGACGGCACCGGCACATATGACAACCAGACCGGCGTCGGGTTCTTTGACCATATGCTGGACCAGTTGGCGCGCCATTCTCTGATCGACATGACGATCCGCGCCAAGGGCGATTACCACATCGACGATCACCACACGGTCGAGGATACCGGGATTGCGCTGGGTCAGGCGCTGACCGCCGCTCTGGGCGACAAGAAGGGTATTCGGCGATATGGCGAGTGTCACCTGCCCATGGATGACGCCCAGGTTCGCTGCGCGCTGGACCTGTCGGCACGCCCTTTCCTGATCTGGAATGTCGACCTGCCGACGCCCAAAATCGGCAATTTCGACACCGAACTGGTGCGAGAGTTCTTTCAGGCGTTCAGCACCCATGGCGGCATCACCCTGCATGTGGATCAGTTGCACGGATTCAACAGCCACCACATTGCCGAGGCCGCCTTTAAGGCCGTCGCCCGCGCGCTGCGCGACGCGGTGGAAACCGACCCGCGCAAGGCGGATGCGATTCCGTCCACCAAGGGCGCGCTTTGAGAGGTTGGCGTGAGGGGCGCTGCCCCTCTTGGCCTGCGGCCAATTCACCCCGCCGTATTTGAGACAAGAAGAAGAACTGGGCCCTACCATGCTGACTGCGATCATTGATTATGAGTCGGGCAATCTGCACTCGGCTGAGAAGGCGTTCCAGCGCATGGCGCGTGAGATGGATGCGGGCGAGGTTGTCGTGACCTCGGATGCGGATGTTGTCGCGCGGGCGGATCGGCTGGTGCTGCCCGGCGACGGGGCGTTTCCGGCCTGCGCGGCGGAACTGCGGGGCCATAAAGGCATTTATGACGCGATGGTCGAGGCGGTCGAGCAGAAGGGGCGTCCGTTTCTGGGCATCTGCGTCGGAATGCAGTTGATGGCCAGCAAGGGTCATGAATACAGCGAAACCGATGGGTTGGGCTGGGTTGCCGGAGATGTTGTTCGGATCGAACCTTCGGACGCCGCGTTGAAAGTGCCGCATATGGGCTGGAACGATCTGGTGTTGGAGAGCGATCATCCGGTCTTTGCAGGGATTGAAACAGGCGATCACGCCTATTTCGTCCACTCCTACCATTTCCGCGTTACCGATCCGGCGCAGCGGCTGGCCTATGTGGATTATGGGCAAGAGGTCACGGCCGTGATTGGCCGCGACACGATGATTGGCATGCAGTTCCACCCCGAGAAAAGTCAGGATGTGGGCCTGCGCATGATCGGGAACTTTCTGACCTGGACCCCGTAAGGCTTACTCGACCCGTGTCCAGGTCTGGCCCCGGCAGATCAACCCGCCCGCAACGCAGCCTTTGACGGTCAGCTTGTTCTGCCCGTCCAACGCCATTTTCGAGTTATAGGTCTTGTCCCGGTCCGGCGCCCAGATCTTGCCGTTGTCATAGCTGCCGCCGCCCTCTGGCACCATGTCCCAGATGATCTGTTTGCCCAGGTTTTCGTATTCCAGTTGCTCGTCGCCGTCCTTGTTGAACGCCGTGTCGATGGTGCCGCAGATCGCGCTGCCGCAGGGGCCGATCGAGACATGCAGATAGCCGCCCGTATCGCCCGGCGCGGTCTTCCACAGCCCGTCAACCGGATCATCCGCCCAGGCGCTGGTCGCCAACGCAGCAAATGCAACCGCAAGTGTGAATGTTCTCATGACAATCTCCCTGTTTTGCGGATCAGTCTGACCGTCAACAGGCCGCCGGGCAAGAATGACTTAGCGTCGCGTTGCATCCCCCGTCCTTCCCGTGCCATATCCCGCGCAAACCTCAGCAAAGGGCCGCCTGACATGATCCTCTACCCCGCTATTGACCTCAAAGACGGCAATGCCGTGCGCCTGCTGCGTGGTGAGATGGACAAGGCCACCGTGTTCAACGAAGACCCCGCCGCGCAGGCCCGCGCTTTTGTGGATGCCGGGTGTGATTGGCTGCATCTGGTTGACCTGAACGGCGCTTTCGCAGGCGAGCCGGTCAACGCCGCCCCGGTCGAGGCGATCCTGAAAGCCTGCAACGTGCCCGCGCAGTTGGGCGGTGGCATCCGGGATATGGCCACGATCGAGACATGGATCGACAAGGGGCTGGCGCGCGTCATTCTGGGCACTGTGGCAGTGGAAAACCCCGATCTGGTGCGCGAGGCGGCGCGCGCCTTCCCCGGCAGGGTTGCCGTCGGCATCGATGCGCGCAACGGAATGGTCGCCACCAAGGGTTGGGCCGAGGAAACCGATGTGCAGGTCACCGATCTGGCCCGCAGCTTCGAGGACGCGGGCGTGGCCGCCATCATCTACACCGACATCAACCGCGATGGCGCCATGCAGGGCCCGAATATCGAGGCCACGGCGGCGCTGGCGCAGGCCGTTTCCATCCCCGTGATCGCAAGCGGAGGGGTCAGTTCGCTGGATGATCTGATTGCGCTGCGCGATTGCGGCGTGGCGTTGAACGGCGCGATTTCGGGGCGCGCGCTGTATGATGGCGCGATTGACCTGGCAGAGGCCATTCGCGCCCTGTCTTAAAGGTTTATTGCGCGGCGACCGAAGTCAGCTTGGCCAGCGCGCCGCGCATCTTCTCGATCACGGGTGCGTCTTCGACCGCGTCAAGCTCGTCCATGGTCTCTTTCGGGTCTTCATAGGCCAGCCAGACCTGCCCGTTCGCATCCTCGTAGGCCTGCACCTTGAGCGGCAGGAACAGCCCCGCGCGCGGGTCCAGTTGCATCGCGGGCGTGCCCAGCGCCGGGTTGCCGAAGATCAGCACCTGATTGGCCGGAATGCTCAGCCCGACCTTTTCAGCCCCCGCCGCGTGATCCACACGCGCAAACACCGTGGCCCCTGCATTGCCAACAGCCGCTTCGAGCGCGTCCAGAGCTTCGGGCACCGATTTGTCCGTGCTCACCTTGATGATATCGTCTGCCATTGCTGCGACAGTCCCTCCGAAAATGAATGTTGTTGTCAGAATGAGTTTACGCATCTCATTGATCTCCTGATGAATTTGGGGGCATTTTTCACAGGTTCGAGAGCGATGGCAATCACAAGTCTGGCATCAGCGGGGCTTTGCCACTTTGATGTCTTGGCCGCGCGATCTGCCCCCCTGAAAACAGTAACTCACCTGTGAACAATACCGCCATTCTGCGGGCATTTCACACAAAGTAGCCCCATATTGGCCGCATTTCCCGGCTAATCGACACATCAAAGAACGCAAGCAGGACCGTTTCAGATGAGCCTTTCAAGTACCGAGTATCCGATCAGTTTCAGGCTGCGGACCGCAACGGTTGTGGTTTTTTGCACCACAATGTTCCTCAGTGCCGGATTGCTTTTCTTTGTTCAGCCCCTGTTTACCAAGCTTGCCCTGCCCAAAATCGGTGGTGCTCCGGCTGTCTGGACCACGGCTATGCTGTTTTTTCAGGTCATCCTGATTCTGGGCTATGTCTATGCCCATCTGCTGACAAAATGGCTGCCGTTGCGCTGGCAATTATGCACGCATATCACGCTCTGGCTGGCGGCATTGCTCTTTCTGCCACTTTCGGCCAGCGATACATGGGGCCATGACCCGTCGCGGTCGACCACCCTGCAAACGCTCGAGCTGTTTGCCATCGGCGTCGGCCTGCCTTTCGCAGTCTTATCGGCAAACGCCCCCTTGCTTCAGGCGTGGTATACACGGTCGAATGGCCCGTCGCGGGATGACCCCTATTTCCTCTATAGCGCCAGTAACGTGGGTTCTCTGCTGGCCTTGCTGGCCTTCCCTTTGTTGGCCGATCCGCTGTTGGGCGCAAAAGCGACCAGCACGATTTGGTTTTTCGGCTTTATCCTGTTTGGTGGCCTGCTTCTGATCAGCGGTCTGATGGCTATGCACGGGCCGGGACCCGCAGTGACCAGTGCGGAACGTCATACATCGTCTCACGCTCTCAACCCGAAGCAAATCGCAATCTGGATTGCCGTCGCCTTTGTTCCGTCATCGCTGATGCTTTCTATCACCACCAAAGTCAGTACGGATCTGGGCTCTATCCCGCTAATCTGGGTTGTGCCGCTTGCCGTGTATATCCTGTCATTTGTCGTCGCATTTGCCACCTGGAAGAAGTTGACCACTGACAGCCTGCGCATCCCGGTGCTTCTGGCGCTGGCGGTTGGCGCTGTGTTGCTGTCAAATCTGGTTAGCCAACACGCCGCGCCGATCACCATTCTGGCTTACGTTCCGGTGCTGTTCGTGATCGCATTGTTTGCGCACAGGCTGCTGTACGAACGCCGCCCACCTGCTGACCAATTGACCGTCTTCTATATCGCCCTGTCGGTCGGTGGCGCCCTCGGCGGGCTCTTCAACTCGATCATCGCGCCGGCGGTCTTCTTTCAAGAGATCGAAGCTCAGATCACCCTGATCCTGGCCGGCGGGCTGCTATTGCTGCTGCCGTCTTCGCTTACGCCACGCAATGTCATGATTGGCTTGCTGACCAGCATTCCGGTTCTTTGCGTGTTCGGGGTGTTCAAAGGGTTCAACTTTTGGGGCAACGGCATGTCCCACGCCCTTGCCGCAACCCTGGTTCTGGCCGTGATTTTGCTGCTGTTCCGAAACAGCCTGGTTCGCGCCGCTGTCTTGCTGTGCGTTGTCATGCTGCCCTCTCTCATTTCCAAACAGGAAACCTTGTTCCAGGATCGCAGCTTCTTTGGCACGCATCAGGTATTTTCACTTGCAGGACTGCGGGTCTACAGAAACGGCACCACCATCCATGGCTGGCAGAAAGAGGAAGATTTCGGCAAACGCCCGACGCCCCTGACCTACTATCACCCAAAGGGTCCGATGGCGCAGGTGATCACCTCGGAATTCGGGCAACGATCCGAGCATATCGGCATCGTCGGTCTGGGGACCGGTGCGCTTGCCTGTTACAAGCAACCTTCTCAGACATGGTCATTCTTCGAGATTGACGCGATGGTCGATCAGGTGGCCCGCGATCCGTCCATGTTCACATACCTGTCCGAATGTGCCCCAGAATCCGAGACCTATCTTGGCGACGCCCGGGTCGTTCTGGCGCAGAACCCCTTTGAATTCGATATTCTGGTGCTGGATGCGTATAGTTCCGACGCCATTCCGTTGCATTTGATGACGCAAGAGGCTGTCAAATTGTACACCGAGCGGCTGACCGAAGATGGTGTTTTGGTTTTCCACATCAGCAACAATTACTACGACCTGATCGACCCGCTCGCACGGATCTCGGGCAGTCTGGGTCTGCATGCCGCCACCCAGTTTCACACCGTCAAAGAAGAGGACAAGAAGTCTGGCGCCCTATCCAGCATTGTCGCGATTGTCAGCCCGGACAAATCCTTGATCGATGGTTTCATCGCCGAGGGCAACTGGACCGGTGTCACATCTGACGGGGAAACGCCGTGGACCGATGACAAGGCCAACCTCATTTCCGCCCTCAAGCTGCTGAAATAGCGCGGCGGCAAGCCCCAAAGGCACATCAGTTGGAATTTGCGTATCATCCGCCCCGGATCATTCGTGGCTCAACAAGTCTGGCATCAGCGGGGCTTTGCCGGTAGAGGTGCCCCAACAAAGGATGCACCATGCTGAAAACCCGGATCATTCCCTGCCTTGATGTCGCCGATGGCCGTGTGGTCAAGGGTGTCAATTTCGTCGGCCTGCGCGATGCGGGCGACCCGGTGGAATCGGCCAAGGCCTATGATGCCGCCGGCGCGGATGAGATCTGTTTTCTGGACATCCACGCGACCCATGAAAACCGGGGCACCATGTTCGATGTGGTGCAGCGCACCGCCGAACAGTGTTTCGTCCCTCTGACCGTGGGTGGCGGCGTGCGGACCAAGGACGACGTGCGCGCCCTGCTGCTGGCGGGGGCGGACAAGGTCAGCTTCAACTCGGCCGCCGTGGCCAACCCAGATGTGATCGCCGAAGCGGCGGATCAGTTCGGCAGCCAATGCATCGTCTGCGCCATCGACGCCAAAACCGTCAGCCCCGGCAAGTGGGAGATTTTTACCCATGGCGGCCGCAAACCCACCGGCATCGACGCGGTGGAGTTTGCCAAAACCGTTGTTGCCAAGGGTGCGGGCGAGATTTTGCTGACCTCGATGGACCGCGACGGCACCAAGGCCGGGTTCAACCTGCCCCTGACCCGCGCGATCAGTGACGCGGTGGATGTGCCGGTGATCGCCTCGGGTGGCGTGGGTAATCTGGATCATCTGGTTGAAGGCGTCACCAAGGGCGGGGCCAGCGCTGTGCTGGCGGCCTCGATCTTTCATTTCGGCGAATACACCATCCGCGAGGCCAAGGAACACATGGCCGCCGCAGGCATCCCGATGAGGTTGGCATGAGCATTCTGCACGAATTGGCCGCAACCATCGAAGCCCGCAAAGGTGCGGAACCCGACTCCAGCTGGACCGCCAAGCTGCTGGCCAAAGGCCCCGAGAAATGCGCCG
>NZ_JALCBM010000015.1:0-15853 GCF_028066395.1 Ruegeria sp.
TTCCTCCGTTTTACTAAACATAGCGGAGGACCACTTCAGTGGGGGAAGACCAGGGGTTGCACTGCCAACTCGGATAAATGGCGTTCCTTCAAACGACGTTGGTGCCGCTGTTGGTGCGGGTATCTCCAGCAAGATAAGTTTGCCATCTGGATGTTCTACCCGGCGAAACTGAAGGACTGGAGCGGGACTAAGTTTTTGCTTCAGCCAAAATTCAAACACTTGGTTGCCAACGGTTTTTGTGAACGGATCAAACGTTGTGCCAACAACATTGTGGGAACCGTCCTCTATCCCCCAAACTAGGAACGCGCTCTCTTTACCTTCTAGTCTGGCCGAGTTCGAAAGTGCTGAGATGAGGTGTCCGATCTTGTCGTGATCATTCAGACTGCTCTTGAACTCCAGCCAAGGAGTTTCAGCAGGCTGTTTCCTGAGGTCATTGACCAAGTCTATGTCGCGTTCTGATGACAATGGTTACTCCTTCAGCGGTGCCACTCTTATAGATGTCACCTCACGATGTCACGTCACCGCAACTGATAGAAGTAATGCCCCGCGCAATCGCTTGTAGCTCTTTCAAAGCCCAATATGTGGCTCCCATTGCTACAAACGTGCGGGTCGAGGGATTTACTGTAAGGGGCGCTGCTAATGACAGGTGAGGGTCACGTTGGCATGAATGACATCACTGTTCAGCCAACCAGACGGGCAGATCGCAAATCCCGGATCAGGACGCGCTGATATCATGTGCCTCTTGCAAGCATTCGAGGAACACGTTCAGGCGTCGACCCGTTGAAGTGCTCTTTCGCACGATAACGGCCATCTGCGAGGAAAAGTTGACCGCTTCGCAGTTGATCTGTCGCACCAGCCCGGTGTCTAGGAATGTCTGTGCCTGGTGGGTCGGCAAGAAGCCAAGATAACAGCCGGACAAGACAAGAAGCGCGAGGGCTTCTTCGTTTTGAACAAACGCGGATTTTCGAAGTTTCAACTTCTGGTGAACGGCCATGTTCAGTGAGTTGAAGCTCAGGCCCGCATATTCGAAATTTCGCAGCTCGTCTACGCTGATCTCCGCCCCTGCGCGTGAAAACAGTTCGTGTTTCTCGCCGCAAAACAAGCGCATGCTTTCGGAATACAGGGCCGAATAGTTCAGCATCGGCGACTCGCGGTGCAGCGGTACGATGCCCAGGTTGAACCGGCCATTGATCACCCCCTCTTCGATCACGTTCGGCGGCTCGACGGAAATGTCCAGGGTCACCCCGGGCGCGATGTTGCGGAACAGCCGGATGGCCTCGAAGATTCGGGCGTTCGGGTTTGTGGATGAGCGGTCAAAGATCGCGATTTTCAGCTTGCCGGACATATCGGCGCGGGCCTCACCGATCCTGTCGTGAAACAGTTCGATGGACGAGAACAGATCCTCGGCGGATTTCAGGACATGCTGGCCGTCGGATGTCAGCGAAAACCCCGCAGGTCCCCGGTGGCACAGCTTCAGGTTTAGCCGCGTTTCAAGGTCCGAGATGTGCTTGCTGATCGTTGAACGACCGATGTTCAACTCAAATTCGGCGGCCGTGAATCCGCCGCACGCGACGACTGTATTGAAAATCTGCAGCAGCCTCAGATCGACATCCGACAGCCGGGTTATGGCAAGTTTCTGGGGAATCGAAAGCGTTCCTTTTTATCAAACCTTACGTAGATTACTTTGTATTACGCCAACTCTTTTTGCAACCTATAAACTCCCCATTGGCGGTCCGGGATTCCGCTTTTATAAAAGGCTAATCCGTGCGATTGCTATCGCCCCACATTGGAGGAGAATTCATGAATCTCATCAAAACAGTCTCGTCTGTTGCGCTGGCCGCAACCGTCGCAGCGGTAACATTCGCCTCGCCCGCGCTGGCGAAGAACTTCAAGATTGCTGTCGGTGACAGCGGCGGCTCCAGCCAGGAAGCCACCGGTCTTGCGTTCAAAGAAAAGCTGGAGGAGCTTTCTGGCGGCAAGCACACCGCGACCCTGTTCCTGAACGGTCAGCTCGGGTCCGAGCAGGACACCGTCAACGAAGCGGCCATCGGTACGCTGGACATGTCGCTGCTGGCGATCAACAACGTCACACCGTTCTCGCCGACTGTTGGTGTTTTCACGCTGCCTTACGTGATCCTGAGCCTGGAAGATGCGGAAACCCTGACGCAAGGTCCGATCGGTCAGGAACTGACGGAAAACACCATCAATGATGCGGGCGTTCGTATCATCGCATGGACCTACACCGGGTTCCGGGTTCTGACCAACTCGAAAAAGCCGGTGAAATCGGTTGCGGATCTGGAAGGTCTGGTCATTCGCGTTCCCAAGAACGAGATCATGATCGACACCTACAAGTCCTGGGGCATCAGCCCGACCCCGATGGCATGGTCGGAAACATTCGCCGGTCTGCAGACCAAAGTTGTGGACGGTCAGGACAACCCCTACACCACCATCAACGCGATGAAGTTCTACGAAGTTCAGGACTACGTCACCGAGATTCGCTACATCTTCTCGATCGAGCCGCTGATCGTGTCCGAGCAGGTCTTCCAGGGTCTGTCGGCTGAAGATCAGGCTGCTGTGCTGGAAGCAGGCGAATACGCCACTCAGGCATCGGCCCAGTTCCTGCGCGACAAAGAAGCCGAGATCAAAGCACTGCTGGTTGAAAAGGGCATGGAAATCCACGTTCCTGAAAACGACGAAGCAGAGTTCATCGAACTGGCAACCACCGCCGTGTGGCCCAAGTTCTATGACAGCATCGGCGGTGTTGAAAAGCTGAACGCTGTGCTGGCAGCAATCGGCCGCGACCCGGTTTCGCAATAAATCCGAACCTAAGAACGAAAGGCGCCCAACGAGGCGCCTTTCTCTACTGGCAGTGAGGGTGAAATGAAAAACGTATTGGGGATACTTAACAACATCGAAAGCTATCTATGTCGCTTTCTGTTGGCGGTATTTGTAAGTCTGCTCTTTCTGCAGGTTGTGGTTAGAACTTTTTTCAACTTCTCGTTTTCCTGGGTCGAGGAACTTTCGGTCTACATGTTCGTGTGGTTCGTGTTCTTTGGCGCAAGCTATGCCGCCAAAATGGGCGCGCATAACCGGGTGACGTTTCAGTTCAAGTTCCTGCCCGACCGCGCAATCAAATATATCGAGGCCTTCGCAGACCTGTTCTGGATCTGCTTCAACGTCTATTTCGTCTATCTGGCGCTCGACTTCATCTTCAACCGCATGAACCGGTTTCAATCGTCCCAGACGCTGGGGTTCCACCTCAGCTGGGTTTACATCGTATTGCCCATCGCGTTCGCCTTGATGACTTTCCGCATTCTTCAGGTGAACTACAAGAAAATCATCCTGAACGAAGATCTGCGCGACCCCGACTCCATCGATCTTGATGAAGTGCGCGCCGAACTGGAAGGCAACGTCTCGCAATCCGGCGATGAGGAGAGCAAGTAATGGGCACCGAAATCATCTATATCCTGTTCGGCGGCTTCCTGCTGCTTCTGTTCATCGGTGCGCCGATCACAGTGGCACTGGGTGTCTCGACAATGATCACCTTCCTCGTCCTGGACGAGAACCCGATCAAGTTTGTGCAGATCGCCTTTACCTCGGTGGGATCGTTCCCGTTGATGGCCTTGCCTGCCTTCATTCTGGCCGGTGCGCTGATGGAGGCGTCGGGGCTGTCCCGCAGGCTGATCAACGTCGCTGAAAGTTTCGCGGGTCCCTTCACCGGCGGCATGTCTGCCGCGACGGTTTTTGCCTGCCTGTTCTTCGGCGCCATCTCAGGGTCCGGACCGGCGACAACGGCGGCCGTGGGCATGCTGATGATCCCGGCCATGATCCAACGGGGCTATAGCCGCGATTTCTCGTCCGCCATCACCGCGTCGTCGGGTGGTCTGGGTATCGTCATTCCCCCGTCGATCCCGCTGATCATCTTCGGCATCGCCGCGCTTGGCATGCCCGCCCCACCCGCAGCAGTTGCGGAACACGGAACCTTCCAGACTGTTTCGATCCCGAAACTGTTCATCGCAGGCTTCATGCCAGCCTTCCTGATTGCGGGCAGCCTGTTGGTCATGAACTATGTCCTGTCCAGGAAACGTGGATACAAAGGTTCGTCTGAAGGCTGGTCGGCCCGCCACATCTGGTGTGAAATGTACCGTGGCTTCTGGGCGCTAATGGCTCCGCTGGTCATTCTCGGCGGCATCTATTCAGGCTTTTTCACCCCGACCGAGGCTGCAATCGTCGCCATTTTCTACACGCTGGCCGTGGGTGCGTTCATCTATCGCGAACTGACCTGGCAAAAGCTGTTCACGTCGCTGGAGACCACCACCTGGCTGACAGGACGTGTTCTGCTGATCATGTTCACGGCGACCGTCTTTGGCCGTCTGTTGGTTGAAAACCAGATCCCGGCCATCATCGCCGATGGCATGTTGTCCGTGACGGACAATATCTACGTGATCTGGACCCTGGTCATCCTGTTCCTGCTGTTCGTCGGCATGTTCATGGAAACTCTGGCAACGATCCTGATCCTGGTTCCGGTGATGCTGCCTGTCGCCTATAGCGTCGGCATCGACCCGATCCACTTTGGTGTCGTCATGGTGTGTACGCTGGGCATCGGCTTCCAGACCCCACCACTTGGCGAGAACCTGTTTATCGCCTCGGGCATCTCGAATATCTCGATTGAAAGGATTTCGGTCGCGGCGCTTCCGTTTGCTTTCATCAATACGGTTGCGATCTTCATCATCGCGTTCTTCCCCGAGATTAGCCTGTGGTTACCGCGGGTTCTCGGGTACTGATTGCGGGCAGAGAGGAGCTGAACAATGCTACCACAGATCAAAGACATCCTGTTTGCCACGGATTTGTCCGAAAACGCCAATAACGCGCTGCGCCATGCCCTGGGCATGGCCAGCGCTCACGGCGCCAAGGTTCATGTCCTGCACGTGACCGAGCCTTTGACGCAAGACGCGATTGTCACCATGAGGATGTTCCTTCAGGACGAAACCTCGCGGCAGAAGGCGATCAAGGATCGCCATGCGTCGGTCAAGGCAATGCTGAAGGAAAACCAGCAGGATTTCGTGAAATCTCTGTCCGAGGAAGAAAAGAAAGCCTATGAGGCGATCGCTTCGGTCGAGCTGGTCGACGGGCATCCGGCAGAAGCCATCCTGCAGCGCGCGCGCGAGCTGGATTGCGGCCTGATCGTCATGGGAACGCATGAACAGGGCACGGGCCACACCTTTATCGGCACTGTGGTGAAAAGGGTTCTGAGACGCGCGACCGTCCCGACATTGGTTGTTCCGAACCACACCTGACCCGATGGGTTTTTTGACCTGACCGTCAGTTTGCCCGCGTATGCATTCAGGGTGAAAGGCCAGGATCTGGTCTTTCACCCAAGTTCTTTTGTCTGCCCGTAATTGCGATCCCGCAGCATCGTGTTCGACACCGAAAGCAGATGGGTTTCCATCGTCTCGGCAGCCGCCTGACTGTTGCGGTCGGAAATGCTCTGGAACAGTTGTTGATGTTGCTCCGCCATACGGACCAGAGTCGCGGCTGAATAGCGGTTTTCGCGCTGACGGGTCCATTCGGATTGCCGCCGCACGGCGCGGATTGAATCGTAGACGGTCAGAAACAGCGGGTTATGCGCCAGTTCGGCGATCTTGTAGTGAAAGATGTCATCCGCAACGCCATAGGCCTGCGTGTCCGCCGCATCCAGCGTGGCCTGGGTCAGCTGTTCCAGCGTTTTCAGCTCTTTCAAAGTGGCGCGTTGCGCGGCCAGCGCGGCCAGTGCCGGTTCGATCTCCAGCCGCACCTCCATGACGTCGCGCGGCATGACCTTGGCGGCAACCGCCCGAAACGGGCTGGCCCCGACCGCCGGGGGTGGTGAGACGAACGTGCCCTGCCCGTGACGGCGAAAGACGGTGCCGTCTTCTTCCAGCAGATCAAGGATACGCCGCATCCGCGCCCGGGTGACGGACAGCGCCTCGGCTAGGGCGCGTTCGGGCAGCAGCTTGCCGTTCTTCAGGAAATCACCCGTCTTGATGCCTGCCAGCAGGGCGGCTGTCAGGTCCGTATCCGAAGGGCAGTCTCCCAAAACGTTCAAGCTCCGATCAAAATTGTTGCATTGGGCGCAAAGACGTAAGCATCAGAAAGACTTGGAAGGCAAGCGGCAATGCATACGTTTGGCATCGTTCAGGCCGGATCGCTGGCGAAAGAGCGGCTGGTGCGGCCTTCGGCCTTGCGCTGTGCGTCAGCCTGCGCGATGGCGGCGTCAAGCGCGGCCCGGTCCGGGTTGCCCGAGAAGTTCTGTTCGCTGGGCATGGCCTGCGCGAAATGCAGGTAACGCTCGGCTGCTACATCATAAAGACGCCGCAACTCGGCCAGCGGGTCGGCGTGATCGTCGGCGCGCATGTCCAGCCAGGCATGGGATTGACCCTGATGGATGACCAGCCCGGCGGCCTGTTTGCCGCGTTTGTCGCCCCCGGCGCGCTCACCCGCCTCCATCGCCGTCATCAGGCGTTCGGGGAAGGGCAGGTCCAGGGCTGCGGCATAGGCTTCAAAGGTGGCATCGACCACATCCGGCCCGGTCAGCATGTTGCCCGCGACGGAATGGGTATCCCCGATCCGGTGACCGGCCCAATCGACGCAATCGGCACCGGTATAGGCGGCGAAACCGCCCGTCGCATCCATCAGATGCGCCTGCCGCGCTGCGCGCCCTTTGTCGCGCTGTACGAGGTCATCCAGAACGTCTTGGGCGGCCTCGCCGGTCTCAAGCCGTCTTAAACCTTCGGTCCCCCAGACAGGGTTGGAAAAGGCCTGCGAGGCAATGGCGCTGCGGGCGCCGACGCAGGGCACCCGGGCGCCGCAGGCAAAGAAACGGCTGGCCACGATCAGGCCGATGGCGCCGGTATCAGGGTCTTTTGCAATCAGGGAATAGGTCATCTTATCGTCCTACCGCATAGGCCTGCATCAGCCGCGGGGTCGCCGCCGCGCGCAGGGTTCCGTCATGTTCACGCAGGGCTGCCGTCAGGCGCCCTACGGTCCAGGGGTCGGCGACGGTCACCTTGTGTCCGCGCGCCTTTAGGTCGTCGATTACCGTATCGCCGAACGTTGCCTCGATCATCATCTCGCCGGGCTGGACGGCGCGGGGATAGAACGAGCCCTGAAAATGCATCGAATGAAACAGCGGCGCATCCATGCATTCCTGCAAATCCAGCCCGAAATGGACAAAGCGCAGGAACCAGATCAGCTGCCACTGATCCTGCTGATCTCCGCCCGGTGTGCCAAAGACCATCTGCGTGCCGTCTTTTTCGGCAAGGCTGGGGGTCAGCGTGGTGCGCGGCCTGCGCCCCGGCGCCAGCGAGGTCGGCAGCCCCGGTTCCAGCCAGAACATCTGCGCCCGGCTATTCAGCGGAAAGCCCAGCCCCGGAATGACCGGAGAGCTTTGCAGCCAGCCGCCCGAAGGTGTGGCCGCCACCATATTGCCCCACCGGTCGATCACATCCAAATGCACGGTGTCGCCGCGTTTCTCGGTCAGATGGGACATGGTCGGTTCTCCGGCGCTGACGCCGGTACTGGCCTGAAAATCGCGGGCGGCGCGGGCGATATAGGCATCAGCCAGATGCTCGTACCCCGGCACCCGGCCCGGGCGTTGATCAAGCGACGCCTCGGCCCCGATCAGGGCGCGGCGTTCGGCGGCGTAGGCATCGCTCAGCAGATAATCCATCGGGATGTCGCTGTGGTCGGGGTCGCCGTAGTAGGCCTCGCGATCCGCATAGGCGAGTTTCATGGCCTCGATCACCGTATGCACGAAGTCGGCCCCGTTCGGGTCCATCGAGGCCAGATCGATACCTTTGAGGATCGCCAGCGCCTGCAGCAGGACGGGCCCCTGGCTCCAGGCCTGGGTCTTGTGGATGGTCCAGCCGTGATAGTTGTAGCTGAGCGGTTCTTCATACCGTGCGCGCCACTGGGCCATGTCGTCGCGCGCCAGCACCGCCTTGTTGCGCTGGCCCGAGACATCCATCACCACCGCTTCGGCCAGATAGCCAAAGATCCGGTCGGCCACAAAGCCCTGCCGCCAGGCGTGACGCGCGGCGTCGATCTGTTCGACACGCCCGTCATGGGCGGCCTCGGCATCGGTCACCAGACGCTCATAGGTGGCCGCCAGCGCCGGGTTGGCGAAATTGCCATGCGGTTCGGGGGCCTTGCCGTCGGGCAGCCATGTCTCGGCGGAGCTGGGCCATTCTTCTTCGAAGAACTCCTGTAGGCCCGCAATCGTATGGGCCACGCGCGGCAGCACCGGGTGGCCGTCGCGGGCATAGGTGATGGCCGGTTCCATGACGTCGCGCAGCGGTAGTGCGCCGTGATCGCGCAGCATCAGCATCCAGCCGTCAAACGCGCCGGGCACCACCGTGGCCAACAGACCCGAGCCCGGGATCAGGTTCAGCCCCAGCCCGGTATAGTGTTCGATCGTGGCGGCGGCAGGGGCCGGGCCTTGGGCGCATAACACCTGCGTCTTGCCGGTTTTCGCCGAATGGAAGATGGCGGGCATGTCCCCTGCGGGCCCGTTCAGATGCGGTTCGACCACTTGCAGGGTCATGGCGGTCGCGACCGCCGCGTCAAAGGCATTGCCGCCCTTTTCCAGAATGCCGAAGCCCACGGCCGAGGCGATCCAATGGGTCGAGGTGACGACGCCGAACGTGCCTCGGATTTCCGGGCGGGTGGTGAAGTCTGACATGGTCTTTAAATCTCCGAAAACTCAGTGTTCGCGCGGGTCCAGCGCATCGCGCAGCCCGTCGCCCAAAAGGTTGAACCCCAGCACCACGAGGAAGATCGCGATGCCCGGCCACATGGCCATCCACGGGGCCTGATTGAGGAAGTTCTTGGCGGTGTTCAGCATCGACCCCCAGCTGGGTGCGGGTGGTTGCTGGCCAAGGCCAAGGAAGGACAGGGATGCCTCGGCAATGATGGCGGTGGCGATGGTCAGGGTCGCCTGCACCAGCACCGGCGGCAGCACGTTGGGAAAGATGTAGCGCGTCAGGATTTTTGGTGTCGGCAGCCCGATGGCCCGGGCCGAGGTCACGTAATCCTCGGCCTTGACCGACAGCACCTGACCGCGTGTCAGGCGGATGAAGATGGGTGTGGCGGATATCCCGATGGCGATCATCGCGTTGGTCAGCGATGGCCCCAGAAACGCCGCCAGCGCAATGGCGAGGATCAGGAAGGGCGCGGCCAGCAGCGCCTCGGTACAGCGCGAGATTATGGCGTCGGTCCAGCCGCCGAAATAGCCCGCGACAATGCCCAGCGGCACGCCCAGCAGCACCGCGATCCCGACCGAGATAACGCCCGCCAGCAGTGACGCCTGCGCGCCCCAGATCATCCGGGCCAGCACGTCGCGCCCGATCTCGTCCGTTCCAAACGGATGCGCCGCCGTGGGCGGTTTGCGCACGGCGCCCCAATCGGTGGCCGCAGGGTCGGGCACGGGCAGGATCGGGGCCAGCAGGGCGATCAGCACGAAGAACGTCACCAGCACCCCGCCCAGCATGGCACTTTTGTGAGTGCGGAACTTTTTCCAGACCCGGCTTTCGGGGCGGCGCGTCAGGATGGGGTCGGCGATGGTCATCTCAGGCGCTCCTCAGTCGCGGGTTCAGCAGCACATAGGCCACATCGGCCAGCAGGTTCATCACGATGAAACCGACCGCGGTGACCAGCACGATACCCTGCACCACCGCGTAATCGCGGTTGAACACCGCGTCGACCACCAGTTTGCCAAAGCCGGGGATGGTGAAGATCTGCTCGGTCAGCACCGCGCCCGCGATCAACTCGCCAAACAGCAGGGCGGTCAGGGTCACGATGGGTGTCAGCGCGTTGCGAAAGGCGTGTTTCAGCACCACCCGGCGCTCATGCAACCCCTTGGCGCGGGCGGTGCGGACATAGTCGGATTTCAGAACGCCCAGCATGGCCGACCGGGTATGTCGCATCAGCGTCGCTGCCAGCGCGGTGCCCAGCACAAAGGCGGGCATCAGCATGGTGGTGATGGATTTCACCGGGTCCTCGGACAGGGGCACATAGCCCGAGGCGGGCAACAGGTTCAGCCGCACCGACACCAGCAGGATCAACATGATCCCCAGCCAGAAATTGGGGATCGACAAGCCCGACAGCGCCACGATATTGGCGATGTAATCGATCACCGTGCCCTTTTTCACCGCAGACAGGATGCCCGCCGGTATTCCGATCACCAGTGCAAACAGGATCGCCATCACCGCCAACTGGATCGTCACCGGCAGTTTCTCGGCGATCAGTTCGGTCACCGGTTGGTTGGTGCGCAGGGAAATGCCCAGATCGCCCTGCAGCGCGTTACCGACCCATGTGACGTATTGCACCGGGATCGGGTCGTTCAGGCGGTATTTCTCGCGCAGGTATTCCAGAACCTCGGGGTCGCGTTCCTCGCCCGCCATGGCCAGCACCGGATCACCGGGCAGCAGCTTTTGCAGGCTGAACACAAAGACCGAGATCAGCAGGATCGTCGGGATTGCAATCAGGATGCGGCGCAGGATGAAGGACAGCATGGGTCAGGCTTTCAAAGGGGGTGCCCGCCCAAGCCGTAACCCGGGCGGGCGGGGGGTGGTTCAGTTTTCCAGCGTCACGCCTTCCAGACGGATCATCCCGTCGGGATAGGGGGTAAAGCCTTTCAGGCCATCGTCCAGCGCCCAGATCCAGGTCTGGTGATACAGGTAGACGATGGGCATATCCTGGGCCAGGATATCCCGCGCGCCGTCATATTCCGCCTTACGGGCATCGAAATCGGTCGAGGCACGGGCGGCGTTCAGCATCTCATCCACTTTCGGGTCCGAATAATGGCTGTCATTGATGCCGCCCCCAGAGGTCATGAACTGGTGGATGTTGCCATCGGGATCGACCCGACCGGACCAGCCGATCTGGCTGGCCTGATAGTCACCGGCGCTTTGATCCGCCAACAGGGTGGCGAACTCCTTGGACGTGATGTCGATATTGATCCCGGCCTCTGACGCCATCGCCTGAACCACCTGCATCAGTTGCAGCGGGACAGTGGTGTTGGGCACCTGAACCTCTAGATCAATGCCATCGGGAAAGCCTGCCTCGGCCAGCAGCGCCTTGGCTTTGTCCACATCGCGTGCGGGCACCGGATGATCGGCGTCATACCACGGCGAGGTCGGCGGGAAGGGCTGGTTGCCCGGTGCAAAGGCGCCTTCGAACACCACCTGATTGATCGCGTCGCGATCCAGCGCGTAACTCAGCGCCTGACGCAGACGTTTGTCATTGCCCCAGGGGTTGTCGCCCTTGTCGCCATTGTTCACGTTGATGGTAATGCCCTGATATCCCAGCGAGACGGCGCGTTCGACATTGATGCCCCCGTCCCCCTCGGCCTGCGCCAGATCGGTGGCGGCCAGACGTTCCAGCATGTCGATATCGCCCGATTGCAGGTTGGCCAGCCGCACGGTCGTGTCGGGGATCGGCAGGAAGGTCACGCTGTCAAAGTGGATTTCACCAGCGTTCCAGTAATCCGGGAACCGCTCCAGCGCGATCCGGTCCTGCGCCACCCGCTCTTTAAAGCTGAAGGGGCCGGAACAGACCGGGTTCAACCCGAAATCAGCCCCCGCAGCCTTGGCCGCAGTGGGCGAGATCATCATGCCGGACCGGTCGGCGAACTGCGCCAGCAGCGTGGCGTCCGGTGCAGCCATGTTGAAGCGCACGGTATAGTCGTCAATCACATCGACACCGGTAACCGATTTCAACTCGGACTTGCGGCGCGATTCCTCAAGGTTTTGCGACCGGTCGATATTGTCGGAAACCGCCTGCGCGTTGAAGGGGGTGCCATCGTGGAACACCACATCCTCGCGCAGGGTCATGGTCAGCGATGTGCCGTCCTCGCTCCATTCCCATCCGGTGGCCAGTTGCGGGATCAGTTCCAGATCGGGGGTGATATCGACCAGCTTGTCGCAAAGCGAGGCATAGACGATGCGCCCCACGAAGGTGCGCGACTGGTCGGGGTCCAGAACATCGGCATCCGATTGCAGGGCGATGCGCAGATCGGCGGCCTGCGCGGTCAGGGCCGTTGCGCTCAGTAATCCGGCGAGCAGCCCGGTTTTCAAGGCAGTCATGATGTTTCCTCTCTGTGTGTGACAGAACTTGGGTCTGTTTGGACGGCGGCGCGATACAGCGCGAACCGCTCTTCTGCTCCGGCGCTGAGGCGTCGGGGCGGGGCCGGTTTTCCGGCCTCTGGTATGGTTTTCCAGTGATGGCAGGCGACCAGATGATCCGGGTCCGCCACGTCAAGCGCGGGGGCCTGTGCCCGGCAGTTTTGCTGCGCATAGGGGCAGCGGGTGTGGAACCGGCACCCTGCGGGCGGGGCGGATGGGCTGGGCGTTTCGCCCCTCAGCGCCATGTGATTGCGGGCGCGGCCCGGTTCGGGTTCCGGGATCGCCGACAACAGCGCATGGGTATAGGGGTGGCGGGGCGCGTTGAACACCTGCTCGGCCGGGCCGGTTTCGACGACCTGCCCCAGATACATCACTGCGACCCGGTCGCTCATGTGTCGGATCACGGCCAGATCATGGGCGATGATCACCAGCGTCAGGTCCAGATCCTGTTTCAGATCGTTCAGCAGATTGACCACCTGCGCCTGCACCGACACATCCAGCGCCGAGACCGGCTCGTCCCCGATCAACAGGCGCGGCCCCGAGGCCAACGCCCGGGCAATCCCGATCCTTTGCCGTTGCCCACCCGAGAATTCATGCGGATAGCGGTTGGCGTGGTCTGCCAGCAGCCCGACCTGCGCCAGCAGCTCTGCCACCCGGACCCGCCGGTCATCGGCGTCCAACTGGGGCGCGTGGACCTCCAGCGCCTCGCCCACCAGTTTGCCCACCGTCATGCGCGGGTTCAGGGATGAGAACGGGTCCTGAAACACAAACTGCATGTCCCGGCGCAGCGGTGCCATGTCCCGGCGGGCGAGGTCCTGAACCTCGGCCCCGTCAAACAGAACCTGACCCGAGGTCGGACGGTCCAGCCGCATCAACAGCCGCGCCAGCGTGGACTTGCCACAACCGGATTCGCCAACGATGGCAAAGGTTTCACCCCGGTGAACCTGTAGCGAGACACCATCCACGGCGCGCACCTTGGTCTTGCGTTCGAACAATCCGCCACCCAGTGTGAAATGGCGGGACAGGTTGCGGGCCTCAAGGATCACGTCGCGCATCGCAGCCCCCTGATCGCTTCAAGCGGGGCAAAATGGCAGGCCACCGAATGCCCGGACGAAAGCTCTGCAAGTGTGGGCCGTCTGGCGCAATCGGCAGCGGCAAAGGGGCAGCGGGTGCGGAACCGGCACCCTTCGGGCATATCGGCAATCGATGGCACCGTGCCGGGCACCGTGATCAGCTTGTCGCGCGCGCCGGACATACGGGGGACCGAGCTCATCAAGCCGATGGTATAGGGGTGTTGCGGGTCATCGAACACGGCCTCGACCGGGCCGCTTTCGACGATCTGACCGCCATACATCACGGCGACATTGGTTGCGACCTCGGCCACCACGCCCAGATCATGGGTGATCAGCAGCGTGCCCATGCCGGTCTCGTCCTGTAATTCCCGGATCAGATCCAGAATCTGCGCCTGAATGGTCACATCCAGCGCCGTGGTCGGTTCATCCGCGATCAGCAACGAGGGGTTGTTGATCAGCGCCATCGCGATCATCACCCGCTGACGCATCCCGCCGGACAACTGATGGGGATATTCCCGCAGGCGCTGCTCGGGCGCGGGAATGCCGACGCGGCGCAGCATCTGCAGGGCGCGCTCGGTCGCTTCGGTCTGTGTGCAGTTCTGGTGGCGCAGCACGGCCTCGGCAATCTGATCGCCGATACGGAACGCGGGGTTGAGCGAGGTCATCGGTTCTTGAAAGATCATCGCCATCCGGTTGCCGCGGGTCTCGGACTCCAGCGCCTCGGTGCGCAGGTCATAGCTGCGGCCTTCGAAGTCCAACTGGCCATCCGGGATGTTGATGACATCGCGCGGCAGCAGGCCCATCAGCGCCATGGCCGTCACCGATTTTCCGCATCCGGATTCCCCTACGATGCACAGGGTTTCGCCTGCCGACACTTCAAGGTTCAGGTTGTCGACGGCGGCGATGGAATGCCCCCGGAACCCAAGACAAAAAGAGCGCAGGCGCAGAATCGGCGATCGCGATTCTACGCTGGAACTGGTGTTTCCCGCCGTCACGGCATTCCCACCTTTGCTGTAACCTATTCGTTATTGGTTGCAGATGAGGTTGTGATTCGTCAATTCCATTCACAGAACTGTTACCGCTGACAGCGCCGTCTGGCGGGTGGGACGGGATCGCACATTTGTTGCGCGCGGACCAACAGCGCGGGTGATTGTGCCCCGAAATCAGGTTTGCTAACGTCACTGTCGCGCGGGGGAGGGCGCCTGCACCTTTATGTTGGACTATTCGCATAACCCCTGGCTTGTTGTGGCCTCGCTGGCCGTTGCGCTGATGGCCGGGTTCACCGGGCTGTACCTGACCCATGGTGCCTCGAAACTGGGTGCCCAAAGGCGCAAGTTCATCGTTGCGCTGGCCGCGATCATTCTGGGCGGCGGTATCTGGTCGATGCATTTCGTGGCGATGCTGGGCCTGCAACTGCCGATCCTGTTTTATTATGACGCGCTGATCACACTGATTTCCGCATTGGTGGCCATTCTGATGGTTGGTCTGGCGCTGCTGCTTTTGCATTTCCGCCCACGCACGATACAGACCATTATGGGTGCCGGTGTGATCGTCGGTTTGGGCATTGTGGTGATGCATTATGTCGGCATGGCCGGGATGGAGCTGTGCCGCCCCGTCTACAACACCATGGACGTGGCGATTGCCACGTTTGCCTCGGTGCTGCTGTCGGTGCTGGCGATCTGGGTGGCTTATGACAACCGCACCCAGCGCAACATTCTGCTGGGCACCGCGTGCTTTGGTCTTGCGGTCTTTTCGATGCATTTCATTGCCACCGGCCTGACCGATTTCGTCGCCACCGACAATGCGGGCGGGGCCGGTCCGGCGCTGAACAATCAGGTTCTGGCCATGGGGGTCACGGTGGCAGTGTTCCTGATCTGCGGTGCGTTTCTGCTGACCGGGATCACGTTTGTCGGGGCCGAGCCCGTCGCCGTGCCTGTTGATCCGGTTCCCGACCCTGAACCCGTTGCCTTGCGCGCCGGTGTTCCGTTCGAGCGTGAAGGCCAGACCTTTTTCGCCGAACCCTCGGGAATTGCCGCCATCCGGGCCGAGGGGCATTACACGGTCCTCTACATGGATGCCGAAAAACTGTTCTGCCCCTGGTCGATCACCGAGGCTGAATCCCGCCTGAAACCGGATGGCTTTTTGCGCGCCCATCGCAGCTATCTGGTGAACCCCAAACATGTCTCGGGGTTCGAGCGGCACAAGGACAACGGCACCTGTTACTTCGACGGGGTTGATGCCCTGACCAAGGTTCCGGTCAGTCGTTCCCGCCTGACTGACATTCGCAGCGCGCTGGGCCTCTGATCGCAGCTCGTGCAGCTTATTCGCATTTCGTGAAACAAGCTGCGCGCTCCGTTTCAGGCGGCTGGAACGCCTGCGTATTGCGTCCTTTCCTGATCCCCGGAACCCCAGGCACTTTGCTCGGACCCAGGGAGGAAAAATATGATACCAGCCGGTTTTGAGTATCACCGGCCAGGCGACATCGCCTCGGCCATTGGCATTTTACAGGAACATGGAGACGAAGCGCGCGTGATCGCGGGCGGGCACAGCCTGATCCCGATGATGAAGCTGCGCATGGCCGAGATGGGCCATCTGGTCGATCTGCAGGCCATCGAGGAA
>NZ_JALCBM010000015.1:15953-47505 GCF_028066395.1 Ruegeria sp.
TCGGGCAGGCGTATGAAAAGCAAAAGCGCAAGATCGGCGATTATGCCACGGCTGCGGCTGCGGTGATGGTCGGCAACGGCACCGCCTCGGTCGCGATGACCAATCTGGCCGACACGCCCATCTGGTCCGAAGAGGCCGGAACGGCGCTGGCCGGGGGTGATGTTGACGGCTGCGTTGCCGCGATGCTCGACGCGATTGATCCGGTTGAAGACAACCGCGGACCTGTCGAATTCAAGAAACACGTGGCCGCCGTGATGCTGCGCCGCGCCATCGACCGCGCACAAAGCCGCGCAGGTTGAGGGGAGGAAAAACAATGTCGAAGATGCACGTCAAACTCACCGTGAACGGCAAAGAGGTCGAAGGTCTGGCCGAGCCACGCACGCTGCTGATCCACTTCCTGCGGGAAGATCTGAAAATCACCGGCCCTCATATCGGCTGCGAAACCAGCCATTGCGGGGCCTGTACCGTCGATATTGATGGCAAGTCGGTCAAATCCTGCACAACCTTTGTGGCGCAGGTGAACGGTGCTGACATTACCACTGTCGAGGGGTTGACCAATGACGACGGCAGCCTCGGGGTTCTGCAAGAGATGTTCCGCGAGCATCACGGGCTGCAATGCGGCTTCTGTACGCCGGGCATGATCACCCGCGCGCATCGCCTGCTGCAGGAAAACCCGAACCCGTCTGAGGAGGAAATCCGTTTCGGCATGGCCGGGAACCTCTGCCGCTGCACCGGATATCAGAACATCGTCAAAGCAATCTCGGCCTCGGCCGATATGCTGAACGCTCAGAAGGAGGCTGCGGAATGACCGATCAGACTCTGACACCCGAAGAACGCGCTGCTAATCTCAAAGGGATGGGCTGCGCCCGCAAACGCGTCGAGGATATGCGTTTTACCCAAGGCAAGGGCAATTATGTCGATGACATCAAGCTGGACGGGATGCTGTTCGGTGACTTTGTCCGCTCGCCTTATGCCCATGCGCGTGTCGTCAGTGTGAACAAAGAGGCCGCCTTGGCGCTGCCCGGTGTGATCGCTGTTCTGACCGCCGAAGACCTGTCACCGCTGGGCCTGCATTGGATGCCGACGCTGGCTGGTGACAAGCAGATGGTTCTGGCCGACGGCAAGGTGCTGTTCCAGGGCCAGGAAGTGGCCTTTGTGGTTGCCGAAGACCGCTACATCGCCGCGGACGCGGTGGAACTGGTTGAGGTTGACTACGAAGAACTGCCGGTCATCACCGACCCGTTCGAAGCGCTGAAATCCGATGTCGTCCTGCGCGAGGACCTTGCAGGTCAGACCGAGGGCGCGCACGGGCCGCGCAAGCATCACAACCACATCTTCACCTGGGAACAGGGCGACAAGGACGCGACCGAGGCCATTCTGGCCGAGGCAGATGTGGTGGCCGAAGAGATGGTCTATTACCATCGCACCCACCCGTGCCCGCTGGAGACCTGCGGGTCTGTGGCCAGCATGGACAAGGTAACCGGCAAGCTGACGCTTTACGGCACGTTCCAGGCGCCGCATGCGATCCGTACCGTGGTATCGCTGATCTCGGGTCTGGCCGAGCACAATATCCGGGTGATCAGCCCCGATATCGGTGGCGGATTTGGCAACAAGGTTGGCGCTTACGCGGGCTATGTCTGCTCGGTCGTGGCGTCCATCGTCACCGGCAAGCCGGTGAAATGGGTCGAGGACCGGATGGAGAACCTGATGTCCACCGCCTTTGCCCGCGATTACTGGATGCAGGGCAAGATTGCGGCCACGAAGGATGGCAAGATCACCGGGCTGTGGTGTCACACCACCGCTGACCACGGTGGCTTTGACGCCTGCGCCGACCCGACCAAGTTTCCAGCGGGCTTCATGAACATCTGCACCGGGTCTTATGACATCCCCACCGCCTATCTGGCTGTGGACGGTGTCTATACCAACAAGGCTCCGGGCGGGGTCGCTTATCGCTGTTCCTTCCGCGTGACCGAGGCTGCCTATTTCATCGAACGGATGATCGAGGTTCTGGCGATCAAGCTGAACATGGACGCGGCTGAACTGCGCCGGATCAACTTCATCAAGGCCGATCAGTTCCCGTACCAGTCGGCGCTGGGCTGGGAATATGACTCGGGCGATTATCACACTGCCTGGGACAAGGCGCTTAAGGCTGTGGACTATGACGGTCTGCGGGCGGAACAGGCGCAGCGGATCGAGGAGTTCAAGGCTGGCAAGACCCGCAAGCTGATCGGTATCGGTCTGACGCATTTCACGGAAATCGTGGGTGCCGGGCCGGTGAAGAACTGCGATATCCTCGGGTTGGGCATGTTTGACTCGTGCGAGATTCGCATCCACCCGACGGGCTCTGCCATCGCGCGGCTGGGGACGATCAGCCAAGGTCAGGGCCATGCCACGACCTTTGCCCAGATCATCGCCAGCGAGATCGGCCTTCCTGCCGATGACATCACGCTGGAAGAGGGTGATACGGATACCGCGCCTTATGGGCTTGGCACTTATGGGTCCCGGTCAACACCTGTGGCTGGGGCTGCGACGGCCATGGCCGCGCGCAAGATCCGCGCCAAGGCGCAGATGATTGCGGCCTACCTGCTGGAGGTCCACGACAACGATGTCGAATGGGACGTGGATCGGTTCTCGGTCAAAGGCGCGCCCGAGCGGTTCAAGACCATGAAGGAAATCGCCTTTGCCGCCTATAATCAGGCCATTCCGGGTCTGGAGCCCGGTCTGGAGGCGGTCAGCTATTATGACCCGCCGAACATGACCTATCCGTTCGGGGCCTATATCTGTGTCATGGAGATCGACGTGGATACCGGCGAATGGGACATCCGGCAGTTCTATGCGCTGGATGATTGCGGCACGCGGATCAACCCGATGATCATCGACGGGCAGGTCCATGGCGGTGTGACCGAGGCACTGGCCATCGCGATGGGTCAGGAAATTGCCTATGATGAGATGGGCAACGTCAAGACCGGTACATTGATGGATTTCTTCCTGCCGACCGCGTGGGAGACGCCGAACTATATCACCGATTATACGGTGACGCCGTCCCCGCACCATCCGATTGGCGCGAAGGGTGTGGGTGAAAGCCCGAATGTGGGTGGTGTGCCTTGTTTCTCGAACGCGGTGCATGATGCATTCCGGCCGTTTGGCCTGGTGCAGAGCCACATGCCGCATGACCACTGGCGGATCTGGAAGATTGCCAATGGGTTGGGGATGCATGGGTGATTTGGTTCGGACCGGCTGAGGCCGGTCCGACCGAGGCGGAGGGGGCGCTGCCCCCTCCGCACCTCCCCCGGGATATTTATGGCCAGATGAAGATTGGATCCTGGTTTGACTTTGAGTGATGTGCAAAGCGGATTGGCCGCGCAGGGTTATGTCGCCGATGATCGGTTGGCGATGGCGCTGCATCTGGCGCAGTCGCTCGGGCGGCCCTTGTTGTTGGAGGGGCCTGCGGGTGTTGGCAAGACCGAGGTGGCCAAGGCGCTGGCGGCGTGGCGTGCGGCACGTCTGATCCGGTTGCAATGTTATGAAGGGCTGGATGCCAGCCATGCCATTTATGAATGGAACTATCAGCGTCAGTTGCTGGCGATCCGTGCCAGTGAGGCGCAGGGGGGCACCAGCGAGGCGCAGCTGTTTTCGGATGAATATCTGTTGAAACGCCCCTTGTTGGAGGCGATCAGTGCGGAAGAGCCTCCGGTTCTGTTGATTGATGAGATCGACCGCGCAGATGAGGAGTTTGAGGCGTTTCTGCTTGAGATCCTCTCGGACTTTCAGATCACCATCCCTGAGCTTGGGACGATCCGTGCGCGGGCGCGGCCTATCGTGATCCTGACGGCGAATGGCACGCGGGACCTGTCGGATGCGTTGCGGCGGCGGTGTTTGTACAGTTACCTCGATTACCCGTCGCGCGAGACCGAGATGGCGATCCTGCGGGCGCGGATGCCTGAGGTCGAAGCGGCGCTGGCGCGGCAGATCATTGGCGTTGTGCAGGCTTTGCGCAAGGAAGACCTTGAGAAGACGCCGGGTATTGCCGAGATGCTGGATTGGGCCGCCGCCCTGTCCGGGTTAGGCGTCAACGATCTGGCCAAATCGCGGGAGGAGGTGCAGGCCACTCTGGTCTGTCTTCTGAAAACCGCCGCTGATTATGATGCCGCCCCGCCCGAGGTGATGGACCGGCTGATCGGCAAGGTGGCGTGATGCAGGTGACGCGGTTTCCCTCCCGGGCGCAGGGGCTGGCCGATCGGATGTCGGGCTTTATCGGGCATCTGCGGATGAACGGGATGCGAGTCGGCCCGCAGGAGACTGGCGATGCGCTGGCCGCGTTGGGGGCTGTGCAGGCAACCGATGTGGCGCAGGCGCGGCAGGCGCTGTGCACGCTGTTGGCGGGGGATGCCGACGACTGGCGGCGCTTTGACGAATTGTTCGACGCCTATTGGTTCAACGCCGGCAAGCAGCGCCGTGGATTGGCGCAGGACACGCATGTTCGGGTGCAGTCGGCCAAGCCTATGATCTGGCAGGGGGAGGGACCTGAGACCGGCGATGCGGGGACGGATCAGACCACCACTCCGGGTGCGGGCGATGGTGAGGCCGAAGGGATGGATGGTCAGTTGATCGCAACCCGCACGGCCAACCTGTCGCGCCGGGATTTGCGGGAACTGATGGATGAGGCGGCGCTGAAAGAGGCCGAGGCCACGGCCACCGCAATCGCCCGCGCGATCCGGGATCGTCGGTCGCGGCGGCGGAAACAGGCGTTGCGTGGTCCCGCGCTGGATATGCGCCGGATACAGCGCGCCAGCCTTGCGCGGGGGGGTGAGCCGATGGATTTGTATCGCCGCGCCCGTCCTCCTCGTCCGATGCGGATTGTGGCTTTGTGTGATGTCAGCGGCTCGATGACGGTCTATTCGCGGGTCTTTCTGGCCTTTCTAAAAGGGCTGATCGGCAGCGGGACCGAGGCGGATGCCTATCTGTTTCACACCCGGTTGATGCGCGTCACCGATGCGCTGCGCGACCATGACACGCTGCGCGCCGCCGGGCGGCTGTCGCTGATGGCCGAGGGGTTTGGCGGCGGCACCGATATCTCGGGCAGTCTTGAAAGTTTTCTGACCGGCTATGGCGCCCGCGCGCTGAACGGGCGGACTGTGGTTGTGATCCTGTCGGATGGTTATTGCAGTTCCGACCCGCAGGCGCTGGGCGCGGTGTTGGCGCGTATCCGGCGCAAAACGCGGCGGATCGTCTGGCTGAACCCGTTGAAAGGGTGGCAGGATTACCAGCCCATCGCGGCGGCCATGCAAGAGGCACTGCCCCATCTGGATGCGCATTTGCCCGCCAACACGCTGGCCGCCCTGGCCGCGCTGGAACCTGAATTCCGAAAGCTGTGAAAGGACCCGACCATGGCAGGTTTCGACATATTCGATACGATTGACGCGCTGCGTCGCAAGGGGGATGCCTTTTGCGTGGCGACGGTTTTGCGCACGGCGGATGCGACCTCGGCCAAGGCGGGGGCCAAGGCGGCGATCACGCGGGACGGGCAGATACTGGGCCATCTGGGCGGGGCCTGCGTGCAGCGGGCGGTGCGCGAAACCGCGCGCGAGGCTTTTGCCCACGGGACGCCGAAAATGATCCGTGTTAAACCATCAGACAAGGTGGTGGCGATGACGGACCCGGATGATGTTCAAACGTTCAAAAGCGGTTGCCCCTCGGGCGGGACGGTTGATCTGTTGGTCGAACCTTATCAGCACGCCCCGCGTGTTGTGATCTTTGGTGACTCGCCCATTGCACTGGCCTTGGCCGCGCATGCGGCGCTTGCCGGTTTGCGGGTCTGCTTGCCGGAGGGAACGGAATGTGCCACCGACCATGCCAGCTTTGATCCCGCAGATGTCAGCGCGTTGGGCATTGAGGCGCGCGATTTTGTCGTCGTCGCCTCACAAGGCAAGGGTGATGGAGCCGCGTTGAAGGCGGCGCTTGAGACCCCGGCGCGGCGCGTGTCGATGGTGGCCAGCCACCGCAAAGCGCAGGTGCTGTGTGACAAGCTGGTTGCGCAGGGTTTGGCGCCCGAGCGGGCGGCGCAGCTTAAATCCCCTGCCGGGCTGGATATCCATGCAATAGACCCACATGAGATCGCCCTGTCGATCCTGGCCGAGATCATCCTGTGGCGGAACGCGGACCAATCCAAGGAGGCCCCCCATGATGAAAAGATGGCGTGACTGGCTGCGGGCCTTTCGCCCCGCCCGCCCGAACATGACCCCGAACGAAGCGACCGAAGAGGCGCTGCGGGTCTTTCCAAGATGTTGTTGAACAAAGGACACCCCAATGGAACTGAATGACGAAATTCGCATCGCTGCCCCCCGCGACACGGTCTATCGCGCGCTGAACAACCCCGAGATTCTGCGCGAATGCATCCCCGGCTGCGAAGAGCTGATCCAGCATTCCCCCGAACATCTTGAGGCCAAGGTTGTCCTGAAGATCGGCCCGGTCAAGGCGCGCTTTGCCGGAGAGGTGACGCTGGACAATTCCAACGCGCCGGACGGGTTTTCCCTGTCGGGTGAGGGCAAGGGTGGTGCTGCAGGCTTTGCCAAGGGCGGCGCGGATGTGACCCTGACCCCGGATGGCGACGAAACAGTGCTGACCTATACCGCCAAAGTCGATATCGGCGGCAAGATCGCACAGTTGGGCAGCCGGTTGATCGCGGGGACTGCGAAAAAGCTGTCGGGCAAGTTTTTTGATAAATTCGGCGAACTGGCGGCGGAACAATCGGCTAGCTGATGCTTCTTTTTGCTTCAGGACAGCTTCGACCACGCCTTAAGCACCTGCCAACTTTTACAGCTGCTCCGGGCAGCAGCGTGTGACTTGCGCCGGGGGCATTGATTGCCCTCGGCCCCTCAACCCCCAAGATTACCGTGATACTCCCGGGTGCAATGATCCATCTATAGCCCGTTTGCAGCCACGATTTGGACACTATTCTCCTGTTAGCTCACTATTGTTGATTGTTAGATCCGCTATCGGGAGCTTTCTGAACCATGGAGCCAAGCGCAAACTCGGTCGCTATCGTGATGCCCTGTCTGAACGAGGCCGCGACGATTTCTTCATGTGTCAAACGCGCGCAAGATGCATTGCGGATACTTGCGGAAAAACACCACCTGATCGGTGAGGTCATCGTGGCCGACAACGGCAGTACCGATGGCAGTCAGGGCCTGGCGGAACAGGCCGGTGCTCGGGTCGTGAACATATCAGAACGTGGTTACGGGGCCGCGCTGATCGGCGGTTTTGCCGCCAGCGACGCAACCTATCTGGTGATGGGCGACAGCGATTGTTCTTATGATTTCGTCGAGGCCGTCCCCATGATCGAACGTTTGATGGACGGGGCGGATCTGTGCATGGGCAACAGATTCCAGGGCGAGATCAAGTCGGGCGCGATGCCGTGGAAGAACCGTTACATCGGCAATCCGGCGCTGTCGGGCATCCTTCGGATTCTGTTCCGCACCGGGATTGGTGATGCCCATTGTGGCATTCGCGCGATCCGGAAAGAGGCTCTGGAGCGGCTCAACCTGTCCTCGACCGGGATGGAGTTTGCATCCGAGATGCTGCTGAAATCCGTGCTGCGGAAACTGAACATCGCCGAAGTTCCGGTTACGCTGTCCCCGGATGGGCGCGGACGGGCGCCGCATTTGAACCCGTGGCGGGATGGGCTGCGGCATCTGACTTATATGTTCCTGCTCAGCCCGACATGGCTGTTTCTGGTTCCGGCGCTGCTCCTGTTTGTTGCAGGTTTTGCGATTACCGCTCTGCTGCAGCTTGGTGGCGATCAGGAAATGGTCCTGATCGGCGGGTTCCGGATTGGCGATCACTGGGCTGTTGCGGCCAGCGCAGCGATGGTCCTGTCGTCGCAGACCGTGGTTTTGTGGCTGGCGGCGCTGATGTGCAGCTATCGCGACGGTCTGCGGTTGCCGACCGAACGCGCACGCCACTGGTTGAGCTATTCGCGCCTGCAATACTGGATGCTTGGTGGCTTTGTTCTGACGCTGGGCGGTCTGACCTGGGCGGCCTCAATCGCGACCGGCTGGATCGCATCCGATTTCGCGGCGCTGAACGAGATGCGTACGCTGATCGCCGCCTTCACGATGGTCGTCATCGGGGTGCAGACGTTTTTCTCGGGTTTCCTGCTGTCCATGATCGCTGGCAACCGGTCGCGCCATTCGGCTGTTCTGCCCAAGCGCGAGCACGCCGTAGCCAGCCCTGATCTGCCGCCACTGAACCAACCGGCATGATCTTTCCGCCGTCAAGCGGCGGATTATGATCAATTACCTGGCCCTCGACACACGGCGAGGGCCGTTTTGTGTATCAGCAGCCGTTCGATGTATTCATACTGGCTTTCATCGCACGGGCAATCGCATGTTCGGTCGCCTCAATATCCGCCTCGCTCAGCGTCAGTGAGGGGTAGAACTTCATGGGCGGCTTCAGGATGCCGTCGGCTCGAAGCGAGGCGTTGAATCGGTTTTGAATATCCGCATCGGTGCGGAGCGTGTCGCGGTAATCGACCACTGGACCAGCGGCAAAGACGATGTCGAACAGAACAGGATCGCCGACAATGGTTGCGGTCAGGCCTTCCTTGGCCGCGGTGGTCTCAAGTGTGTTCATCAACCTTTGTCCGGCGGCACGAAGGCTGTCATAGGCCCCGTCGCGTTTCAGGATCTCAAGCGTTTTCAACCCGGCGGCGGCGGCGATGGGATTGCCGCTGAGGGTGCCGATCTGAAAGGTAAACCCCTTAGGCCCGACTTTCCCAAGGTCGAAATGGGCCATGATATCCGCCGTCCCGGCGATGGCCGCCAGGGGGAACCCGCCGCCGATGACTTTGCCCAGCGTACACAGGTCGGGGGTGACGCCGTAAGCTTCTTGCCCGCCGCCCCAAGCCAGTCGAAAACCGGTGACGACCTCGTCGAAGATCAGCACAACGCCGTGCTTGGTCGTTTCTTCCCGCAATGCTTCCAAAAAACCGGGGACCGGGGGGATCAACCGTTGCAGGGGCTCGACAATGACACCGGCCAGCCGGTCGGCATATTCGGCGATGATCTGGCGGGCGAAGGCGGTGTCGTTGAACGGGGCGACGATTACGCCGTCGCGCGTGGCCTGCGGGATGCCTGCGGAATCCGGCACGGGTTCGGGGAAGTTGGCAAGGTGCTGCGGGGCCAGGCTCATCAGTGCCTCGCCGGACATGCCGTGATAGCCGCCTTCGAATTTCAGGATCAGATCGCGCCCGGTATGGGCCCGTGCCAGACGCATGGCGTACATGTCAGCCTCGGATCCGGTCGAGACGTAACGTAGCTGATCGGCGCAGGGGATCGCGTCGCAGATGACTTCGGCCAGCTCAATGCCTAACGCGTTGGTGGTGAAAAAGGTCATGCCGTTGGCAAGCTGTTCCTGCACGGCCTCAATCACCTCGGGGTGGCCATGGCCGACCAGCATGGGGCCCGAGCCGATCAGATAGTCGATATATTCCTTGCCGTCCTCATCCCAGACATGCGACCCGAGGCCCCGTTTCAGAACCACGCCGGGGTCGAAATTCCCGAACCCTCCGGCGGGCAGGACCTGATCCGCGCGGGTGCGCCAGCTTTGCAGATTTGACTGTGTCATGAGGTTTTTCCTGTTCCGGTTTCCCGCCCAGTTTCGTCTTGACCCATGCTGAAAGGCAATTAAGAAAATTAGGCGTTATTGTGAATTTTGCTCAGGTGAGGCGATGGCGGACGGCCCGTTTCTTGATCTTCGGCATCTCAAGATGATTCAGGCCATCGCGAAACATGGACGCGTGACCGATGCGGCCGAGGCGTTGGGGGTCACGTCCTCGGCCCTGTCCCACCGCATCCGCGAGGCCGAGAGGCGGCTGGATCTGGTGCTGTTCACCCGCATGCACAAGCGGCTGCGCATGACGCCTGCCGCCGAATATCTGGCCGAAATGGCCGAGCGGGTCCTCAGCGAAATGGACCGGGCCGAGCGCGATGTGCGGCGCATGGATCGCGGGGTGGAGCATGTCGTGCGCATCGGGGTCGAGGCCTACAGCACCTATCACTGGCTGCCCGGGTTCAACACCTATCTGCGCACGCATCTGCCGGGGGTGGAACTGCAAGTGATGGCCAATGTCACGCGTGACCCGGTTCGGGCGCTGACCAACCGGCATGTCGACATCATCGTCACCTCGGGCGACGCGCAGCCCATCGGCACGCATCAGCTGCCGCTGTTCACGGATGAGCTGCTGTTTATCGTGCCACCCAACCATCCCCTTGCGGGAAAGGCATACGTGGATGGGGCCGATATCGAGGGCGAGGATTTCATAACCTACACGCTGACGCCGGAACCCGATCGCGAATTCGCGCGGTTGTTCCGTCCGTCGGAAAGCTATCCGCGCTGGGCCGCGACGGTTGAGCTGCCCGAGGCCATTGTAGAACTTGTCGCTGCCGGTCAGGGCAGCAGCGTATTGGCGGGCTGGGCGGTGCGCCCGGCGATCAGGGGCGGGCGTTTGGTTGGCGCGCGCGTGGGCAAGGACGGGATCGACATTCCGTGGCAGGCCCTGATCCGAACCGAAGACAAGGATCAGGGGCCGATTTTGCAGGTCGGTCAGGCGCTGGCCGATTGGGCCGCGCAGAATGGCGGGTTTGGTTAAGGCGCTTTAGGCCTTTAGCCTGCTGTTGTCGGGGTCGTAGACATGGTGGCTGTGGCGGGTGGCGGCACGCATCTTTCCGAATGCCTGAATGTGACAGGTGTCCCCCATCGCCAAGGCCCCATGTTCCACATAACCAAGCGCCAGCAGCTTGCCCGTGCGATACCCCATCGAGACCGAGGTGAGATATCCGATGACCTCTCCGCCCTTGAGGATCGGGTCCGAGGGCAGGGGTTCCGGCCCCGGATCGGTGATCTCAAGCCCCACGAACTGCCAGTCGGGATCGGATTTCTGCTGCTGTTCCACCGCGTCCCGCCCCATGAACGGGCCTTTCGACAGGTTGGCGAATTTCGACAGACCGGCATCGAGCAGCGTGTATTCAGTGCCGAAATCCGCGCCCCAGCCGTGATAGCCCTTTTCGATCCGCATCGCGTTCAGCGCGTAAGAGCCGAAATTGCAGATGCCGTGATCCGCCCCGGCCTGCCAGATCGCGGTGTACAGCGCCTCCAGATCGCTGGACGCGACATGCAGTTCCCATCCCAGCTCTCCGACATAGCTGACGCGCAGGGCGGTGACGGGGATGCCTGCGATGGTGGTCTCAGACACGCTCATCCACGGGGCGTGCAGATCGGCAGAGGTCAGCGATTGCAGCAGGTCGCGGGATTTCGGACCCATCACCATCAGGGCACCGTCATGGGCGTAACCCTTGGTTAGTGTCGCGTTGGCGGAACCGAGGTTCTGGGAAATCCAGCCGAAATCCCGATCCACCGCCAGAGTCGGGCCGCAGAGCAGAAAGCGATCCTCGGCCAGTCGCGCAATCGTCGCCTCGGACCAGATATGGCCCTTGGGCGTCAGCATATAGGACAGCCGCACCCGACCCACCGGTGGCAGCGTACCACAGACCAGCCGGTTCAGAACCTCCGCAGCCTCGGGCCCTTCCAAGACGTATTTGGTGAACCCGCCGTGATCCATGATACCTACGGCATCCCGCACGGTTTCACATTCCAGCCGCACCGCGTCCTGCCAGGGTTCATGTCCAAAGCTGAGCGTCTCGGTATCGGTTATCCCGTCGCGTTTGAACCAGAAGGCGCGCTCCCACCCGCCGATCTGGCCCATCACTGCGCCTTGACCCTGCAGGTGATCATAGAGCGGCGTTTGGTTCACGGGCCGACCGGAGGACATGATCCGGTGCGGATAAGGGATGGCATATTGCAGGTCATAATGTTCCGAGGCCCGTGCCGCCGCATAGTCCTGCGTGGCCCAGTCGCCAAAGCGCCGTGGGTCCCAGGCGGACAGGTCCCATTCGGTTTCGCCCTCTGTCAGCCATTCCGCCATGGCTTTGCCGATGGCGGCGGAATGGGTGATGCCGATCTGAACCCCCGTCGCGTGGTAGAAATTGCGCACCCCGCCTGCTGGGCCAACCAGCGGCAGCGCGTCGGGGGCGTAGGGGATCGGGCCGTTTACAAAGCGCTGCGCACCGGCCTCGGCCAGTAGGGGAACGTGCGATGCTGCGGCCTCGAACACAGCCATCATGCCATCGATATCATCGGCAAACAGCTGGTGGTCGAAATCTGCGGGCACGCCGTCCTGCCAGACTGGCCGCCCTTCATGCGCATAAGAGCCCAACAGGAACGCGTTGCGTTCCCGGCGCAGGTAGAACCGGATGTCGGGGTCGCGGATCAGGGGGAAGAGGGTGCTGTCTTCCTCCAGCTCCGGCAGGGCGGTGGTCACCATGTATTGATGTTCCAACGTAACGACCGGCAGGTGCAGCCCCGCCATCGCGGCGATCATCGCACCGCTGGAGCCCGCCGCGTTGATCACCGTCCCGGCGACAAGCACACCGTCAGGCGTATGAACCTCCCATTCGCCGCCGGGCCGTTGGGTCAATCCGGTCACGCGGGTGAACCGCCGCACCTCGGGCCCCATGGCGCGGGCGTGTTTGGCGAGCGCCTGCGTCAACTGGCTGGGGTCGATATCGCCCTCGTAGGGGTCCAGAATGCCGCCCAGAACCGTGTCGTCCGCCTGCCAATAGGGATGCATCTGCTCGATCTCGTGCGGTGTCAGCATCGACAGGTCAAACCCGGCAGAGCGCGACACGCCGCAGAGGTGCTGGAACAGCTGCATCCGCTCGGGCGTATGCGCGGGCCAGATGGCCGAGGTGTGGCGATAGGTGATCGGCGCCTCGGGGTCTTTCGCTAGTTCTTTGTACAGCGACCAGGCATAGTTCCCGGCCCACATGCCAAGCCAGGAATTGGCATAGGTCGGAATATTACCCGCCGCATGCCAGGTCGATCCGGCGGTCAGCTCGTTTTTCTCGATCAGGACGGTCTCGGTGATGCCCGCCTTGGCCAGATGATACAGAATGGCCGCCCCGACGGCCCCGCCGCCGATGACAACGACCTGAGCATGAGTGCGCATTCAGTGGTGCTCCAACAACTGTCCAAAACCGGGGATGGCATCGGCGATCCCGATGGCGCGCAGCGTTTGCCAGTAGACCGCCGCGTTGCAGGCCACGATGGGTTTGCCATGGGCCTGTTCCAGTGCGGCAATCAAGGCCACCACGGGCAGGGCGGTTCCGACCTGAAGGATGACATCGCACTCCGATGCTGCCACCTGCGCGAACACCGCGCGAATATCGTCCAGCGGTGTTTCGCAGATTTCGGGCAGCGAGGGCGCTTGCGTGCCCTTGATGGCCACAACTTCGAACCCAGCAGCTTCGGTGTTGGCTTTGACCACAGCGTCCACCTCGGCGTTGAAGGGCGTCACGATACCGACCCGTTTTGCACCCAAAGCCCGCAAGGCCGCGTAATCCGCGCCGGAGGCCCCCAGAACCGGGATGCCGATCTGGTCCGAGATATCCTCACAACGCGCTTGCAACTTGTCCGGCCCACCCGGGCCCGCATCGGTGGTCAGGCCCACGGCGATGGCGGCCGGTTTGCAATCCATCAGCTTGGCGGCCTCGTCCGGCAGATCGTCCGAGATGGCATCGCCACCCAGACGAAACCGCTGCATCTGATTGGTCACGCCCTTGGGGCGCAGCAGTTCCAACTCGGGCTGCACCACGGTGTTCATTGCCGGTGTCATGACGCCGATCACGGCGCGGGGGGCAAGAGTGTCGGCCATCTTCATTCTCCCTTCAGAAATGCGTTCAACCCGGCCATGCCGCCGATATAGATGACATCGCCCACGATCCTTTCCATCTCGGCGCGGTCCTCCGGGGCGCAGTCGAACCAGCTTTCCCAAATGCCCAGCGTCTGGCCGGTATGGGTGATCGGCAAGAACCGGTGGGTCGAGACATATCCGGTCACCGGCAGGGGGCATTCGAGGATATCGTAAGTGTAGGAGTGATCCAGATCGGAATGCGCCAGCAGGGTTTCCCGAAAGATCGTGCCATCGGGGATATGCAGCTTGCGGACCGTCCCGGTCGCGGTTGGCGTGCCGTTTTCCAACTCGGCCAGGTCCACGCCGGGGTTCCAGGTCTCTACACCGTCAAAGGCGCGCACTGCGGACCAGACCGTGTTGATGTCGGCGTCGATGATCATGCTGCGAAAGACGTGCATTTCGGTTCCTTTCAGGGCTCAAGTCGGATGGGGAATTGCGCGCGGATGCGGGCTTCGGCTTCGGCGCTCAGATGGGTGGGGGGCGGTTCGGCCAATATCTCGGCCACGCGGCTTTGCGCCCGGTCCCAGATCGATTGCGCGCCTGCCTCCAGCCAGTCATCGACGCTCTGCCGGTCGGCCAAGGCGGGATAGGTATAATCGGTTTTCATCCGGTTTAGGGTCTCGGCCTCGCCCAGATAATGCCCGTCCTGCGTGACGACGCGCTCTACCGCGGTCAGATCAAGCGTGGCCTCCGAGACCTCAATGCCCCGGATCGAGCGCAGGATCGCCCCGCACATATCGTCGTCGATGACCATCGCCTCGGGGCTGGCCACCATGATCGACCCCAGCATCCCGACCGACAGGTTGATCATATCCGCCCCCGCATGCGCGGCCAGCGCGACGGTATAGCCTTTCTCATACCCCGCCTGCGCATCGGCCAGTTTGGAATCCGTCATCCCCGCCGAAACGGTCGAGGGCAGCCCGACATGCGCCAGCAGCTGCGCCGCCGCCGCATTGGCGATGGCCGCCTCGCCGCCACCACCGCTCATCGCGCCGGTGCGCAGGTCCGAGATGAAGGGCATCAGCGCATAGATGCACGGCGCGCCTTGCTGAATGCCGTCGACAACCGCCAGCCCGGCCAGACATTCCGCCAACCCCTGCGCCAGCGCCCCGGCCAGGGTCACGGGGCTGGTGGCCCCTGCCTGACCGGCCGAACAAATCTGCGGGACCATGCCTGCGGCCGCGGCCTTTTCCAGCATCTGGATGCCCTCGGCGGCATAGGTCAGCGGCGGCACAACATGGACGATCACGGCCATGCAAAAGGGCCGTTCCCGGAACGCATCGGGATGGCCGAGGGCGGTGTCGAACATCTGAACAATCGGATCGATATGGTCGGCCTCGCAAAAGCTGATGCCGATGGGTTTCGACGTCGCCTTCATGCAGGCAAAGGCCGAGTTGACGTCCAGTTCGAACGGATCGGACAGATCGCGGGCAATGACCGGGCGCAGGCCATAGTGGATGTTGGGTGAGGCTTCGAGCACCCGCATCAGGTCATAGAGGTCGTTCAAATAGCTGTCGCGATAGGTGCTGGTTGCGGCGTCCAGCACCTGAACCGCCGCGCCGCCGGTGCCGATATGAACCGTGCCGCCACCGACCCGCAAATCGCGATCGGGTGTGAAGCCGGGCAAGGCCACATGCCCCGGTGCACGGGCAAGGGCGCGCAGGATCATGTCTTTGGGAAAACACAGCCGCCCATCGGCACGCCGGGTTGCGCCAGCGGCCAGTGCGCGGCGCATTGCACCATCCGGCAGCCCGGCCATGCCAACGGTGCCCAGAATATCGAACGCATGGGCCACGATCCGGGTGATGTCGGAGTCCGAGAGGGGCCGCAGATCGCCCCCGACGTGGAATTCCCGCGCAATATCCGGGCCCGGGGTTCCGGTCCTGCCCTGCCGTTTTTTCGCGCGTCGCGTCATTCTCACCCTCCGGTCGGGGTCATTAGACCGGAATTCCGATACGCTGAAAATTCAATAAAGCGGGGTAGATGGTGAGGGGAATTCACGAAGGCGGTGATCTGCCTCTATCGTGTACGAACAAAAACCCTTCCCCACCGGTCCGACGCAGCGGGGAAAGGTGATCCGTGAAAAGGCGCCTCAGACCGTTGCGCCCTTGCGGCGGATGGCGGTGCCGAGGGTTCCGGCGCAGACGCCGACAATGACCGCGATGGCCAGTTCCATGCCTTCGACCTGAGAAAATTGCCAATGGGCGAAGACCAGCGTTTCCAATACCCCGACCAGACCGCCCAAAGCAGCGCCCAGCCAGAACTGGCGGGTCATCATGCCCAGCGCAAGGCCAAGGATTCCCGGCAGGCTCAGGACATTGCCGCCGATGGTTCCAAGCAGATTCAGCATCTCAACCCCCAGCTTAATCTTTGTTTTCGTTCAGGAAGGCGCGGATATCGTCGCCTGCTGCCGCGTGTTCTTCCAGCGGCTCTGCAGCCTCGCCATTCAGGGCTTCGGTGACATTCTGGTATTCCTCCAGATAGCCCTGCGGCAACCGGTGGGCGATGCCCTGATGGCAGTCGATGCAGGTCATGCCGGTGTCGATGGCCCGCTGGTGTTCAGAGGCCGCGCGGGTTTCCTGCAAGGTAAAGTCCATATAGTCGAAGTTGTGACAGTTGCGGCATTCGCGACTGTCGGACGCCTTCATCTTTTTCCACACGGCCGAGGCCATGCTGAGGCGGTGCGCCTCGTATTTCTCGGGCGTGCTGATGGTGCCGGCCAGCTCGTGATAGACATCCTTGACCGCCATGATCTTGGCCTTGATCTTGTGGTTCCATTCATGCGGTACGTGGCAGTCGGAACAGATCGCGCGCACGCCGGAATGGTTGTTGTAGTGGATGGTCTCGCGGTATTCGCCCAGATTGACCTCCATCGTGTGGCACGAGGTGCAGAATTCCTCGGTATTGGTCAGTTCCATGGTCCAGTGGAACCCGCCCCAGAACAGAATGCCTGCCAGAAACCCGGCAAGCAGGGTGAAACCGACGCTCAGCGCGGCCAGGGGGCTCCAGAACCAGTCCCAGAGGCGACGGATGCGTCCACGTTTGTCTTGCGAGTCGGCCATGTCGCGGGCTCCTTCTTTTCAGATCCGGGTTCAGTTGCTGGAGGAGGGTTCAAAGACATTTTCCACCAGCGGCGGCGCATCGGCCTGCGGTACGTGACACTGGTTGCAGAAATACCTTGTGCCCGCGATGTGATCCAACTCGACCCCGTCGCGGTCCAGATAGTGGGTCATCGACAGGGTTGGCGCGTTGCGTTCCCCCGCCTTGGTCCAGTCGTGGCAGGACAGGCATTGGTTGGTGCGCGTGTCGATCTGATATTGCTCGACCGAATGCGGGATCAGCGGCGGCTGCTGGCGGTAATTGCGCTGCATGCGGCCCTCAACGGTGCGGGGGATGTTGTCGAGGATGACGGGTTCGTCAACCTCGGCACCGCGCAGCGAGGTCACGTTTGACGATTGCGCAAGGGCCAGGCCACCGAGGAGCAGCGGCGGGATCAGGGCAAGGCCCATCAGGATCGACTTGTTCATCTTCTCACTCCTTCAAAGAACTCTTGAGGCGCGCGGTTCGGGCGCGGCGGTTGGATGCGGTGGTGCGACAGGCAGGGTGTCGAACCGATGGGTGAATTTGAAAACGTCCTCGGCGCAGACATCGACGCAGCGGCCGCAATTGGTGCAGTCCGGCGACAGGATCAGCGGGGTGGCGTCGCCCTTGCCGCGCAGCGCCGGAGAGATGACGTGGTTTTCCGGGCAGACGACAAAGCAGTCCATGCAGTCGTCACAGGCGGACCGGTTGGCGGCGCTGACCCGCAACATCGCCTTATGGCCGACCAGCCCGTAGAAGGCGCCCACGGGGCAGACATGGCCGCACCATCCGTGACGTGACACCAGCAGGTCGAACAGGAAGATCGCGCCGATCATGGCCCAGACAAAGCCCATGCCAAAGATCAGGCCCCGGTGCAGCATGGTGATCGGGTTCACCAATTCCCACGCGATTGTGCCGGTGAGGCCGGACACGATCAACACGGTGGCCAGAAGCCACAGCCGGGTGGCGCGTTTGGGCTGCCAGCCCTTTTGCAGCCCCAGCTTGCGGTGCATCCAATGCGCCGCGTCGGTGACCGGGTTGATCGGGCAAACCCATGAGCAATAGACGCGCCCGCCGATCAGGGCATAGGCAACCAGCACGATCACCGCGCCGATTGCGGCGGTCAGTTCCGGCCAATGCCCGGCGATCAGGCTTTGCAGGAAGACGAGCGGGTCGGTCAGGGGCAACACGCCAAGGATCAGCGACCCGGCCAGAGTGCCCTGCACCACCCAGATGCCAACCCATGGACCCAGCAGGAACAGGGCCAGAAAGCACAGCTGGCTGGCACGACGCAGCAGCAGGTATTTATGGGCGCGGGTCCAGCCTTTGGCGGCGATGGCCTCGTGCCCCACGGGCAGATGTGTCCGGGCGGTCATTGGGTGACCTCCGGCAGGGTAAAGGCGGGCTGATAGCCGCCGGGGGTAACCAGATTGTCAGTGCCCGGGCCGGGCAGACGGTCGGGAAGGTCAATGATGCCCTCAAGCACGGGGGCGTCTTCTTCCCACCCTTTGCGGTAGTGATCCGCCGAACTGCCGCGCGCCAGACGGGCGGGCAGCACCTTGATCGCGGCTTCGGGCAGGACACAGGCGCGTTCGCAGACCCCGCAGCCGGTGCAGTGATCGGCATGCACGGTGGGCGCGAAGATCGCGTGATGGCCCGACCGGCTGTTGTGCGAGGCTTCAAGCGTGATCGCCTTATCAATCACCGGGCAGACCCGGTAGCAGACATCGCAGCGCAGGCCGAGGAAGTTCAGGCAGTTTTCCTGATCGACCAGAACCGCCACACCCATTTTCGCATCGTCGATATTGTCCAGCGCCGGGTCCAGCGCCCCGGTCGGGCAGGCGGCGACGCAGGGGATATCCTCGCACATCTCACAGGGCACATCGCGGGCGGTGAAATAGGGCGTGCCGGTGGCCACCGCATCCACCCCAAGCTCGGCCAGTTTCAGCGTGTCATAGGGGCAATCCCGCACGCACAGCCCGCAGCGGATGCAGGCGGACAGAAAGTCCTGTTCCGGCAAGGCCCCGGGGGGGCGCAGCGCCTCGGCCGGCAAGGCCCGTGCGTCCCGCGCCAGCCAGGCCAGCAGGGACCCGGCGGCCACGCAGCCGCCCGCTGCGCGCGCCGAGTCCTGCAGGAACCGGCGCCGCTGCGGCGATAGGGGTGTGCCAACACGAGACATGGGGTCTACCTTTGCCTTGCCAGCCTTTTACGCGCGCTCGACCTTGCAGGCGCATTTCTTGAAGTCGGTCTCTTTCGACAGCGGGCAGGTCGCGTCCAGCGTCAGCTTGTTGGTCAGCTGGCCTTCGTCGAACCACGGCATGAAGACCAGACCGCGCGGCACCTTGTTGCGGCCCCGGGTTTCGACTCGGCTGACCACTTCGCCCCGGCGGGTGGACAGGACGATTTCCTGCCCCCGACGCACGCCACGGTCGCGGGCGTCCTCGGGGTGCATATAGACCACGGCAGCCGGATAGGCGCGGTGCAGTTCCGGCACGCGGCGGGTCATCGAGCCCGAATGCCAATGTTCCAGCACCCGACCGGTGCAGAGCCACAGATCGTATTCCTCATCCGGCTCTTCGGCGGCGGGTTCATAGGGGGCAAAGATGATATTCGCCTTGCCGTCCTTCTTGCCATAGAACTTCACATCCGCGCCTTCGGGCACATAGGGGTCATAGCCTTCGCGGAACCGGTAGAGCGTTTCCTTGCCATCCACGACGGGCCAGCGCAGACCGCGCGCCTGATGATAGGTATCAAAGGGCGCCAGATCATGGGCATGGCCGCGCCCGAAATCGGCGTATTCCTCGAACAGGCCCTTTTGCACGTAGAACCCGAAATGTTCGGATTCGTCGTTGTCGAAGCCTTCGGCGGTCTCGGACAGCGGGAACTGATCGACTTTGCCATTGGCGAACAGCACGTCGAACATGGTCTTGCCGCGATGTTCCGGCATCTTGGCCAGCAGTTCCTCGTCCCAGACCTCTTCCACAGTGAAGCGTTTCGAAAACTCCATCAGCTGCCACAGGTCCGATTTCGCCTCACCGGGGGCTTTCACCTGCTGGCGCCAGAACTGGGTGCGGCGCTCGGCGTTGCCATAGGCGCCTTCCTTTTCCACCCACATGGCGGTGGGCAGGATCAGGTCGGCAGAGACGGCAGTGACGGTCGGATAAGGATCGGACACGGCGATGAAGTTTTCCGGGTTGCGATAGCCGGGATAGCCTTCCTCGTTGATATTGGGGGCGGCCTGCATGTTGTTGTTGCACTGCACCCAATAGGCGTTCAGTTCACCATCCTTCAGCTTGCGGTTCTGCAACACGGCGTGGAAACCGGGCTTGGGCGGGATCGTGCCTTCGGGAATGTTCCACGCGGTTTCACAGATCTTGCGGTGTTCATCATTGGCCACCAGCATGTCGGCAGGCAGACGGTGGGCAAATGTGCCAACCTCGCGCGCGGTCCCGCAGGCCGAGGGCTGGCCGGTCAGCGAAAACGGCGAGTTGCCGGGTTCCGAGATTTTCCCCACCAGCAGGTGGACGTTATACATCAGCGAGTTCACCCAGGACCCGCGCGTATGCTGGTTGAAGCCCATGGTCCACAGGCTCATGACCTTGCGGGTCGGGTCGGCATATTGCTGTGCCAGTTTCTCAAGCTTGTCGGCGGGAACGCCGGACAGTTCCGCCGTGTATTCCAGCGTGTATTTGGACACCGCCTCGGCGTACTCGTCAAAGCTGATGGATTCCAGCTTGCCCGAGTTCGGATTCTCCGCCGCCTGCTGCAACTGGTGCGTATCCCGCAGGCCATATCCGATATCTGTGGCGGTTTTGGTGATGTTGACGTGGTTGCGGACGAAGTATTCGTTCACCGCGTTGTTCTGGATGATGTAATTGGCGATGTAGTTCAGGATCGCCAGATCGGTCTGCGGCGCAAACACCATGCCATTATCGGCCAGCTCGAACGAGCGGTGTTCGTAGGTCGACAGCACATGCACCTCGCAGCCCGGCTTGGTCAGGCGCGTGTCGGTCAGGCGCGACCACAGGATCGGGTGCATCTCGGCCATGTTCGACCCCCACAGCACGAAGGTATCCGCGTGCTCAAGATCGTCATAGCAGCCCATCGGCTCATCAATGCCGAAGCTGCGGATAAAGCCGACCACGGCTGAGGCCATGCAATGCCGTGCATTCGGGTCGATATTGTTCGACCGGAACCCGGCCTTCATCAGTTTCGATGCGGCATAGCCCTCCCAGACGGTCCACTGGCCGGACCCGAACATGCCGACGCTGGTCGGGCCTTTCTTGGCCAGCGCCTCTTTCCATTTCTCGGCCATGACGTCGAAGGCTTCGTCCCAGCTGACCGGTTCGAATTCACCGTTCTTGTCATAGACACCATTGGTCTTGCGCAGCAGGGGGGTGGTCAGGCGGTCCTGACCATACATGATCTTGGACAGGAAATAGCCCTTGATGCAGTTCAGGCCCCGGTTCACCGGTGCCTCGGGGTCGCCCTGTGTGGCGACCACGCGGCCTTCCTTGGTGCCGACAAGGACGGAACAGCCGGTGCCGCAGAACCGGCAGGGCGCCTTGTCCCAGCGGATATCGGGCGTGCCGATCTGCGCGTTTGCCTGGCCCGTGGCGAGCGGCAGACCCGCCGCCGAGGCGGTCGCGGCAGCAGCGGTGGATTTCAGAAAGGTCCGGCGGGATTCAGAGATGGTCATGACATGGGTCTCCGGCGTTATATCTGGCGAGAAGCGTTGGATTGCGGGCGGCGCTCCGCAAGGTCTTCGAAATGGTGGTAGGTCAGCGACAAAGAGATCACGCCCGGTATCTGGTGCAGGTCCATGATCGTCTCGGAGGCCAGCCTGTCGTCGGTGTCTTCGACAACCACCACAAGGCGGCCATCGTCCGAGGCGGCGTGAACCTCGGCCCCCTCCACGTTTTCGATCGTTTCCTGAGCGCGCAGCGCGGCGTCAGGCGTGACATGGACAAGACAGCCGCAAATGTTCATTCGGCAACCTCCGGGATTGATGGTGTGGGGCGGGTAAAGGCGATGGCGCCAACCGGGCAGGCCCCGGCACAGGCACCGCAACCGGTGCAGGTGTCGGGATCAAGGGCGGGCTCAGAGCGGCCACCGGGTTGCAGTGTGAACCGGATGGCTTGCGCATCGCAGGCATCCTGACAGACACGGCAAGTGACGGCGTTCATCGACAGGCAGGTCGAAGCAAAGACAGCGCGCCATGGCCAATCCGCCACGGTTTCGGGGTTGAGCGCGCCAGTGGGGCAAGCCTGCGCGCAGGCACCGCAGAATGTGCAGGGGCTGGTGTCGAACCGCACAACCGGCCAGCCCTGCGTGTCGAACGAGATGATCTGTTCCGGGCAGGCCTGCACGCAATGATCGCATTGTTCGCACAGGTCGTAAAAGCCACGCTCATCCGCGCCCGGCGGCCGAATGGCGGACCTGTCCTGCCGCAGCACCTTGCCACGGAGAAATGCGCGTCGGTTGGCGAGCGTGTTCACGGCTTGCTACCTCAGGGTTACCGGGCAGTGCGGATGCCTGCCCACCTAACGCTCATAGAGTAGCACGGCGTACGGGAATTTGACCTAGGTCATTTTCCACATGGATGAATCTTAATCTGCACGAAAAAAACGCTAAATCTTACCCGGAAATGCAGGTTTTCGAAAATCCGGCCTGTCAGGCGCGTTTTTCACCGATCGAGGCGATGCCCAGAACCGACAGCACTTTGGCCTCGATCTGTTCGGCATTCATCCCGGCCACAGCATACATATCAGCCGGGTTTGCCTGATCAATAAAGACATCCGGCAACACCATCGAGCGGTATTTCAGCCCGTGATCAAACACGCCTTCTTCGGCCAGCAACTGCGCCACATGGCTGCCGAAACCGCCCACGGCCCCTTCTTCGATGGTGATCAGCGCCTCATGATTGGCGGCCAAATCAAGGATCAGATCGCGGTCCAGCGGTTTGGCGAAACGGGCATCAGCGATGGTGGGGGTGATCCCCTTGGCTGATAGCGCCTCGGCGGCCTTTTGAACCTCGGCCAGACGGGTGCCGAAAGACAGCAGTGCCACGCGCGCACCTTTCTGGGTCAGGCGGCCCTTGCCGATCTCCAGCACTTCGCCGCGCTCGGGCAGATCGACGCCCACCCCTTCACCGCGCGGATAGCGGAAGGCGATGGGGCCGTCATCATGGGCCGCAGCTGTGACGATCATGTGCATCAGTTCGGCCTCGTCAGCGGCGGCCATGACCACCATGCCCGGCAGGTTGGCCAGATAGGCGATGTCGAACGATCCGGCATGGGTCGCGCCATCCGCACCCACCAACCCTGCGCGGTCGATGGCAAAACGCACCGGCAGGCGTTGGATCGCCACGTCATGCACCACCTGATCATAGCCGCGCTGCAGGAATGTCGAATACATCGCGCAGAACGGTTTCATCCCACCCGCCGCTAACGCGGCAGAAAAGGTCACCCCATGCTGTTCGGCAATCGCCACATCGAAACAGCGCGACGGGTAGCGTTCGGCAAACAGGTTCAAGCCCGTGCCGTCGGGCATGGCGGCGGTCACCGCGACGATCTTGTCATCACGCGCAGCCTCATCCACCAGCGTCTTGCCAAAGATCGAGGTATAAGACGGCGCGTTCGAAGGCGCTTTCTTCTGTTCACCCGTCACCACGTCGAACTTCGCCGTCGCATGACCTTTGTCGCGGGCCTGCTCGGCGGGGGCATAGCCTTTGCCCTTTTTGGTCAGCACATGGATCAGGATCGGCCCGGTCCCGCGCGCCTTGACCATGCGCAGCACCGGCAGCAATTGGTCCAGATCATGCCCGTCGATAGGGCCAAGATAGGAAAAGCCCAACTCCTCGAACAGCGTGCCACCCACGGCCATGCCCTTCAGCATCTCTTTGGCGCGTTTGGCCCCTTCGCGGAACGGCTCGGGCAGCAGCGACACTGCACCCTTGGCGGCGGCTTTCAGGTCGTGAAACGGTTCCTCGGCATAGATGCGCGACAGATAGCTGGACAGCGCGCCCACGGGTGGCGCAATGCTCATCTCATTGTCGTTCAGGATGACGATCAGGCGCTTTTTCAGATGGCCTGCATTGTTCATCGCCTCGAACGCCATACCGGCAGACATCGAGCCATCGCCGATCACCGCAATCGCATCGCCCAGCCCCTCGGGCGTGACACCGCCCAGATCGCGGGCAACGGCAAAGCCCAGCGCCGCGCTGATCGAGGTGCTGGAATGGGCCGCGCCAAACGGGTCATAGGGGCTCTCGCTGCGTTTGGTAAAACCGCTCAGGCCGTCCTTCATGCGCAAAGTACGAATCCGGTCGCGCCGCTCGGTCAGGATCTTATGCGGATAGCACTGGTGCCCCACATCCCAGATGATCTTGTCGCGCGGCGTGTCAAACACGGCATGCAAGGCGGTGGTCAGCTCCACCACACCCAGCCCAGCGCCCAGATGGCCGCCGGTGACCGACACGGCCGAGATCGTCTCGGCCCGCAATTCCTGCGCCACCTGATGCAGTTGCGCGTCCGAGAACTGTTTCAGGTCCGCCGGGCGGTTCACAAGATCCAGCAGGGGCGTGTTCGGGCGGTCAGACATGTGGCGTTCCTGGCTTAGCTGTCCCGGGCAATAACGAAGCGGGCGGCGTCCTTCAAGGTTTCTGCCGATGTGCCATAGCCATCCAGCGCGGCACAGGCCTGATCCACCAGATCGGCGGCGCGGGTCTTGGCAGCCTCAAGCCCCAGCAGAGACACAAACGTGGCCTTTCCCGCATCAGCATCCTTTTGCAGGCGCTTGCCCGCCTTTTCGGCATCGCCCTCTACATCCAAGATGTCATCGGCAATTTGAAAAGCAAGCCCAAGTGCTTGGGCATATTGGCGCAAGGGCGCAGGATCGGCCTGCGCCAACCGCGCGCCCGCGCAGGCGGACCATTCGATCAAAGCCCCTGTCTTACCCGCTTGCAGGTGGGAGATTTCGCCCAGCGTCAGCGGCGTGGCCGCCGTTTCCGCCGCGATGTCCAGCGCCTGCCCCAGCACCATCCCCTGCGCACCGCTGGCTTTGGCCAGTGTCAGAGCCAGTTCGGCGCGGATTTCAGCACCCCCAACCTCGGTCCGGGTACACAGTTCAAAGGCAAGGGTCTGTAGGGCATCTCCGGCCAAAACCGCCGTGCCTTCATCCCATTTCACATGCACCGTGGGTCGCCCGCGCCGCAGGTCGTCATCATCCATACAGGGCAGATCGTCATGGACCAGCGAATAGGCATGCAGCGCCTCAATCGCTGTTGCAGGCCAGATGGCGCGCGCGGCGTCGGCCTCATGCAGCCGCGCGCTTTCCAGCACCAGAAACCCGCGCAGCCGCTTGCCGCCTTGGGTGGCATAGGCCATCGCCCGGGTCACATCCAGATCGTCCAGCGCCCCCAGAACCAGATCGAACTGCCCCTGAATCAGCGCCGCATCCTGCGCCAGCATTTCACGAAACATTTACTGACCTTCGACAGGCGTCGTCCCAGTCGGCTGCCCACCCGCGTCCAGAGTGATCGCGGCCACCTTTTCCTCAGCCCGCTTCAGCTCATCCTCGCAGCGCTTTTTCAACGCCGCTCCGCGTTCATACAAAGCGATGGACTGATCCAGCGCCACATCGCCGCGCTCCAGCTGGCCAACCACGGCCTCAAGCTCTTTCATCGCCTGTTCGAATGTCATCTGATCAACGGAGAGTTCGGTCATCGGGCTGCCTTCATCAGTTCTTGCACATGGGCGCGGGTCGCATCGGCCAGCGCGTTCAGATCATACCCGCCTTCCAGAGTCGAGACGATACGGCCATCGCAGACCTCATCCGCGATCTTGCACAGTTCGGCGGTGATCCAGGCGAAATCGCCAGTGGACCAGTTCAGATTGGCCAACGGATCGTCCTGATGTGCATCGAACCCGGCGGAAATAATGATCAGTTCCGGCTTGAAGGCGCGCAAACGCGGGAAAGCCTGTGCCTCGTAAGCGGCGCGCATCTCGGCCCCGCCGGTGCCGGGGGCAAGCGGGATATTCAACACAGTCTCGTACGCACCGGTTTCATCCGGCCGCCCCGATCCGGGCCACAGAGGCATCTGCTGGCTGGTGATCACCAACGCACGCTTTTCGTCCCACAGCAGGTCCTGCGTGCCATTGCCGTGATGCACATCGAAATCCACCACCGCCACGCGACTTAACCCGTGATGATCCAGCGCGTGCTTGGCCGCCAGTGCCGCATTGCCGAACAGACAGAACCCCATCGCCGTCTCAGTCTCGGCATGATGGCCCGGAGGACGGATTGCGCAGAACGCATTCGGGGCCTCGCCGCCCAACACCAAATCCACCGCCCGCACCACCGCGCCCGCCGCGCGATAGGCTGCATCCACCGATCCCGGAGACATAAACGTGTCCCCGTCAATCTGCGCAAACCCGTCTGCAGGCCGGGTCTGGCGAATCTCGCGAATATGGCTCTCGGGATGAACCCGCAGCAGATCGTCATCCGCCGCCAGCGGTGCCGTTACCCGGTTCAGGTCCAGCGCCTCAAGCGCATGCAGAATATGCTCCAACCGCGCCACCCGCTCTGGATGACCCTGCGGGGTGACATGTCCCAGACAATCGGCATGTGTCAAAAGGGCGGTCTTCATCACGTTCCCCTGTTCATCTGGCCAAACATATCCTCGCCGAAGGCAAAAAATCGCCGCGCAGCGGCCAAATCAATCCGGCGCCAGCATATAGCCCGCGCCCCGAACCGTCTGCAGATAGCGCGGCTGTTTCGGGTCCTGTTCGATCTTGCGACGCAGGCGGGTGATCTGCACATCCACCGCCCGTTCCTGCGCCTGCCCTTTGTCGCGACCCAAATCCTCGACCAGTTTAGCGCGGCTGATCGGCTCGCCCGGCTGGGCCGAGAAGATCTTCATCAACTGGCTTTCGGTGGCCGTCAAACGCACCGGATTTTCGCCCTGCCACATCTCGCCCCGTTCGATGTCATACCGGATCGGGCCGAGGTTCAGAATCTTCGCCGCCGTCTCCTGCGCAGGCGTTTCCGGCATGCGCCGCAGAATGGCGTTGATGCGCAACAGCAGCTCTTTGGGCTCGAACGGCTTGGCCAGATAATCGTCTGCCCCGGCCTCAAGCCCTGCGATGCGGTGCTCGGTCTCGCCCTTTGCGGTCAGCAGCAGGATCGGCGTGGCATGAGTTTCGCGCAACGCGCGGGTCAGGCTGACGCCGTCCTCGCCGGGCATCATCACATCCAGCACGATCAGGTCGAAATCCAGCCCCGACAGCACCCGCCGCGCATGGGCCGCGTCCCGGGCTGCCGTCACCAGAAACCCGCTGCGCATCAGGAATTTCTTGAGCAGATCGCGAATGCGCTCGTCATCGTCGACGATCAGAAGATGGGCGTCCATATCGCTCATGAAGTTGTATCCCGCAGTTTCGTATATGCACGACGCATATCAGCATCCATCATCGCTTCAAGCACTTTGCGAAATCCGGCCACCGCCTCGGGGCCCGCTTCCTTGTAGGCGGCGCGCATCCGGGCGCGCTGGGCATCGGACAGTTTCGCCTCAAGCGCGCGACCCTTATCGGTCAGAAAAAGGTGGCGTTCGCGCTTGTCCACAGTGCCGACGCGGCTTTCGACCATGCCATCCTCGATCAACGTGCGCAGGACCCGGTTCAGCGACTGTTTCGTCACCCCCAGAATCGCCAGCAGGTTATTCACCGTGGTCCCCGGCGCACGGTTGATGAAGTGAATCGCCCGGTGATGCGCCCGACCATAGGCCATCTGCGCCAGAATACGGTCAGGATCGGCGGTAAAACCACGATAGGCGAAAAACATCGCCTCGATCCCTTGCCTTAACTGCTCATCCGTCAGAAACAGCAGGCTTTCTCCGCCGAAGGCCGGGGCGGGCCGGATATCTGACATTTCGTGCCTCATCTGTTGTGTAAACCGAGTTTATGTCAGCGTTGTTGACATTCCAAGGGCGCAGGAGTATCGAATCCCCGATTTTGCGCAACAATTCTGTGAAATCCACAGTTGTTTGCGCAACAATCGTAAATTCATCCCCGGTCAGGAGGGTTCGCATGGCGGGATATGACGATCGAGACGGTGTCATCTGGTTGGATGGCAAGCTGGTGCCCTGGCGCGACGCCAACGTGCATATCCTGACGCACGCGATGCACTATGCCTCGTCCGTGTTCGAGGGCGAGCGTGCCTATAACGGCAAGATTTTCAAAAGCCGCGCGCATTCCGAACGCCTGATCGCCTCGGCCGAGGCGCTGGACATGCCGATGCCCTATTCGCTGGACGAGATTGAGGCCGCTAAGGAAGAGATCCTGAAAGCCAGCGGGCTGCAGGATGCTTACGTGCGGGCGCTGGTCTGGCGTGGTTCGGGCGACGATATGGGTGTGGCTTCTGCCAAGAACCCGGTGCACATGGCCATCGCGGTCTGGCCGTGGGGCGCTTATTACGGCGACGCCAAGATGCAGGGCGCCAAGCTGGACATCGCCGAATGGAAACGCCCCAGCCCGGAAACCATCCCGGTGCATGCCAAGGCGGCGGGTCTGTACATGATCTGCACCATTTCCAAGCATAAGGCCGAGGCCAAGGGTTGCTCGGACGCGCTGTTCATGGATTACCGTGGCTATGTGGCCGAGGCGACCGGGGCCAACGTGTTCTTCGTCAAGGATGGCGAGGTCCATACCCCGCTGGCCGATTGCTTTCTGAACGGCATCACCCGTCAGACCGTGATCCAGATGCTGAAAGACAAGGGCATCACCGTGCATGAACGCCGCATCAAACCCGAAGAGATGGCGGATTTCGAACAATGCTGGCTGACAGGCACAGCGGCCGAGGTCACCCCCGTCGGACAGATCGGCGATTACACGTTCGAGGTCGGCGACATGGCCCGCGAGATCGCGGAAGATTACGAAAAGCTGGTGCGCTCGTAACGTCCGAACAGCTCAGGCCCCCGCGTCAGCGGGGGTTTTTTGTTGCAGAACGTGCACATTCCCGTGCAGCCCGTTCCAGCCTGTGGACGCCTGTTCCGAACGCCTTACCTTGATCCCATGTTGGATCTTCTCAGCGATATTCTCACGCGCCTGTCCCTGCGGGGGACATTCTATTTCCGCACCTCGTTCACGCCGCCCTTCGGCATTCAGGTGCCCGCGTTCGAAAATGTGGCCCGGTTCCATATCGTGCAGCGGGGTGAGTTGAAGGTTCATATCACCTCGACCGATGAAACCCTGCGGCTGCGACAGGGCGATCTGATCCTGATCCCTCACGGGGCCTCTCATGCGCTGCTGTGCAATGAGGTCAAGCCGCTGGATGCGCTGCCGCTGGAACGGATTCTGGAACTCGCCGGGTACAAGGGCGACGGCGTGCTGGTCTATGGTGGCGAGGATAAAAGCCGCGACACGCAGCTGATCTGCGGGCATTTCTCGTTCACTGGCCCTGCGGGGCGGCGTGGCACCGGGCATATGCTGATCGACCGCCTGCCACCCTATATCCTGATCGAGAACTATGGCGAGGAAGCCGGTGCATGGGTCGAGGCGACATTGCGGATGATCGAATCCGAAGTGGCCGGTGCCCGGATCGGTGGCGACCTGATGGCCCTGAAACTGTCAGAGGTGCTGTTTGCACAGGCGATCCGCACCTATCTGGAACGTCAGAGCCCGGATGATGCCGCCTTGGCGGGGTTTGCCGACCCGCGCATCTCACGCGCGTTGACGGCGTTTCATCAGGCCCCGGCGCAGGAATGGAGCGTCGCGACGCTGGCGCGAGAGGCGGGCATGTCCCGAACCGCCTTTGCCCAGCTCTTTGCCGAAAAGATGGGGACCACGCCGATGCAGTATCTGACAGACTGGCGGATGCAGATTGCCTGCCATGGCCTGACGGAAGAGCGCTGGAACGTGGCCGACGCCGCATCGCGGGTTGGATACGCATCCGAGGCCGCCTTTTCCCGCGTGTTCAAAAAGCAGGTCGGCCTGTCCCCGGCGGCTTATCGGGCGATGCATTGACCCGCCCGCAAATCTGAACGATCGGCAATGTTTCACAGACGACCTGCGCTGGGCCGTTCATTCTGCCGTTCATATCTTTTCCTCATCACTCTTGAGGAAAGGAAGTTCAAATGTCCCTGCGTTTCGTAACCCGTTCTGTACACGCATATCTTGACTACCCGGTTGCCTTCGCGCTGATGGTCATGCCCTTCGTTCTGGGGTTGGGCCAATCCAATCCGCTGGCCTTTTGGCTGTCCGTCATGACGGGCATCGCCGCCTTTGTGCTGACCGTGCTCACCGATCATCATCTGGGGATCTGGCGCGTTCTGCCCTATAAATTCCACCTCGCCGTTGACCTGATCGTTGGCATTACCTTTCTGTTCGCCCCCAGCATCCTCGGGTTTTCGGGCCTTGATGCGGCCTATTACTGGCTGAACGGCGCGGCCGTGGTTCTGGTGATCTCACTCAGCGCGCCGGAACAGGATGCTGTTACCTCGTAACCGCTGCCTGTGATCCTTGAACCCGAGCTGCTTGTTTTCCAGCGGGCGGCTCGGTGCTTCTGCTCGGCCTTGCAGAAGGCCGATTCCCCCCTTGATATTTCTGACTGAAATAATCAGATTAAGCGCAACGCTGGATACCGCATATCCGGCACAGAGTTTCGAGGCGGTCTGCAGGTTTAGCGCGTGATATGGTGAGAGCCTGCCGCCGCCTCGGAAACGAGCGAAGGGGATCGCAGATGCACGATCCGAAGGATGAAATCGTCACCCGCCACGAAGCAGCCATATCCTGCGGCTGCTGCTGCGAGGATTTTGCCACCTTTGCCGAGCAGCGAAAGCCCGAAGGCGACAGCAAAACCACAGAAGATCGTGAGCGGTTGCCGGACAGCGCCGCCAGTCGGCGTGGTTCGGTCCGGTATGTGTTCGAACAGTTGCGCGGCGCGCTGAGTCGCAAGCGGTAGCGCGGCCCGGGCAGGCCGCGCGAGGGGTCAGAAATCCACGCCGCGCTGGGCTTTGATGCCCGCTTCGAACGGGTGTTTTTCCGCATTCATCTCGGTCACCAGATCAGCATAGTCTCGCAATTCCTGCGGCGCGTCGCGCCCGGTCAGGAAAACGCTGGTTTTGTCCGACCGCGCCTTCAAACCCTCAATAACAGTCTCTGTTGAAAGGTATTCGTAACGCAGGGCGATGTTGATCTCATCCAGCACGACCAGATCGTAATCACCGCTGGCCATCAGATCGCACGCCTTGCCAAAGGCCGCAGTTGCGGCGGCGATGTCGCGTTCGCGGTCCTGCGTGTCCCAGGTAAAGCCTTCGCCCATCGTGTGCCAGGTGACCAGATCGCGGTCTTCGAAAAACCGCCGCTCACCCGTCTTCCACTTGCCCTTGATGAACTGCACCACGGCGACCTTCTGGCCCCAGCCCAGCGCGCGGATGACCACGCCGAACGCGGCCGAGGATTTGCCCTTGCCCTTGCCGGTGTTGATCAGCACCAGACCGCGCCCGGGGTCTGTGGCTTCGGACACCTTTTTGCGGTGCTGGGCCTGCACCTGCTGCATCTTTTCCTTGTGATCCTGCGCGTCGCTCATGGGGAACCTCTGATAGCTGTTGCGCCCAACCTAGGGAAAGTTTGCAAAAGGTAAAGGTCAGGCCTTGGGGTCCGAGAC
>NZ_JALCBM010000015.1:47605-62296 GCF_028066395.1 Ruegeria sp.
GCCCAACCTAGGGAAAGTTTGCAAAAGGTAAAGGTCAGGCCTTGGGGTCCGAGACCGACCGGGCCTTGCCCCGTTCCAGGCCCAGCTTATGCTCGCGCCATATCACCAACGCATTGCCCGCAATCACCAGCGCCGCACCACCCAGCATGACCAGCGTGGGCAATTCGTCGAACCACATATAGCCGATGAAAATGGCAAACAGCATGGTGGTATAGTCGTAAGGTGCCAACATCGAGGCCTGCCCGAATCTGTAGGATGAGGTCACCAGTATCTGCGCCACACCGCCCACCAGCCCCATGGTGATCAGGATCGCCGCCTGTGTCAGCGTTGGCATGGTCCATCCGAAAAAGACCGTCAGGCCAGACAGCAGCGTGCCGGTGACCGAGAAGTAGAACACCACCGCTGCCGGGTGGTCGACCTGCACAAGCTGGCGGATGTGGATCTGCACAAATGCGCGGGCAATGGTCGCCCCCAGCACGCAGAGCGCGCCGATGGTGGCCGCCGTTTCCATTTCCGCGCTGCCCAAACGCGGCCAGATCATGATCACGACCCCCAGAAGGCCGATGGCCACAGCGCTGATGCGGATCATGCGGATGCGCTCGCCCAGCATCACTGCGGACAGAATCAAGGTGAAGATTGGCGTGGCGTAGCCGATTGCGGTGACCTCGGGCAGGGGTAGCAGGCTGAGGCCGGTGAAGGTCAGGCCCATTGCCATTGTACCCAGAACGCCGCGCCAGAAATGGCCCATGGGTTTCTTGACGGTCAGGCCGTGGGCCAGCTCTCCGCGGGCGATCAGCCAGATGACGATCACGGGAATGGCGAACAGGGACCGAAAGAACACCATCTCGCCCGGGGGGAAATCGTCGGACAAGGCTTTGACCAGCGCCGACATCGAGGTGAACAACACCAGCGCGGACAGTTTCAGACCCACGGCCAGGACGGGTCGATGCGATGTTAACGATTTTGCCATTTGGCGCGACCCTGCGCCTTTGCGCCGGAAAGATCAACGGCGGGATTGTACCAATCAGCGTTTCCCCCAGCCCTCGGGAACGGGGTGGCCGATTTCGGCGGCGAAGTCCTGCAGAAAGCGGATCATACGGTCGGCGCGCGCCTGTGCGAGGTCGCGTCCGGTCTGGGTCAGCATGTCATCCGGCAGGGCCAGCAGTTTGACCTTCCAGTGGTCGAGCGAGAATTGCAGATCGTCCAGCGCCCGGTTGCGGGCGAATGGATCGGTGGGATCATAAAGCTGACGGCCCAATGCGCCCGCGACCGCAAAGTTGCGCGCGATCCCGACAGCGCCCAACGCATCAAGCCTGTCGGCATCCCGCAGAATGCGCGCCTCGGGCGTTTTTGGCGGCACATTGGCCGAGAAGCTGTGGGCGGTGATGGCATGCTGGGCGGCGGCGATTTCGGATGGGGAAAAGCCTAAATCGCCTAGAATAGGCTCTGATTCCTCTGCTGATCGGCGCGAGGCCAGATGCCGATTGGGGTCGTTTTTCGGCAGGTTGACCAGATCGTGCAGATAGCAGGCGGCCAGCAGGATTTTCAGGTTCGCGGGTGTGTCCGCAATGGCCTGCGCATTGATCCAGACCCGGTCGAGATGCGCCAGATCATGGGCCGGGTCCGTTTGCATCCGCTGCGCAACGATGACGCGCAGCCGGGTGCGCAGATCAGCCGATATGTCCACGGTTCTCGCCAATCTGGCCGCGATGCAGCAGCAGGTGGTCGAGGATCACGCAGGCCATCATCGCCTCACCCACCGGCACGGCGCGGATGCCGACGCAGGGGTCGTGGCGGCCTTTGGTGATGATCTCGGTTTCCTCGCCGGATTTGGTGATCGTTTTGCGGGTGGTCAGGATCGACGAGGTCGGCTTGACCGCAAACCGCACCACCACGTCCTGCCCGGTCGAGATGCCGCCCAGAATGCCGCCCGCGTGGTTGCTGCTGTATTGCGGGCCGTTCTGGCCCATGAAAATCTCATCCGCATTCGCCTCGCCGGTCAGTTCGGCGGCGGCCATGCCTTCGCCGATCTCGACGCCCTTGACAGCGTTGATCGACATCATCGCAGCGGCCAGATCAGTGTCTAACTTGGCATAAACCGGCGCGCCCAGGCCCGCCGGGACGCCGCGGGCGACGACCTCGACCACCGCGCCGACCGAGTTGCCGGATTTGCGCAGATCGTCCAGATAGGCGGCCCAGTCCTCAGCCGCTTGCGCATCCGGGGTCCAGAACGGGTTCTGTTCGATTTGCGCCCAGTGGAACCGGTCGCGGTCGATCTTGTGCGGGCCGATCTGGGTCATGTAGCCGGTGATTTGCACATTGGGTGCGATCTGTTTGATCGCCTCGCGTGCAAGCCCTCCGGCGGCCACGCGCGATGCGGTCTCGCGCGCCGAACTGCGCCCGCCACCGCGATAGTCACGGATGCCGTATTTCTGCCAGTAGGTGATATCGGCATGGCCCGGACGGAACTTTTCCATGATATCGCCGTAGTCTTTTGAGCGCTGATCGGTGTTTTCGATCATCAGTTGGACAGGCGTTCCGGTGGTTTGGCCTTCGAACACGCCGGAGAGGATTTTCACCTGATCGGGTTCGCGCCGCTGGGTGGTGAACTTGTTCTGACCCGGTTTGCGTTTGTCCAGCCAATGCTGGATCATGCTTTCGTCGATTGCCACGCCCGGCGGACAGCCGTCGACCGTTGCGCCCAGAGCGGGCCCGTGGCTTTCACCCCAGGTGGTGACGCGGAAGAGGTGACCAAAGCTGTTCATCGACATGGGGCGTGCTCCTTTGCGGATTGTGATTAGCGGGCGCGGGGCTTGGCCTCAAGCGGATTTGCATGGAGGACGCTGGAGGAGGGGGCCAGCCCCCTCTTGAGCCTGCGGCTCAATTCACCCCCGGGATATTTTTGGCCAGATGAAGCGGATCAGGTTTTTGCTTTCAGGGAACTGCGGGTTTGGGTGATTGCCAGCGCCGCTTGTGCAGCCTCGCGGCCTTTTTGCACGAAATGGGCGCGGTAGATGGCGTTGTGGTGGTCGGTTTCCTGATATTGGTGCGGGGTCAGTGACACCGACAGGACCGGAACGCCTGTGTCCAGACCAGCGCGCATGAGGCCATCGACCACGGCCTGGGCCACGAAATCGTGGCGGTAGATGCCGCCATCGACCACAAAGGCGGCGCAGGCAATCGCGGCGTATTGGCCGGTTTGGGCCAGATCACGCGCCAGCAGGGGCATTTCGAACGCGCCGGGGACGTCAAAGATATCGACCTGTTCGGCGGGGATGCGTTCGAGGAACCCATCAAGTGCGCGGTCGACGATATCGGAATGCCAGTTGGCTTTGATGAAAGCGTAGCGGGTGTGTGTCATTGTAATCTCCTGAGTTTGCAGACACTTCACCCAAGGCGATCACGGGCAGACACGCCTGATGGCGTGCCCGCACGTTCTCTTTCATCCGGACTGTAACCGTCGGCTCTGGCCTCTCACCAGATCTGCTTGTCACCCCGGGGATTGGGGCCGCTCGCGGGCTTACGGGTCATGGCCCGCATACCGCCGGTGGGGAATTTCGCCCCGCCCTGAGAACGGGGCGGACCTTGCCAAGGACCGGGCGGTTCTGCAAGAGATTTCGCAGGAGGACCTGCCATGCATCCCAACCCCGCCTTTCGCACCGAAGAAACCGCACAGCATATCGCCTTTGCGCGTAACCGGGCGTTCGGGGTTCTGGCGCTGTCGACGGATCAGGCGCCGGTGCTGAGCCATGTGCCCTTTTTGCTGAGCACGGATGGATCGATGGCCGAGCTGCATCTGGTGCGGTCGAATCCGATTCTGCGCGCATTGGACACGCCGCGTGCGGCCCGGATCGCGGTGTCCGGGCCGGATGGTTATATCTCACCCGACTGGTATGGGGTCGCGGATCAGGTGCCGACGTGGAACTATGTGGCTGTGCATCTGACGGGTCAGCTTGAACTGCGCCCGCAAGAGGAGTTGCGCGCCATGCTGGATCGTCAATCGGCGTTTTACGAGGATCGGTTGCGGCCCAAGCCGCCCTGGAGCGCGGACAAGATGACGCCGGACGCGCTGGATCGCATGATGCGGATGATCCTGCCGTGCCGGATGCGGATAGACGACATTCAGGGCACCTGGAAGCTGAACCAGAACAAACCGGATGAGGTTCGCCTGGCCGCAGCGGATCACGTTGAGGCGGGCGGTATCGGCAGTGAGATGACGTGGCTGGCCAGGTTGATGCGCAACGCGTGACCCGCCAAGTTGGTCAATTGCTGAAGGTTGCCAGATAAGCCGCGATGTCGTCGGCACCCTTTTTCAACTTGACGCTCATGTTCGGACGCGCCTTTTCGTCGTTCAGATAATCCTGAATGAATACAATCGGGTCCTGCGCATAGGCGGCGATGTTGTCCTGCGTCCAGACCAGACCTTCCTGACCCGCGCGGATCATGTCGTCGGTGAACATGCCGATCGGCAAACGCTCGCTTCCGTTGAGGTAATCGGTCTCGGTCCCGGCCACGCGACCGACGACGCCATAGAGATTCGGGCCGGTGATACCGCCTTTGACCAGAACCTCGCCCTCTTTGATGATTGCGTGGCAGGATGAGCAGCGGTTGTAGAGTTTTTCGCCTTTCGCCGGATCACCGGCAGCGATGGCCTGAGATGAAATCGCCAGAGCGAAAGTCAGTACGGGGACATAGAGTTTTGGCATCGGGAACGTCCTGCTGAGGGTGGGTGTTTTCCGGCCCTTGGGACATTCCCGGTCAAAGTGCAATCGAAATCCGGTGCGGATAAGGCATTGGAAAATATCTATTTTCAACTCAATATTTGTGCATCTCTGAATTTCGCCAAAGTTGAAATTTCCATGGCAGAATCTGGACGTGATTTTGCCAATCAGAGCCCCGCAGTCGGACCGAGATCGGATATCAGGGCGGGGCTTTGGCTGCCCCGGGGGTGATCCGAATCACATCAACGCCGATCTGCGCCATTGGGCGGATTTCCCCGTCTAACCCGGCCCATATCTTGAAAAATCGCCCTTTCGTTGTGACATGAATGCCCAGATGCGGCGTAGTGCGCGCCTATGACCGCTGGACGAACCGTTTTCTCCCGGATAGATAGCCGCGATGAGACGCCGTATTTGATGCGGTGCTGATGCATGTTTGCCCGAAACCTCGGGCGCTGGAATCGGAGAAAACCTCGTGTCCCACGCAGAAGACCACGAAGGCACCCGCAGAGATTTCCTCTACTACGTCGCTGGCGGCGCAGGTGTCGTTGCGACGGGTGCAGCCGTATGGCCCCTGATCAACCAAATGAACCCATCGGCAGACGTTCAGGCGCTGTCCTCGATTCGTCAGGACGTGAGCGGGGTTGAGCCGGGCACGCAGCTGACCGTGAAATGGTTGGGCAAGCCTGTATTCATCCGTCACCGCACCGGTGCCGAGATTCAGGAAGCGCAGCAGCAGGACGAAGAAGGTCTGGCGGCCCTGCCTGACCCGCTGGCCCGCAACGCGAACCTGAACGCGGACGCGCCTGCAACCGATGCCAACCGTGTGATGCCGTCGCCCGAAGGCGAAGCACCCGGCGCATGGATCGTCCAAATGGGCGTCTGCACCCATCTGGGCTGCGTGCCACTGGGCGATGCCGGTGATTTCGGTGGCTGGTTCTGCCCCTGCCACGGGTCGCACTATGACCTTGCCGGTCGTATCCGTAAGGGCCCCGCGCCCGAGAACCTGCCCATTCCGCCCGTTGAATGGGTGGACGCGACAACCATCAAGCTCGGCTAAGGGAGACCCAGATGTCCGGAATTCCCCACGATCATTACGAGCCGAAGACAAACGGCGAGAAGTGGCTGAACAGCCGCCTGCCCATTGTCGGCCTGCTGTATGACACCCTGATGATTCCCACCCCCAAGAACCTGAACTGGTGGTGGATCTGGGGCATCGTCCTGGCGTTCTGCCTGGCGTTGCAAATCGTCACCGGTATCGTTCTGGTGATGCACTACACGCCGAATGAACATTTGGCGTTCGCCAGCATCGAGCACATCATGCGCAACGTGAATGGTGGCTATATGCTGCGCTATCTGCACATGAACGGCGCGTCACTGTTCTTTGTTGCGGTCTATATTCATATGTTCCGTGGCCTGTACTACGGTTCATACAAAGCCCCGCGTGAGATCACGTGGATCATCGGGATGCTGATTTACCTGATGATGATGGGCACCGCCTTCATGGGCTACGTTCTGCCCTGGGGTCAGATGTCCTTCTGGGGTGCGACCGTGATCACTGGCCTGTTTGGCGCGATCCCGTTTGTGGGGGGGGCCATTGAAACTTGGCTGTTAGGTGGTCCCGCAGTGAGCAACGCCACGCTGAACCGCTTCTTCTCGCTGCACTACCTGCTGCCGTTTGTGATTGCGGCGCTGGTCATCGTGCATATCTGGGCCTTCCACACCACTGGCAACAACAACCCCACGGGTGTTGAAGTCCGCCGTGGCTCGAAAGCCGAGGCCGAGAAAGACACGCTGCCCTTCTGGCCCTACTTCGTGATCAAGGACCTGTTCGCACTGGCCGTGATCCTGGTGGTGTTCTGGGCGGTTGTGGGCTTCATGCCGAACTATCTGGGCCACCCTGACAACTATATCGAGGCCAACCCGCTGGTCACGCCTGCGCATATCGTGCCCGAATGGTACTTCCTGCCGTTCTACGCGATCCTGCGTGCCTTCACCGGCGAGGTCTGGGTTGTGCAGATTGCCAGCTTTGTCACCGGCGGCATCATCGACGCCAAGTTCTTTGGTGTGATCGCGATGTTCGGTGCGATCCTGGCTATGGCGCTGGCGCCATGGCTGGACACCTCGACCGTGCGTTCGGGCAAGTACCGTCCGATGTTCAAATGGTGGTTCTACCTGCTGATCATCGACTTCTTCGCCCTGATGTGGCTGGGTGCGATGCCTGCGGAAGAGCCCTATGCAACCTTCTCGCTGATCGCGTCGGCCTACTGGTTCGCCTATTTCTTCGTGATCCTGCCGATCCTCGGTGTGATCGAGAAACCTCTGGCACAGCCCGAGACCATCGAAGAAGACTTCAACGCCCATTATGGCAAGGCTGACGCCGAAGCCACGCCGGCCGAGTAAGAAGAGGGACCGGAAACCATGTTCAAGAAACTTGCAATCGGTGCCGCGTTTGCCCTGGCCCTTGCGCCCGCCTCGACCTTTGCGGCAGGTGGCGGCGAACAGCATATCGAAGACTTTGCCTTTTCCTTCGAAGGCCCCTTCGGCACCTGGGATCAGCACCAGCTGCAGCGCGGCCTTCAGGTCTATACCGAGGTCTGCGCTGCCTGCCACGGTCTGAGATACGTGCCGCTGCGCGACCTTGAGGCGCTGGGTTATTCGGAAGAGCAGGTCATTGCCTACTCGGCCGAGAACTTTGAAGTGTTCGATCCCGAGCTGGACGATTTTCGCCCGGCGATCCCAACCGACCATTTCCCGGCAAACGATGCCGTCGGCGCACCGGACCTGAGCCTGATGGCAAAGGCGCGGGCGGGCTTCCACGGGCCTTACGGTCTGGGCATCAACCAGTTGGTCAAAGGCATGGGTGGCGCGGAATACATCGCCTCGTTGCTGGATGGCTATACCGGCAAGGAAAAGGAAGAAGCGGGTACGATTCTTTACGAAAACACCGCCTTCCCCGGTGGCTGGATTTCGATGGCACCGCCCTTGGCTGAAGATCAGGTTGAATTCGCTGATGGGCATCCGGCCACGGTCGAGGCGATGTCGGAAGATGTCTCGGCCTTCCTGATGTGGGCCGCGGAACCCAAGATGATGGATCGCAAGAACGCAGGCTTTGTCGGCGTTCTGTTCCTGACCGTTCTGTCGGTGCTGCTGTATCTGGTGAACAAGCGTCTGTGGGCACCGCATAAAGGCAAAGCCCGCAAAGACTGAGGTCTTTGTAGAATGTGACATTGAAAACCCCCGCACCGGTTGGCTGCGGGGGTTTTTCTTTGTGAGGTCGGATTGAAGGGGCCAGCCCCTTCTTGGCCTGCGGCCAATTCATCCCCGGGATATTTTCGGCCAGATGAAGGGCGGATCAGACGGTCAGTTGGGTAGAGTTTTGTCCGGTGATCGTCGCGGCCACAATCCGGCCTTCGGGTTGAGGTGCGCTGAATGAAACCTCGGTAAACTGCTCGGTCCGGCCCATATGCGGGTTTTCCATCAGGATACGATGGGGCTTGCCGATTTGGGCTGCGAGGTGTTTGGCGACCTGCGCCTCTCCGGCGGCGCGCAGGCGGGCGGCGCGGGCTTTTATGGTCTTGCCGTTCACTTGCTGCGGAATGCGGGCTGCCGGGGTGCCTTCGCGTGTGGAATAGGGGAAGACGTGTAGCCAGGTCAGGTTGCAGTCGGTGACCAGTTTCAGCGAGTTTTCGAAATGCGCGTCCGTCTCGGTCGGGAAGCCTGCGATGATGTCGGCGCCGAAGGTCATGTCGGGGCGCAGTTTGCGCGCCTCTTCGGTGAAACGGATGGCGTCATCGCGCAGGTGGCGGCGTTTCATCCGCTTCAGGATCAGGTCGTCGCCATGTTGCAGCGACAGGTGCAGATGCGGCATCAGGCGCGGCTCGGTCGCGATGGCCTGCATCAGGTTCTCGTCCACCTCGATGGAATCGATCGAACTGATCCGCAGGCGCGGCAGGTCGGGCACCAGTTTCAGGATGCGCATCACCAGATCGCCCAGCTTGGGCTGCGCGGGCAGGTCAGCGCCCCATGAGGTCAGGTCGACCCCGGTCAGAACCACCTCGTTATAGCCTTTGTCCACCAACCGTTTGATCTGATCCACCACCACGCCCGCAGGGACGCTGCGTGAATTGCCGCGGCCATATGGGATGATGCAGAAGGTGCATCGGTGGTCGCAGCCGTTCTGGACTTGCACATAGGCGCGCGACCGGGTCCCGAAACCGTCAATCAGATGGCCTGCGGTTTCCGTGACGGACATGATGTCGTCGACCTGAACGGCTTCGGTCTGTCCGACAAAGTCAGCGGCCAGGCCTTTCCAGGTCTCGGGCTGCATCTTTTCAGTGTTGCCGATCACCGCGTCGACCTCATCCATCGCGGCGAAGGTCTGGGGTTCGGTCTGGGCGGCGCAGCCGGTGACGATCAGGCGCGCGTCGGGGTTCTCGCGCCGCAGTTTGCGAATCTCTTGCCGCGCCTTGCGCACCGCCTCAGCCGTCACAGCGCAGGTGTTCACGATCACCGCATCCTGCAGCCCCGCTTGTTGCGACAGCTCTTTCATCGCCTCGGTCTCATAGGCGTTCAGACGGCAGCCCAGGGTGGTGAATTTGGGCGGGTTCATCCCAGCGTCCTCAGGAATTCCGGCGTGAGCGTGCCCGAGAAGACATGCGCCGTGGGGCCGGTCATCCAGACGCCGTCCTCGCGCCAGTCGATCCAGATTGTGCCACCATCCAAGTCGATCTGTACCTTGCGCCTGGTGAGGCCGCGACGGGCCGCTGCAACGGCCGTTGCGCAAGAGGACGAGCCTGAGGCCAGTGTGATCCCCACACCCCGCTCCCAGACCCGCATGCGGATATGATCCGGGCCGATCACCTGTGCGACCTGCACATTGGTACGTTCGGGGTAAAGCGGGTGATATTCATGCCGCGCGCCGAACTCGGCCAGTGTGATCGCCTCGGCATTTTCCACGAAGAAGGTACAATGGGGATTGCCCATGCCTGTTGCCGTTGGGGCACCTTCGATGGGCAGCTCCAGCGTGTCCATCGCCTCAGCCAGTGGAATTTCATGCCAGTCCAGCTGTGGCTGCCCCATATTGACCGAGGTCAGCCCGTCGCCCGCATCCCGCGCCAGCAGGGTGCCGCGTTCGGTGGTCAGGGTCAGCGCGTCCTTGCCCATCTCTTGCATCAGAAACCGGGCGATGCAGCGGGTGGCATTGCCGCACGCGGCCGAGGTCGACCCATCCGCGTTGTAAAATACCAGATGTGCGTCCGCCTCACCCTGTTCGATGACGGCCAGTTGGTCAAAGCCCACCCCGAACTGCCGGTGCCCGATTCCTTTGGCCAATGCCGGAGTGATCGCCGCCGCCTGTTCGCGCGCGTCGACAATGACGAAGTCATTTCCCAGCCCGTGCATCTTCATGAAGGGCAAACCAATGGCGTCTTTGCTGTGCATGGCGCGCATATAACGATGGTCGCGAAATGAATCCAGCCTGTCGCGCAGAATCCTGAAAAAAGGGGTTGACCCCCCTGCGCCACCTGCCTAATTAGGCCGCCTATCGGGGCGCGCGAAACACTGATAAATCGCGCGAAACGAGGTGCAAAATAAGGTCTTGAACCCGGTCGGGAAAATGCCTTACAGAGCGCCACGGATCGATCAGATCCAACAAAAGAGTGGGCCGTTAGCTCAGTTGGTAGAGCAACTGACTTTTAATCAGTGGGTCGCAGGTTCGAATCCTGCACGGCTCACCACTTTTTTCAAATGAAAGATGACACGAAGTTTGTATCTTTCGACAGGAGTCTGTCGCTTTTTAGCGCAGATCAGTGGATTTTGCACATCGCGAATTTTGTGAGTACCGCAGATTTAGGCACTCTCGATAGAATTCAGACAAAAACTGTGTTCATAGCTGCCCATTTGCAAGCTGCTCTGGTTTCTATGCAGTTTTCCCGAATCCCAAGTAGACTGCTGGCACTTTGTCAGTGAGCCAAACGCCGTTGTCGGCGCAGTAGAACAGAAACCCGTCCTCAAACATTCGTTGCGCCTCGACTCTTAGAACAACAGGTTTTCCGTGTCTTTGGCCGACGCGTTTAGCCGTGTCAGGATCCAAAGAGAGGTGAACTTGATGACGACGCCCAGGGTTTAGTCCGTCTGAGAATATTGCATCCAGATTTGCGCTGGCTGTGCCGTGGTATAGCTCGTCAGGTGGACGTCGCGGTTCTAGACCCAAGTCCACATTGACTGAGTGACCTTGAGCCGCCCTGATCCACAAGCCATCCTCGGACAGAGTGAAGCGCTTCTTATCGTTGTTTTCGACAAGCTGAATGAGTTCGTCACGGCTTAGCTTGCGATTGGCTTTCTTCAGCTTCCGCAGCAAATCATCAACACGAACCCACCCGTGTTTATCAAGCTGAAGACCGATCTCTTCAGGTTTGTGCCGAAGCACCAAGCTTAAGAACTTGCTTTCTCTGCTCATCTATTGGTTTCTTTAGATTCTGACTTGATTGGCTCTTACCACGAAGCCTTGCTATTTGGAATTGGATGGGTGGTTCCAAACATCAGTGCAGGTCTCGCTTCGCGTTCAAGGGGCTATTGTGGTTCAATTCGGGTGCTGCGCATACTTCGTATGTCACGAAAAGTTATCGGGTTAAGGGGACATACACATTTCTGATTTGAGTCCTAGATCGACTGGACCAGCAGGTTCTCAATTTGAAGCAAAAGTCGGCACCCATTACGCTTTAGCGTTGCTGGCCACGACTGAACCCTTCGGACTACCAGGCGCCACTATTGATCGCATTGAATTTCAAAGAGGTGGCCAAGAACATCCTCTAGACGACGTAATTGTACATGGAAAAACGATTGAGGGTGAAGGCCAATGCCTAGAGGTTCAGGTCAAACGAGCAATGGCGTTCACCGAACGGGATGCCAATTTCGCTTCAATCGTGGAAGGGGTCGTTAATGCAAGAAAAATAGAACCTGATCGCCGCTTTGCAGTTGCGATAGAACGAACGACGGGCGTGATTGACAACGGTGTTCAAGAGGCGCTGGAACTTGCACGGCAGACTGCGGACATCGGTTCGTTCTTGCAACTTCTTGGAACTCCTGGTCGCAGCAATAACGAGATGCGAGCTTTTGTCGCCGCGTTCAGAACGCATCTCACAGCAGCTGGTGAATCCGGAGACGAAACACTCTATCAAATCCTACGATCATTTTCGGTTTTGACATTCGATTATGCCCGACCAAATTCAATTGCGGAGCATCACGATCGTATACGGGCCCGACAGCTGGCGTCGGCGAACGGTGGTCCCGATCCGTATGACGGGATATTCGGGCTGGTGCTTCGCTCCGACGCAATAGGCGGTGAACTGAACCGAAGCGAACTTATCGCTAAACTGAAGGAACTCGGGATAAGCATCGGCTCGGCACCACGGCTTGCTGTAGCTCGTAGCCAAATTGAGGAACTGAGCCGCCACGCACTTGACGATATCGGCGTCACGGTAAGTGAGTGCCGCCTCGCGCGGGAAAAGCCTCGGCGCGAATTGGAGGCACTTCTTGAGGGCGCTGACACTAAGGGCTCTGTCGTGGAGATTTCAGGCCCTGGCGGGACTGGCAAATCCGGATTGCTTAGGGCCTTGGTCGAGAGTCGGATCACGGCATCGCGCATTCTAGTACTTGCCCCTGACCGGACACCAGCAGGCGGTTGGCCGGTAATGCGCGCCCAATTTGGTATTCAGGCGTCTGCCGAAGAATTTTTGAGCGATCTTGCATGCGACGGCGGCGGCATTCTTTGCATTGATGGCCTTGATCGATTCCGTGACAGCGCACAGCGCAAAACTGTGATTGATCTGTTGCGGGCGGGACTACGATGCTCAGGATTGAAAGTACTGTTCACTACGCGTCCCGGATGGGAAGATGAGGGTGCCCACTGGATCGATGAAGAGGTGTTCTCGCAGCTGTCCACGCGAGAATCTGTGAACCTAGACGGGCTCGACGACGACGAGGCTGAAGCGCTCGCCCAAGCGGCCCCCCAACTCGCGCCCCTTCTCACGCCGGACCATCCGGCAAAGCTGCTCGCCCGAAACCTACTGAAGTTGCGCCTGCTGGTTAGAACGCGGCTAAACACGGCCGATGCGATCAGCGAAGCTGAGCTTGCAATTGATTGGTTGGAGACCGGAGCGGGAGCTAGTGAGCGCAAGGGAGGTGAAACGCGTTCCCGCAAACGCGTAGTTTACGCAGTCGGCAAAGGTCTCATCGACGGCGCCAATCTTGTCGATGTCGCTGAACAGGACGCACAAGTAGTTGAAGGATTGATCGCGGACGGCGTGCTAGTTGAAATTAGAAATGACCAAGTTCGTTTTCTGCATGATCTGTTTACGGACTGGGCGGTTGCATGCGTCCTGTCGGACGAGCCAAATCTGATTGACTGTTTGCCCTTGGAATCTCCGCCCCCGTTTTGGATGGTGCGCGGGTTTGAAATGGCATGCCGAATTCTCGCGGAAGGCGAGACAGAAGTGACATGGCCAAACCTCCATGCGCGATTGGACGTGGAAGGCGTTGCAGCGGGATGGGCGGGTCTGGCGTTGTTGGCGCTGGTTCGATCCGAGCGCGGTGAGGCAATGCTCGAGAAGTATGACACCTACTTGCTGGCAAACGAAGGACGCCGCGCAGCGCGGCTCATTAGGCGTTTTATTGCATCGCACACACGATCGGCGACAACTGTCTTCAGGGAAGTTGTGCCGGAAGGGGTCACAGTGCCAGAGGGCATGGTCATTCCGACTGGACCGGAGTGGATACGTCTAGTCCTGTGGTGTTTGCAGCGTTTCGACCACCTGGGGCCTGATGCGTTGTCCGCTTCAGTTGATCTTTTCGAGAGCTGGCTTGTTCTAGCGGCGTTCGGCGAAAAGACCGTAACACCTGTGTTGCTTGATCGCTGCGCCGACATTCTGGTCGCAAATATTGAGCAAAGAGACCGAAGGGTGCTTCAATATGGGGAACCTCACCCGGAGATAAAATACTCGGTAAGCGGCGACGCGCTGGTGACCGCTCGTCTCCAGCTGGCGCTTTGGGCGCAATCCTCACCTAGTGCTGCCACCAGATACCTGAACGCTGTAAAGCAATCGAGGCGGCCTGAAGCGGCAATGAGTCAGATTCTGGAATTTCCGGGACACTTGCCCGGCGCTGCGCCTGCCGAATTCGCAGCAGCTTTTCTACGCGCGCTGGTAGACGAAGAGGATGATTGTGAAACTCACCCAAGGCCCAAGAGGCGCCGCTCCTATGCGATGTCCCGTGTCGACGGTCCCTTCGTGCTTGGTCGTTGCGGCACTAGCATATTCACAGAAGTTCTTCATGCGGCACCTGCTACAGGAGTAGCATTCATTAGAAGACTCACCGAGCGAACTTGTGCGCCTGAGGAGGGCGATCCAGATTTTTCGGTGGAGATCCTAGGCGAGAAGCGCAGGATTATTGCTCCGTTCAGTTATGGCTGGTCGCGAGGGCGCGCACCTTCGACCATGCTGACCAAGGCGCTCTTGGCGTTAGAGCATTGGGCGCATCAGAGACTTGATAAAGGCGAGACTCTTGAAGTCGTCATCGGAGACATCATCGGGGAGAACTCAATCCTCGGGGCTGTGTGGCTCCTAATTGTTGATCTCGTTTTATCGCATTCGTCGCTCGACGGATCGATCCTGCAAGAGCTTTTGACGTCTCCTGAGACCATAGCACTTGATGCCGGCCGCGCTAATATCGACGTGGTCGAACGTTTGGGGGGCGGGTTCTCAGGACGCGCTTGGCGCACGTCACCGGCAGCCGATCAAGCCATTGAGAAGGATCTCGCGAAACGTGCATCTCGGAACATTCCGCTGCACGACGTCCTCCCTCAACTTGCCTTGAAACTCCCCGATGAGGACCTTGTTGATCTTCGTGATCAACTTGCGGCGGCTGTAGAGCGACTTGGGCCTTGGACGACAAACTCGGTCGACTGGGCGTCACC
>NZ_JALCBM010000016.1:0-4068 GCF_028066395.1 Ruegeria sp.
GGTCGATATCTCGTTCCTAGGATAGAAACTCGGGCCAAAATAGGATCGATTTCTGCTCCAGCAGGTTGCTGCGTTCAACGTGGACTATGGATTTGGTCACTTCTCTATGTGACCACTTTGCCGTCCTTCGTCCCTCAAGGGTTTCACCGATGCAAACCCTTTTGTTTTCGTGAACTTCATCACGTGATTAAAATTCGACATTGCATCGGATGGATCAAGGTTTGATAAATTTAGCTGCATCATCGTTTCCCGCACAAACTGGACCGACAAGACGGGAGTCGGCTCCTTGTGTCCGGTTGCTGAGTTCAGCATGACGCTTTCACAGGTGACATATACCTCGTTCAGCGGAAGTATTTGAAATAGATCGCCGGCGATCTTCAATGCAACACTGGCGACATAGTCCTGATACAATTCATTGAATTGCCCAACCGGCATCTTGGTTTCTGACAGCTTACCGCTTGCCAGTTGCTTGCGGCGGTAGTTCGGAACGATGTCACTAGCGTGAACCTGTGGTCGGGCATGGACGTAATTGTCGTTGATGGAGAACTGCACGGAAGAACCAATAAGATCATTGCCGGACAGGCTTTGCATCTCTGTGATGACTTCCTGAATTGCGGCAGCTTCTCCGTTGGCAAGGCGCTGCGCCAACTCTCGGTCCGTTTTCCAATCTGCCAGTTCGCTGACATAGACCTCTGTCGCCCGTTGGTAGTCCGAGGTATCACGTGCAGCAGCTTGCGCAAGTGCATCACTCAAGCGCTGTCGCTTTCTTGCGGTGCCACCCTGAAAGAAGTCAAACCAACCGGGTTTGAAGGTAGACAATGCGGCGCGAGCTTTGTCTTCGTGATATGTTTCCAACGCGGGCTCTTTGGGCTGCGGCTTGGCCAGTAGCGCCTCCCAATCAATGCGGTCGGTCAGATCGGTATGTACTGTCAGCAATTCCTCGATGTAATTTTCCCAGTTTTCCACATCTTCAGCAGCATTTGCCGCGATTTGGGCTTTGGCGACCTGTTTACGTCGCCGTTCGGCATCCTTTTCCATTCGCCGGGCGGTTGCCGACAGCGAACGCATAGTACCTTTCCAACCCATGATCTGCCTTTCAAAATTCCTGCGCCATCACTCTATGGTGGCAATCAGCTAAAGAAATCAATTAATGCATGTATTGTGGAACCCATCGTGGGTTGCAACATTAGTTTGCGAACTCAGGCATTTATACCAACGTCCTGATCTCATCCTTCGGGTTTTAGCGTGGCCCATTGCGAGAGCTTATCGCTCTCAGATCAGTTTAAGTGGTAACGCATGAAGCGCGGGCACAACGCGCGCATAGGAAGATTGAGCTTTGTCTGGTAGGGCTTTCTGCAGCACTTTCGCATTACTTCAAACCCGCATCTCGATCCGTGCGTCCGGGAATTGCGCAAGCACGGCATCCGCTTGCGTATCGGTCAGGGCACAAAGCGCGGTGGACAGGCCATCGGCCAGCGCGGCATCGGGGGCCGAGACGGACAGGGCCTGATGGTGCAGCGCCTCGCCATTGGGGCTCAGAATGTGGCCGTGTTGGTCAGTCAGCCTGAGAGTTCCAGCATCCGATGTGGCAATGGCCCGGTCCCGCAGTTCGATGCGTTTGTGGATCGCACCACCCGGTCCGGTGACCCCGACGCGCCAGTTCTGGCCGTCGCCCCGGCGACCCAGCGCGGCGATTTCGCCCATATCCACCAGAACGTCCCGCAATCCGTGCCCGCGCAGCAATGCGGCGATGCGATCGGTGATAGCGCCCTGGGCAATGCCGTTCAGCGTCAGGCCCGATTGGCCGGGATGGGGCAGGTGGATGGCATCCGGCTGGACGCGGACCTTGTCCCATCCAATGGTCTCGCGTGCGGCCTTGATCTGATCGGCAGAAGCTCCGGTTGCCAAGGCCATCCAGAGCGGCTGGATGGTGGGGTCAAAGGCTCCGTCCGTGGCCCGGTGCAGAGAGCCGCACAAGCTGAGCACACTCAGCAGTTCCGGCGCCGGGGCGGGCAGGTGGCCGTCGCGGTTCAGGCGGCTCAGCTGCGAGTCGGGGCGGTAGAGGCTGAAGATATTTTCCAACCGTGTGACCTCGGCCTCGATGGCGGCGATGATCGGTGCGGCCTGCGCATCGGTCAGCCCTTCCAGACGCAGGCTGGCCGAGGCCCCCAGCGCGGTGCCGCGCCATTGTGCGGATGGGGCTGCGGCCACGCCTGTGGGCAGGGCGGCGCAGGCGGCAGAGATGGTCAGGAACCGGCGGCGGGACAGCGGTGTCATGCGGGGGTCTCCAGTATCAGGTCCAGATCGACGGGTCCCAGAACCTCGGTATCGGGGATGTCGGTCAGGGGCAGGGCGTTGCCGCCATATTGTTGGATAAAGGTCTGGGCGTCCGACGGATCGGCAAAGGGCACCACTTCGCGCGCGCCCATGCCGCCTGCGACATTGGCGCCGACCACAAAGGTTGCGTCATCGGCAGCGATCCAGTTGGAAATGCCGGGTTGCCGCCAGTTGGGGGCAACGCCCATGTCGCTGACATAGACAGCCGTAATCTTGGCATCGCGTTCGGGGCTTTTGAGATAGGCCACCATGTCGCGCACCTGCGCAAAGAACAGCGGCGCGGGGTAGCCATCCAGATGGATCTGCCCTTTGGGGCCACCATGTTCGGCGATGTTCATCTGGCAGAAGAAGCTGAGCGCATCCGGGGTCAGATCGACCGGGTCGGGGGCCTCGGCCACCTCTTCCTTGCAGGCGGCCAGCGCGACCAGTGCGATCAGGGCAAGGTGTTTCATGGTTCAACCCTCCGGAATGCGGCGCGGGCGAGGGCGAAGCTCAGCACCGGCCAGAGCAACAGGGATGCGGGCGCGGCCCAGACCGGCAGGGCCTGCGCGGCCCCGGTCATGCCGGAAGCGATGGCGACGCCTTCGGTTGCGGCGATGTTCCACAGACGGAATGCGTCGGCCGGGTTGGCCACCATCACCCATGGAAAGACGGATTGGGTGAAGGCGCCGCCCTTGTCCATGACGACGGCCCCCAACAGGCCCAGATCATAGAGGACGACAAAAACCAGCCAGAGCCCGGCCGACAGGCCCGCCGCCGCCGTGGCGCCCCGTGCCAGGGCCGACAGCAGGTATCCCAGCGCCAGAAACACGGCGCCCAGCAGGATGGATGTAAGGATCAGGCGGGCCAGAGCCATCAGGCTTTCCGGTCCCGCGCCGCCGAACCATGCGGCGACCGCACCGGCCGTGCCGAACCCGACGGTCATGGCGAAAGCCAGCGCCGCAAGATGGGCGGTGAACTTGCCCAGCAGAATCTCTCCGCGCCCCGCTGGATAGGACAGCAGCAGCGACAGGCTGCCCCGGTCCACGTCGCCTGCGATGGCGTCGAAGGAAATCATCAGCGCCAGCAGCGGCGCGAGGTAGACCGACAGCGTGGTCATCGAAGCGACCGAGACGGTCAGCATGTCGACACCCAGCGTGCCGGTGGGGGCGCTGCCTGCAAAGGTCAGCGCCAGCGCGAACAGCACCATGATCAGCGTGGCGACCAGCAGCCAGCGGTTGCGCCGCAGGATCAGCATTTCGGTGCGGGTGATGGCGAGGAAGCGGGTCATTGCATCTCCTCCTGTGCGTAGTGGCGATAGAGGTCTTCCAGTTTCGGTGGGGTCATTTCCACATCCGCCACCGCGTCGCCCAGACCGGCGATGCGGCGCAGGGCCTCCATCTTGTCTTCGGGGGTGCAGAGCAGCTCGACCGAGGCGCCATTGATCCGGCTGCCGCCCAGTTCGGCGGCCAGCGCGTCGGGATTGTCACTGGCGCGCACCTTCAGACGGATCGGCAGCCCGGCCAGCGCCGAGAGGTTATTCAGCGTGTCATCGGCGACCATCCGGCCCTTGCGCATGATGGCGATACGGTCGGTGCGGGCCTCGACCTCGGTCAGCGCGTGCGAGGCGATCAGGACCGCCGTTCCCTGTCCCGCCAGCTCGTCAATGATGGCATACAGGTCTTGGCGTGAGATCGGGTCGAGCCCGCTGGTCGGTTCGTCCAGCAGCGCGACCTTTGGCTGGCCCAGCAG
>NZ_JALCBM010000016.1:4168-12332 GCF_028066395.1 Ruegeria sp.
TGGATCGGCGTCAGGCCGAGGATGGATTTGATCAGGGTCGATTTGCCCGCGCCGTTATGGCCCAGCAGCGCCACACGCTGACCGGGGGCAAGAGACAGGGTGATGTCGTCAAGAACGCGGGTTTTGCCTCGGTTCTTGCAGACTCGGGTGATTGAGAGGGCCTTATCCGTCATGAGGCACCTTTTTCATGGCTGGGGGTTCAGGGGCTTGTATCAAGGGGTTGCTGTCCATCACGCCGCCCGGCAGCAGCGCCGGGAAGGCGGATTGCGACCAGCGCACCAGTTGCACGGCAGGCGAGCCGAGCAGCAGTTTGGCTGAGGGTTGGGTCCACAGCACATGGTCCATCGAGTCATTGGGGCGATAGGGGGCATCGGCGACGCCATTGCCATCCACATCATAGGCGGCGAAATCGGACCAGTAGTTGCCGCGCCCTTCTTCCGACCACTCGACCCATTTGGTCGAGACGTATTTTACTTGCGTCCGATTGCCGACAAAGGCGTTTCCGACGATCTGGTTACGCTCGGACCCGGCGGTGAAGTGGATGCCGATGCCGCAGCCCTGGAACCAGTTGTCGGTAAATTCGTTCTTGTTGGAGTTATAGAGGAAGGAGCATTTTTCCTTGGCCCCCTTTACTACATTGCCGGTGATGGTGCTTTTGTTGGCATAGTTCAGCATCACGCCATGTTCGCGGTCGTTGATCGAGACGTTGTCGGCCACGGTCACACCGGTCGAGAACATCACGGCGTAGCCCAGATCGTTGCCGATCGAGACATTGTCGCGGACCTCGGAATTGTCGGCATACATGTAATGCACCGCAAACCGCAGATCGCGGAACAGGTTGCCCGCGAAGAAATTCTTCTTCGAAGAATTTACGAAGATCCCGTCGCGGCCATACTGAATCTCATTCGCTTCGACCCGCGCACCGGGGGCGTTCCAGACATAGACGCCATTGCCGCGGTCATTCATCCGCCGGTCCTGCCGCCCTTCGATCCGGTTGCCGCGGACAATGCTGTCCTTGGCGCCGTGGATGTCGATACCGTAGAGATTGCCCAGCAGCACGTTATCCTCGATCACCGGCGCATAAGCTGTTTTCTTCAGCTGGATACCGCTGTCGATGCCATCATGGCTGGAGCCCGAGCCGATCACCGTCAGGCCGCGCACGGTCACGCCCGGGCCGGTCACGGTGATGACGCTGCCTTGGCCCTGACCGTCGATGGTGGCCTGGCCCAGCCCGTCAATGGTGACGGGCCGGTCCAGAACCAGGGTTTCGGTGTAAATACCGGGGCTCAGGCGGAGGGTGTCCCCATCCGCCGCCTGGGCCAGTATCTCGTTGATGGCCCCCGCCCGATTGGGCACGTCCCAATCCGCCGCCCAAAGGGGCGAGCCAAGCAGGAGCGCTATGAGCAGGGGCCAGCGCATCTTAGGCGTTCCTCGGCTCGACGAACATCCGGCCGCGCATTTCCATGTGCAGCGCGTGGCAGAACCACTGGCAATAGAACCAGTGCACGCCTGGACGGTCGGCAATGAAGGTGACCGAGGCGGTGGCCTGCGGCGCAACCTCCATCGCGATGCCGAAATTCGACATGCACAGCCCGTGGGTCACGTCATCCACGTCATCCAGGTTGGTGACATAGAGCGTCACTTCATCCCCCTGTTTGACGGTGAATTTCTCCATGCTGAAGATCGGCGCGGTCGAGGTCATGTAGACGCGGACCTTGTTGCCGTCACGGATCGGTTCCTCGGCACCTTCTTCCAGATCGATGCCATCGGCCTCGGCCTGTTTGCGGGCGTCTTCCCACATCGGGTCGTTGCGATCCCAGACATTGACCGGGTTCACCTTGGAGCGGTGGACCAGGATCGAGTCATGCGGTTCGGCAAAGGTCGGGCCGTCATGGACCACCTTCATCTTGTCGCCCGAGATGTCGATCAGCTGTTCGTTTTCAGGCTTCAGCGGACCCACGTTCAGGAAGCGGTCTTTCGAGAACTTGTTCATCGAAATCAGCCATTTGCCGTCCGCTTCGGCGGTTTCACCCATAGAGGTCGAGTTATGGCCGGGTTGGTAATGCACGTCCAGTTTGTCAACAATCGGGTCAACATCAGCGCCTGCATAGGATTCGATTGCCTTGGCAATGTCCCATTTGACCACCTGGCTGTCGAGGAACAAGGTCGTGAACGCGTGGCCCTTGCCGTCAAAGGCGGTGTGAAGCGGACCCAGACCCAGCTGCGGTTCCGCCACGATGGCCGAGCGCGGATCGGCATTGTCGCTGAACAGCGCGTCGACTTTTTCCACGTCGATCACCGAAACCGTCGGGGACAGTTTGCCTGCGATCATGATGTGTTTCTTGTCGGGCGCGGCGTTCACACCGTGGGGCGAGTTCGGGATCGGGATGTAGCGGGTCAGATTGCCACCGGCCTCTTTCCGGCCATCCACAACCTTGACGCCTTTCATCTCCTGATAGTTGCCAGCAGCAATCGCGTCCTCGATGGCCTTGAGGTTGAAGACAACCACATGGTCCAGCTCGTTCTCGGTCATCTCGGCCAGGTTCATACCCATTTCCGAGTTGTACGAGGTCGAGAAGGCGTATTTGCCCTGATAGTCGCTTTCGGTGTTGTCGAGGTTACCCGATACCATCACCTGCCACGCGATCTCCATGGTGTCGCCGTCGATGGCGGTGAAGATGTTCACGTATTGCGACGGATCGTCGAGGATCTGACCATCGTTGACCAGCGGCGCCTCATGCTCACCATTGGCAAACACATAGCCGGTGCGCGGGTATTTCTGCGGGCGCAGACCGTGGATGTCATGGGCGTTCGGGATCTCGATGATCTTGTCGCATTTCATCACGTCGCAGCGCACACGGGCCACGCGGGTGTTGGCCTTGTCGTTCATGAACAGATAGCGGCCGTCATAGGTGCCATCGGTGAAGGACATGTGCGGGTGGTGCAGGTCGCCATTGTCATAGGTGACCTTGCCGTTTGCGGCCAGATATTCCTTGGTCTCGGGCAGCAGGCCCTCGGTCAGGATTTTCAGCGACTCGTTGGTCTGGCCCCAGCCGGTGGCCGAGCAGCGGTTGAACACCGGTACACGCATCAGCTCGCGCATGGACGGCACACCCATAATGCGCAGCTCACCGGTCTGGCCCGAGGACCAGAAGCCGTAATATTCATCCAGCTCACCGGGTTCGAGATGCTGCTTGGCGGCGGCGCTGGCCTCTTTCGCGGTCATCAGGGTCGAGCCCAGACCGGTCCCGGCGATCACCGCGCCTGTGGCGGTGGCCCCCAGCATCCCGCGACGGGTGATGTTCAGTTTCTTGTCTTGTTCCGACATTGTCGTTCCTCCTTTAGGAAACGGTTTGCGGTTTGGCGTTCGGATGGTTCGCCGGTGGTTGTCCGAGGGGGGTCTTAGGACTGACCGACCCTGTCTTGGCCCGCCGTTTCAACTGGCGGATAACGACGGGACATTTGTCCTCGGACTGGTAGAGCACCTGACAATGCAGGCAGGTGACGCACTCGTTCGGGTTGATCTCACCGGTGGGGTGGATGGCCTGAACGGGGCATTCGTTGGCGCAGGTCTGACAGGGGCTGCCACAATCCTTGTAGCGGCGCAGCCAGTCGAACATGCGGATACGGGCGGGGATGGCCAGCGCGCCGCCCAGCGGGCAGAGATAGCGGCAGTAGAACCGTTCAATGAACAGGCCAATTCCCAGCAGGGTCAGCGCAAAGACCACAAACGGCCAGTCGCGCATGAATTTCAGGATGATCGCGGTCTTGAAGGGCTCGACCTCGGCATATTGTTCGGCCAGCGGGATCGAGACAAAGCTGAGACCGAAGAGACCCAGGAAGATCATGTATTTCGCGGGCCAGAGCCGTTCGTTCAGCCCCCAGGGCAGGGTCCATTGCGGCACCCGCAGGGCGCGTGCGATCTTGTTGGTCAGCTCCTGCAGCGCGCCGAACGGGCACAGCCAGCCGCAATAGGCACCGCGTCCCCAGAACAGCAGGGCTGCGGCCACGGCGAACCACTGGATAAAGACCAGCGGGTCCAGCAGGAAGGCATCCCAGCTAAATCCGGTGCGCAGGCTGCCCGCCAGGGCCATCAGGTTGACCACGCTCAGCTGTGCATTGGCGTACCAGCCTATGAAGAACAGGGTCAGGGTCAGGTAACCGATGCGGAACCAGTAAAAGACCCGCGCATTCATGGTGGCGTGGAACTGGAAGAAGAAGGTTGCGGTCAGCACCAGCAGCATCACGCCCAGACCGATGATTTCGACGGTGCGGTCCTTCCAGATGCGCTGCCACAGGGCGGCCTTGGCGGCGGCTTCGCTGGTGGCATCTTCGATCACCACGGGGGCTGCGGCGGGCAGCAGATAATGCTCGGGCAGCTTGTAGCCCAGATCGAAGGTCAGAAAGGTCTTTTCAACCGCGCCCACGGCCCGTTGCACCAGCAATTGCAGGCGGAAGGGTTCGGCCGGGTCGAACTCGGCATCGGCGGGGATCTTGAAGATATCCAGTTCCGAAAAGCTGGGCGCATCCGGTGCGGCCACAACGCCCAGACGCCGCTGCTGCTTGTCGAAGAACCGGACCGAGCTGTCGCCCTGGATCAGTTGAATCCGGTCGAAGATGCCGCCGCGGACATAGCCCGAGCCCTTGAAGCTGTAGGCCCCGCGACCCAGCACCAGAATGGCGTGTTCGCCTTCGTCCAGCCAGTCGACCAGGTTCTGGTATTCGGCCTCGCCCAACAGGGATTTCCCGATCGACGGCACCGAGACCAGCGCCATGTTCATGTCGATAAAGGTATCTTCCGGCGCGCCGGGCTCGGGGCGCTTGATGGCGCGCTCATCGCCGGTGGCCTCGAACGCGGCGTTGACCTGACCGATATCCAGGATCATCCGCCGGACCGAGCCGTCGCCGGACAGGGTGGTCCAGTCATAGATGGCATCCTGTGCCATATCGACCTCGCGCTTGGGGCCGTCGGCCTGCAGCGGCGACAGACCGCCCAGACCCAGCGCACGGGCCACCTTGATGCCACCGCGCACAAGGCTGTCGTCGATCACCATGATCGTCACGGTCGCGCCCGAGATGATATCGAGGTCATGGCCTTCGCCGCCGGTCTCCACCTCGCGCTTGAGGTCGAGCCCTGCATAGCCTTCGGTCAGCTGAACCATGCGGGAATTGGGAATGCCAATCAGAACAATGGGTTCCGAGTGCTTGACCAGTTGCACACCGGTCAGAACCGCGTCGCTGTCAATGGCCGCGACCACATGGATGGGCTTGCCGGAATAGCCGGTGGTGCCCACGAAATCCGAGGTCAGGAAGGCCCAGGCGACGGTCTCGCCCCCTTTCAGGACAGGGGCGACCTTGACGTCCTGACGCACGGGGCCAAAGGCATCGGCACCGGGGGCCAGATCGGCAGGATCGAGATCGGGCAGGAAACTGGCGAGGCTGTCGGCCCGGGCGCTGATCGCCATCAGGACAGACAGGGTGAAAGCCAGAAGGAAAGGAATTGCGCGACTTACGACCACGGCGCACCTCCGATTACTTGGATTGACGCCATGGACGCGCGCGGGGCGCGTTCGGTTTGATGTTCGGGTGCGCACGGGGGCCCCCGGGTTTCGGGCCACAGCCGGGCCATTGCGGGCAGGGCGATCGCCTCGCGAATCCCACTCAGCGCGTCCTGTGCGCTTTGCACCCGACCGACCTGCGGCAGGTCAGGCAGCGGGGCCGCGCCGGTCACCGCGCATAGCGCGCAATCGGCGCAATTCGGGCAGGGCGCAGTGGGATCGGTATCCTCGTCCAGATCAACCTCGACCCAGACCGCGCCGCCATCGGCGCAGATCTCGATCCACATCGAGTCCCCGGACTGCGCCATCGCGGGCGCGATCAACTGCAGCAGCAGAAAGAAAATGCCCGCCACAGCACAGGCCGCGCGACGGGCGCGGGCAGGCATGCTGATATGGTGATATTGGGCAGGCATCGGGTTTCCAACTCTGTTCGCTGTCTTGCGTTCTAGTGGATTCCCTGATTCCGGGATTTGACTTAGGTCAGGTTTGTGCAAATTGCCGAAAAATTAACAATTGGCGTTTGTTTTTACAGACTTAAGACCGTTCTGAGGGGTCATTCATCCGCCTCATCCATCAGCCTGCGCAGCCAACGCCCGGCCAGCCAGCTTGCCGGAATGCCCAGGGGCAGAGACCACAGAATCGCGGGCACCGGCCCGATGGCACCAAATCCGGCGCTGTGCAGGATCAGCCCGGTCAGAAACAGGTTGATCGCGACGGTCAATGCGGTCGCGGGGTAGAGCAGAATGGCCAGTTTCCAGACCGGCCATCTGCCCTCAGTGGCTGGTGCCTTCCGAGAAGGTGATTTTGTTCCAGACATTGTATTTCCCAGACGGTTTGCGCATCGGCAGGCGGCGGACCTCTTCCAGCGTCTGCGCGTCATAGACGATCACCGCGCCGTCATCTTCCCAGATCGACACCAGCGCGTGGCGGCCATCCTTGGTAAACTCCACATGCGCCACGGTCTTGCCGGGGGCAGGGCGCAGGGTCTTCACGATCTCAAGGCTCTGCTTGTCGATCACATGCATCGCGTCCTTGTTGGGGCCAAAGAACACATCGGCCCAGACATAAGGCGAGTTCTCATGGCTGCGCATGAAGAACCCGGGCCCTTCGGTCTTGATCCGCTTGACGGTTTCCCAGCTTTCCATGTCGATCACCGACACGGTGCCATCGGTCAGATGCGGTGTTGCCATCACGGTGGTCTCACCATGTTTCCACGTGATGCCGGACCCCAGATGCGGCATCCCCGGCAGGTCCAGATCAGCCACCTTGTGACCAATCACCAGATCAATCACCTGACCCCCGGTGCCATCGCGAGAGGCGCCCATGACATATTCATAGCTCTGGTCGAAAAAGAAATCGTCCAGATAGTCCGGCGTGGTGATCTTGCGCACCGGGAAGGGATCGGGGTTCTTGAACTGCCCCTCGATGCGGAAATCATGGCCCAGCCCGAATTGCGGCGGGTTGGCCCCGTAGAATACCTCCCAAATCTCGGGCACATCCTTCAGCGCCAGCACAAAGCTTTCGCGCGGCGGCGCCTGATAAACGGCCGAGACGCGACTGGGGGCGCCCTTCTTGCCTTTGATCTCGATGACCTTTGCGACGGACAGATCCTCGGTCGACAACAGGGTCAGAGAGTTCGGCAAGTAATTCGCCACCGCCACCCATTTGCCATCGCCCGACATGGCAATGTTGCGGCTGTTCAAACCGGCACGCACACGGCCTACCTGTTGCAAGGCCCAGATGTCATATTTTTGCACCCACCCATCGCGCGACATGATGAACACATACCGCCCGTCGGGGCTGAACTTCGGCCCCCCATGCACGGCAAAAGGTGTCTCGAACCGATCCAGAACCTCGAACGTGTCGCCATCCAGCACGCTTACATGATGATCGCCGGTCTCAACCACCAACGTGATATTCATCGGATCGCTGTCCCAGACCGGCGCATTGACCGGAATGTAATCCGCATCCAGCGTGCGGCTGGCGATGATCTGATCCGCACCCCAGTCCGGGTCGCTCTCCAGCGGGGATTTCAGCCATCCCGCCAGTTCCTCGATCTGCAAGGCGTCCAGTTGATGGGAAAACCCCGGCATCTGCGTCGCCGCGCGCCCCTCGGCAATCACGGCAGCAACCCGAGGGCCGCGCATCCGCTTCAACGTCTCAGGGATCAACGCCGGACCAACCCCGCCCAGCCGACCCTCACCATGGCAGATCGCACAATGCTCGGCATAATCTGATGGCGCGTCTGCCCAAGCCGGGCTGACGCCAAGAAGGGCACACAGAGCCCCGATCTTCATCTTTTCAAAAATACTCCCGCCGGAGGCTCCTGCACCCACAACCCGCGCAGACGTCGAACAAACAGGAACAACGGTTTCAAAAGAACTGATGCGCCGGATCATGGCTTTTCCCCCGAAACGGCGTGACCTGTAGACGCTCGCCTGCATCCTCAACACCGATTTCCTGATTTGACAGATAACAGGCCGGGTCTTCGGCCCACGGATCGCCGGTCAACTGCAGCGCCCGGATGCGGGTGTTGCCACCGCACACATCCTTCAACTGACACGCTCCACACCGCCCTTTCAGCGGGCGAGGCCGTGTCCGCAGCA
>NZ_JALCBM010000016.1:12432-61647 GCF_028066395.1 Ruegeria sp.
TCGAACCGGTCCAGCGGCTCCCCACCCGAGAGGATCAGGGCCGGGACGCGAAACTGGCCCAGATCCTCAAGGGTTTCCATGGCTTGCTGATGGCTCAGCTCACCCGGGAACGCCACATCCGCCGAGACGGTATAGCAATGGCGGCATTTCAGGTTGCAGCGCCGCGTCAGGTTCCAGATCACCACCGGCTTCACTGGCCCGGGGCGGCGTTTGCGGACTGGGGTCGGGTTAACCAGCTGATGCATGTATTCGGTCAGGCGGAACATATCTCAGCCTTTCGCTTTCAGGCGCAGCCCGGTCTTTTTCAGGATGCGCGTGGAATAGAGGATGTCTCTGGCCCGGCAGGCATCGCCCAGAATGCCGGCGATCTGGGTGCGTTTCGCCTCGACCTCGTCCCGATCCGCGCCATGGACCATGGCAAACAGGTTATAGGGCCAGTCGGGCAGGGCGCGCGGGCGTTCATAGCTATGGGTGACAAAGGGCAAAGCGCCGATCTGTGCGCCCAGTTCGGTGATACGATCATCGATCACATCCCAGACGGTCATTCCGTTCGACGTCATGCCCAGCTTGTAGTGGTTCGGCGCGGCGGCGATGCGGCGGATCACACCGCGCGATTTCAGCTCGGCCAGACGGTACAATAACGCGTCCTGATCCATACCAAGGGTTTCGGCGACCCGAGCATAGGGCGCGGGCACCAGCGGCAGGCCGCCTTGCAGCGCCTCGATGATCTCTCTGTCTTTTGCGTCGATCATGCCGCCACCCGGAAGCCGATGAAAAATTCCTGCAATTTGGGGAAACGGAGAACCTTGATCCCCGTTTCCCGTTCGATCGCATCGGCGGTGGCCTTGATCCCCTCGGGCGTTTCAGTGGCCAGCACGAACCACATGTTCAGCCGGTGCGTGCGTTCATAATTATGGGCGACCTCCGGGTGCGCATTGACTTTGGTCAGGACGGTTTCGAAATCCTCGGGCTGCACAGACATGGCACACAGGCAAAAGGCCCCACCCATGGCGGCGGCGTCGAAGAAAGGGCCAAAACGGGTGATCACGCGGTCATCCTTCATGCGCGACAGGCGGGTCAGAAGATCATGTTCCGACAGGCGCAGTTCTTCGGCCACGGCGGCATAGGGCTGCGCGGTCAAAGGCAGATCGTCCTGCATCCGGTTCAGAATGGCGCGGTCGGTGGCGTCCAATGTCATGCGGCAACCTCCCTGGCGTGGATCAGCGCGCCGGTCTGTTTGAAACAGCGGGTCGAAAACAGCACCTTGTGCTGCGCGCCCGCCAGTTCGGGCAGGGCGCGGGCCCCGTCCAGAACCGCCAGCGCTTCGCTGCGCGAACGGGCGTGGATCATGGAATAGAGGCGATAGGGCCAAAGGTCCTCGACCGGGTTGCGCTCGTAACACAAGGTTACGCCAGGGTGGGCTGCTAGCGCCGGTCCGGCGCGGTTGACCTGTTCGGGGGGCATGTCCCAGACCACCATCGCATTGGCCGACCAGCCCAGCGCCCGGTGGCGCACAATGACCCCGAGGCGCGAGATGATGCCCGCAGCCTGCAGCGCCTCGATCCGCGCCGTCACTTCGTCCGGTGCGCGGTCGAGACCCCGCGCCAGCAGGGTATAGGGATCGGCCACCAGCGGCAGGCCGGAACTGAGCACCTGCAACAGCGCCCGGTCGCCGTCCTGCAGGGCGCTTGGATCGGGCAGGCGTGGTGCGGGGATGTTGTGGCCGCTGCCGGTCATGCGAAAACCCAGATCGACATTGAACGGGCGCAGCAGCCGCAGGTCCAGCACCCGCAACCCGGTGCGGCGGCTGATGCGGGCGAGGGTGGCGTTCACATGTGCGCGGTCGGGACCGGTGGCGACGAACCACAGGTTCCACATATCCTCGCGCTGGTAATTATGGTTCACGCCGGGTTCGGCATCGATCAGGGCGGCAACTTCTTCCAGACGCTCCTCGGGCGCGGCAACCGCCGCCAGCGTGCTGGCCGAGACCGCCCCCGGCGCAATCGTGGCCCCCACCCGGGTGATCCGCCCGGTTGCCCGCATGCGGGTCAGCCGATCAAGCACCTCGGCCTCGTCCAGACCCAGTGCGCGGGCCAGCACCTGAAAGGGCCGTTCGGTGATGGGAAAGTCGCGCTGAAATTCGTCCAGCAGGCGGCGGTCGATTGGGTCGGTGACATGTTGCATGGCTTACAACCCCGTTTTGTGCGCACGAGCGGTGAAGAAGATGCCCGAGGGGCTTTCGGCCTCGATCTCGCGCAGCTTTTCGAAGGTCTGCGTGTCGTAAACCATGACCTTGCCCGCGTCGCGGACGCTGATCCAGACCTCGTGCCCGCGCGGGGTAAACTCCATATGCAGCACCGCCGGGCCGGGTTTGAATTCGTGGATGATGTCCTTGGTCACTGAATCGATCACCTGAATCGTGTCGTTCAGCGGATGGGCGAAATTCACCCAGACCTGTCGCCCGTCTGGCCGCGCCATGGCAAAGACCGGCTGACCGTGGGTCTTGGTGCGCCCCGTTTCGGTCAGGGTGTCCGCGTCGATCCACAGCACCTCGTGATGACCGACGGCGGGCAGGACAAACTCGCGCCCTGTCAGCGCCCAACCTTCCAGATGGGGCATCTTGTAGACCGGCATTTCCTCTTGCCCGCGCCCATAGTCTGGGAGCACCCGGATCGGTTCCGGAGTGTCAGACCACAGGTCCAGCGCGGTCAACCCGTCCTCGCCAAACAGGCCGGTGATATAGGTGCGGCCATTGGCGGTGATCAGCGCGTCATAGGGGTTTTTGCCCATGTCGGGGATCTTGGTGATCTCGGGCGCATCCGCTGCGAAATCGGCGATCCAGGTCTCGCCCGTGTCCCACATGGTAAAGACGAACCGCCGCCCCGGCGCGTCGACAAGGCCAATGGTCTTGCTGCCGGTAGGGATGTCGGCGACCATCTCAAACGTGTCGGCATCAAACACCCGCACGCCGCCCGGTTCATAGTTCGAAACGGCGACCAGTTTCCCGTCATCCGAGATTGCGCCGCCAATGGCATTCCCGGCCTGCACGACACGGTTCGCGATGGTCCGCGTGACGATATCGACCTTTGTCAGTCCGCCGTCGCGGCCAAAGACATAGGCAAAGCGTTCATCGGGCGAATAGACCAGCGAGGCGTGGGACAGATCGCCCAAGCCCTCGATCCGCGCCAGCGCGGCCCGTTCGGACTGGTCGACCAGAAGGACCGAGCCGGTGGCCCGTTCAATCACCAGCCCCAGGTCTCCGGTCGCTGTGGGTTCGGCCTGCGCGGTGGTCATCAGCAGGGTGGCGGCAAGGGTGAGGGCAAGATGCTTCATGGGGCCTCCGGTTCCAGCAGGTAACGGGCGATCCATTCAGCCTCTTCCACGCTGATCAGGGGTCGCCACGGGGGCATGGCTGTGTCGGGGATGCCGTCGAGGATGACGCTGGTCAGAACCTCGGCCTCGTAGTGCTCCAACGTCTCGGACCGCAGATCGGGGCCGAGGCCGCCTTTGAGCGACAGACCGTGGCACGAGCCGCAATCCTGATGGACAAGGCGTTTCAGCGCGTTTGTGTCGAGCGTGTCGGCGGCGAAGGCGGTGGTGGTCACAAGTGCGGCCGTCAACAGGACAGCGCGGGCTGTCCAGCCGGATGGCCGGGCGGCAACGCCGGTCCGCGCGCCGGGGAGTGCTTCCCGGCCACCCAGGGTCGGGCGCGGCCCTGATTTCCTGCATCCAAGCTTAGCCATGTGCCTGCCCCAACAGCTCGGCGACGGGCCGTTCCGCATAGAGCGTGACGACCTTGCCAATGATGAACAGCGTCGGGGCCTCCAGCCCGGCCTCGCGCACATCCGCCGCCAGACGATCCAGCCGGGACACCATGCGGCGTTCCTCTTGCGTGGTGGCTTTGCCGACCGCCAGAACCGGGGTGGCGCCGGGCAGGTTTTCGGTCATCAGACCCATGGCGATCTGGCCGATATTGGCCACGCCCATATAAACCACCAGCGTCGAATCCGGGTCGGCCAGACGCTTCCAATCCAGATCCAGCACCTTGTCGGCCTGCCGGTGCCCGGTGACATACTGGACCGAGGTCGCCAGCCCGCGATGGGTCAGCGGCACGCCGGTTGAACTGGACGCGCCTTGGGCCGCGGTGATGCCCGGCGCGTATTCAACCTCGATCCCATGGGACATCAGAAAGGCGGCCTCTTCCGAGCCGCGGCCAAAGATCATCGGATCGCCGCCCTTCAGGCGCGCGACGATGTGCCCGGCGCGGGCCTCCTCCAGCAGAATCTCGTTGATGCGGTCCTGCGGCACGGTATGGCATTTCGGGGCCTTGCCGACCGGGATCAACCGCGCGCCGCCGGCGTGCAGGGCAAGTATCTCATCCGAGACCAGACGGTCATAGACCACCACATCGGCCTCTTGCAGCTTGCGCAGCGCCCGCAGGGTCATCAGTTCAGGATCACCCGGTCCGGCGCCGATCAGAAAAACCTTACCGCTCATGTGCAATCTCGCTTGATCTGAATGTCTTCGGAACCCGGAGATCCTGCGCGATCAGAGGACGTTGCTGGGTAAACCGGGCGTGTCATGGGCCAAGGGTGCCGTATTCCCGGCGCGGCTTCCTTGACTAAAGTTAAGGAGCCCGGGATTTGCGCCCGCGCCCCTTGATCCTGCCTGTATCTGCTGCCTCGGCTCAGGGTTCGACGGTGATCATCCCGATCATGTCCTGCGTTTCCCAATGGGGGCCGCACAGATAGTCCTGCGGGCCGGGGGTGAGGAAGGTCAGATCAACCGTTTCCTCGGGGAACAGCCGGTCGCTTTCCGGTGCGCTGCCATCTTTCAGCAGAACCGAATGGCTGGTGCGTTTGTCCACATTGACCCAACGCACCGTGGTGCCCGCCTTGACCGTCAGTTGGGCAGGGCAAAACCTGTATTTATACATCAGCACCACCTCGGCATCTTCGACCGTGGTCGAGGGCTGACCGAACAGTTCGACATAGCGCTCTTCGGCCTCGGCGCAGATGTCCGCGGCCTCATCCGCCCAGGCGGGTGCGGCCAGGATCAGCAATGCGGGAAGAAGGCGGTGGGGTTTCATGGTCCATGTCTCCTGTCCGAAAAGGGCAGGGGCCGGATTGCCCGGCCCCCATCCGTTAGTGTTTCACCACGTTGATATTGGCCGCATCGTCATCCAGCGCGAGGCTGGTGTTCAGCGTCACATGGTGGAACCGCGCGGCGGCGTAATCGTCATGAATGGCAAAGCCGACCGTGTAGGTCTTGCCAGCCTCCAGCGGTATGTCACCGGGCGCGCCCGAGTTCAGCGGACGGGTGAAGACCACGGTCCAGACCCCACCCGAGAGGGTGGCCGAGGCGGCGATTTCACCCTCGTTGACCACGCGCTGTTCCAGCAGATAGCCGTTGGTGGCGCTGCCATCGGCATAGACGCGCATCAGGTCCAGATAGGTGCCGTCGGCCAGATACTGCTGGATCTGCTCTTCGGCTTCCAGCTTGTCCCAGCCCCCCAGCGCCTTGCCGCGACGGCCTTTGACCTCGACCTCGGTGCGGCTTTCGCTGATGTATTTGGTCACCGTGTCCTGCGCGGTCATGCGGCTGGTGAAATCGCCATTGGCGGCAATCGCATCGCCTTCGGGCGCGAAGGGCATATAGGTGTTGTCGGCGTGGCACGAGGCCCAGCAGCCCACCTGTTCACCCAGCTCGATCCCGGTGCCGGTGATCATCATGGCAACCTTGATCTGGTTGTCCGGGTCCATCTTGCCGCCATCGACAAAAGGCGCAGGGTTGTGGCCCGCATCCGGCCATTGCATGCGGATATACAGGTTCTCATCATCATGGGCCGCCTGCACGGTCGCGTCGATGACGCCGCGCTTGCCGGGGATCGGGGTCGGTTCCAATTCACCGCCTGCCACGATCTTGTTGCCGATCGCATCCAGTTCCTTGGCGTGACAGGTCGAGCACTGATCGCCGCCCTTGGTCAGCGGACGGGCGCCGCCGTGGAATTTGCCGTTCTGCACCCATTCAAACGAAGCCTGACCGGGATAGAACAGTTTCAGATCGGCGCTGGCAACGGCGGTCCAGTCGATAGTGCCACCGACATCGCTGCCGCCACCTCCTGCCGCAGGGGCTTCGCCTGCGGCTTTGGCGCGTTCCTCGGCCACCGCCGCATCAACGGCGGCTGCGATCTGCGCCTGCACGGCCTCTTGCTGGGCGGCGCGGGCGGCTTTTTCAGCCTCGGCCTCGGCGGCCTCTTTGGCTTCGATCCGCTTTAGGCTGGCCAGATATTCCGCCGGGATCGGACGGATGAAGGCGGGGTTTGGCGCTTCCAGCTCTTCCAGATATTCCTCGGTCGCGCGGTCGCGGATGTTCGAATGCGCGATCCCCTTGTGACAGTCGATACAGGTCTGACCGATCTCCATCGCGTTCAGGTGCTGCTGACGGGCGCGGGGTTTCTGGAACTCGGGCATCATCGATTCGAAATCGTGGCAATTCCGGCATTCGACCGAGTCGGTGGCCTTCATCCGCTCCCACTCGTTCATCGCCAGATGGATGCGCTTGGCTTCGAATTTCTCGGGCGTGTTGATGCTGCCGACGATCTTGCCATACAGTTCCCTGGACGCCTTGATCTTGCGGATCATCTTGTGGGTCCAGTCCTTGGGCACGTGGCAGTCGGAACACACGGCGCCCACGCCGGAGCGGTTCACGTCATGGATCGTGCCCTTGTATTCCTCATAGACGAAATCGCGCATCTCGTGGCACGAGACGCAGAATTCCTTGGTGTTGGTTGCTTCCATGACGGTGTTGAAACCGCCCCAGAAAACGATACCGGCGGTAAAGGCCGCGGCGACCCCGGCCACGGGCATTCCCCACAGGAAATACCGGCGCCAGATCGGTTTTTTCTTATCCGGTTCGGACTGGGTCATATCCAGGCTCCGTTTGGCTGTCTTGTCTGGCCCTGGGTGTCAGGCCGGTGGAAATGGCTGGTCGGGTCCGGCGGCAAGGGGCCGCGGATCACAAGGAAAGGGCGGGCGAGGGGCCCGCCCTTTCGGTCATTGGCAGCGAACCCGTCAGGTGACGTGGTTCGAGCGGTTGTAGACGTTGAACTTGCCGGTTGGCGCATAGAGCCCGTCGATGCGGCCGATCTCTTCCAGCGTTTTGGCGTCGAAGATCACGATCTGGCCGTTCGGCTCTTTCGAATCCGACAGGTTCCATTTGGAAACCCAGACCTCGGTGCCGTCAGCGTTGAACTCGAAGTGGACGGCAGCGCTGCCTTCGTCTTCGGTGATCTGGATGGTTTTCACGATCTCGCCGGTCTCTTTCGAGATGACCTGAACGGACTGCTGCACTTCCGGTTCGGGGTGCTTGGTCTGGTCAGCCCAGATGTAGTCCGAGTTTGGGTGGGTGCGGACAAACAGGCCGGGGCCGTCGGTTTCCACCTCATAGCAGACCTTCCAGGCATCATCCGGACGGTTCTCGGGGTCATTGCCCCAGACCGTGACGGTGCCGACGCCAAGGTGGGTCGTGCCAGCGACCGGACCGCAATTCGGATCGACCCAGTTGGCGCCCGGGCCGGGGTGTGGCAGGGCGGCTGTGTCGATCATCGCTTCCAGCTTGTGGGTTTCGGTATCGACGACCACCATCTTGTTCGACGCGTTTGCGGCGATCTGGAAGTACCGGCCTGTCGGGTCGAAGAACCCGTCATGCAGGAACTTGGCGCTGTCGATCTTGTCGATCCGCAGATTGTCCAGATCGGTATAATCGACCTGCCACAACTGCCCCAGTTCCTTCACGGCAACGATCCAGGTGGGTTCGTTCGGGGTGGTGTAGATCGCGGCCACGCGGGCCTCTTCCACATAATCCCCGTCGACGTTCACGCCGCGCGTCGAAACCACCTTGACCGGTTCCATCGTCTGCGCGTCAACGATTGCGAAATGCGGTGGCCAATAGCCCCCGCCGATGACGTATTTACCATCACCAGAGACCGCAACGTCGCGCGCGTCATAGGCAATCTTGACCTCGGACACCAACATCTTGTCGGGGGTCTGCCACAGGTCGATCTTGGTCATCTTGCCGTCGCGGCCCATAGTGTACCAGAAACGGCCGGGCTGTTCGGGTTCCTCCAGAGCATGGTGTTCCGACGCCTTGAGAACGTGCACCGCATAGCCGGTGGGGATGTGGGTCAGCACCTCTTTGGTGTCGCCGTCGATCACCGCCACCTTGCCCACGTCACGTTCGATGACGACAAAGAAGTTTTCCCAGTTGCGGCCATGCAGCGGCTCGGTCGGGTAATCGGCTTCTTCGACATAGACCTTGCGGGTGGCCTTCATCTGTTCCAGCGACATTTCAGGCGGCTTGGGGGCGTCCATCATGATGTAGGTCGCCATGTCCTTGATTTCCTGCTCGGTCATGATGTCCGAGAAGTTGTTCATGCCGCCCTCGGTGCCCCAGGCAATGATCTTTTCCAGACGATCCTGCCCAAGTTGCAGCGTGCCGCCTTCGGTCACGGTGCCGTCGGCTGCGGTTTTCTTCCAGTGCGGTTCAAGGTTCTTACCAGTCGCCCCTTTGCGCAAAACGCCGTGACAGCCGGCGCATTGTTCAAAGTAAAGCTGTTTGGAGGCCTCGAACGCCTCGTCGCTCAGGGTTGGCTCTTGGGCAAGGGCTGGGGCGGCGACGCTGCCCAGCAACATTGCCAGACCGACCCCAAAGGCGCGGCCGGTTCTCGTGTAGCTGTGTGCAAGTGACATGATCACTCTCCGATTGCTGGTGAGGCAAGTCCAAGGATGAGACATCGTGCCGGGTTGCTCCTTGACCAAAGTCAACGGGGGGCCTGCAAAATGGGGGGCAGGGGGCGGTTTCGGGGGGAAAGCAGGTGCGGAAAAACCTGTGTTTCGGGGTCATATTTTCCGGTCGTCTTGATATTTGTTAAGGGCGGCGGCGCGCGGCGCGGCTACATCTTGGGTCAACAAATTCGCGACCAAGGAGAGCAGGCATGTCGGCAATGATCACGCGCGTCATGGGCGAAGGGTTCCGGGTGTTTTTCCTGTCGGCGGGCCTTTACGGCCTGTTTGCGGGCGGCGCCTGGGGGGTGTGGCTGCTGACCCAGACCGGGGCGGTGCCTCATGCCGCGCCAAGCTATGCCATGACGCCACCCATGTGGCATGCGCATGAGATGATCTTTGGCTATGCCACCGCCGCATTGGGCGGATTTTTCCTGACTGCGGTTCCGAACTGGACCGGTGCTGCCGAGGCGCGGGCGCGCTTTATTGCCCTGACCGCGTTCTTGTGGCTGGCGGGGCGGCTGGCGATGTGGTTTTCCGGCGCGATCCCGGCGGGGCTGGTGGCGGCCTTTGATCTGGCCTTTGTTCCGATACTGGCGGCCAAGATCGCAACACAGCTGATCCGCCGCCCCAAGCCGCAGAACATGATCTTTCTGCTGCTGCTCAGCTATATCTGGATCGCCAATCTAATGACGCATCTGCAATGGATGGGCGTGACAGTGAACACGCTGGACACCGGCCTGCGTGCCGGGCTGCTGTCGCTGTGCTGCATGATCGCCATCCTTGGCGGGCGTATCACCCCGGCCTTTACCCGCAACGCGATGAAGCGGGCCGGGGCGCCCGAGGGGACATGGCCGGTGTCGATCGCGGCACTGGACAAGGCGGGCATGGTGACGGCGCTGCTGGTGCCGCTGGTCATGCTGGCTCTGGGGGCGGGGCCTGTGGTGGCGGTGCTGGCATTGGTTCTGGGCGGGTTGCAGATTTTGCGCATGGCCCGTTGGCGGGCGTGCTGGGCACTGCGGCAACCGATCCTGATCGCGCTGCATCTGGGCCTTGGCATGCTGGCGCTGGGTCTGATCCTGTGGGGTCTTGCGGTGCTGGGCAATGGCAATGAGATCGCCGCCCTGCATGTTCTGGGCATCGGCTGCGTCGGGGGCATGACCCTGGCGGTGATGAGCCGCGCCGCACTGGGTCATTCGGGCCGCGATCTGGTGGCCCCGCCCGCGATGGCGCTGGCCTATGGGCTGATGGCGGTTGCAGCGATCCTGCGGTGGCTGGGCACGGGGCTGGATACGGGCTATCTGACCGCGATGCTGGTGGCTGACGGGCTGTGGATCGGTGCCATCGCGCTTTATCTGATTGCCATGTGGCCCGCCCTGACCGGGCCGCGTCTTCGCACCGCCTAGATATGCTCGATCAAAGAGCGGCTGTTCTTGATGTGACGCTGGATCATGCTGCGCACCTGATGGCCCTTGACCGGAATGGGTCGTGCCGAGGCCGGGACATGTCCGGGCGTTGCCAGAGACGGAAACATCTCGAATATCTCGGCCCGCGCTGCCGGGCTGATGCCTTTCAGCGCCTCGGGTCCGGTAAACAGGCTTTCCGAGGGCGCCTGTTCGGCAAAGATGATCTCATGCTGGTCGAACAGCATGTGGTAATAGGTGACCTGATCGCAGCTGTCATCGACCGAGACACCGGGCACGCCCACCAGTTTATGCGCGGGCACCAGAACCTCTTTGGTGTCGAACATGCGGATCGCAATGGCCGAGCGGACCAGCATCCGGTGCTGCGGCGACACGCGCAGATCGCGCCGGGGCAGGCCGCAGCCCAGGGCCCCGGCCTTGATCAGGATCGGACGCAGCCGGGTTTTGGCGGCCAGTTCCGCGCGGCCCAGCTGTCTGCAGCCGATCCAGCGAATGCGCTGGGGGCCATTGTCCAGCGTAAGGACCTCATCCCCGGCCGACAACATCTCAATCGCCTTGTCGCCCGATGGGGTTTGAACCATGGTGCCCTGCGCGAAACAGGGTACGTCCACGATGGTGGTGGGATCAGCAGTATCCGGCGCGTTTGTCGGCGTGACGTTCGAGGCCTGAAACGTATAGGTCGTACCCGGCACCAGAGGCTCTGACGTGACATAGCCGACAAGGGTGCCGTCCACCTCGACCCGGAAGACATCGATGGTGCCGCCGCTGGGGTTGGTCAGCGAATAGGATTCCTCAAGATAAATATTGCCGCTGGCAAATGTGGTCGTGCCGTCAAGATCGGTCACGACACCGGTCTGCGTCAGGTCATCGCCGGTTTCGTTGTTGAACCGGTCGCCGTTGAAAACGGTTCCGGTGTCGGGTAGTCCCGCCCCGCCGTCAAGGATCAGCCCGCCGGCATCATCAGTGACATCGAAAATGCGCCGATCCGTATTGGGATCAAAGTTCGCATCCAGCGTGATGAAATCCGGGCCGAAATTGAAATCGACCGTGATGACGCCAGGGGCGTAGCCGATAAAGGAATAATTCGCCATCTTAACCTACCACTCGTTCTGGTGTGCGCTGCGCGGTGCCTTGAGCGTTCAAGTAAACATTTGCGGGTTACTATTCCGCTTATCAAGGCCGTATAACGGCATTTTTGGGGGTTTGTGGTTAAATCACCGGCATATTTTCCGGTAACAGGTGTCACCCTCCCGCATCGCGACCCCCTCCTAAAAGCTTACTTCACAAAGTCTTGACTTTGGTTAAGGCGCACCTAAGCGCCCGCCGCCATTCTTGCCCCACTAGCAAAGCGGCGCAAAGGAGAGCGCAATGCGCGAAGTCATGACCAAGAGCATGGCCCGCAACATATTCTATGGCGGTTCCCTGTTCTTTATCCTCATCTTCCTGGCCCTGTCGGCCCATTCCCACCTGTATATCGTGAACTCCGAAAACTCGGCGAAACTGGATGACAGCGTGGTGCGGGGCAAGCATGTCTGGGAAAAACATGCCTGCATCAACTGTCATTCGATCCTTGGGGAAGGGGCCTACTTCGCCCCCGAAGTCGGCAACGTGATGACCCGCTGGGACGTTCTGGACGACCCGGATTCGGCCTTTGAGGCCCTCAAGGGCTGGATGGAGGCGCAGCCCACCGGCATTCCCGGTCGTCGGCAGATGCCCAATTTCAACCTCAGCGACGAAGAGATCCGCGACCTGACCAACTTTCTGATCTGGACGGACAATATCGACGCGCAGGGCTGGCCGCCCAACGACGCGGGCTGAGAAAGGGAACGGAGCAATGAAATACGAATCCCAAAAAATCGCCTACGCCTACTTTGCAGTAGCCATGGGCCTGTTCGCGATCCAGGTGCTGGGCGGTCTGCTGGCAGGCTGGATCTATGTATCCCCCAACTTTGTCAGCGAGCTTTTGCCGTTCAACATCGTGCGGATGCTGCACACCAACGCGCTGATTGTCTGGCTGATCCTGGGCTTCTTTGGTGCCGCCTATTTCCTGATCCCGGAAGAGGCCGAGCGTGAAATCCATTCACCCAAGCTGGCCTATCTGCAACTGCTGATCCTTGTGGTCGGCACGTTGGGTGTGGTGCTGACCTATGTCTTCAACCTGTTCGAAGGCAACTGGCTGCTGGGCAAAGAAGGGCGCGAGTTCCTTGAGCAGCCCAAATGGGTCAAGGCGGGTATCGTCGTGGCCGCGCTGATCTTCCTTTACAACGTGTCGATGACCGTTCTGAAGGGCAAGAAGACCGCCATTACCAACATCCTTCTGTTGGGCCTGTGGGGTCTGGCGCTGCTGTTCCTGTTTGCCTTCTACAACCCGGGCAACCTCTCCTTGGACAAGCAATACTGGTGGTATGTGGTCCACCTGTGGGTCGAAGGCGTGTGGGAGCTGATCATGGCCTCGATCCTGGCCTACCTGATGCTGAAGCTGACCGGTGTTGACCGTGAGGTGGTCGAGAAGTGGCTTTATGTCATCGTTGCTGCCGCGCTGTTCTCGGGTATCCTCGGCACCGGCCACCATTATTACTGGATCGGGACACCGGGGTATTGGCAGTGGATCGGGTCGATCTTTTCCAGCCTCGAAGTCATTCCGTTCTTCGCGATGATGGCCTTTGCCTTCGTCATGGTCTGGAAAGGCCGCCGGGACCACCCCAACAAGGCCGCGCTGCTGTGGTCGCTGGGCTGTGCCACGCTTGCCTTCTTCGGGGCCGGGGTCTGGGGCTTCCTGCACACGCTGCACGGGGTGAACTTCTATACCCACGGCACGCAGATCACCGCAGCGCACGGCCACCTGGCCTTCTACGGTGCCTATGTCTGCCTCAACCTGGCGATCTTCACCTATGCGATGCCGATCCTGAAAAACCGCGATCCGTATAATCAGGTGCTGAACATGGGCAGTTTCTGGCTTATGAGCAGTGGCATGGTCTTCATGACCTTCGTGCTGACCTTCGCCGGAACCGTGCAGACACACATGCAGCGGGTGGTCGGAGACTATTTCATGGACGTACAGGATCAGGTCGCGATCTTCTACTGGATGCGCTTTGGCTCTGGTCTGGTCGTGGTCATCGGTGCGCTGCTGTTCATCTACGCGATCTGGGTCCCCCGGAAAGAGATCATCGAACCCGGTGCAGCTGAAACCCCTGCGGAGTGATGGATATGGAAGGCTCCTTCAAACTTGGAACGGGGGCGGCTGACGCCCCCTTCTACCTGCCGCAGGGCGACGAATGCGATGTGTTTGCGGCCGCCTATACCAACAACCTGCCGGTGCTGCTGAAAGGCCCGACCGGCTGCGGCAAGACCCGGTTCGTGGCCCATATGGCAGCCAGCCTCGGACGCCCGCTTTATACCGTGGCCTGCCATGACGATCTGGCCGCCGCCGACCTGATCGGGCGCTATTTGCTGAAAGGAGGCGAAACCGTCTGGGTCGATGGTCCGCTGACCCGCGCGGTGCGCGAGGGCGCGATCTGTTACCTTGACGAGGTGGTCGAGGCCCGCAAGGACGTGACCGTTGTGCTGCACCCGTTGACCGATGACCGGCGCATCCTGCCCATCGACCGCACCGGTGAAGAGCTTGAGGCCGCCCCCGGCTTCATGCTGGTGGCATCCTACAACCCGGGCTACCAGAACATCCTGAAAACCCTGAAACCCTCGACCCGGCAACGGTTCATCTCGATGGAGTTCGACTTTCCGTCGCCGCAGATGGAGGCCGAAGTTGTCGCGCAGGAAAGCGGCCTGCCGCTGGAACGCTGCAAACCGCTGGTGCGCCTTGCGGGCAAACTGCGCGGGCTCAAGGGTCAGGACCTTGAGGAGGGCGTTTCCACCCGTCTGGTCGTCTATGCCGCGACGCTGATCGCACAGGGCATGTCCACCGACCGCGCCATCCTTGCCGCCATGATCGAACCTCTGACTGATGACGAGGACATCAAACGCGGGCTCCTCGATCTTGTCACGGCTGTCTTTGGGTGAGGCCGGCCGATGGTCAAGATCGATTTTGAGCCATGGGAACCCGAAGAAACGATCGGGAAACTGTGGCACACCCTGGCCAGCCGCCTCGATGCACCTTTGGTGCACGAAGGAGCCGCGGTCGACCTCTCGCAGGTCGCGGGGCGGCTGGCCGTCCTCTTTCGGGGGCTTGGGGGCAGCCCGGGCGTGGAATTGCGCCCGGTCTCGCCCGAGATTTCGCATCACCGGCTCAGTTGGCGCCGCCGTCTGGGCACCGAAGCTGAACTGATGCCGCGCGCCTCGTTCGATGGCGAGGTGCTGCGCCTGCCGGACCGGCTGTCCGTCTACCCCTCGCGCGAGGCCAATGGCGCGCTCTATGTCTGGCTGGCGGCCGCCGCCGCCCATGCCGGAACCCGGATCGACGAAGACGACCCCCTGCGCGCCGATCTGCGCGCGCTGAGCGCCGCGCAGACGATGGTCGCGGCCACGCTGGACAACGCCCCCGGTCTGCGCCCGCTTTACACCGAACTTTGCAAGGGGCTGCTGCAACAGCGCGACGTGCCCGACTTGCCGCCGGATGAGGCCGCGGTCGAGGAACTGGTTTGCCATATGCTGGGCCACCCGGCGGCATTATCTGCCAGGGCGGAACAGCTTCAATCGCTGGACGAGGCCCTTGCTGCCCCGCGTGGCTACCAGCCCTTCCGCCCGGTTCCGCTCTGGCCGGAAATGCGCGCCGTCGGGTTTTCGGAACATCATGAGGTTGAAAACCCCGATACCGATGGTCCGCTCGAAGAATCGAGCGAGAAAACCCACCGCGCCCGTCGCCGCAAATCCGATCAGGCCGAGCGCAACGACAGCTTCATCCTGCATAAGTTCGAAGCGATCCTCAGCTGGGCCGAGTTCCTGAACCTCAACCGTCGCGTCGATGATGACGATCCCGACAATGCCAAAAAGGCCGCCGACGATCAGGAGGAGATCGGGCTGGGCCAGATCTCCAAAGCCCCGCCGACGCGGCTGAAACTGCATCTGGACCTCGCGCCCGAGGATGTGGATCGCGAACGTCTGTCGGGCCGTGTCCTCTATCCGGAATGGGATGTGCGCACGGGCCAGTATCTGCCCGATCACGTCAACGTTCTGACCTCGGATGCTGATATCCGCGCCGACGCCGCTGAATTCGGCAAAGATCCCGCCACCGCCCGCCGCATCCGCGCCATCAAACGCCAGTTCGAGGCGCTGCGCCCGGGCCGTGTCATGACACGCGGCCATCTGGATGGCGACCAACTGGATATCGAGGCCGCCGTGCGCGCTGAAACCGACCGCCACGCCAGCGGCGAAGGCAATGAACGCATCTGGCTGCAGTCTCGGCCTGAGGCGCGTGATCTGGCAGTCTCGATTCTGCTGGATGTCAGCCGCTCAACCGAAAGCGCCGTCACGGGACGCGCGGTGATTGACATCGAACGCGAGGCGCTGGCCGCGCTGGCCTGGGGTCTGAACGCCTGCGGCGACGATTTCGCCATCCACGCCTTCAGTTCGCTGAAACGGCAGCGTGTCTATGTCCAGCGGTGCAAACGCTTTGATGAGCCGATGGGCACAGCGGTCGAACAGCGTATCGCCTCGCTGCGCCCGGGCCATTACACGCGGCTAGGGGCTGCCATTCGCCATTGCTCGGCTGATCTGGCCGGACAATCGCGCAAGCGCCGCTTACTGCTGGTGATCACCGACGGCAAACCCAACGATCTGGACCATTACGAGGGCCGCCACGGTATCGAAGATTCTGCCATGGCGGTGCGCGAGGCCCGCCGCGCAGGGCAATCCGTGTTCGGAGTCACCATCGACAAAACCGGCAAAAGCTGGTTCCCGCGCATGTTCGGGCAGGGCGGGTTCGCCGTCATCCCCGACCCGCACCGCCTGACCATGGCCCTGCCACAGATCTACCGCCAACTGGTCGGCGCATGAGCGACCGCAGCGCCCAGCCGGGCGGCCTGATCGACGAGTTGCCCGGAGAACTGCTGATGTGTGTGCTGATCATCAGCGAATTGCTGGTCTTCGGCGCGGGCCTGATTGCCTTCATGGGCGTCCGCCTGACCGACCCGGCAGGCTTTGCCGAGGCGCAATCGCATCTCTACCGCACCGGCGCTGTCTTCAACACGGGCGTACTGGTCACCTCGGGCTACCTTGCTGCACAGGCATTGTGGTGGCGCCACGCGCAACGAACTGCGGCACGGCTGGCGCTGATTGGCGCGGCGATGCTGGGCATCCTGTTCCTGATCATCAAGGGCGCGGAGTATGCAGGCAAGGCGGCACAAGGCATCACCTTTGAAACGCACCCGTTTTTCCTGTTCTACTACCTGCTCACCGGGTTCCACGCCGCCCATGTGTTGGCCGGTGTCGGCCTCCTGCTGCTGGTCGCCTGGCGGGACGCCCCACGCAATATAGAGGCCGGAGCCCAGTTCTGGCACATGGTCGATCTGGTCTGGATCATGCTCTTCCCCGTGATCTACCTGCTGGGATAAAAGCGATGTCCGCAACTTCATCTTTTCCCAAATACTCCCGCCGGAGGCTCCCGAACTCACCCACACGCGCCTGGCTCTGGCTTTTGGCACTCAGCCTCGGCTCAACTCTGCTGACCCTTCTGCCTATTCCCGGTGCCGTATTGGCAGGCGGTATCCTGATCCTCGCCCTGATCAAGGCGCGGCTGATTCTGGCGTGTTACCTCGACCTTGCGCAAAGCACGCCCTGGCTGCGGGGCTTCACCCTGGTGCTGACCGGCTTTGCGGCGCTGGTCTACGGTCTCTACCTGATCTGAGCCCAAAAAAGAGCCGCCCCGAAAAAGGGGCGGCAGGTGACAAAGCAAAGGGGGCTTTGAATTACTGTGCGGCCATCGGCATCCGCGCGATCTGACAGCGTTGCCACAGGGCCGAGAGCGCACCAATCAGGTGGTCGATATCCGCATCCGTATGCACCGGCGATGGCGTGATCCGCAGACGCTCGGTGCCTTTGGGCACGGTGGGATAGTTGATCGGCTGGATGTAGATGCCGAACTCTTCCAGCAGCGTGTCCGAGATGAATTTGCATTTCACCGGATCGCCCACCATCACCGGGATGATGTGGCTGGGATTGGGCAGATGTGGAATGCCCTCGGCATCCAGCCGGGCGCGCACCTGCGCCACGCGGGCTTTTTGCAGGTCACGTTCCGCACCCGACTGTTTCAGATGCCGGATCGAGGCGGCAGCGCCTGCGGCAATCGCCGGGGGCAGGGCGGTGGTAAAGATGAACCCGCTGGCGAAACTGCGCACGAAATCGCACAGCGCCGCCGAGGCCGCGATGTAACCGCCGACGACTCCGAACGCCTTGCCCAAAGTGCCCTCGATCACCGTCAGACGGTGCATCAGCCCTTCGCGCTCGGCAATGCCACCGCCGCGGGGCCCGTACAGGCCAACGGCGTGAACCTCGTCCAGATAGGTCATCGCGCCGTATTTGTCGGCCAGATCGCAAATCTCCTTGATGGGGGCGATGTCGCCATCCATGGAATAGACCGATTCAAAGGCAATCATCTTCGGCGCGTCCGGGTCGGCGGCGGCAAGACGGGCCTCAAGATCGGCCAGATCATTATGTTTCCAGATCACTTTCTGCACCCGCGAATGGCGGATGCCCTCGATCATCGACGCATGGTTCAGCGCATCGGAAAATACGATCAGACCGGGGATTTTCGCTGCCAGTGTTCCCAGCGCCGCCCAGTTTGACACATAGCCCGAGGTGAACAGCAACGCGGCCTCTTTCCCATGCAGATCGGCCAGTTCCGCCTCAAGCAGTACATGGTCATGGGTGGTGCCCGAGATGTTGCGCGTGCCACCCGCGCCCGCGCCGCAGCGGTCCAGCGCGTCATGCATGGCCGCGATCACCGAAGGGTGCTGCCCCATGCCCAGATAGTCGTTGGAACACCAGATGCGCACATCGCGCTGTACCTGCCCATCGGTCTGACGCGCGTTCGGGAACGCGCCGCAGCGGCGTTGCAGGTCGATGAAAACGCGATAGTTGCCCTCATCCCGCAAATTATCCAGACTCTGGGTGAAAAATCGCTCGTAGTCCATTTCGGTTGCTCCCCGGGATACTGGCTTTGGCCCAAGATTATGCCCGACGCGAGGGCCACGACATGACAATAGTCAAGTTCATGCAAGGAAAGACATGTTGTAGCTGGCTGGGGTTTGGCATAGCCCTTTGGGCAGGGGCATGAAGAAAAGGACCCGTCATGGCGCATGAAGCACAAAAGGCCATCGCGCGGCAGTCGCTGCTGCTCAAAAGCCTGCCCGAGCAACATGTCGACACCTTGCTGAGCCACGCGATCTGGCGGCGCTATGACCGGGGTGAGACGATCTTTCTGCAGGAAGAAGAGGCCAAGGCGGTGCATGTGGTGCTGGCCGGATGGGTCAAGCTGTTCCGCATGTCACCCACCGGGTCCGAGGCCGTGGTCAGCGTCTTTACCCGTGGCGAAAGCTTTGGCGAGGCCGTGGCCCTGCGCAACGTGCCCTATCCGGTCTCGGCCGAGGCGGTGTCCCCCTGCGAGGTGATGCACATCCCCAGCCCCCTGCTGCTGTCGCTGATGCGCGAGGATCCCGAGATCGGCGTGTCGATCCTGGCCGCGACCTTCAGCCATCTGCATGCTCTGGTGGCGCAGTTGGAGCAGTTGAAGGCGCAGACCGGGGCGCAGCGGGTGGCCGAATTCCTGCTGAACCTTTGCGTCAATGACAAAGGCGGATGCGAGGTGGAACTGCCCTATGACAAGATGCTGATCGCCGGGCGTCTGGGGATGAAACCCGAAAGCCTGAGCCGCGCCTTTTCGCGCCTGAAAACCGTGGGCGTGCGGATCAACCGCAATCATGCGGTGATTTCGGATGTGGTGGGGTTGCGTGATTATGCCGAAAGCGATCCGTCCGAGAAATAGGGGCGGCGCCGCATGGGCGAGACATAACAACGCTTAAAAGTTAACAAAACTGTCATTTTGATATATGCTCGCAGTGTTATCGCCAATAACACTTCGGTTTTTGTTGTGAGTCAGACCATTTACGAGAAATACGGCGGGTTCAAAACCATCAGCCGCATCGTGATGTCATTCTATGAGATGGCATTGGAATCCGAACAGATCGGCGATCATTTCGATGATATCGACATGCCGCGCCTGATCGATCATCAGACCAAATTCGTGTCTTCTCTGGTCGGTGGCCCGGCCTCGTTCAGCGATGACCGGATCGAGGCGGTGCATCGCCATCTGAACATCTCGCATGATGATTTCGATGAGATGAGCGCCCTGTTGCGCGAGGCGCTGGAGATGCACGGGATGGCTGATGGGGATATAGATATCGCGCTTGAAGCGATCGAATCCAAACGCGCCATCATCGTGGCCCGGACCGCCGCATGAGCATTCTTGCCATCAATGAGCATCTGCTGCGGGCGATCGGGGTGGGGGTCGCGGTGCTGCGGGCCTCGGACCTGACCTTTGTGTTCCACAACGGCCCCTTTGCCGAATGGTTCGGCACGCCCGAACCGGGCCAGACCCTGCTGGACATCCTGCCCGATCTTGATCTGAAAGAGCTGGAGGATGTGAAGCAGTCCGGTCTACGCTATTCGGTTGAGTTGCAGATCAAACCCAAGCGCCGCACGCTGATCTTTGCCACAGCCATCTCGCTGGCCAATGGGCTGGAAGAACAGGTGCTGGTGGTCGAATGCCAGAACATCACCCGCATCCGCGAGTTGGAGAGCATGATCGACAGCTATTCGACCATGGTGGAACGCAATACGCGTGAGTTGGAGCGCGAGAAGGAACGGGTCGAGCGCCTGCTGCTGAACCTGATGCCGCGCGCGGTCTATGAAGAATTCAAGACCTTCGGCGTGGTGACGCCGCAGCTTTATGATAAGGTGTCGGTGGTCATGCTGGATTTCGTGGGCTTCACCGATTTTGCCGCCAAGACCGACCCGACCGTAACGCTGAGCGAGTTGAACGACATTTTCACCGCCTTCGACCGGATCGTGGAACAATTCGGGTGTGAGCGGATCAAGACAATTGGTGACGCCTATCTGGCGGTCTCGGGCATGCCCGATGCCACGCCGGATCATGCCACGGCGGTGGCCCATTGCGCGGTGCGTTTCCTGCGTTATCTGGAGCGGCGCAATGAAAGCCATCCGCATAAATGGCAGGCCCGTATCGGGCTTGGCATGGGCGCGGCGGTTGGTTCGGTCGTTGGTATCCAGAAATATGTCTATGACGTGTTCGGCCCGGCGGTGAACATCGCCTCGCGCCTGCAGGTCTTTGCCAATCCGATGAATATCGTCGCCCCGGAAGAGATGAAGTATGCCCTGATCGACGAGTTTCAGATCACCGATCTGGGGCCGAGCGACATCAAGGGGATGGGGCGGATGGAACTGATCAACGTGACCTCGCGGCTGGGAACGCCGCAGAAAACCCGGATGTTCTAGGCCCTAGTCATCCTGCGGTAACAGGCCCAATCCGCGCAGATAGATGCCGATCCCGGATTCCAGCAATTCCTCGGGCGGGAAAGGGGATGTCGCGCCGGTGTTGCGGGCGAACAACTCGACCACACCGTGGCTCATGGCCCAGATATGGGCCGAGAACATTGAGGCGGGCGGGCGTTTTTCCGGCGGGATATGCTGCGATAGATCAGCGGCGGCCTTTTCCAGAACGGTTCGGGCGCGGTTGGCAGCAAGGGCCAGTTCCGGCGTGCGGTTGACCGAGATGCCGCTTTCAAACATCGCGATGTAATGGCCGGGATGCTTGCGGGCAAAGGCCAGATAGGCGCGGCCCGTGGCCTCGAACGCGGCCAGGGCCGAGGGCTGGCCCTTGTCATAGGCGAACTGCATCAGGTCGGCGAACATCTCGAACCCCTGACGGGCGGCTTCGGCGATCAGGTCCTCGCGGCCTTCGTAATGGCGATAGACGGCGGCGGGGGTGACGCCTGCGGTTTTGGCGGCCTCGGACAGGGTGAAACCGGTCGGGCCTTTGGCCTCGATCAGGGACAGCGCCGCCTCGATCAGCGCTTGTTTGAGGTTTCCGTGGTGATAACCGCGCTTTGTCATTCCGGCCCCGGCCGCTGTGGTTTGTTTTTCTGCTCTGGTTTCAACACATAGCCCAAGCGCCGGGGCGCGTCCAACCGATCCTAGGCGTCCCAGATGTCTGGCCCGCCGCAGATATCCGGGTCGGGCAGGCCCACCGCTTCGGCGTTTTTCTCGTCATACTCCAGCGCGCCCAAAACGGTCTGAATTGCGGCCAGCCGCGCGCGTTTCTTGTCGTCGGATCGGATGATGGTCCAGGGGCAATGTTCGGAATGCGACCGGGTCAGGGTTTCGGCAATCGACGCGGTGTATTCATCCCACTTGCCCAGCCCGGCAATATCGATAGGGCTGAGTTTCCATTGCTTTAGCGGGTCGGTTTCACGTGCCAGAAAGCGGTTCAACTGCTCGGCACGACCGACATTCAGCCAGAACTTGAACAGGTGGATGCCGTCATTGACGAAGCCATGTTCCAGCGGCATCACCTGACGAAAGAACCGTTCGCGCTGTTCGGGGGTGCAGAAGCCAAAGACGTTTTCCACCACGCCGCGATTGTACCAGCTGCGGTCGAAGAAAACGATTTCCCCAGCCGAGGGCAGATGTGGGATGTAGCGCTGGAAATACCACTGGCTGCGTTCCGCGTCCGAGGGTTTGCTGAGCGCCACGTTCCGCGCCCCGCGCGGGTTCAGGTTCTCGCGAAATCGCTTGATCGTGCCGCCTTTGCCTGCCGCATCACGGCCTTCGAACACGATAGCGACGCGTTGGCCGGTGGATTTGACCCAGGCCTGCAACTTGACCAGCTCGATCTGCAGCGCATCCATCTGACGGTTGTAATCCTTGCCCTTCATCCGTTCGGAATAGGGGTAGGTGGGGTTCAGGATGTCGCCCTTCTTGGCATCCTTGATGGCCTTGCGAATGTCATCCGGGGCGTTCTTGCGGAAATAGTCTTCAATCGAGCCTGTTTCAGAACCGGTCATGCGCGCCTCGTGATAAAATCCATACCTGACTATGGATTACGCCGAGGGTTAACGCAAACCCGCCCGCTGCGTGGCGCGGTCGATGGCGGCGGCAACCTCGGGCGCGGCGACGACTTGTGGCATGTGGCCGATACCTTCCAGTTCGATCAGTTCCGCACCGGGAATCTGTTCGATCAGGCGGGGAGCATGCCAGTCGAGAAAGACGGTCGTATCCGCCGTGCCATGCACGATCTCGGTGGGTACGGAAATCTCACTATATCGCGGCTGCAATTCGGTGACCTCGGCCAGCAGATTGGCGCGTTGTTTGGCATTTGCATGCATCGAGGACCGGCGCATGCTGAGGCCGGTGCCGAAATGGTCGGCATAGCCTTCGGGCGCCGTCTGGGGCGCGAACACCTTGTTCAGTGCCTCGTCCACATACCAGTCCGGCACATAGGCCGTGATCAGCGGCAGGACCAACGCGTTACCCGCCGAGGTCGCGCCAATCGTGTTGAACGCGTCCAGAGGCGTCTCCCACGGGATTGCGGCAGGGGCGATCAGCACCAGACCCGAGATATTCTCGGGCCGTGTTACCGCCCAGGCCAGCGCGACCGACCCACCATAGCTTTGTCCCGCTACGATGGGCTTGTTCGCGCCCAGTTGTGCGGCAGCCCGTTGCAGGATTTCCGCTTGTTCCACAATGGTTTCGCCATCGGGGTTAAAGCTGTCAGAATAGCCCAATCCGGGGCGATCAAATGCGATGACGCGATAGTTCTCGGCCAGAATGGGGGCCAGAGCAAAGGTCATGTCGCGGGTATTGCCGCTGGAGCCGTGGATCAGCACCACATCCGGCCCGTCACCCATGACCACGGCGTGAACGGCGATGCCATCAACCTCGACAATCTGACCTTCGACGGGGAAATTTGCCTCCGCCATACTCTCGCGCTGACTGACGCGCCATGCCGTTGCTGCGGTAAGGACCAACAGCAGAAGGCAAAGGGATATCAGAAGCTTAGTGGCCAATCTTACTCATGTCGAACGGGGTTGTCTGGTATATCTCGTTGATCCAGTTGCCATAAAGCAGATGCGCATGGCTGCGCCAACGGTTCTGCGGTGTCTGGCTGGGATCGTCGTCGGGATAGTAGTTGATCGGTACGTTGATCGGCGTGCCATTGGCCACGTCGCGATCATATTCCTGTTTCAGCGTGTCGCTGTCATATTCGAAATGATTGAAGATATAGAGCGCACGGTGATCCGGGTCCTCAACCAGACAGGGGCCCACATCATCACTGCCCAGCAGGGTTCTCAAGCCGGATGCAGCATCGATCTCGGCCTGTTTCATCTCGGTCCAGCGGCTGACGGGAATCACGCAATCGTCTGAAAACCCGCGCAAAAACGGCGAGGATTCATCAAGATTGCGATGCCGAAAACAGCCAAATGCCTTGGCGTCCAGCATGTGTTTACGCACGTCATGAAAGTGGTTGATCATCGCCATCCCGCCCCAGCAAACGCCAAAAGTGGAATGCACGTTGGTCTGCGTCCAATCAAACACCTCACTGATTTCATCCCAGTACGTGACATCGGTGAAATCGAGATGCTCGATGGGCGCGCCGGTGATGATCAACCCGTCGAACTTCTGGTCCTTAACCTCCTGAAAAGGATGGTAGAACTCAGCCATATGTTCGGCAGCAGTGTTCTTGGTCTGATGCTCGGTCATGCGGATCAGCGACAGCTCGATCTGCAGCGGCGTGGCCCCGATCAGACGCGCGAACTGGTTTTCGGTCTGGATCTTCTTGGGCATCAGATTCAACAACCCGATCCGCAGGGGGCGGATGTCCTGACGTGCGGCCTGATCGTCGGCCATGACCATCACGCCCTCATCGGTGAGGACGTCAAAGGCAGGCAGGTCGGATGGGATCTTGATCGGCATGGGTCACGTTGTTGAAGCTGTGAATGAAATCTGGAACTTAGGGCCGGTTGGGCCGGGTCTCAAGGGTGTGTTCGATCAACTCGTCGAAATCGCCGGCGTCACGCACTTTGGCGATGTCATCGGCGGTGACGGTGATGCCCCAATTGTTGGCCATAGCCTCGTATCTCGGCTGACGATGGGCCAGCGCGCGGGCATAGGTCCAGCGGATGAACGCGTCGGGATCGACCTCGTCCGCCGCGCAGCCCTGTTGAGCCAGATATTCGTCCCAGACCTGCGTCAGGAATTCGGCCTGATAGGACATTGGCTTGGGGGCTTTGTCGAAACGGCGGATCAACTCGTTGGTATGCGCCTCACCCCCCTTGATCCAGACCATCAGCGTATGGCGGGACAGTTCGGACAGGACCTGATCCTTGGGATCGTTCGGATCGACCCATTCGCAGATCGACCCACCCGTGTCGCAGATGAAGTGTGGGTAATGGTACAGTTTCCGCGCCCGGTCGATGAAGTATTTCGTATCCAGCAGGGCGTGGATTTCGGCCAGGCGGAACTGTTCCTGCCGGCGGCGGTATTCGGCGATCTCAAGCCCGCCCAGGGCCGGATTGCCCGGTTTGCCCAGATAGGCCGAGACGGGGGTCAGATTCTCGAACGAGATGTTCGAGCCGATATAGATCGAATCCGACAGCAAAAGCTCGCGCAGAAAGGGGACCTTCATCGCTTCGGCTTTGGCGTTGTCGGCGATGTATTCGCCCATATAACGCGTGCCGATGCGGTAATCGATCGAGTAGTGGAACCAGTCGCCCGCATCCCGCAAACGGTTCGAGACGAAGGATTTCCCAAGCCCCGACATGCCGAAAAACAGCACTTTTTTGCGCGCCGCGTCGCGCCATTCCCGAGCTGAGGCGTAGATCATGATCCGCTGTCCCTTGTTTCGCCCTAGCTAATTCGGGTGGATGGCAAGGTCAATCACGTCTGCCGGATCGGCTGAGGATTATCAGCCCTGCGGCCAGAACGGCAAAGCCCAGATAGGCGTTCGAAGGCAGGGATTCGTCGCGCACCAGCGCGCCCAGAACAATGGCGATGGGCGGGATGATCAGCGTCACCAGCATCAGATTGCCGCTGCCCGCCTGCGCCAGCACCCGGTAATAGAGCAGATAGGCCCCGGCGGTGGCGACGACCGAGTAATAGGCGATGGACACCCAAGTCTGCCACGGTTGGCTCAGCGATGGCATCCCATCCACGATCAGCATCAGGGGCAGCATCATCACCGTCGCGCCGGTCAGCATTCCGGCGGCGGCGATTTGCGGGGGCAGGTGACCCAGTCGGAACCGCGCCCAGACGGAGGCCAATGCGTAAGACAGCGTGCCGCCCAGAATGGCCAGTTGCGCCAGATTGCCCAGGCTGAACTGCAGGAGGTTCCCAAGCCCGATGGTGATCGACACGCCCAGAAAGCCCAATGTGACGCCGATCAGTTTCGGCCTGCTGAGTCTTTCGTCACGAAAGAACGCGGCAGCCAGCAGCACGCCGAAGATGGCGGTGGCGGCGTTCAGGATCGAGGTCAGGCCGGTTTCGACATAAAGCTGCCCCCAGGCCATCAGCGAAAAAGGCAACACGTTGTTGAGAAACCCCATGACCAGAAACGCGCCCCAGATGCGCGGGTCTTTTGGGATCGGCAGTTTTTGAACGGCGATCACGGCCCACAGGACCAGCGTGGCCCAGAACACCCGGTGAAACACGGTGGTGACAAAGGGAACCGTATCCAGCGCGATGCGGATGGACAGGAAGGAAACGCCCCAGATCACGCCGAGCAAAACAAGTTCGGCAAACGCGCGGGCAGAGAAGGATTTCTGAGGTGCCACGCCTTGTTCTGTCATCTATGACCCGGCGCGGCGACCCGTTTCCTGCGAAAAAACCCCGCCGGTTCGGGCGGGGCTTTGGAATGGTTATGATATGCGCATCAGTTCAGAGCGTATGTGATCTGGAACCCGACACTCCAGGCGCTGTTGCCGGTGAAGTTGGCCCTAACTCCCCCCGCGCCATCTGCCGTTGCATCTCCGATGTCAGTGTAGCGTACCCCACCCGAAATCTTAGCCTTCTCCAGAGAGTAAGTTCCACCTAGGCCAATGCTCCAGAAACCGTCCGTTGGCCCTAGATTCGATACGATATCACCTTGAGAGCTTTCATAGCCCAGTGTTACCGCACCCGAAAATTCTTCGGAAAACTGATACCCTAGACCAAGTGAGTAGGTGAAGGTAGCACTTTCGTAGTCAACCAGGTTAAGGCCACCGGTTGCTGCGGTGTAAACTGGCGGTGCGTATACCAATTGGGGCCAATCGACCCAGCGAACTGAACCAAACAGCAGAGTCTTCGGCGCAACGCCCGTCTGGAAATCCAAGTTAACCGATTGCGGTGTTACGACTTCGCTTGTGGTGGTGGTAGAACCACGACCAGCTGGGGTGGTGATGGTTTCAATTTGTGAGACGTCGTGGGTGATCTTCGAATTGTAGGTTAACGCTACCCGCGCGGCAATTTCGGGTTTTTCCCAGGCAACACCGATAACATATCCCAAGTCAGTTGTGTCATTCGTGTCAATTTCGTAACTGCCGACAATTGGGACGGAGACATTTGCCGACACGCGCTGAACCCTCAGACCGCCAATCGCGCTGAACCCGCCATTTAGTTTGTACCGCAGTAGGGCAGTGACGGCGTCGGTGTCGGCGGTGGCGCGCAATACGTCGGTGCCGCCCCCGGTATTGATCGACAGGGGGTAATTTGCAGCATATGCGATATCAGCACCGAATGGCTGGTCGTACATTATTGCAAAATCTAGCTTTTCGGTAAGTGCGGTTTTGTATCCGAAATGCGGAGTGAAGAAGCTGTTCGCGACATTACCTGAATCAACGGGCTGACCAGTTGTCAGGCTAGGCATTGTACCGCTGACGCTGGGATCGGTATATCCCAGGCGAAGTTGCACCACTGTGCCTTCTTCGAAAATCAGGTTTATGCCCTGACCACTGCGGTCCAGACCGCCTGCTTGTGCGGTCGTTGCGCCGACGCATAGTGCGCATGCTGATAGCAGCGTCTTGTTCATTATATCCTCCCTACACTGTCCATTTGTCTGCCTGATACGCTCCCTCAACGCATTCCGGCGGGTGTTACCGGTCTCTACATTCTTACACGTTAAGAAATCGTCAATCGGTGACCGAACGTTACTTGGCCGCAGACACACGCTGGGGTGTTGCGGAATTGTTACGATTCTCGGACCAGACGTTCAGGAAAATTCCGGTAAAGATCACAGCTGCGCCGAGCAGGGTCCAGAAATCCAGCGGCTCGTGATAGAGCAGCATTCCGACAACGGCGATGGTCGGAAGCCGGGCGAAGTCGAAGGGGACGACAACGGTGGCCGGGGCAATGGCCAGCGCGTTGGTGATGCAGAAATGCGCCAGCAGGCCGGCCAGCCCGATCAGCAACAGGAAAGGGGCGGTTTGCCATGAGGGCAAGACCATCTGCCCATCAATCCCCGCCGCTGCCAACCCCAGGACACCCTGCATCAAAGTCAGCCAGAACATGATGCAGCCGATGCTGGCGGTACGGGTGAGGGTTTTGGTGGAAATATTTGTCAACGCAAAGAAAATTGCCGATGCGGCGGCGCAGGCAACGCCGAGGTTCAGCGGGGCCGTGCCGGGCCGCGCCACGATCAGGATGCCCGCAAAACCGATCAGAGCGGCGATCAGGCGCAGGGCGGTCAGGCGTTCCCCAAGAAACAACGGCGACAGCAGGATGACCCAGATCGGGTTGGTGAACTCCAGCGCAAAGACCTGTGCCAGAGGGATGACACCCACCGCGTAGAACCACAGGTTCTGGCCGGTGAAATGCATGACATTGCGCACCCCGTGCAGGCCCAGCCTTTTGGTTGTGACCTGAGGCCATGCGCCGCTGAAGGTCAGGACGGCTGCAACCACACACAGGCCCACGACGCTGCGGTAGAACATGATCTCGAACGTGTCATGGGTGACGCTCAGCTCGCGCCCAGCCACGGCCATGGACGAGAACGCGGCAATCGCCCCGGTCATCCACAGGGCGGCCTTGCCGATCTGGGGTTTGCTGCTGTCCAAAATCACCCTGGCCCGTTTACAGGTTAAGCTTTGGGATCAATAACGTCTTGGCAGGGTTTGGGAAATGAAAAAGCCGGGACAGGGCCCGGCTTTCGTTCATTCCCACTCGATGGTGCCGGGAGGTTTTGAGGTGATGTCGTAGGTACAGCGGTTGATGCCCTTGACTTCATTGATGATCCGCGTGGCGGTTTCGCCCAGAAATTCGTGGGTGAAGGGGTAGTAATCCGCCGTCATCCCGTCGACCGAGGTCACCGCGCGCAGGGCGCAGGCGTAGTCATAGGTGCGCCCGTCACCCATCACGCCGACGGTGCGGACGGGCAGGATGGCCACGAAGGCCTGCCAGATTTCGTCATAGAGCCCATGCTTGCGGATCTGGTCGATATAGACCGCATCCGCCTCGCGCAGGATGTCCAGCTTTTCGCGGGTGATCTCGCCGGGGCAGCGGATGGCCAGACCGGGGCCGGGGAAGGGGTGGCGACCGATGAAGCTGTCGGGCAGGCCCAGCTCGCGGCCAAGTGCGCGGACCTCGTCCTTGAACAGCTCCCGCAGGGGTTCGACCAGTTTCAGGCCCATCTTTTCGGGCAGGCCGCCTACGTTGTGGTGCGATTTGATGGTGACCGACGGACCGCCCGAGAAGGAAACGGATTCGATTACATCCGGGTAGAGCGTGCCTTGGGCAAGGAACTCGGCCCCGTCGATGGTATCGGCATGTTTCTGGAACACATCAATGAACAGCTTGCCGATGATCTTGCGTTTGGTCTCGGGGTCGGACTGGCCTTCGAGTTCACCCAGAAACAGTTCACTTTCATCGGCATGGATCAGCTGAATATTATAATTGTCGCGGAACATGCCCACGACCTCTTGCGCCTCGTTCTTACGCAGCAGCCCGTGATCGACAAAGACGCAGGTCAGCTGATCACCGATGGCTTCATGAATCAGGATCGCTGCGACAGAGCTGTCGACACCGCCGGACAAGCCGCAAATTACCTTTTTATCCCCGACCTGTTCACGGATCTTTTCGATCATCTGTTCGCGATAGGCTCCCATGGTCCAGTCGCCCTTGAACCCGGCCAGTTTCACGAAATTCTCATAGAGTTTCGCGCCTTTGGGGGTGTGATGCACTTCGGGGTGGAACTGCACCGCATAGAAATGACGGCTTGCATCGGCAGTGATCGCATAAGGCGCGTTGGGTGAGGTGCCGTAGACCTCAAACCCAGGTGCGATCTGGCTGACATGGTCACCATGGCTCATCCAGACCTGCTCGTCACCTTCGGCGAACCAGCCATCAAGGATATCCAACCGGCTTTCCGGCGTGACAAAGGCACGGCCGAACTCGGCGGTGCCGTGGCCGCTTTCGACCTTGCCGCCCAGTTGGTGCATCATCACCTGCTGGCCGTAACAGATGCCCAGGATCGGCACGCCATAGTCGAAAATCTCTTGCGGGGCGCGGGGCGAGCCCTCGCGCGTGACGCTGTCCGGCCCGCCCGAGAAGATCACGGCACGCGGCGCCATCTGGCGCACGAAATCCATCGTGACATTCTGATAGGGGTGAATCTCGCAATAAACATTCAGTTCGCGCAGGCGGCGTGCGATCAGCTGCGTTACCTGGCTGCCGAAGTCGATGATCAGAAGGCGGTCATGGGTGTCTTGGGTCATGCTTGGCTATTAGGTCGCAAGCCTTGCATGTGCAAGCGCTATGACGTCAATTGAGCGCAGGGAGAGCGCGCGACATGGCACAAATGACAATGCGGGCCGCCACAGGGGCGGATGCAGAGGCAATCCGGGCCTGTATCGCGGCGGCTTATGACAGCGCCCGGCGCGAGATTCCCGATCTGCCGGATGTGACCGAAGGTATTGCCGCCGATATCGAAACTCGGTCGGTTTTTGTTGCCGAAGGTCGCGGACAGGTCATGGGTGTCATTATCTTCGCTGCGCAGGATGATGCCATCCTGATCAATAACCTTGCGGTCAGCCCGCAGGCGCAGGGGCAGGGCATCGCCCGCCATTTGCTGGAACAAGCCGAATCTGCGGCGCGCGCGGCGGGGCTGAGCCGCCTTCACCTGCGGACCCATCGGCTGATGCAGGGCACCCGGGCGATGTACCACCATCTGGGCTGGGCCGAGGTGGATGTTCAGGGCAACACCGTTCGGATGGAGAAGCCCGTCACCTGACACCTGATGCAACATGTCGCTTTTCCCCCGATAGCGCCGTAAAAAACCTGCGGCGATCCCGGCGGTTCCTGTAACAAACGGATCAAACGAAGCAGACAGACCGGATTTACGCATGTCAGAGGCTAACACCCGGCGCAGAACTCGGGGCGGTGGTGGTGCCGCCCGTCGGGCCGAGCGCACAGCGGTTGTCATCGAAACCGCGAAATACATCGAACGCAATATTCCGAATTTCGAGGTCCTCAACGAAGAGGCGCTGGAAATCATCGAATATAACGCGGATACCATTCTGGAAGAGGTTGGCGTCAACTTCGTCGACAACCCCGAGGCGCTGCAGCGCTGGCGTGATGCGGGTGCGGATGTCACCGGCGAACGGGTGCGCATTCCGCGCGGGCTGGCGCGTGAGCTGATCAAGACCGCCCCCAGCGAGTTCACCCAACATGCCCGCAACCCGGAAAAATCCGTGGTCGTGGGTGGCCGCAACATGGTTCTGGCCCCGGTCTACGGCCCTCCCTTCGTGCGCGATGTGCAGGGTGGCCGTCGTTATGCCACCATGGACGATTTCAACAAGTTCGTGAAACTGGCCTATATGTCCAAATGGCTGCACCATTCGGGCGGCACGGTGTGCGAACCGACCGATATCCCGGTGAACAAGCGCCATCTGGACATGCTGATGTCGCATATCACCCTGTCGGACAAGCCGTTCATGGGCTCGGTCACCGATCCCAGCCGTGCGCAGGATTCGGTTGAGATGTGCGAGATTCTGTTCGGCAAAGAGTTCGTGCAGAACAACACGGTGATGACCTCGCTGACCAACATCAACTCGCCGATGACCTTCGACGACGTGATGATGGGCTCGCTTGAGGTTTATGCGCGCAACAATCAGGCCTGCATCATCTCGCCCTTTATTGTGGGCGGTGCGATGGCGCCGGTTTCGGTTGCGGGTACGTTGACACAGGTTCTGGCCGAGGTTCTGGCGGGCGTGGCCTATAGCCAGATCATCCGCCCGGGCGCGCCTGCGATCTTTGGCGCCTTTGTGTCCTCGATCGACATGAATTCCGGCGCGCCGACCTTTGGTACGCCCGAGGCGTCGCATGTCACCTATGGCGCGGGTCAGCTGGCCCGGCGTCTGGGGCTGCCGTATCGTTCGGCGGGGTCGTTCTGCGGCTCGAAATTGCCCGATGCGCAGGCGGCGTATGAGACGGCGAACTCGTTGAACATGGGTCTGTTGGCTGGCGTGAACTTCATGCTGCATTCCTGCGGCTGGCTCGAAGGCGGGCTGGTCGCGGACTTCGAGAAGTTCGTTATGGATGCCGATCAGTTGGGCGTACTGCACGGGCTGGCCAAGGGCATCGCCTATGACGAGAACGCGCAGGCCATGGATGCGATCCGCGAGGTTGGTCCGGGCGGGCACTATCTGGGGTGCGCCCACACGCAGGCCAACTTCAAGGAAGCGTTCTGGAAAACCGAAGTGCTGGACTACAAGCCCTTCGAGACCTGGGAAGAGGAAGGCGCCCGCGATACGCGGACGCTGGCCAGTGCGCGGGTCGAACATCTGCTGGCCAACTACCAGCAGCCGCAACTGGACCCGGGCGTCAAAGAGGCGCTGGACACTTATGTGGCCCGGAAAAAAGAGTCGATGCCCGACGCGTTCACCTGATCACACATAACGTGTGGCGCGGCTGGCCTGGTACAGCTGCGCCTCACCGATCAGGGCAATCATCAGGTCCAGATGCCGGACCAGAGAATAGGCCGCGTCGTCCTCTTGCCGCTGGGTGTTGACGTCCCGCTCCATCTCCATCAGGCGCATCAGCGCGGCACCCGGACCGGGCAGCGCGCCATATCCCAATATCCTTTGCAGGTGCCGGTCGCGGTCATAGTCCTGCGCCCCGATCTTGGCCGCCCGGGTCAACAGACGGGGGCGGCGGAGTGTGGTGATCATGCTCATCAGGTCCTGCACGGGAGTAATCCTTTCATTGCTTTTGTCTGCAGGAGTTGTGGCACAACCCTAGCGGGTGTTGCCTTGCAGGCCCTCGTGCCGAACTATGGTTTCACGACTGTTTATCTTTTTGAATCAATTCTAGCTGATGTCGTCTGTGATTAACGAACGAGTAACGAAAGCGACTCTAGTTAGAATTGGTTAACTAAGAATCCGACGACGAACATTGGCAGTTTGATTTGTCGACGAGGGCGAAAAACTATGGAAAACAGCATGGCTTTAACCGTTCCCGCATGGGTTCCCGAAGGGGCGCAACGATATCTTGCCCATACGGAATCAGGACGGTCGATACGGGAAATTGCACGGTCTGCGGGGTGCCATGCTTCGACAATCCTGCGGCAGATTCGCCGGATCGAAACGCGCCGGGACGACCCGCTGGTGGATGCGGCACTGCAATCTCTGGCCGAGGCACATTTTGCGGAGCGTGACGTGTTCCCTGCGGCGCGGTTTGACGAGGTGCCGAACCCGCTGGCGGCACAGGATCAGGAGTTCGATCAGGAAGCGTTGCGTGTGCTGCGCCGCCTGTGTGAGACCGGTGCGGTTCTGGCCGTGGCCGAGGATATGGACAAGGCCGTGGTCGTCCGCGATAACGGCGACAACGGCACCACGAAAACCGCTGTGGTCGAATGCAAGATCGCCCAGGCGCTGGCCCTGAAAGACTGGATTTCCTGCGACAATCCCGGGCGCATCTCGCGTTATCGGATTTCATCTGCGGGCCGGTCGGCGCTGAGCCATCTGATCGCCGAGGCGGAAAACCGCGCCCGCGCACAGAATGAGTTCGGGATGGCCGAAGCACAGGCCCCGTTTCAGGGGTTTGGCGGTCATCAGCCCTGCGAGGTGACCCAACCCAAGCGCGGCGCGCGGGCGCGGTACAGCGCGGCGGAAAGCCCGCTGATCGCCCTGTCGCGGCGGCGGGACAGGGACGGGAACCCGTTTCTGGACGAATCCCTTGTGGGCGCGGGCGAACGCCTGCGCGAGGATTTCGAACTGGCCCAGATCGGGCCGCAGGTCGCGCAGAACTGGGACCGTTTTCTGACCGGTGGCGGCCGCGGTGGGTTCGACTCCTCGACCCCTATGGCCAGCGGTTCCTCGGGCGCGCGGGATCGGGTGGCAAAGGCGCTGGCGGATCTGGGGCCGGGCCTCAGCGATGTGGCGCTGCGGTGCTGTTGCTACCTAGAGGGGCTGGAGCTGGCGGAAAAGCGCATGGGCTGGTCGGCGCGCTCCGGCAAGATCGTGCTGCGGATCGCCCTGCAACGGCTGAAGCGCCATTATGAGGATCAGGCCGAGCGTGACCGTCTGATCGGCTAGCCATTTGCATGTCTTGCGATTTGGCGCGCAAGTGATAGTCAGAGGTTATGAATTTCACCCTCAGACAATTGCAATATTTCCGCGCGGTGGCCGAGAAACGTAATTTCGGCCGCGCCGCGCAATCCTGCCATGTCTCGCAACCGGCGCTGTCGGTGCAGATCAAGGCGCTGGAAGAGGTGATGGGCGGCCCGCTGTTCGAACGGCAGGCACGGGATATTCTGCTGACGCCGCTGGGGCGCGATGTTCTGGACCGGGCCTATCAGGTGCTGGACTCTGCCGACCGGCTGGACCGGTTTGCCCGCGATCATTCGGGCGGGCACCGGTCCCTGTCGATTGGCATCATTCCAACCGTCGCGCCCTATCTGCTCCCCGGGGTTCTGGCCGGTCTGCGCACCGGAGATGTCTCACTGCGGGTGCAGATTCGCGAATCCAGAACCGAACATCTGCTGTCGATGCTGCGCACGGGTGAGATCGACGCTGCCGTTCTGGCCTTACCTGTTGCCGGAGAAGGGCTGATAGAGGAACCCTTGTTTCAGGACCACTTCCTGCTGGCGGGCAGTCAGACCCGGTTGAACCGCCTGACGGTCAGCCCCGAGGCCCTGCGCCCCGTCGATCTTAAAACCGCGCATCTGATGTTGTTGGAGGATGGCCATTGCCTGACCGATCAGGCGCTGGAGGTCTGTGGGCAAAATCGCGGCAGCAGCCAGATCAACATGGGCGCGTCCTCGCTGGCGACCCTGTCGCGTCTGGTGGCCGAAGGGTTCGGCCTGACCCTGATGCCGGAACTCGCCGCCCGGGCCGAGACCGAGGCCGTGCCCGGCCTGCATCTGCTGCGGTTCAGCGCACCGGAACCTGCGCGCAGTATCGGCCTTGTGCGCCGCGCCTCGTCTCAGCCCGAGGATTGGTTCGAGAAACTGGCGCAGGTGATGCGGCAGGTGGGGGAAGAGATCGTGGCCGAGACCCGCGCATGAAAAAGGCCCGCCAATTGGCGGGCCCAAATCTACAGGGACCTGTCGGATCAGGCCAGCGCGGGCTCGCGCGCCTCGTCCAGATGTTTCATCAGGTTTTCGGGGGATGACACGCCATAGGGGTCCTCGGGGCAGTTATCCATCAGGCCGGGCTCTTCGAACCATGCCTCGACCACGCCGTCATTGACGATGGCTGCATAGCGCCACGAGCGCATGCCAAAGCCCAGATTGTCCTTGTCGACCAGCATGCCCATCTTGCGGGTGAACTCACCCGACCCATCGGGGATCACCTTGACGTTTTCCAGACCCTGATCCTTGGCCCATTTGTTCATGACAAAGCTGTCATTGACGGACATGCAATAGATGTCATCGATTCCCTTGGCGGTGAAATCGCCAAAGCCTTTTTCAAAGCCGGGCAGTTGATAGGTCGAGCATGTGGGCGTGAATGCGCCGGGCAGCGAGAACAGGATCACGCGCTTGCCAGCAAAGTAATCGGCGGTTGTCTTGTCTTCCCAACGGAACGGGTTCGGCCCCTCGATGGCCGCGTCACGGACGCGGGTGTGAAAGGTCACGTGGGGCAGTTTGGCTCCGGATTTCATGATCAACCTCTTGTGAATCGATGTGTTTCTGCCGTGATCTATAAGGATTCTAAATTCGCTTCAACGCCGGATATTCTGCGAATGCGAATATTTCTATACAGCGGAAATAAAAGGGTAAAATACATCTTTTGACAGGCGATTCTGCGCTTGCGAACTAGCGGCGCATAGCGGCCATGCGCCGCTGGTATAGAGATATCGGGCGGTCTATGTTAGGGACAAAGCGATATGACCCACAGTCAGGAAAGCCGCCCGTGCGTGATCTGAAAATTCCCGAGCAACGTCATCCTGAAAAGGCACACCGCCCCGACAACGCGCAGCCGAAGAAGCCGAAATGGATTCGTGTCAAGGCGCCCGGCGGCAAGGGCTATGCCGACACGCACAAGATCATGCGCGAAAACAATCTGGTCACCGTCTGCGAAGAGGCCGGATGCCCCAATGTCGGCGAATGCTGGAGCCAGGGCCACGCCACCATGATGATCATGGGTGAGATTTGTACCCGTGGCTGCACCTTCTGCAATATCGCCACCGGCCGCCCCGACACACTGGATGCGTTTGAACCCGGTCGTGTGGCGCATGCGGTTGAAAAACTGGGGCTGAACCATGTGGTGATCACCTCGGTCGACCGCGATGATCTGACCGATGGCGGGGCCGAGCATTTTGCCCAGACCATCCGCGCGGTGCGGCATCGCTCTCCCAAGACCACCATCGAGATTCTGACGCCCGATTTCCTGAAATGCGACTCGTCGGTGCTTGAGGTCGTGGTCGAGGCGAAACCGGATGTGTTCAACCACAATCTGGAAACCGTGCCGGGGCTTTACCCGCAGGTCCGACCCGGCGCGCGTTATTTTCATTCGCTGCGGTTGCTGCAACGGGTGAAGGAAATGGACCCGTCCATGTTTACCAAATCCGGCATCATGGTGGGTCTGGGTGAGGATGAGCAGCAGGTCCGGCAGGTCATGGACGACATGCGCGCCGCCGATATCGATTTCCTGACCATCGGCCAGTACCTGCAGCCGACGCCCAAACATCACGGCGTGGACCGTTTCGTGACGCCCGAGGAATTCGCGGCCTATGAAAAGGCCGCCTTCGGTAAGGGCTTCCTGATGGTCTCGGCAACACCGCTGACCCGATCCTCGTACCATGCGGGCGATGATTTCGCGCGGCTGCGCGCTGCCCGTCAGCAGAAACTGAGCCAGGGGTGAACTCCGAACTTCAGGACTGGCTGACCGGGATTCGCCACGAGTTGCATGAGGTGCCCGAGGTTTCGGGGCAGGAGCGTGGCACAGCGGCCAGTATCGCCAATCTGCTGCAGGCCTGCACCCCGGATCAGGTTCTGACCGGCATCGGTGGACATGGCGTTGCGGCGGTCTATGACAGCGGCCAGCCGGGACCGACCGTTGCCATCCGGTGTGAGCTGGACGGGCTGCCGATACAGGAAATCTCGGACCTGCCTTATGCCTCGCGCTATCCCGGCACCGGGCATCTATGCGGCCATGATGGCCATATGGCGATGGTGCTGGGCGTGGCCTTCCGCCTTGGACAGGCGCGGCCTGCGACGGGGCGTGTGGTGCTGATCTATCAACCGGCCGAGGAAACCGGGCAGGGCGCTGCCGCCTTCCGCGTCGATCTTCAATTCGCGCAGATCGCACCGGATTACGTGTTCTCGCTGCACAACCTGCCGGGCTTGGAACTGGGCAAGGTTGAACTGTGCGAGGGGCCCGCGAATTGCGCCTCACGCGGGATGCGGATTGTGTTGACGGGTAAGACCTCACACGCCGCTGCTCCGCAGGACGGGGTCTCGCCGGCGGGCGCGTTGTCGGCACTGATCCCGGGACTAACCGCGCTGGGGTCGGGGGGCAATCTGGACGCGGCCTTTGCGCTGACCACGGTGACCCATGCAACTTTGGGCGCGGCAACTTTCGGCGTGGCCCCGGGTGAGGCCGAGCTGTGGGTGACCCTGCGCACCGTCTCGGATCAGCGCATGGCCGATCTGGTGGCCGAGGCTGAGGCACTGGTTCATCAGGTCGCGGCAGATGAAGGACTGTCGGTAACCATTTCGTATCATGATGTTTTTGAGGCTTGCGTAAACAACGCCGAAGCCGTTCAGATCCTGCAAGACGCCTGCCTTGCGCAAGGCGTTCCTCTGCGGTTCACGGCGTCGCCGCAAAGGTTCTCCGAAGATTTCGGCCAGTTCGGCAAAGGTGCGAAATCGGCGATGTTCTGGCTGGGATCGGGAGAGGACCATCCGCAATTACATAACCCGGACTATGACTTCCCCGATGCGCTGATTCCCATCGGCAGCGGCATTTTTCTGGCCGTCATCGACCGAGTACTGGGGCTTGGAGGCTAACGGTCACCCCTCGACAAACCGCACCTTGCCGATGAAGGGCAGGTTGCGGTTGCGTTGTGCATAGTCGATGCCATAGCCCACGACAAATTCATCCGGAATCTCGAACCCGATCCAGTTGGATCGGAAATCAACCTCGCGTCGGCTGGGTTTGTCCAGCAGGGCGATGGATTTCAACCGCCCCGGCTTGCGGCTTTGCAGCAGCTTGGTGACATGGTTCAGCGTGTGGCCGGTGTCGACGATATCCTCGACCACCAGCACGTCGCGCCCTTCAATTGCACCGCGCAAGTCTTTGAGAATGCGTACTTCCCGGCTGCTCTCCATCGAATCGCCATAGGAGGACGCCTCAAGGAAATCGACCTCGATCGGCAGGTCCAGCTCGCGCACCAGATCGGCGATGAATACGAAACTGCCGCGCAGCAGGCCAACGACCACCAGCTTGTCGGTGCCGCCAAATTCAGCGGTAATCTCGCGACACAATTCCTCGATCCGCGCGGCAATGGCCTTGGCCGAGATCATCTCATCTATCACATATGCGCGGTCGCTCATCACTGCCCCCTTGATCTTTGGCGCGCAACATACGACATGACGCGCCATTGTCACCAGTTAATGCCCGGATGCCATGCCAACCCATTCTGAGACCCGTCCGCTGCCCTATACCGCCCAGCAGATGTACGATCTGGTTGGTGACGTGGCGAAATACCCCGAGTTTCTGCCCTGGTGTTCTGCCGCCCGCATCCGCCGGACTTTTGACAGGGGCGAGGCCAAGGTGATGGAGGCCGATCTGGTGATCTCGTTCAAGGTGTTCCGCGAACGGTTCGGCAGCCGGGTGACGCTATTTGATGCACAGAAACGGATCGATACCGAATATCTGGACGGCCCGTTCAAATACATGCGCTCGGATTGGCAGTTCGAGGATACCGATCAGGGCTGCAACGTGTCCTTCCACGTGGATTTCGAGTTCAAGAACGCGGTGTTGCAGGGCATCATTGGTGTTGTTTTCAACGAGGCCATGCACCGCATCGTCCGCGCCTTTGAACAGCGCGCCGCGCAGCTTTACGGCTGAGGCTTGCCGCCAAGGCCGCGCGCGCTAGACTGCGCCGTATGGCTGATCTGACATCTTCACTCGCCGCGTTTGCCGCAGGCCCCATATCGACCACATCGCAGGCACGGATTGTAACATCCCTGTCCGCGCTCGACTGGCTGGCCGTAGGTCGCGCCGGGGCGGATGAGCCTGTCTCGCGCATCATCCGCGACATGGTTCTGGCCGAGGGCGGCGCGGCGCAGGCAAAGCTGTTCGGCGGCGGGGCCGCGCCCTTGCGGGCGGCAGCTTTGGTCAACGGCACGATCTCGCACGCGCTGGACTATGACGACACCCATTTCGCTCATATCGGCCACCCCTCGGTCGCCGTCTTTCCCGCCGCGCTGGCGATTGCCGAGTTCGAGGACAAACCAATTGTCGACCTGCTTGAGGCCGCGCTGATCGGGATGGAACTGTCGATTCGTATTGGGTTGTGGCTGGGGCGCGGCCATTATCAGGCCGGGTTTCACCAGACCGCCACCGCTGGTGCCTTTGGCGCGGCCGTCGCTGTGGGCCGCGTGATGGGATTCGACGCAGATCAGATGCAGGCGGTTCTGGGTCTAGTCGCCACCCGCGCGGCCGGGCAAAAGGCGCAGTTCGGCACCATGGGCAAGCCCTACAACGCGGGCCAAGCCGCCGCGAACGGGATTGAGGCCGCCATGCTGATCCGCAGCGGGTTTGAGCCAAACGCAGGTGCCATCGAAGGCCCTCATGGCTTTGGAGCGACCCATCTTGGGGCCGATGACACGGCCACTGCGCTCGCGGGGCTGGGGGATGAGTGGCTGTTCGAATCGGTCAGCCACAAATTCCACGCCTGTTGCCACGGGCTGCACGCAGCACTTGAGGCCGCGCGCGATCTGGACATTGCCGAACCGGAAGTGGCCGAAATCAGGATCAAGACCCATCCGCGCTGGATGAGCGTCTGCAATCAACTGTCGCCGACCACCGGGCTGGGGGCAAAATTCTCGTATCGCACGGTGATTGCAATGCAGGCGCTGGGGTATGATACGGCGCTGCCCGACAGCTACTCTGACGATGTCTGCACCGATCCGCGCCTGCGGTCCCTGCGCGACCGGATCACGGTTGAGGCCGATGACAGCCTCTCGGAAACACAGGCAAACCTGTCCCTGCTGCGTCGTGACGGCGCACGGCGCGAGGCCACCCATGATCTGCTGACGCCGATGTCCCTGTCAGATCGCGAGGATCGCGTGCGCCAGAAGGCGGCAAAACTGATCGGCGGGGATGAGGCCGACGCGATCTGGTCAATGCTGCGCACCGGTGGGCGCGCAGCGGAATTGTCTGACAGGCTGGGCGGTTAGACCACCCGCCAGTGCAGCGGAAAGCCCGGATCGAACACCGTAACCGGCCCGTCGCCCGAGTCGATCTTGGCCGGATACTCTACCGGATCACCCTTGGTCAGGGTGATGGTGTCTTCATTCACCGGCAGGCCGTAGAAACCCGGGCCGTTCAGCGATACAAAGCCTTCCAGCTTGTCCAGCGCATCCACACGATCAAACATCTCGGCCACCAGCGACATGGTGTTCGTCGCCGTAAAGCAACCGGCGCAACCACAGGCCATTTCCTTGTTCGCATCCGTATGCGGCGCGCTGTCGGTGCCCAGAAAATACCGCGCATCGCCCGAGGTCGCGGCGGCCAGCAGCGCCAGCCGGTGCTCCTCGCGCTTGGCGACGGGCAGGCAGTAGTAATGCGGCTTGATCCCGCCGACCAGAATATGGTTGCGGTTTATGATCAGATGGTGCGCAGTGATGGTCGCGCCCAGATCACGTTCATTGGCTTTGACGTAATCCACCCCGTTTGCGGTGGTGATATGCTCCATCACCACCCGAAGACCGGGCGTCGCCTTGCGAATGGGGTCCAGAACGCGGTCGATGAACACCGCCTCACGATCAAAGATATCGATCTCGGCATCGGTGACCTCGCCATGCACACACATGGGCAGGCCGATCTCGGCCATCCGCTCCAACACCGGGCGCACCTTGTCGAAATCGCGCACGCCCGAGGCCGAGTTGGTTGTGGCCCCCGCCGGATACAGCTTGACCGCCTTGACCAGCCCGCTGGCATGGGCAGCGGCAACATCATCGGCATCGGTATCCTCGGTCAGATACAAGGTCATCAGCGGCTCGAATATCATGCCAGCGGGCAGGGCGGCCAGAATGCGGTCGCGATAGGCGGCGGCCTGATCGCCACGCACCACGGGCGGCACCAGGTTCGGCATGATGATCGCGCGGGCGAAATGGCGCGCGGTTTCGGGCAGGACGGCCTGCAACATCGCGCCATCGCGCAGATGCAGATGCCAGTCGTCGGGGCGGCGGATTGTGAGGGTATCGGTCATGTCGCCCCGGCTAGCACACAGGCTGCCCGCGCGAAAGACCTTGTCAACGCGCCGGATCGCCGTAAGTCACCCAAAAGACCCGGTCTTGACGTGCACCCGCCGCCGTGACCTGTTGTCCCGAGGGAGATTTTGAACATGACGCAACCCAATTCCATCGACGCGGTACAGCAGATGCTGGGGGCGCAGGGCTATGTCTGCGGCCGGGCACTGGCCACGGTGGTGTTCCTGTCGCTGAAACTGGGACGGCCGCTGTTTCTGGAAGGCGAGGCTGGCGTCGGCAAGACCGAGATCGCCAAGGCGCTGGCCACCGGTCTGAACCGCCGCCTGATCCGGCTGCAATGCTATGAAGGGCTGGATGCGTCCTCAGCCGTTTATGAATGGAACTTCCCCGCGCAGATGGTCGCCATCCGCACGGCGGAGGCCGCAGGCGGCTCGGATCGCGGCGCGTTGCAGTCCGAACTGTTCTCGGACGACTACCTGATCGAACGCCCTTTGCTGCAAGCGATGCGCCCCGATGAACAGGGCGCACCGGTGCTGCTGATTGACGAGTTGGACCGCACCGATGAACCGTTCGAAGCCTTCCTGCTCGAAGCGCTCAGCGATTTTCAGGTCACCATCCCTGAACTCGGCACCATCGCCGCGCCACAGCCACCCATCGTCATCGTCACCTCCAACCGCACGCGCGAGGTGCACGACGCCCTCAAACGCCGCTGCCTCTACCATTGGGTCGACTACCCCGATTTCGACCGCGAGATCGAAATCCTGCACGCCCGCGCCCCCGAAGCCGCTGAGGCGCTCAGCCGCGAAGTGGTGGCCTTCGTCCAGCGCCTGCGCACCGAGGACCTGTTCAAGAAACCCGGCGTCGCCGAAACCATCGACTGGGCCAAGTGCCTGCTGGCGCTCGACGTGATCAACCTCAGCCCCGAGGTGATCGGCGACACGCTGGGCGCGATCTTGAAGTACCAGGACGATATCCAGAAACTGCAGGGGTCCGAGGCCAAACGCATCCTCGATCAAGCCAAAGCCGACCTCGAACCGGCCTGATGCTTCATCTTTTCCCAAATACTCCGGGGGTATGGGGGCAGCGCCCCCATGAACAGTAATGGCCGAGCAACTCCCTCTGGATATCCCCGCCAACCCGAAACTGGCGCAAAACATCACCCATTTTGCCCGCGCCCTGCGCAAGGCCGGGCTGCCGATCGGCACGGGCCGGGTGATCGACGCCATCCGCGCAGTAGAAGCGGCGGGGTTTACCGAGAAACGGGATTTCTACTGGACCCTGCATGCCTGTTTCGTCAACCGACCTGAACATCGCACGGTCTTTGCGCAGGTCTTCCGCCTCTACTGGCGCGACCCGCGCTATCTGGAACATATGATGGCGATGATGCTGCCCGCCATCCGCGGCATGCAAGAGGAACGCCAGGCCGACGCCGCCGAAAAACGCGCGGCTGAGGCGTTGCTGGATGGCGTAGAACGCGACGCCCCCGAGGCTGCGCCGCAAGAAGAGGAAACCGAGATCGAGATTGACGCCACCCAGACCGCCTCCTCCGAGGAACGGCTGCGCAATCTCGATTTCGAACAGATGAGCACCGCGGAAATCGCTGAAGCCAAACGGATGTTGGCGCGTCTGACTCTCCCGGTCAAACCCTTCAAATCCCGTCGCGGGCAGGCTAGCGCCTTGGGCCACCGTATCGACCGCGCCCGCACCCTGCGCGCCGCCATGCGTCAGGGCGGAGAGCTGCGCGATATTGCCCGCCAACAACCGCGCCCCCGCTGGCCCAATCTGGTGGCGCTCTGCGATATCTCTGGCTCGATGAGCCAGTACAGCCGGATCATCCTGCACTTCCTGCACACGGTCTCGAACGCCAAAGGGGCGGGATGGGCGAAGGTCCACGCCTTCACATTTGGCACAAGGCTGACCAATATCACCCGCCACCTGCATCAGCGCGACGTTGACGCCGCCCTAGCCGCTGCCGGAGCCGAGGCGCAGGATTGGGAGGGCGGCACCCGCATCGGCGACTGTCTGCATCAGTTCAACCGCGACTGGTCGCGCCGGGTTCTGGGGCAGGGGGCGGTGTTGCTGCTGATCACCGATGGGCTGGAACGGGGTGATCCTGAATTGCTGGAGAAAGAGATCGAACGCCTGCACCTGTCGGCCCGGCGCCTGATCTGGCTCAACCCGCTGCTGCGCTGGGACGGGTTCGCTCCACGGGCGCAGGGGATCGCCACCATGCTGCCGCATGTGGACAGCTTTCGCGCCGGTCATTCGATTGCCTCGCTAGAGGATCTGGCCACCGTAATCTCGCAACCCGATGACCAAGGGCAGAAAGCGCGGCTGTTGACCGCGCTTTCGGAATAGCCGTTACGAGAGCTGTTCCTCGTTGCATTTGCGGGCCATTTCCATGGCCTTGTAGGTGCCGGTCAGATCGACGGTAAAGGCAAATTCCTTTTCCGGGAACACGACCATGACCTTCTGCTTGGCCAGATCATCGGCAAATTGCGGATCGTCCGACAGTACATAGCCGCCCGAATAGCCCTTGGTGATGTTGCCCTTCATCCCCGTCGCCTCTCCAAGATAGATATTATCCCCCAGCAAAATCGCCACGGCTTCCTTCTCGCCCCGCTTGATATCAGTCTTGGCCTTGGTGAAGACCCCCACATAGCCAACGCCGCGATCTTCGGTCAGGCCCATCTGCACGACGTTCTCGGAATCGTCGACCGCCTCGATCAGGCAGGATTTCTTGTCCTGGTCTATAAAGACCTTCCAGCCTTCGACCTCACCATATCTCAGAAATGTATCGGCCCAGCCCGCGCTTGCCGTCAGCAGGCCCAGGGCGGTTCCCAGTGTAAGAATGCGTTTCAACTCTTTGTCTCCGCGTTAAATTTTTTGAGATGCTTCGGGGCAAACCCCAACCGCACCTGCACGCTAGAACCAGAAAGCGGCACATTCAATCAAAAGTGAATATGACCGCGAAATCGGCTTGTTAGCGCCGGAAGGCGTGTGCGCGGGACGCTTTTCATTGCGTCAAAGCAGCCTATGTTGGCACCAAACAGGCCGGAGGTCTTCATGGAACGATTCGACAATAGCCCGGAAACCGCCCTGCGCTGGTATCGCGCGGGCAAAGGTGCGGCACTTGCCACGGTTGTCGAAACCTGGGGCAGCGCCCCGCGCCGCGTGGGCGCGCAGCTGGTGATTGCCGGGGACGGGCGGATCGAAGGCTCGGTCTCGGGCGGGTGCGTCGAAGGCGCGGTGATTGTCGAGGCGTTGGAAGCGATTGAAGAGGGCGAGGCGCGCCTGCTGGAATTCGGCGTCAGCGACGAGGATGCCTTTGCCGTGGGGCTGGCCTGCGGCGGCACGATCCGGGTTCTGGTGGAACCGGTGGGCGCGGTCCTGCCCGAGGCGATGCTGTCCGATCTTGTCGCCGCCCGCGCCCGGCGCGAGCCGCTGGCCTATGAGGTCAATGTCGAAACCGGTCACCGCGCCCTGCGCCGAAACGCCTATGCCGAGCGGCTGCGGATGGATCGATCCGGGTTCGAGGCGGACGGGCAGACCTTTGTCGCCGTACACAATCCGCCCTTGCGGTTGATCGTGGTGGGCGCGGTTCATATCGCGCAGGCTCTGGTCCCGATGGCACGGATTGCTGGCTACGACCCGGCAATTATCGATCCGCGTGAAGCTTTTGCCTCAAGCGCCCGGTTTCCCGGCGAAAAGATCCTGACCGATTGGCCGAATGAGGCCGTGGCCAGGCTGGGTCTGGACAGCCGCACGGCGCTGGTGCTGCTGACCCACGATCCGAAACTGGATGATCCAGCCTTGCAAGCCGCATTGCAGGCCGGGGTGTTCTATATCGGCGCTTTGGGCTCGACCCGAACCCACGCGAAGCGGGTGGACCGTATGGAGCAGGCCGGGTTCACGTCCGACCAGATCGAGCAGATCCATGGCCCGGTCGGGCTGGATATCGGCGCGGCAGACCCATCCGAGATTGCGGTGGCCATTCTGGCGCAGATGACCGCAGTTCTGCGGGGCAAGGCGTGAAGTTCGGCCCGGTTCCACTGGCTCAGGCCGAAGGCGCTATTCTGGCCCATTCGGCGCAGACCGGGGACCGAAAGCTGCGCAAAGGGATCATCCTGACGGTGGAGCATATCGCTCTCTTGCAGGCTGCAGGCCAGACCGAGGTCACCGTCGCCCGCCTGGACCCCGGCGATTGTCATGAGGATGAGGCCGCCCGGATGCTCGCCGCCGCGCTGGCGCCGGACCCGAAACAGGCAAACCTGCGCGTGACCGAGGCGTTCACGGGCCGTGTCAACCTGCTGGCCGATGGCCCGGGGGTTGCTGTGCTGGACCTCGATGCGTTGCGGCGGTTCAATCTGGTCAACCCGATGATCACGGTGGCGACCGTGCCGCAATATCAACAGATGAGCGCGGGCGGGATGGTGGCGACGATCAAGGTCATCTCTTACGCGGTGCCCGGGGCCGATGTTCTGCATGCGGCCCGGCTGGCGCAGGGTGCGGTCCGTCTGGCCGCCCCCGTGCACGAATCCGCCGGTCTGATCGTGACGGATATTCCGGGTGGTCCCGGCAACGAAAAGGGCATCGCCGCGATCCGGGGCCGGGTTGAGGCGCTGGGGATGGAACTGACCGACCTGAAAATCGTACCGCACCAGCAGCAGGCGCTGGCGAATGCGCTTGGCGATCTGGACGGGGATATCGCGATGATCCTGACCGGCTCTGCCACGTCCGATGAAAACGATGTGGCCCCCGGCGCAGTGCGCGCCGCTGGTGGACAGGTGGACCGGTTCGGCATGCCCGTCGATCCGGGTAACCTGTTGTTTCTGGGTGATTTGGATGCGCGCCCGGTCATTGGCCTGCCGGGTTGTGCCCGGTCCCCGGCCTTGAACGGGGCCGATTGGGTTCTGTCCCGCATCGCCTGCGGGATTGAAACCACTGGCGCCGATATTGCTGCAATGGGGGTTGGCGGGTTGCTCAAGGAAATCCCGACCCGACCGCAACCACGGGCCGCCAAGGGCAAGTGACGTAACGGCATTTTTGCCCTTTGCGCCCTGTGCCTCATCTTCAGAAGATCAGGCGGCGAAGCTGCGGAAAAACCGGGGAAAAATTTTTGTTCTCAAACAAAAATTCCCGTGTTTAACTCGGTCGCAAGGGAGAAATCAAAATTGGGAGGATCTCATGGCACAGGTCTCAATGACCGTGAACGGACAATCCGTGAGCGGTGATATCGAGGGCCGGACACTGCTGTCCAGCTTTCTGCGCGATCACCTGTCACTGACCGGCACCCATGTAGGCTGCGATACCGCGCAATGCGGGGCCTGCGTGGTGCATGTGAATGGCGAAGCGGTCAAATCCTGCAACATGCTGGCGCTGGAGGCTGACGGGGCCGATGTGGGCACGATCGAAGGGCAGGCGGATGACGACGGCACGCTGAACGTAATTCAGCAGGCGTTTCAGGATCATCATGGGCTGCAATGCGGGTTCTGCACACCCGGCATGGTGATGAGCGCAGCGGCTTTGCTGAAAGAGAACCCGCGCCCGACGGAAGCGGAGGTGCGCAAGTATCTTGAAGGCAATCTGTGCCGTTGCACGGGCTACCACAACATCGTCAAGGCGATCATGGCCGCATCCGGTCAGGACGTCAGCAGCATCGCCGCCGAATAACGCGGCGGACAAGAATTTTCGACGAAAATTCTTTTCCAGGGAGGAGAACAAGCAATGCCCAAAGATAGTGGCATCGGAGCCAGTTCCAAGCGACGCGAAGACGTGCGCTTTCTGACCGGAGCGGGTAATTACACCGACGACATCAACGTACATGGTCAGGCCTATGTCTATTTCCTGCGATCCGATATCGCACATGGCCGGATCAGGAATATCGACACTTCGGCAGCGGCGGGCATGCCCGGCGTGGTCAAGGTTTTCACCGGCAAGGATTTCGAAGGCGTGGGCGGCATGCCCTGCGGTTGGGAGGTGACCGACAAGCACGGCGCACCGATGCAGGAACCGCCGCACCCCATCCTTGCGCAAGGCAAGGTGCGTCATGTGGGTGATCCCATTGCCGCCGTTGTGGCCGACAGTCTGGAACAGGCCCGCGACGCGGCTGAGGCGATTGATCTGGATATCGAAGAACTGCCCGCCGTTCTGGACATGAAAGCCGCCGCACAGGATGGTGCGACGCTGATCCATGACGATCTCAAGAACAACATCTGTTACGACTGGCAATTGGGCGAGGCGGATGACGCCAAGGTCAATGAGGTCTTTGCGGGCGCGGCCCATGTGACCACTCTGGATCTGGTCAACAACCGTTTGGTCGCCAACCCGATGGAACCGCGCGTGGCCGTGGCCGAATACAATCGGGCGACCGAGGATTACACGCTCTACACCACCTCGCAGAACCCGCATGTGATCCGGCTGCTGATGTGCGCCTTTGTGCTGGGCCTGCCCGAGCACAAGGTCCGCGTGGTGGCCCCGGATGTGGGCGGTGGTTTTGGCACCAAGATCTTCCACTACGCGGAAGAGGCCTTCTGTACCTTCGCCGCCAAGGCCTGTGGTCGCCCGGTCAAATGGACCGCCAGCCGGTCCGAGGCGTTCATGTCGGACGCACAAGGGCGGGATCATGTCAGCACCATCGAGCTGGCGCTGGATGCGGACAATAACTTTGTTGGTCTGCGCACCAATACCTATGCCAATCTGGGCGCGTATCTGTCGACCTTTTCCAGCTCAATCCCGACCTGGTTGCATGGGACACTGATGGCGGGCAATTACAAGACGCCGGTCATTCAGGTGAATGTGAAAGCGATGTTCACCAATACGGTGCCGGTGGATGCCTATCGCGGTGCCGGCCGGCCCGAGGCGACCTATCAGTTGGAACGCGTCGTGGACAAGGCTGCGCGTGAATTGGGGGTCGATCCGATTGCCCTGCGCCGTCAGAACTTTATCACTCAGTTCCCCTATGACACGCCGGTGGCGCTGACCTATGACACCGGGGATTACAACGGGACGATGGACAAGCTTGAGGCCGCCGCCGATCTGGCAGGCTTTGCCGCGCGCCGTTCGGCCAGCGAGGCCAAGGGCAAGCTGCGCGGTCTTGGTATCAACTGCTATATCGAGGCCTGCGGGATTGCTCCGTCGAATATCGTTGGCATGCTGGGGGCCCGGGCAGGCCTTTATGATGCGGCGACCGTGCGGGTGAATGCCACCGGCTCGATCAGCGTCATGGTTGGCGCACACAGTCACGGGCAGGGGCATGAGACCGCCTTTCCGCAGGTTGTGGCCGATATGATCGGTATTGATGAATCGATGGTCGAGATCGTGCATGGCGATACCTCGAAAATCCCGTTTGGGATGGGCACCTATGGCTCGCGTTCGCTGGCGGTTTGTGGCTCGGCCATGGTCAAGGCGACCGAGAAGGTGATCGAGAAGGCCAAGAAGATCGCGGCGCATCTGTTGGAGGCGTCCGAGGCCGATATCGAGCTGAAGGACGGTCAGTTCAGCGTTGCGGGCACCGACAAGTCGGTAGCCTGGGGCGATGTGACCCTGACCGCCTATGTGCCGCACAACTATCCGCTGGAAGTGGAGCCGGGGCTGGAGGAGACGGCGTTTTACGACCCGGCCAACTTTACCTTCCCCTCGGGCGCTTATGCCTGTGAGGTCGAGGTTGATCCCGAGACCGGTCAGGTCAGCATCGAGGCCTTCACGGCGGCGGATGACTTTGGCAATATCGTCAACCCGATGATCGTCGATGGTCAGGTCCATGGCGGGATTGGGCAAGGCATTGGTCAGGCGCTGTTGGAGAACTGCGCCTATGATGAAAACGGCCAGTTGTTGAGCGCGTCCTTCATGGATTACGCGATGCCGCGGGCCGATGATGTGCCGTTTTATGCCGTGGACCATTCCAGTCAGACGCCCTGTACGCATAATCCATTGGGCGTGAAGGGCTGTGGTGAGGCGGGGGCCATCGGTTCACCTCCGGCTGTGGTCAATGCTGTGCTGGACGCGCTGAATTCGGGCGGCAAGGCTGTTGATCACATCGATATGCCGGTGAGCCCGTCGCGCGTTTGGGCCGCGATGAACGGATGAGTTGAGAGGGCGGGTGCGAGGGGCCAGCCCCTCGCGCTCCCCG
>NZ_JALCBM010000017.1:0-12012 GCF_028066395.1 Ruegeria sp.
CCCATAGCTCTGTCCGTGGGACACCCCTCCCCAACGAGGGGCGTGTATCTGGAAGGGTAATACACATGAGCACTAATACTCCGGTCACGCGGCCGACCAATCCGCGTTTTTCCTCGGGCCCTTGCGCCAAACCCCCCACATTTGATCTGACCAAACTGGCCGATGCTGCGCTGGGCCGGTCGCATCGTGCCGCAGTCGGCAAGGACAAGCTGAAGGCGGCCATTGAAGGCACGCGTGAGATACTGGGTATTCCGGCGGATTACCGGATCGGGATCGTTCCTGCCTCGGACACCGGCGCGGTCGAGATGGCGCTGTGGTCGCTGCTGGGCGAACGCAAGGTCGAGATGCTGGCGTGGGAGAGCTTTGGCGCGGGCTGGGTCACCGATGTGGTCAAACAGCTGAAGATCGAAGCCGAGGTGAAGACGGCGGATTACGGGCAGATCGTCGATCTGGCCTCGGTCGATTTTGCCAATGACGTGGTGTTCACGTGGAACGGGACCACCTCGGGCGTGCGGGTGCCCAATGGCGACTGGATCGCCGATGACCGTCAGGGGCTGACGATCTGTGATGCGACCAGCGCGGCCTTTGCGATGGACCTGCCCTGGGACAAGCTGGATGTGACCACGTTCAGCTGGCAGAAGGTGCTGGGCGGTGAGGCGGCCCACGGGATGCTGATCCTGTCGCCCCGCGCGGTCGAGCGGCTGGAGAGCTATACCCCCGCATGGCCTCTGCCCAAGATTTTCCGCCTGACCAAAGGTGGCAAGCTGATCGAGGGCATCTTCACCGGGGCCACGATCAACACGCCTTCGATGCTTGCGGTCGAGGATTACCTGTTCGCACTGAACTGGGCGCGTTCGGTCGGTGGCTTGCAGGGCCTGATCGCCCGGGCGGATGCCAATGCGGGCGCGGTGCATGCATTCTGTGCGCAGAACGACTGGATCGCCAATCTGGCCGAGGATGCGGCAACGCAGTCGAACACCTCGGTTTGCCTGAAATTCACAGATGGGCGCATTCAGGACGGTTCTGCGTTCGCGAAAGCCGTGGCCAAACGGCTTGAGGCCGAGAATATCGCCTTGGACATCGGAGCCTATCGCGACGCGCCTGCAGGCCTGCGCATCTGGTGCGGCGGTACGGTTGAGACCTCGGATATCGAGGCAATGCTGCCTTGGCTGGCATGGGCCTTTGAGGCCGAGATCGCGGCGCAGTCTGAGGCTGCCTGATGCTCCGATGCCGGGCTGAAGCCCGGCCTACAGACAATCGAATGTAGGGCGGGCTTCAGCCCGCCATTCCCCCAGAACTTTCCAAAGGACCAGAGATATGGCCCCCAAAGTACTCGTATCTGACAAGCTCAGCGAAACCGCCATTCAGATTTTCCGCGATCGTGGCATCGACGTGGATTTCATGCCCGATCTGGGCAAGGACAAAGACAAATTGGCCGAGGTGATCGGTCAATATGACGGCCTCGCCATCCGCTCGGCCACCAAGGTGACGCCGACCCTGTTGGAGAAAGCCGACAACCTGAAGGTCATCGGTCGGGCCGGGATCGGAACCGACAATGTGGACAAGGACGCCGCATCCAAGAAGGGTGTGATCGTGATGAACACGCCTTTTGGCAACATGATCACCACTGCCGAACACGCCATCGCGATGATGTTCGCTGTGGCACGACAAATCCCCGAGGCCAGCACCTCGACCCATGCGGGCAAGTGGGAAAAGTCCAAATTCATGGGGATCGAGCTGACCAACAAGACGCTCGGTGTGATCGGTGCGGGCAATATCGGCGGTATCGTTTGTGAACGTGCTCTGGGTCTGAAGATGAAAGTCGTTGCCTATGATCCCTATCTGGGCGAAGAGAAAGCCGCCAAGATGGGTGTGGAAAAGGTCGAGCTGGACGAGTTGTTGTCCCGCGCCGATTTCATCACCCTGCATGTGCCGCTGACCGATCAGACCCGCAACATCCTGAGCCGTGAGAATCTGGCCAAGACCAAACCCGGCGTGCGTATCGTCAATTGCGCCCGTGGCGGTCTGGTGGACGAGGTGGCGCTGGCCGAGATGCTGCAATCCGGTCATGTCGCCGGGGCTGCCTTTGACGTGTTCAGCGAGGAACCGGCCAAGGACAACCCCTTGTTTAACCTGCCCAACGTGGTCTGCACGCCGCATCTGGGTGCGGCTACGACCGAAGCGCAGGAAAACGTGGCGCTGCAGGTGGCCGAGCAGATTTCGAACTATCTGCTGACCGGAGCCGTCGAAAACGCGCTGAACATGCCCAGCGTGACGGCGGAAGAGGCCAAGGTCATGGGTCCGTGGATTAAGCTGGCCGGTCATCTGGGCAGCTTCATCGGTCAGATGACGGATGAGCCGATCAAGGCGATCAACATCCTCTATGACGGTGTCGCCGCCGATATGAACCTGGCCGCGCTGAACTGTGCCGCCGTCGCCGGGATCATGAAAAAGTTCAACCCCGAGGTGAACATGGTCTCGGCCCCCGTGGTCGCCAAAGAGCGTGGCATTCAGATCTCGACCACCAATCAGGATAAATCCGGCGCGTTCGAAGGTTACATCAAGGTCACCGTGGTGACTGCAAAGCGTGAGCGCTCGATCGGCGGGACCGTGTTCAGCGACGGCAAGCCGCGCTTCATCCAGATCAAGGGCATCAATATCGACGCCGAGATCGGGGCCCATATGCTTTATACCACCAACGAAGATGTGCCGGGCATCATCGGCGCGCTGGGTCAGACCATGGGTGAGAATGACGTCAACATCGCGAACTTTACCCTCGGCCGGTCCGAGGCGGGCGGTGAGGCGATTGCGCTGCTGTATGTCGACGAACCGGTCCCGGCTGAGGCACGCGCCAAGCTGGCTGAAACGGGGTTGTTCACCCAGATCAAACCGCTGGAGTTTGACGTGGCCTGAGGGGCTGCGTTGAAAATGTGACCTATGCGATGCCCGTGCTGAAATTTGCGCGGGCATTGTCTTTTCCCCCCGGTCCAATTGCGGCACAAGATTGGTAACCACTTGGAAAGGACGCCGGTTTGACATCTCCCATTTACGCCATTGGCGATATTCACGGTCAGTTGGACATGCTGCAGGTTGCCCTGCAGCGGATCGAGGCCGATGGCGGGCCGGATGCGCGGGTTGTGTTTCTGGGGGATTACACAGACCGCGGGCCGGACAGTCGCGGGGTGCTGGACCTGCTGATCGAAGGCAAACGTGCCGGGCGGAACTGGGTCACGCTGAAGGGCAATCACGATGGCATGTTCGAGATGTTCATGCGCGACTACCCCATGACAGATGCCTATATGATGATCGGCTGGGATTGGTTCCATCCCCGGATCGGCGGCATTCAGACGCTTGAATCCTATGGGATCGAGATCGGCGAGACCGACCGTGTCTTCCGGGTTCATGCTCGTGCCCGCGAAGTGGTGCCGTCGGAGCATGTGGCATTCCTGAATACGCTTCCCAACCACCATCTTGAGGGAGAGCTACTGTTTGTCCACGCAGGTATCCGCCCCGGCGTGGCCTTGTCGGAACAAAGCGAACAGGATCTGATCTGGATACGGCAGGAGTTTCTGAACGATCCCCGCCCCCATCCCTGGCTGGTCGTGCATGGCCACACGGCGGTCCGGCAGGCCGAGCATTGCGGTAACCGTGTCAATCTGGACGCCGGTGCCGGGCATGGCCGCCAACTGGCCACCGCCGTGTTCGAAGGGCGTGACTGCTGGCTGCTGACCGAGGCCGGACGGGTGCCCCTGACCCCTAAGTGAACATGTCCTTATACACCTCACGCAGGGCGTTTTTCTGCACCTTGCCCATGGTGTTGCGCGGCAGGGCGTCCATCACGATCAGTTTGCGGGGGTGTTTGAACCGGGCCAGCTCGGTTTGCGTCCGGGCTAGGATGGCCTCGACATCCGGCGTCTGGCCGGGTTCAGGGACCAGAATGCCCAGAACGGTTTCTCCGAAATCCGGATGCGGCACGCCGATCACCGCGCTTTCCTGAACGCCGGGCTGGTCGTCCAGCAGCAGTTCGATTTCCTTGGGATAGATGTTGTAGCCGCCCGAGATGATCAGGTCCTTGCCGCGTCCGACGATGTGGACATAGCCGTCCTCATCCACCCGGCCCAGATCGCCGGTGATGAAAAACCCGTCCTCGCGCAGTTCCTCGGCCGTTTTCTCGGGCATTTGCCAATAGCCTTGGAAGACATTGGGTCCGCGCACCTCGATCATGCCGATCTCTCCCTGCGGCAGGGGTTCGCCCGTTTCCGGGTTAGTCACTTTCAGTTCCACATCGGGCAAGGGAAAACCCACCGTCCCCGCCCGGCGTTCGCCGTCATAGGGGTTTGAGGTGTTCATATTGGTTTCCGTCATGCCGTAGCGTTCCAGAATGCGGTGACCGGTGCGGGCCTCGAACCGTTCATGAGTCTCAGCCAGCAACGGGGCAGAGCCCGAGATGAACAGCCGCATATGCCGCGCCAGATCTCCAGTGAACCGGTCGTCACCCAGCAGACGGGTGTAGAAGGTCGGCACGCCCATCATCGAGGTCGCATCAGGCATCCGCCGCAGCATGTCGTCCAGATCGAATTTCGGCAGAAAGATCATCGACCCGCCCGAGGCCAGCACCACATTTGTCGCCACGAACAGCCCGTGGGTGTGAAAGATCGGCAGGGCGTGCAGCAGCACGTCATCCTTGGTGAACCGCCACTCCGTCACCAGCGTTTCCGCATTTGACAACAGGTTGGCCTGTGTCAGCATCGCGCCTTTGGATCGCCCTGTGGTGCCTGAGGTGTACAAGAACGCGGCCAGATCATCCTCGGACCGTTTCACCGGCTCGAACGCTGGCAGCATGCCCAATGCGCGGCGCATCAGGCTGCCGGAACCATCGGCGTTCAGGGTCTCAATCCGCGCCTCCTGCGCCCGCGCGATGGGGGTCAATCCCGCCTCATGCGTCGCATCGCAGACCACCAGCCGCGCGGCGCTGTTTTCGATGAAATAGTTGAGTTCCGATGTGGTATAGGCGGTGTTGAGCGGCAGGAAGATCAGCCCGGCCTGGGCACAGGCGGCATAAAGCGCCAGTGCCTCGGGCGATTTCTCGACCTGCACGGCGACGCGATCTCCGGGTTCCAGTTCCAGACCGGTCAGGGCGTTGGCCAGCCGGGCGGCCATTTCCAGAAACGCTGCGTGGGTCAGGGTTTCGCCATCGGGCAGGTGCAGAAACGGCGTTTGCTTGCCCGCGTGAATGCCAAACAAACGATCATACAGAGGGTTGCTCATCCCATTGTCCTTTCCGACGGTATTTCGGGAGTGAATCTGTCTTGGAACGGGCAGAGGGTAAAGCCCCAATCAGACCTGCGTCGTCATCCGGTAGCCCGCGCCGAAATAGAGCTTGGCAAAGGTGACGGGCTGGCCCTGCAACCAGGTGATGCGTTCGGCGGTGAACACCGGCTCACCTTCGGGCAGGTCCAGAAACCCGGCCACGGTGGCGTCGGCGCGGCTGGCCAGAAAGGTCAGTTCCACATTGGTGAAGGGCACCGTCTGCACCAGCCAGTCATTCGGCCCGATCTCCGAGAAATCGGCCTGCGCCACCTGCGGCACGCTGTCGATCACGATCCAGCGGTCCTCGTACTGAAACGGTGTGTTGGTCGAATAATGCATGCAGCGCACATGCTGGACCTGTTGCCCGGCGCTCAGCGCCAGTCGCGCGGCCAGCCAGTCGGGGGCAGGCTGTGCCTCGGACGACACGAGCGCATAGCGATAGGTGCCCCCCAGCGCCTCGATCTCATCCCGGATCAAGGGGATGGAAAAGCGCGCCTGCCGTTGTGGGGCGCTCAGGACGCGGGTTCCGGCCTTGCGGCGGCGCTCCAGAAAGCCTTCCTCGGCCAGTTCCCGCAGTGCCCGGTTTACGGTGGTGCGGGTGCAGGAGAATGTGACGGCAAGCTCTTGCTCATTGGGCAGAAGCATGTCCGGCGGCCAATCCCCGGAGCGGATGCGGCGCAGGACGGTCTGTTTGATGTCCTTGTAGCTGGTGGTGTCGCTGGATTGCGTCATGATGGTCCTCGGGTCAGGCATGGGCCAGCAGATCGGCCACTGCTGCGCGATAGGCGGGCAGAATGGCGTCGCGAGCTACGTGCCGTCCGCCGCGGACCATGTGTCGTCCGGCGGACCACAGATCGGTCACCAGCCCATCAGGCGCGGCAAAACACAGCCCGTCCAGCAGTTGATCGTCGCGCAGGGTACACAGCGTCGGGTGCGTCCGGTCCAGCGCCATCAGATCGGCCAGCTTGCCCGCCGCGATTTCCCCCGCATCACGCGCCAAAGCCTGCGCCCCACCCCGCGCCGCGCCGGTGTAAAGCGCGTGGCCGACCGAGCCCTCACCCCGTACCAGCACGGTCCGCGCCCGATCACGCAGGCGTTGGGAATATTCCAGCAGGCGCAGTTCCTCGGGCAGGGAAATCCGCACGTTGGAATCCGATCCCACGCCGAAGGCACCGCCGCTGTCCAGATAAGTGGCGCCGTTGAAGATACCGTCGCCCAGATTGGCCTCGGTGATCGGACACAGCCCCGCCACGGCGCCTGAGCGGGCCATCGCGCGGGTCTCATCCTCGGTCATGTGGGTTGCGTGGATCAGGCACCAGCGGGTGTTCACATCGACATTGTCCAGCAGCCATTCCACGGGACGTTGCCCAAGCGCGGCTTGCACATCTGCGACCTCTTTCACCTGTTCCGAGATGTGGATATGCACTGGCCCATCCGGCGTTTGGCCCAGCACCTGCTGCAAATCCGCCGGTGAGGTCGCGCGCAGGGAATGCGGCGCGATGCCCAGCCCACTGTCGGCATGGGGCAGGGCCGCGCGGCATTCGGCGACCAATTCCAGAAACCGGTCGACATCATTGCCGAACCGCAACTGCCCCCCGGCCAGCGGTTGCTGGTCCACACCGCCATAGGTGTAAAGCACCGGCAGATGGGTCAGGCCGATCCCGGTCTGGTCAGCGGCGGCAAAGATACGCTGGCTGAGCTCCGACAGGCGATCATAAGGCGCGCCGCCGGGCTGGTGGTGGACATAATGGAACTCTCCGACCGAGGCATATCCGGCCTCCTGCATCTCCATATAGACCAGCGCGGCGATGGCCTGGATATGATCAGGGGTCAGGCGATCCAGAAACCGATACATCAGGCTGCGCCATGTCCAAAAGCTCTCGCGCCCGGCGGCGCGGACCTCGGTCATGCCTGCCATGGCGCGTTGAAAGGCGTGGCTGTGCAGGTTGGCCAGCGCAGGCAGCAGAATGTCGACCTGCACGTCACCGGGCTGCGCCCCACGCCCCATGGTCAGCCCGCTGATCCGCCCATTTTCGATCTCAACCCGGACATCTGCCGCCCAGTCCGCGCCGATCAGGGCGGTTTTTGCGTGAACACTCATGGCGCGCCTATTTTGTGTAGACTTTAATTTAATACACATATACGAAAAATCTATCGGCAGGGGGAGCCCAAAAGAATCGCCATGACGAAAAATTCTGTTTTCTGCTGTAGCCGGGTGGCCTCGATGACGGGTGAGGCGCCCTATGGTCTGATCAACGATGCCGCGATCGCTGTTGAGGGGACGGCGATCGCATGGGTGGGCGCGCGGGCGTCTCTGCCGGGCCGCTATGCCGGTTGGCCGGTTAAGGATTTCGGCGATCGTCTGGTGACGCCCGCGCTGATCGACGCCCATACCCACGTAGTCTTCGGCGGCAACCGCGCTGCCGAGTTCGAGATGCGGTTGAACGGGGCCACCTACGAAGAGGTCGCCCGCGCAGGCGGCGGTATCCTGTCCACCGTCAACGCCACTCGCGCCGCGTCCGAGGATGACCTGCTGGCCCAAGCCCTGCCGCGTGTCGATGCGCTGATCGCCGAAGGGGTCACCTGTATCGAGATCAAGTCGGGCTACGGGCTGGATGTCGACACCGAATTGCGCATGCTGCGCGCCGCCCGCCGTGTGGGGCAGGAACGCCCTATCAGGGTTGTGACCAGCTTTCTGGGTGCCCATGCGGTGCCGCCTGAATTCAAAGAATGGCCCGACAGCTATATCGACGACATTTGCATTCCCACCCTGCGCGCCGCCCACGCTGAAGGGCTGGTTGATGCGGTGGATGGGTTCTGCGAAGGCATCGCCTTTGATCCGATCCAGATCGCCCGCGTGTTCGATGTGGCGCAAGGGCTGGGTTTGCCGGTGAAACTGCATGCCGAGCAATTGTCTAATCTGGGTGGTGCGCGGCTGGCGGCCTCTTACGGGGCGCTGTCGGCGGATCATATCGAATATCTCGACGCCGACGGGGTGGCCGCCATGGCAGGGGCGGGCACCGTTGCGGTGCTGCTGCCCGGGGCATTCTACACGTTGCATGAAACGCAGGTGCCGCCGATTGATCTGCTGCGCCAACAGGGTGTTCCGATGGCGCTGGCGAGTGATTGCAATCCGGGGTCCTCGCCGCTGACCTCTCTGCTGTTGACCATGAACATGGGCTGCACCCTGTTCCGCCTGACGCCCGAGGAAGCTCTGGCCGGGGTCACCCGCAACGCCGCCCGGGCGCTGGGGCTGAGTGATGCCGGAACCATCGCCGCCGGGCAACGCGCTGATCTGGCGGTCTGGGATGTGACCCATCCGGCGGAGTTGGCCTATCGCATTGGCTTCAACCCGCTGCATACACGCATTTTCGGAGGCTCCGAATGACCCCGCTGACCCTCAGCCCCGGCGCGGTGTCGCTGGCGCAACTGGCCGAGATTTACTGGGACCAGCCTGCGATCCAGCTGGATACGACCTGCAAACCCGCCGTTGAGGCCGCAGCCCGGCGCATCGCCGAGGTCGCCGCCGGAGAGCAGGCGGTCTATGGCGTCAACACCGGGTTCGGCAAGCTGGCCAGCCACAAGATCGCGCCCGAGGATACCTCGACCCTGCAACGCAACCTGATCCTCAGCCATTGCTGCGGCGTGGGTGAGGCGGTGCCGCGCCGATTGGTGCGGCTGATGATGTCGCTGAAACTGCTGTCCTTTGGCCGGGGTGCATCCGGCGTGCGCTGGGAATTGATCGAGCTGTTGCAGCAGATGTTGGCGCGCGGAGTGACCCCGGTGATCCCGGCGCAGGGTTCGGTCGGCGCGTCCGGTGATCTGGCCCCGCTGGCCCATATGACCGCCGTGGTGATCGGTGAGGGCGAGGCCGAAGTCAATGGCGCGACCCTGCCGGGGGCCGAGGCGCTGAAGGCCGCCGGGCTGGCCCCGATTGCGCTGGGCCCCAAGGAAGGGTTGGCTTTCATCAACGGCACCCAGTTCTCCACTGCCTACGCGCTGGCCGGGCTGTTTCAGGCGTGGCGTGCGGCGCAGAATGCGCTGATGGTCTCGGCCCTGTCGACGGACGCGATCATGGGCTCGACCGCGCCGTTGCAGCCGGAAATCCACGCCCTGCGCGGTCATCGCGGCCAGATGGATGCGGCCAGCGCCATGCGCGCGGCCCTGGCCGGATCGGTGATCCGCGAAAGCCACCGTGACGGCGATACGCGGGTGCAGGACCCGTATTGCATCCGCTGCCAGCCGCAGGTCACGGGTGCCGCGATGGACGTGATGCGGCAGGCGGCGGTTACTCTGACGACCGAGGCGAATGCGGCGACCGACAACCCTCTGGTCCTGTCCGAGCCGCAGGCGATAGTCTCGGGCGGCAATTTCCATGCCGAGCCGGTGGGCTTTGCCGCCGATATGATCGCTCTGGCCCTGTCCGAGATCGGCGCAATTGCCCAGCGGCGCATCGCGCTTATGGTGGACCCGACGCTCAGCTTCGATCTGCCGCCCTTCCTGACCCCCGATCCCGGGCTGAACTCTGGCCTGATGATCGCCGAGGTCACCACGGCCGCGTTGATGAGCGAGAACAAGCATCTGGCCAATCCGTGTGTCACCGACAGCACGCCGACCTCGGCCAACCAAGAGGATCACGTATCCATGGCCGCCCATGGCGCACGGCGGCTGACGCGGATGGTCGGGAACCTGAACTATATTCTGGGGATCGAACTGCTCTGCGCCGCGCAGGGCGTTGAATTCCGCACGCCGCTGGTGACCAGCGCGCCCTTGCAGCGCGCCATCGCCTGCCTGCGCAGCCATATCCCGGCGCTGGAGGAGGATCGCTATCTGGCACCCGAACTGGAGGTCGCGAAGGGGCTAATCGATAGCGGCGCGGTACTGGAGGCGGTCGGGGTCGAGATGCCGGGGCTGTTCTGATGCAGGTGGTCTCGGTCCAGCCGGGCGACGGCCCCATCGTGCTGGGTCAGCCCCATGGCGGCACCCATGTGCCCGACGACATCGTGATGCGGTTGAACGAGAACGGGCGCAAGCTGGCCGATACGGATTGGCATATCAGCCGGCTCTATGACGGTCTGATCGACGCGACGGTGGTGCAATCCCATATCCATCGCTACGTGATCGATGCCAACCGCGACCCGGCGGGCGTGTCGCTGTATCCCGGGCAGAACACGACCACGCTGGTGCCGCTGACCGATTTCGACGGGCAGGCGATCTGGGTCGAGGGGCAGGAACCGTCGCCGGATGAAATCGAAGCCCGCCGTGTGGCCTATCACGCCCCGTACCACGCCGCGCTGATGCAAGAGTTGGAGCGCGTCCGGGCCAAGCACGGTTTTGCGGTCCTGTTCGACTGCCACTCGATCCGCAACCACATCCCGTTCCTGTTCGAGGGCACTTTGCCCGACATGAATATCGGCACCGATGGCGGCGTGACCTGCGCGCCGCAGATCGAGAGTATCGCCCATGAATTCGCCGCCTCCTCGCCCTTTAGCACTGTGCTGAACGGGCGGTTCCGGGACGGCTGGACCACCCGTCATTATGGCCGCCCGGATCAGGGCCTACATGCCATTCAGATGGAGCTGTCCCAATCCACCTACCTGACCGCCCAGACCGCACCCTGGCGATATGACGCCCGCAAGGCCGACCGCTTGCGCCCATGGTTGCGCGACATTCTGGACGCAATCCAAGACACAGTATCGGAGCTTGCCCAATGACCGACCCCCGCAAGAACACCCGCGATATCTATCCGCCCACCGGCCCCGAGTTGAACGCCAAAAGTTGGCTGACCGAGGCACCGCTGCGGATGCTGATGAACAACCTGCACCCCGATGTGGCCGAAAACCCGCATGAGCTGGTGGTTTATGGCGGCATTGGCCGCGCGGCGCGGACATGGCAGGATTTCGACCGGATCGTCGCTGGTCTGAAGGATTTGGAAGAGGATGAAACCTTGATCGTCCAGTCCGGCAAGCCGGTCGCGATTATCCGCACGCATAAGGACGCGCCTCGTGTACTGATCGCCAATTCGAACCTCGTGCCACATTGGGCGACCTGGGACCATTTCAACGAGCTCGATAAGAAGGGTCTGATGATGTACGGCCAGATGACCGCTGGCTCGTGGATCTATATCGGCACGCAGGGCATTGTTCAGGGCACCTATGAAACCTTTGCCGAGGCCGGGCGTCAGCATTATGGCGGCGACCTGACCGGCAAGTGGATTCTGACCGGCGGTCTGGGCGGTATGGGCGGCGCGCAACCGCTGGCCGCGGTGTTTGCCGGGGCCTGCTGTCTGGCGGTGGAGTGCAACCCGGACTCGATCGATTTCCGCCTGCGCACCAAGTATCTGGACGAAAAGGCCGAAACGCTGGACGAGGCGCTGGTGATGATCGACCGCTGGACCAAAGCGGGCGAGGCGAAATCGGTCGGCCTGCTGGGCAATGCCGCCGAGATTTTCCCCGAGATTTACCGTCGCATGAACGCGGGCGGCATGCGCCCCGACATCGTCACCGACCAGACCAGCGCCCATGATCCGACCAATGGCTACCTGCCGCTGGGCTGGTCGATGGCGCAATGGCGCGACAAGCGCGAGAGTGATCCGAAGGCGGTTGAAACGGCTGCGCGCGCCTCGATGAAGCAACACGTGGCGGCGATGGTCGATTTCTGGAATGCGGGCGTTCCGACACTGGATTACGGCAACAACATCCG
>NZ_JALCBM010000017.1:12112-53972 GCF_028066395.1 Ruegeria sp.
CATCTGGATTCGGGCTCGGTCGCCTCGCCCAACCGCGAGACCGAGGCGATGCTGGATGGTTCGGACGCCGTGTCGGACTGGCCGCTGTTGAATGCGTTGATCAACACCGCCAGCGGCGCGACCTGGGTGTCGCTGCATCACGGTGGCGGGGTTGGCATGGGTTTCAGCCAGCACGCAGGCGTGGTGATCTGCGCCGACGGGACCGAGGACGCCGCGCGACGGTTGGAGCGGGTGTTGTGGAACGACCCGGCCTCGGGCGTGTGGCGTCATGCGGATGCGGGCTATGACATCGCTAAGGATTGCGCCCGTGAACATGGGCTTCGGTTGCCGGGAATTCTGGGATAGGGCGAAACGGCTCTGGCGAAAATGCTGCACCTGCGATATGCGCAGGTGAACTTGCCGGAGGTCGAAGATGTACATTGCCACCTTGCTCACCAACCCCGCCGCGCCCGCGCTGGACCCGGCGCTGGTCGAGGCTTTGCGCAACGCATGGGGTGGCGGCGACATCCAATGGCTTGCCCCGGACGAGGCGGCAGAGTTCCCGCTGTCGGACATCCCCGGTAACCGCTGGGACAGCTGGGCTGAGTTGCAACAGATGGGTGTTGACCTGATCGTGCAACCCGCCGAGGGGCGGCGCAAAAAGATGCTGCTGGCCGATATGGACAGCACCATGATCCAGCAGGAATGCATCGACGAACTGGCGGATGAGGCCGGTGTCGGCGACCGCGTCAAGGACATCACCGCCCGCGCCATGAATGGCGAGCTGGATTTCGAAGGCGCGCTGATCGAACGAGTTGGGTTGCTGAAAGGTCTGGACGAGGCCGTGATCGGCAAGGTGCTGGCGGAACGGATCACCCTGATGCCCGGCGGTCGGGAGCTGTTGGCTACGATGCGCGCGCACGGAGCCTATGCCGCGCTGGTCTCGGGCGGGTTCACCGCGTTTACTGCTCGGGTGGCCGAGACGCTGGGCTTTGACGAAAACCGCGCCAACACCCTGCTGGCCGAAGACGGCAAGCTGACTGGGGACGTCCTGCGCCCGATCCTCGGGCGGCAGGCCAAGATTGAAGCGCTGGAACAGATCACCGCACGTCTGGGCATCGCCGAGGGAGATGTGATCGCCGTGGGCGACGGGGCCAATGATTTGGGCATGCTGGGCCGGGCGGGGACAGGCGTTGCGCTGCACGCCAAGCCCTCGGTCGCAGAAAAGTGCGATGTGCGTGTCAATTTCGGTGATCTGACCGCGCTGCTGTATCTGCAGGGGTATAGCCGGTCCGAATTCGTTTTGCCCTAAGGGGCTTTCCTTAATTTAACACATGTGTTAAATAATGGCCATGAACACACTTCTGGCCACATTCTCCGCCTTGTCCGACGCCACCCGCTTTTCGATTGTCGAGCAGTTGATGGAACAGGGCGAACTGCCCGCCGGTGACCTGATCGAGGGTCGCGGCATGTCCGGCGCCGCGATCTCGCGCCATTTGAAAGTGCTGCGGTCGGCGGGGCTGGTGCAGCAACGCGTCCAAGGCACGCAACGGATGTATTCGATCCAGCCCGAGGGGCTACGGGCGATTGCCGAATGGACCATCTCGAAGCGGCAATTCTGGGAGGCCAGCCTCGACCGTCTGGATGACATTATTGAAAGGGAGACATCATGGCCGACCTGAAACTGGAGCGGGACTTTCCCGTCAGCCCCGAGGATCTGTTTGCCTGGATCAGTGACGGCGCGAAGCTGTTGCAATGGTGGGGCCCGGAAGGGATGCATGTGCCGGAACACAATCTGGATTTCTCGCGCACCGGTCCATGGTATTCAGTAATGCAGAACAGCGAGGGCCAGCAATTCAAGGTTTCGGGTCACGTAACCCATGTCGACCGGCCCAACTCGGTGGGATTCACGTGGGGCTGGCATGACGATCAGGATCAGCGCGGCGCGGAAAGCCATGTGACCTTTTCAGTCAGCGCCACCGAAACCGGGTCTCGCCTGACGCTGGATCACCGCGAACTGGCTGATGCCGAGGCCGCTGCCAACCACAATCAGGGCTGGACATCGTCGCTGCGCAAGCTCGAAGCGCGCTGCAAGTAGATTTCAATCAGGGAGGAGCAATATGCCCCAATATTTGTTTGTCTATCACGGCGGTCACACCCCGACCGATCCGGCGGAAATCGAAGCAACCATGGCCGCCTGGGGCGCATGGTTTCAGGGCATGGGCGATGCGCTGGAAATCCCCGGCAATCCGGTGGGTCAGTCCTATACCGTCAGCAATGGCAGCGTTGTTGACAATGGCGGCGCCAATCCGGCCTCGGGCTTTACGGTCATCAAGGCCGACAGCATCGACGCTGCGACCGAGATGGCCAAGGGTTGTCCGATGGTCGTGAACGGATCAGGCTCGGTCGAGGTGGCCGAGGTGCACGAGATCGAGATGTAACTTAGCCCGGGAAGCCCGGTGCGGGTTTGATCACGCCGGTCTCCAGCCCGCGACGGCTGTATTGCGTGGCGTTCATGAATTTGCTTGTGGCCGGGTGATCGGCCTCCAGCACGCCCACACTGACCAATAGCGCGGCGATGGCGCATTCACTGGCGCGGGTGGTGCCGTCGGTGATCTTCAGCGCGATCCCCATCCGCTTTTCCGGGACGATGGCCACGAAAACGGCCTCGGCTCCGGTCTTGATTGCCACGCGCCCGTCCATGGCGCGCATCAATTCGGTACAGGCGCGGTTTTCGCCAGCGACCAGTTCGGGGTGTTTCATCATCGCGGCGGTCAGTTGCTGCGCCGCATCGCTGGCCCGATCCGACCGGACAGCGGCGGAGGCGAACCATGCCATCGACCGCGCCAGCCCCACCAGCGAGGTGGCAAAGTTCGGGGCCGAGCAGCCGTCGATGCCATAACAGGGGCTGGTTTCGCCTGTGGTCTCTTCCAAAGCGGACAGGCAGGCTTGCTGAACCGGGTGGTCGATCTCAAGATATTCCGGCCCGGCGCCCATATGCTGCGCCACGGTCAGGAACCCGCAATGCTTGCCCGAGCAATTGTTGTGGATCTGGCACGGCGTGTCGTCCGCAAGGATCAGCCCGTCGCGGGCGGCCATGTCCTGCGGCTCTTGCGGGCCGCAGCGCAGGTCGGGTTCGGCCAGCCCCAGATGATCCAGCCAGGCCGACACGCGGTCGGTGTGGATATGCGCCCCGGAATGGGACGCGCAGGCCAGCGCCAGATGCTCGGAATTCAGCCCGTATTTCGCCGCGGCGCCGGATGTGATCAACGGCAGCGCCTGGATCATCTTGGCCGAGGATCGCGGATAGATCACCGCGTTGGGATCACCCCAGCTGCGCACGATCTGGCCGCTGTCATCGCAGATTACCGCGTGACCCAGATGCAGGCTTTCCAGCAGGGGGCCGCGCCACAGTTCTGTCATCGGTACGGGCTGCGTCATCTCGACCTCCGGGTTAATGCGCAAAATTCTGCCAATCGCCCTTTCGCCTGTGGCGAAACCTGCGTTAGTGTGTGTATGTCGGCAATCATCGGAATGCGCAATATCACAGACGAACTGGCAGGGTTCGCAGTCAAATCCGATGGCTATGAGGTATGGGTCGAGCTAGGAGGCTGGACAGATGGGATCAAAACTCGTCCGCGTGATCGCGGGCCTGTGCATGGCCGGAATGGCCACAACCGCAATCGCGCAGCAGGCGGACAGTACAAATCGCGTGTCTGTGAATACGGACTGGAGCGTTTTCGTCGACGATGATCCCACCGAGTGCTGGAGCGTTGCCACACCGGATGAAACCGTTAATACCCGTGGTGGTCGTGTGGTTTCCGTTCGGCGCAGTGACATTTTGTTGTTCATAGTTTTTCGTCCGAGTGAAGACGCAAATGGACAAGTTTCATTTACAGGCGGATACCCGTTTGCGGCAGGATCAACGGTCAATGTGCGAATCGACGATCAGGAGTTCGAATTCATTACGGACGGTGAATGGGCCTGGCCTTCGACGAAAGGTCAAGAACCCAATGTAATAGCAGCCATGAAGCGCGGGACCGAGGCCGTGCTGACCGCCCGGTCCGAGCGCGGCACGCAGACCAAAGACACGTTCTCTCTGCTGGGCTTCACCGCCGCGCTGGAAGACGCCGAGACACGCTGCACGAACTGACAGACAATCGCCGCGCAAATCGGGTAGGCTTGGTCTTGTCCAGATCAAGGAGTCCTCGCGATGCGCTACGTTCTGCCTCTCTGCCTTGCCCCAATAGCGGGTTTTGCCGATCCGACGCTGGAATGCACGGACGCGCCGTCTCAGGTCGAGATCGGCGCTTGTGTGGCCGATATGGAAGCCCGAGTGGAGATCGCCCTGCAATCTGCCTATGGCTTTGCCACCGACGCCGCGCGCGAGTCGGATGAGGTCACCGGGCGCGCAGCAGCCATACCAGCGCTTGAGGCCTCGCAAACCGCATGGACCGCCTATCGCGATGCGCAGTGCGAGGCGGTTGGGGCCTCATTCGGGGGCGGATCGGGCACCGGGATCGGCATCACCGCCTGCCGCGTGCAACTGGGCCGCGCCCGCGTCGATGAATTGCTGCGCTTTGCCAACTGAGATTCCTTTTGATCTTTGCGCGCGTTCCTATATAGAGGCGCATCCCAAGCCAGAATCCGTTGAGACAAGCAAATGTCGCCCAAAGCGCCGATCACCCAGGACGTCATGACCATCCCCCGCAAACTGCCCGAGGGGAAGGTGAACCTCGTCGGTCTGACCCGCGACCAGCTGCGTGCGGCGCTGATCGAACATGGCACGCCGGAAAAGCAGGCCAAGATGCGCACCGGGCAGATCTGGCAGTGGATCTATCAATGGGGCGTGCGCGACTTTGCGCAGATGACCAATCTGGCCAAAGCCTATCGCGCGCAACTGGCTGAGCATTTCGTCATCGAAATCCCCGAGGTCGTGACGCGGCAAGTGTCCGAGGATGGCACCCGCAAGTACCTGTGCCGCATCGCAGGCGGGCATGAGGTCGAGGTCGTCTATATCCCCGAAGAGGATCGCGGCACGCTGTGTATCTCGTCTCAGGTCGGCTGCACGCTGACCTGTTCCTTCTGCCATACCGGCACGCAGAAACTGGTGCGCAACCTGACGGCGGCCGAGATTGTCGGGCAGGTGATGATGGCCCGCGATGATCTTGAGGAATGGCCCACCCCCGGTGCGCCCAAGGACGAAACCCGTCTGCTGTCGAACATCGTTCTGATGGGCATGGGTGAGCCGCTCTATAACTTCGACAACGTCCGCGATGCGATGAAGATCGCGATGGACCCCGAAGGGATTTCTCTGTCGCGTCGCCGGATTACGCTCTCGACCTCGGGTGTGGTGCCTGAAATCGCGCGCACGGCCGAGGAAATCGGCTGTCTGCTGGCGATCTCGTTCCATGCGACCACGGATGAGACCCGCGACGTGCTGGTGCCCATCAACAAGCGCTGGAATATCGAGGAACTGCTGCAGGCACTGGCCAGCTACCCCAATGCCTCGAATTCTGAGCGGATTACATTTGAATATGTGATGCTGGACGGCGTGAATGACAGCGACGCGGATGCGCATCGCCTGATCGAACACATCAAACGCCACAATATCCCGGCCAAGATCAACCTGATCCCGTTCAACGAATGGCCCGGCGCGCCGTACAAGCGCAGCTCGAACAACCGTATCCGGGCCTTTGCGAATATCATCTATCAGGCGGGCTATGCCTCACCCATCCGCAAGACGCGGGGCGAGGATATCATGGCCGCCTGTGGTCAGCTGAAATCGGCCACCGAACGCGCCCGCAAGTCGCGCAAACAGATCGAATCCGAGGCCGGTCTGGGCTGAAAGCCCCCAAAAACGCACAGTGCGCAGGTGAAATATCCTGCGCGGCCTGTCTATTCATCTTCCGATTTGCTAATATGTGACCACACTTAGGCGGTTCAACTTCGCGCACAAGGCGGTGAGGTTGTGAACCGGGTCATAGAAAGATCCCTCAGAACCGCTATCGTGAAAGGTGGGTGAGCAGGGGCGGTGTTCAGGCAAAACCGTATTCAAGACGGATGGGCCACAGCAATGAATGCAAAACGCACGCAGATTATGGCGGCTTTGGCCGTGTTACTGGTCGGAGTGTCTGGCACCATCGCGCAGACGAATGATCAGGATGCGCATATCGCCATCGAGAACCCAGCCGATCTGACCAAGGATGAGGCGCGGCAGCACTATCGCGGGCTGACCAAGCGCATGGCGCGGGGGTACGCGGCGGCGCAGCTGGATTTGATCCGCAACTATCAGAACTGGCCGCTGTTCAACGACGCCCCCTATATCTCGGCCACGCATGGGCAGCGTTTCGTGAACAGCTATGCCAACCGTATGGCGCACAATTACGGCACGATGGCCGAAGGTGAGGAATTGCCGGTGGGCTCGGTTCTGGCCAAGGACAGCATGACCGTAACGGATGAGGGCAATATCCACCCCGGCGCCATGTTCGTGATGGAGAAACTGCCCAAGGGTGCCAGCCCGGATACCGCCGATTGGCGCTATATCATGGTGTTGCCGGATGGGTCGCTGTTTGGTGACACGATGGGCAACCGTGCAGGGGCCGTGGCCTATTGCCATGACTGCCACGAGGCCGTCGCGGATCGCGACTATACCTTTTACGTACCCGAGGAATTCCGCGTTTCGCAGTAGCCCCCGGACCCGTTAGCTGCGCCGGAACCGCGCGGTGCCGATCACCTCGATCAATTGCTGGCGCACGGGTTCGGGTTGCGCCTCGACGGCGGTCAGAACCTCGCGCAGCTCGGCGCGCAGCCCGTGCATCTGGTCGATCAGCGAGATCATCATCGACAGCGCATCGGCCTCCATGTCGTATTGGTCATGCAGCTCGCAGGCCAGTTCCAGCCGCGCCACGTCGATGCTGTGATAGACCAGCCCCTGATCGGAGTGTTCGGGGATCACGATTTCGGCGGCCAGATACTCGGTCAACCGGTCCGAGGTCAGCCGGGCGATGGCTTGGATCAGTTCCTCTTCGGTCAGGGTCATGACGGCATTCCTTTGCGCGGGTCATAGCGGTGGGTGTCGCGCCATGTTTCCATGAAGTGCTTCATCTCGTCGTCGATCTGGTCGGGCAGCGTGACGGTCAGTTCGATCAACTGATCGCCCCGCTCGCCTGAGCCGCGTTTCCTGACGCCCTTGCCGCGCAGCCGCAGGGTCTTGCCGCTGCTGGTGCCTGCTGGAACGGTGACATTCACGCCGCCATCGATGGTGGGGGCCGGGACCTTTCCGCCCAGAATGGCCTCATCAATCGAGATCGGCAGAGTGATGTGGATGTCGTCGCCCTGCCGGTCGAACAGCGGGTGTTTGGCGACCGAGACGGTGACCAAAGCATCCCCTGGAGGCCCCTCGCCATAACCCGGCGCGCCTTTGCCGCGCAGGCGGATGGTCTGGCCGTCGGTGATGCCGGGCGGTATCTTGACCTCGATCCGGTCGCCATCGGGCAGGGTCAGTTTCTGGCTGGCCCCGAACACCGCATCCAGAAAGCTGATCTGCAGGGCATAGTTCAGATTATGCCCCGGCGCGTGGAATTCATGTGTGCGCTGCCCGTATCCGGCACGGCCCCGCATGAATTCGGCGAAGATGTCGGACATGTCCTCCGTGTCCTCGGCCCGCCCGCGATAGGGGTTCCCGGCGGCCTCGGCATAGTCGCGATAGTATTGCTGCTGAGGCCGTTCCTGACCCGAGGCGTCAATCTCTCCGCTGTCATAACGCGCGCGGGTGTCGGGATCTTTCAGCAGATCATAGGCGGCGGCTGCGGCCTTGAATTTCGCCTCAGCCTCGGCATCGCCGGGCTTGAGGTCCGGGTGGCAGTCCTTGGCGATGCGCCGATAGGCTTTCTTGATATCGGCGGCGCTGGCGTCTTTCGAAACGCCCAGAACGGAATAGGGATCGTCGCTCATCTCACCTCTCGCGGATGTGGCAGGTCTGATCGTGATGAATGTGTTTTATCATGCGGTTTCAATGCCTCAAAAGGAAGAGGCATTTGAAACCGCTCGCAAAATCCCGCAGGTCTGTTAACATATGCATATTCAGAGGTATTTGCTGACGGAGCCCCCCATGACGCGCAGAATCAAATCCGCTTTGGCCCTTTTGGCCGGGAATGCCATCGGATTGCTGCTGGCGGCGCTGCTGCTGTCCGGGTTTGCGATCAGGCCGATCTCGTTCATCGTTGTCGTGCTTGTCTTCACCGTGGTGCAGGTGGTGGCCGAGCCGTTGATCCTGAAGCTTGGGGAAAAGAAAGCGCCCGCGCTGAAAGGCGGGATCGCGCTGATCGTGACCTTCGTGGGGTTGCTGGTGACCGATCTGATCACCGCCGGGCTGACCGTTGGTGGCCTTTCGAACCTGTTGGCGGCGACGCTGCTTGTCTGGCTGGGTGCGCTGATCGCCAGCGTTGTGCTGCCGATCTATGTGTTCAAGGAACTGCGTGAGCCGAAAAAATAGCTACAGCGCGTTCAGGCTGGCCTCAAGCGCCTGCCATAGCTCCTCCACCGGCTCGCACCCGACAGAGATGCGGATAAAGGCGGGATCGACATCGTCACCCCAGCGCGCACGCCGCTCGGCCGAGCTGTGGACGCCGCCGAATGAGGTCGCGGGCCGCAGCATCGGGCAGCTGTTGATGAAGGCTTCGGCCTTGGCTTCGCTGTCCAGTGTGATTGACAGAAGGAACCCGAACCGGGCGGTCTGAGCCTGCGCCAATGCGTGCGACGGATCGCCGGGCAGGCCGGGATAGCGGATGGTCCGCACCGTCGCATGATCGGCCAGCCGTTCGGCGATAATCTGCGCCGACGAACACATGCGGTCAAAGCGGACGTCCAGCGTTTCCAACCCGCGATGCAGCAACCATGCCTCATGCGGGCCGGGGATCGCGCCCGAGACGCGCCGCCATTCCTCGACCCGATCCATGATCTGCGCGTTGCGGCTGGTGACATGGCCCATCAGCAGGTCGGAATGTCCGCCCATGGCCTTGGTGTCCGACGACACGACCACATCGACACCCAGATCCAGCGGGCGCTGGCCCAGCGGCGTCATGGTCGTGTTGTCAGCGATAGTAAGACCGCCTGCGGCGCGCACGGCAGAGGCGATGGCGGGCAGGTCCATCATGTCCAGCCCGGGGTTGGACGGGCTTTCCAGAAAGACCACATCGAAGCCGTCAAACCCGCCTTCGTCAAAGGCCGTGGTCGGACGTTCCGTGACCGAGACGCCCAGCCCGGACAGGAACCGGTCGGCCAGCACGCGGGTCACATAGTACCCGTCGGACGGGATCAACAGGCGGGTTCCGGCCTTCACTGTCGCAAACAGGGCCGCCGAAATTGCACCCATGCCGGATGGGAAGGTCAGGCAGGGGGCACCCTCAAGATGGGCCAGAAGGTGCTCCAGATGCTCCCATGTGGCGTTGTCCACGCGGCCATAGGTGGGTAACCCGTCCGGCGCGCCGGGCAGATGGTACATGCTGCTTTGGGTCAGGGGCAGCGCAATCGGCTCACCCGGGTTCAACGCATTGCCGCGCAGGTGCAGCATCTCTCCGGTCTTGGGTGCCATTGCTTACCGCCCCGGGATTTCGCTGCGGGGCGGGGCGGGTTCCCAGTTTTCGATGATATCAACCGCCTCTTGCGCGGTATCGACAAAGCGGAACAGGTCGAGGTCTTCGTCCGAGATCGTGCCCGCATCGGCCAGCGCCGCCCAGTTGATGACTTTTTCCCAGAATGCGCGACCGAACAGCAGGAAGGGTACGCGTTCCATCCGCCCGGTCTGGATCAGGGTCAGGGATTCGAACAGCTCATCCATGGTGCCGAACCCGCCGGGGAAGATGGTGATGGCGCGGGCGCGCATCAGGAAATGCATCTTGCGGATGGCGAAATAGTGGAAGTTGAAGCTGAGGTCGGGCGTCACATACTCATTCGGCGCCTGCTCGTGCGGCAACACGATGTTCAGCCCGATGGAACAGCCGCCCGCATCTTGCGCGCCACGATTTCCGGCCTCCATCACACCCGGTCCGCCGCCGGTGACGATCACGTTCTCGCGGCAGCCCGAGGCGTTGGATTTCTCGGTCATCAGCCGGGCGAACTCGCGGGCTTCGTCGTAATACTCCGACAGGTCCGCCAGCGTTTGCGTCCGCGCGGTGTGTTTCTGCGACGGCTCGGGGATGCGCGCGCCGCCGAACATCACGATGGTCGAGGTGATCTGACGCTCGCTCATCAGCATCTCGGGCTTGAGCAGTTCCAGTTGCAGCCGCACCGGGCGCAGTTCGTCCCGGCATAGGAAATCATCGTCAGCAAAGGCAAGGCGATAAGCGGGTGAGCGGGTCTGCGGCGTGTCCGGCACTTCGCTTGCGGTCGAACGGTCGGTCTGTGCGTCACGGAAGGGGCTGAGGCGATCTTCTCTCATAATTTTTGTGTCCCAAGCTTGCCTGAATGACAAACAGCTATAGGGTTCGCGGATGAAGTGCCAGTCACGGAAAGACAATAATGGATAGGAAGACTGAAATATCCACGGCGCGGGATCGCATCGATGGCCACGCGCAGGTGACGCCGGTGATGGACAGCCACGCCTTTGGCCTGGGCTATCCGGTGGCGATGAAGCTGGAGCATTTGCAGCATACCGGCAGTTTCAAGGCGCGCGGGGCGTTCAACACGCTGCTGGGCACGGATGTGCCGCAGGCGGGCGTGGTGGCCGCGTCGGGGGGCAATCATGGGGCTGCAGCGGCCTATGCGGCGCGGGCGCTGGGCCATCCGGCCAAGATTTTCGTGCCGGAAATGGCGGGCCCGTCCAAGATTGCTCTGATCGAACGGATCGGTGCTGACCTGAGCGTGGTGCCCGGCGAATACGCCAACGCCTTATCCATGGCCCAAGACCATGAGACGGCCACCGGTGCGATGCAGATCCATGCCTATGATGCCCCCGCCACGGTGGCCGGGCAGGGCACGTGCTTTGCCGAATGGGACGCGCAGGGTTTGCAGGCTGACACGGTTCTGGTGGCCGTTGGTGGCGGAGGTCTGATCGCGGGCGCGTTGGCGTGGTTTCAGGGCGCGCGCAAGGTTGTGGCGGTTGAACCCGAAACCTCCTGCGCGCTGAACGCCGCGTTGCAGGCCGGTGCGCCGGTGGATGTCTCAGTGTCCGGGATCGCCGCCAACGCGCTGGGCGCGCGGCGGATCGGCGGGATATGTTTCGAACTGGCGCAGGGGATGACCTCGGTTCTGGTCTCGGACGAGGCTATCGCCGCTGCGCAAAGCGCGTTGTGGCAGGCCCATCGCATTCTGGTCGAACCGGCAGGGGCCGCAGCTTTGGCGGCACTGACCAGCGGGGCCTACACGCCCGCGCCGGGCGAAAAGGTTGCGGTTCTGATCTGCGGTGGAAATATCGCCCCGGACCCGCTGTCGGGGTGAAAAATCCGCTTGTGGAAATGGGTTGTGATTTTTATCTATAATCCATGACCGCGACCATCGCCGACACGATCTATCAGGAACTCAGCCAGCAAATCATCACAGGTGATCTGCTGGCCGGAGAGAAGCTGCGCCAGGATCACATCGCCCGCTCGTTCGAGACCAGCCATGTGCCGGTGCGCGAAGCCTTGCTGCGGCTTGAGGCGCACGGGCTGGCCAAAAGCGAGCCGCGCCGGGGCATGCGCGTGACGGCCCTGGACCCCGCCGAAGTGCGCGAGGTGATCGAGATGCGCGTGGCGCTGGAAACGCTGGCGCTGCAGCATTCGGTGCAGAACATGACACCTGCGGCGCTGAAACTGGCCGATGACGCCCGGCTGGCCTGTGACGCAGCAGACAACATGCCTGCGTGGGAGGCCCGCAACCGCGCCTTTCACCGCGCCATCCTGACCCCCTGCGGTCTACCGCGCCTGTTGCACACGATTGACGACCTGCACATCGCCAGCGCCCGCCATCTGTTTGTCCAATGGCGTCCGAAATGGGTGCAGCGTGTCGATACCGATCATGCGGCCATCATACAGGCGTTGAAGACCCGGGATGTGACCTCGGCCAGCGCGATTCTGGTACGCCATATTCGCCGGTCAAACTAGGCCCATACCCCTGCTGATACGTTCCGAGCCGGGATTGCCGTAAACGGGGCCCTTCACGTCGCATTGCGCCTTGGGTTCGGCTTGCGTATAGGCCACACCAACGCAAACCGAGTCAGCAGGGAGCCCTCACATGTCCAACGCGCAACTGGAAGCCGCCATCGAAGCCGCCTGGGAGGCGCGCGACACCATCACCCCCGCCACCACCGGTGAGCAACGCGAAGCCATCGAAGATACGTTGAACGCGCTGGACAGCGGCAAGCTGCGCGTGGCTGAAAAGCTGGAAAGCGGTGACTGGCATGTGAACCAATGGGCCAAAAAGGCGGTTCTGCTGGGCTTTCGCATCAAGGATATGGAAATCCAGTCCGGTGGCCCACAGGATGGCGGCTGGTGGGACAAGGTGGACAGCAAGTTCGCCGGTTGGGGCGAAAACCAGTGGCGTGCCGCTGGCTTCCGTGCGGTGCCGAACTGCGTGGTCCGCAAATCCGCCTTTATCGCGCCAGGCGTGGTGCTGATGCCGTCCTTCGTGAACCTGGGCGCCTATGTGGACGAAGGCACCATGGTCGACACCTGGGCCACCGTGGGTTCCTGCGCGCAGATCGGCAAGAACGTACACCTGTCCGGTGGCGTCGGTATCGGCGGTGTGCTGGAACCGATGCAGGCTGGTCCGACCATCATCGAAGACAACTGCTTTATCGGTGCGCGTTCCGAAGTGGTCGAGGGCTGCATCGTCCGCGAGGGCTCGGTTCTGGGCATGGGCGTCTATATCGGCAAATCCACCAAGATCGTCGACCGCGAAACGGGTGAGGTCACCTATGGCGAGGTTCCGCCCTATTCGGTGGTTGTTTCGGGCTCGATGCCATCGAAGAACAACATCAGCCTGTATTGCGCGGTGATCGTGAAGCGGGTGGATGAAAAGACCCGTTCGAAAACCGGGATCAACGAGCTGCTGCGCGACTGATCAATTAGACAGAATTGGAAAGGCCGGGGTGTGCTGCCCCGGCCTTTTTTGTTTTCGCAAGAGGCTTCAGATATCGAACGTAATAAGCTCTGATCTGATCGCCTCGTCAGGACTAAAACCTGTGTTGGGTTAGCGATCCTCGCCGGGCCGCTCGACTTCTTTTCTGGGCTCCGAAGGTTCTTCACTTTCCTCTTCTTCGCCTTCGGTTTGCTCTTCTTCGTCACCGGAACGGCCTTCGCCCTTCGGTTCACCTTCGGATTCGGAGCGGCCTTCGTTCTCGCCTTCGGACTCACTCTCGTTTTCACCTTCGGATTCGCTTTCGCCTTCGGACTCGCCCTCGCTCTCGCCCTCAGACTCGCTTTCACCCTCAGACTCGCCTTCGGACTCGCCTCCGCCTTCGGACTCACCACCGCCCTCGGATTCACCTTCGCTTTCAGATTCGCCCTCGCCTTCGGACTCACCTTCGCGTTCACCTTCGGACTCGGCTTCGCCGTCGCCACCACCTTCTTGGGCATAAGCAGAATTGGCCCAAAGAACCGAGAGCGCGGCTGTGGCCGGTGCCAGCGCCAGCGCGATCAAACTTGCCATGACGGTCAGGAATTTAGACATAATACTCATCTGACTTCACCTTTTTCAAAAAACGAAACAATAGTCCCTGTATTGTAGTTTTTGTTGAATTCGACCCGTATCAGCCTCGTCGGGCCACAATTGGATGAGCCAGATTCAGCGCATTGTCGCGCGCGGTATCGGCCAATTCCTGCCGTTTTCAATCAACCGGAATCCAGTTTCATCTGACCTCAATTTTTGAGGGAAATCCCCGCATGCGGCGCGAGATCGCGGAATGAGTTGACCCCCACAAGGTGCGCACGTAAATGCAGGCGGCATGGAAAAGCAGAAAAAACCCTCGCGCCAGCAGGTCTATACCTTGCTGGTTCAGATCGGTCGCAAGGACGGTGACGGGCTGCCCGAAGGGGCGACCGGGGCGGCGTTGATGTGTTTTGCCAGCGGCGTGGACGAGGCCGAGGCGGTGCGCGAAACCGTGGCCATCCTGAAACAGGCTGACACGGCACCGCTGGATGTCACCGGCTATGGCACATTGGCCGAGCGCGAGGCGCAGGGTCATGACATTGATCCGGATGAACGCGCCCTGATGCAGCGTGCGCTGGATGAAAACGCGGTGATCGTCGCGCAGATGACGCCGTTTTTCGGGGATGAGGAACCGGCCTAGTTCCGGTTGCCGAACCACTTGCGGTAAATTTCGTCATAGGTGCCGTCCTCACGCAGGGCCAGCAGGGCCTGATTGACCTCTTCCACCAGGGGTGAGCCGGTGGGGAAGGCAATACCGTAGTTTTCGCGCATGAAAACCCCGCCGGTCATGGATGCGATCCGGCGGCCTTCATGGGATGCGAAATAGGACAGGATGGGCGCGTCAAAGACCACGGCGTCCAGATCCTCGGCGGTGAAGGCGGCCAGCAGCGTATCCAGATCCTCATAGCCCGAGAACTCGATCTCGCGCCGGATCAGGAAGCTTGCCGAGGTCGAATCCGCGATGGTGCCGACCTGTTTGCCGTAAAGATCATTGATCGAGTTCACATTGCCGGTGATCGCGTCCACCGTCATGACCGATGTGATGCGGGCGGTAAAGACCGACACGATGAACAGCGAGGAAACCACCAGCACCACGCCCAGCAGACGCCCGAAGGGGGTGCGCGGCATGCGTTCCTCGAACCCGCCATTGACCACCAGGTTGAGCGCCCACCAGAAAGACGGGAACCAGGCCTCGTTGAGCTTGCGGTCGAAATAGGGCTGCGCGCGGCGTTCGAACCCCCACATCAGCATGCCGCCACCCAGCAGGATGGCAAAGGCCAGCCCGATGGCGATGAACAGTTCGCGCGACAGCAGGGCCTGCAACAGCGACGGCTGGCGTGCGGCCTCGGACGGGACCATGATCTGTAGCCCGGCCTCGAAGATCGGCTGGCTGAAATCCATCCGGGTTTCACGCGATGCGGTGATCGAGATGTTGGCGATTGCCAGATCGGCGGTGCCGTCCTGCACTGCGCCCAGCATGTCGCCAAAGGCATCGGTCCGGTTGACGGTGTAGTCCCAGCCCAACGCCTCGGCCAGCGCAGCCAGCAGATCCATGGAAAAACCGGTTTCGGCCCCGTCTTCGACATAGGAAAACGGAGGGCGGGTCACAGTGGTGACCGTAAGGGACTGGGCCTGGCTTTGCTGGGCAAGAACCGTGAAAGTCAGGCAGATCAGGGCGAAGAGCGCGCGCATCATGGTGAATTTACCTGTTTCGCGGCCCTGTAACGCAATTGTGCGTCGGGCAGCAAGGTGGTCGCAGGGTCACCTTGCATGTTTTATTGGGGTCTCATGGTGAAAGGCCGGGTCGAAATGGGCAAATTTTTGCCGGATTGGGGTTGGCAATTCGGCCAATTCGTTGAATCTGTGCGCGAACCCAGACGGGACCCCATGCGTGAGGCATCTGATGACCGATCCAATCCAGTTGACGGCGGACCTGATCCGTTGCCCATCGGTCACACCCGAGGAGGGCGGCGCGCTGGTCCTGCTGGAACGTCTGTTGTCCGGTGCCGGGTTCGACTGCACCCGCGTGGATCGTGGCGGCATCGCCAACCTGTTTGCCCGCTGGGGGGAAAAGGGCCATGCCCGCAGCTTTGGGTTCAACGGCCATACGGATGTGGTCCCGGTCGGGGATGAGGCCGCCTGGACCATGCCGCCCTTCGGGGCTGAAATCCGCGACGGGGTGATGTACGGGCGCGGCGCGACCGACATGAAATCTGGTGTTGCCGCATTTGCCGCCGCCGCTGTGGATTTCGTCTGCGACACGCCGCCAGATGGGGCCATCATCCTGACCATCACCGGGGATGAAGAGGCTGACGCGCTGGACGGCACCACCGCCTTGCTGGATTACATGGATCAGGCTGGCGAGCGCATGAGCGCCTGTCTGGTCGGCGAACCCACCTGTCCGAACCGGATGGGTGAGATGATCAAGATCGGTCGCCGCGGCTCGATGACCGCATGGTTCACGGTGACCGGGGTGCAGGGGCATTCCGCCTATCCGCACCGGGCCAAGAACCCTTTGCCCGCGATGGCGCGTCTGATGGATCGGCTGGCCAGTCATGAGTTGGACCGGGGCACCGATCACTTCGACGCCTCCACGCTGGCCGTGGTGACGATGGACACAGGCAATCCCGCCACCAATGTGATCCCGGCCCAATGCAGCGGGACGGTGAATATCCGGTTCAACGACCAGCACTCCGGCGCCAGCCTCAGTGACTGGCTGCGGGCCGAGGCCGCTCGTGTGGCCGAAGAATTCGGTGTCGAGGTCGATATTCGGATCAAGATCTCGGGCGAAAGCTTTCTGACTCCGCCCGGTGATTTGTCCAATCTGGTGGCGCAAGCGGTTGAGGCTGAAACCGGTGTTCAACCTGAGCTGTCCACAACCGGCGGCACCTCGGACGCGCGGTTCATCAAGTCGCATTGCCCCGTGGTCGAATTCGGCCTTGTCGGGCGCACCATGCATCAGGTGGATGAATGCGTTGAGGTGGCGCAGATCGAGCAGCTCAAGGCCATCTATGCGCGCATCCTGCGAGACTATTTCGCCTGACGCCATGCAGCGGACCCTCGTCATCATGGTCAAGGAACCCCGCCCGGGGCGTGTCAAAACCCGGCTGGGGCGCGATATGGGCATGGTTGGGGCGGCGTGGTGGTTTCGCCATCAGACCCGGACGCTGATCCGTCGGCTGCGCGATCCGCGCTGGCAGATCTTACTGGCCGTGTCGCCGGATCGTGAGGGGATGCGCAGCCGCATCTGGCCTGCCGATCTGCCACGCGCGGCGCAAGGGCGTGGCGATCTGGGTGATCGGATGGGGCGGATGCTGCGGGACATGCCGAAAGGGCCAGTCTGCCTGATCGGGGCGGATATTCCGGGGATCACGCGCGGTCATATCGCGGATGCGTTCCGGGTGCTGGGGCGTGCGCAAGTGGTGTTCGGCCCTGCGCCGGACGGAGGGTACTGGCTGGTTGGGGCGCAGCGCTATGGCGCGTTGCCAGCGGGCCTGTTCAATGATGTGCGCTGGTCGACCGAGCATGCGTTGGCGGACACGCTGGCCTCGGCCCCCGGATGCCGGGTGGCGATGCTGGATCAGTTGCGCGATGTGGACACGGTGGCTGATCTGAAACCCTGATCCCTTTTTGGTCATGACGCGGTCGCACGCCCGTGATAGGCCGAAGATATGACTCGCATCCCCTCCAAGCAGGAGGTCCTGGACTGGATCTCGGCGAACCCCACCCTGACCTCGAAACGTGACATCGCCAAGGCCTTTGGCATCAAGGGCGCGGATAGGATTGATCTGAAGCGTATCCTCAAAGAGCTTGAGGCCGAGGGCCATCTGGAAAAGCGCAAACGCAGCTATCGCGACCCGGATCGTTTGCCGCCGGTCAGTGTGTTGCAGGTGAAGGCGCCGAACTCCGATGGCGACCTGTTCGCGCGTCCGCTGGAGTGGCATGGCGAAGGGGTCGAACCCGTCGTCCTGATCGTCGCGCGCGCCAGTGACCCGGCGCTTGGCGAAGGCGACCGCATTCTGGCCCGCCTGACCGTGGTGCATGAGGAAGACCACAATTACGAGGCCCGCCTGATCCGCCGCATCGGAACAAACCCGCGCAAGATCGTCGGCATCTTTCGCAAAGGGGCCGAGGGCGGGCGGATCGTGCCCATCGACAAGACCGGCCAGACCGAATGGCTGGTTGCGGATGGCGCGGTGTTGGGGGCTAAGGACGGAGAACTGGTCGAGGCCGAACAGGCCGGTCCAAAGAACCGCATGGGCCTGCCGCGTGCGCGGATTGTCGAACGACTGGGCGATCCTTCTGCGCCCAAGGCGGTGTCACTCATCGCCATCCATCAGCATGGCATCCCGGATGATTTCCCGGACAAGGTGATTGACGAGGCCGACAAGGCCAAACCCGCCGGCCTGAAAGGGCGCGAGGATCTACGGGACATGCCGCTGCTGACCATCGACCCCTCGGATGCGCGGGATCATGATGATGCTTGCTATGCCCATGCCGATGACGACCCCAAGAACCCCGGCGGCCATGTGATCTGGGTGGCGATTGCCGATGTGGCCGCCTACGTGCAGCCCGGCACCGCGCTGGATCGTGAGGCGCGCAAGCGGGGTAATTCCAGCTATTTCCCTGACCGGGTGGTGCCGATGCTGCCGGATCGGCTGTCAGGAGACCTGTGTTCCCTGCACGAAGGCGTCCCGCGGGCCTGTATCGCCGTGCGCATGCAGATCGACGCGGACGGCAACAAGATCGGGCACCGCTTCGTGCGTGGCCTGATGCGCTCGGCAGCGTCGCTGAACTATGCCGAGGTGCAAGAGGCCATCGACGGCACGCCAAACGACCGCACCGGGCCGCTGTTGGAGACGGTGCTGAAACCGCTCTATGCCGCCTACGCTGCGCTGAAAACGGCACGCGCCGCGCGGCAGCCGCTGGAACTGGACTTGCCGGAACGTAAGATCGTCCTCAGCGATGCGGGCGAAGTGACCAGCGTCGCCTTCCGCGACCGGTTGGACGCGCATAAATTGATCGAGGAGTTCATGATCCTCGCCAATGTCGCCGCCGCCGAGACTCTAATCGCCAAACGCCGCCCGCTGTTGTTCCGGGTGCATGAAGAACCCGCGCCCGAGAAGCTGGAAAGTCTGCGGGAGACGGCGCAGGCGGCAGGGCTGAACCTCGCCAAGGGACAGGTGTTGCAAACCCGGCATCTGAATGCATTGCTGAACGCCGCCGCAGGCACCGAGGATGCGGAACTGATCAACCTGACGACCCTGCGGTCGATGGCGCAGGCCTATTACAACCCCGAGAATTTTGGCCATTTCGGGCTGGCGCTGCGGAACTACGCGCATTTCACCTCACCCATTCGCCGCTATGCCGACCTGATCGTGCATCGCGCGCTGATCTCGGCCCATGGCTGGGGTAAGGACGGGCTGACCGAGGATGAAATTGCGCGGCTCGACGAAACAGCCACCCATATCTCGGACACCGAGCGCCGCTCGATGATGGCGGAGCGTGACACGACGGATCGCTATCTGGCCGCCTATCTCAGCGAACGGGTGGGCAATGAGTTCTCAGGCCGCATCAGCGGCATTGCTCGCTTCGGGGCTTTCGTGAAGATGGATGAAACCGGCGCGGATGGGCTGGTGCCCGTGCGCTCGCTGGGGCGTGAGTTCTTCCATTTCGACCGCGAGGCGGGGACGCTGATGGGATCAGACACCGGGCTGATCATCGCCATCGGCCAGCGTGTCACCGTGCGCCTGACCGAAGCCACACCCGTCACTGGCGGGCTGGAGCTGGAGCTGCTCTCCATCGACGATCAAGCCCTTCCGCGCGGGCGCGGACCCGCCAAACGGGGCGCGCGGCGCAAGGCTGTCAGCACCAAGCGCAAGAAGGACAAGATCAAGCGCAAGGTCGAACGCAAACGCCGTCAGAAGTGATAGGTTAGGGCGCGCGCAATCAGCCAGCCATGGCGGGTTGCGTCGATCTGATCCGGGCTATCGAACAGCACGGCCCGGTTGCCGTCGATCCGATCCTCGCCCGGAAAGGCCGAGGTGAAATCGCCCATCAAGCGGCTCTGACAATGCACGAACAGGGCGAAGGGTGCCGATCTGTGCCCGCCCAGCCGAATGGTCGATCCCTTGGGTGCCAGATAGGCGGGTTGACCCCAGCGCAGCGCCTCCTGCATTGGTTGGGCACGGGGCAGGGTGGCGGCGGTGTCATAAATCAACGCCCGCAGGGCCAGCGCCCCGGCGCGGGTGCCCGGGGGTAGCGCCTTGAACGCGGCGGCAACGGTTGGGTCCTCAAACGGTTTCATGCCACGGGTATCGCTTGTTCCATCCGGTCTACATAGCTGTTGAGCAGGTTATCCTGTTTGATCCGCCGGGTCAGCCGGGTTTCCGCAGGTGTCGCGCGCATGGCGGCAAGAATGGGGCCGACGCTCATATCCGCCGCTGTGGGCCGGTCGCCCAGCAGGAACGGGGATTGCCATAGATAGGCCGAGATCGCCTCAAGATCGCATTCCAGCCGGTCGCGCCGTTCGGTTTCGGAGAACCGTGATACGCCTTGCCCGTCCAGCCGCTTCACCACCGATTTGCGAACAGCGCGTGTCACCGGGCCACGGATTAGGGCGGGGACTTCAGCAAAGAACATCTCGCGCAGGATCGGCCAGACATCATCATTGCCCCAGCGATCCAGAACGACGTGATGATAGATATGTTCCTCGGCCATGCGGATCAGGGCGCGGGATTGGGCCTTTTGCACATCGCTGAGGCCCTTGTCGAAATCTGCCCCCTGCGCCTCAAGCCAGTCGCGGATCAGGTCGCTGTCGGGGACAAGGCGTTCCGGCGTGCGCAGGACCGGCAGTTTCTGATGGGGCATCTTGCCAGGGTTCAGCAGATCGGACCGCTGCCAGCGTTGACCTGCCTGTTGCAGCATCAGGGCGGATTTGACGCAAAACGGGCTGGCGCTGAACAGGCCAAAGGCGGACGGGAAGGTCAGAAGGGTCAGCATCGGGGCCTCCGAGGGATTGAGATGGCCTATGGATACTGTGGCCTGATGACAGAAATTGTCATCAGGTTTAAGCTAGGCTGCACTATGTCCCGTACCGCCCGCCTGTTCCAAATGATGCAAGCCCTGCGCTCTGGTCCCTCGCCGAAGACATCCGGCGAGTTGGCGCAGGATCTGGGTGTGTCCCCTCGCACGGTCCATCGCGACATCGACTCGCTACGAGAGCTGGGTGCGGTGATCGACGGAGAGGCCGGGTTCGGCTTTACCCTGATCGAGGACGCCACCTTGCCACCTTTGGGCTTTACCGATGATGAGCTTGAGGCACTGGTGCTGGGCCTGCGCGAGGTTCAGGCAATTGGCGATCCCGGACTGTCGGACGCCGCCAGTGCGGCGCTGCGCAAGCTGCAGGGGCGGCTGCCGCAGCGCCAGTCCCATCGCCTGAGCCACGCGGTGCTGACCGCCACCCGCTTTGACCGCCCGGCGCGGCCCTCGATCGACGTGGCGGATCTGCGCCGGGCCACATGGGACGAATACGCCGTCGAGTTTGCCTATACCGATGCCAAGGGCGACAACACGACACGGCGGGTCAACCCGCTGAGCATCGTTTATGTGGACCGCGCCAGCGTGCTGCTGTCCTGGTGCCATCTGCGTCAGGATTTCCGCGTTTTCCGCCTGGACCGGATGCGCGACATGGAGGTCACCGGGGACAGCTTTCGCCCCAACCGCGTGCCCTTGCTGCGCGAGGCGCTGGCCCGTATCCGGGCCGAGCGAGCGGCAAAAGAGCGTGAAGCCGAAGCCTGAAAGCTTTATGGCAGGCCGAAATTACGCTATTCTGTGGCCGAGCAGACATCAGGAAAAACGGAATGCGCAGATGCATAGTTGGCGTCGTGACTGCTGCATTATGGATATATATTGTGCAGGCAGAGGCCACCAACACACAGGACGGATCGCGGATCATACAGCAGGCTTCGGCTGATGTGACCGTGTTCATCCGGTCTGCCTTGCGACTGGAAACCAAGGAGTCTCGGGTGTCGAGCGAAGGAAATGCGCGGTTTCAGGCGTGGCTGGGGGCGTTCCGCGAACGGGCGGTGCAGCAGGGTATCGCTGCCGAAACATTGGATCAGGCGCTGGCGGGTCTGACCTATGACACTGAGGTCATCGCGCGGGATCGCAATCAGGCCGAGTTCTCGAAACCCATTTGGGAGTATCTGGATGCTGCCGTCTCGGACGCGCGGGTCGCGAATGGCCTTGCCGGGCTGGAACAACATCGCGATGTGCTGACCCGGATCGAGGCGCAGTATGGCGTCGAGAAAGAGGTCGTGACCGCGATCTGGGGTCTGGAAACCGCGTTCGGGACGTTCCGGGGCGATGACCGGACCATTCAGTCGCTGGCGACGCTGGCCTTTGATGCGCGCCGGGCGCAGTTCTTTGAAGGCCAGCTGATTGCCGCGCTGCAGATCATTCAGGCAGGGGATGTGAGCGCCGGTAACATGACCGGCAGTTGGGCCGGGGCGATGGGGCATACGCAATTCATGCCGACCTCGTATCTGGAACACGCGGTGGATTTCGACGGCGACGGGCGGCGCGATATCTGGTCGGATGATCCGACCGATGCGCTGGCCTCGGCGGCGTCTTATCTGGCGCGGCACGGCTGGACCAAGGGGCAGCCCTGGGGCGTGGAAGTGCGCCTGCCCGAGGGGTTCGATTATGCCACGGCCAAGCGCGATGTCACTCTGATGCCATCGGACTGGGCCGCGCGCGGGGTGGTTTCCGCGTCCGGTACGCCGGTGCCCGATCATGGTCCCGCCGCGATCCTGCTGCCTGCGGGTGGGCAGGGCGTTGCGCTGATGATCTTTGACAATTTCAAGGTGATCGAGGCCTATAACGGTGCCGATGCCTATGTGATCGGCATCGGTCACTTGTCCGACCGTCTGGCCGGGCGCGGCCCGTTCACAGCGGATTGGCCCCGCGACGACCGCGCGTTGAGCTTCACTGAACGCAAGGAATTGCAAACCCGCCTGACCCAGGCCGGGTTCGATACGCAGAGCATCGACGGCCGCATCGGCCCCAACACGATCAACGCCGTGCGGGCTTATCAACTGGCGCAGGGGTTGTTGCCAGATGGGTATGCCAGCCTGAAACTGCTGCAACGGATGCGGTGAGCGCTCGAAAAAAGGGAGCAGCTTGAGAAAGCTGCCCCCTGTCGTTCCGGGACCCGAGATCGGGACTTCTATACCGCCGCCTTCATCAGGTCTTTTTCGATCAATTCGGCATGCGCCTCATCCAGAGATTTGTGGATGCGCACGAACATTTCGTCAATCTCGGCGGGGGTCATGACCAGCGGCGGCGCGATAATCAGACGGTCGCCCACATGGCGCATGATCAGATTGTTGGCAAAACAGCGGTCGCGGGCGATATAGCCGACCGTTCCGGCCTCGGACGCGAACTTGGCGCGGCTGGCCTTGTCCGGCGTCAGCGCGATAGAGGCCATCATGCCCGCGATCTTGGCTTCGCCCACCAGTGGGTGATCGACCAGAGCCTCCCATTTCTGTTTCAGATAGGGGGCGGCGACATCGCGGACGTGATCGACGATCTGTTCCTCTTCAAGGATGCGCAGATTCTCCAGCGCCACGGCGGCGGCGACCGGGTGGCCGGAATAGGTGTAACCGTGGTTGAACTCGGTCTTGCCGATGACCTCGGCGACCTCATCACAGACAACCGAGCCGCCAATGGGCGCGTAGCCCGAGCTGAGACCCTTGGCGATGGTCATGATATGCGGCTTGATCCCCACGGTTTGCGAGCCGAACCAGTTGCCGGTGCGACCAAAGCCGCAGATCACCTCATCCGCGATCAGCAGGATATCGTATTTGTCGCAGATGCGCTGGATCTCGGGCCAATAGCTGTCGGGGGCGACGATCACGCCGCCCGCGCCCTGAACGGGTTCAGCGATGAAGGCGGCGACGCGGTCTTCGCCTAGTTCCTGAATGGCCTCTTCCAACTCGCGCGCGCGGGCCAGGCCGAAATCCTCGGGCGACATGTCGCCGCCTTCGGACCACCAGTCCGGCTGGTTGATGTGATGCACGTTCGGGATCGGAATACCGCCCTGCGCGTGCATACCGGACATCCCGCCCAGCGACGCGGACCCCACAGAGGAACCATGATAGGCGTTCTTGCGGCTGATGATGATGTTCTTGTCCGGCTGGCCCTTTTCGGCCCAATAGGTGCGCACCATGCGGATATTGGTGTCGTTCGCCTCGGACCCGCCGGCAGCAAAGAAAACGTGGTTCAGGTCGCCTGGGGCAAGCTCGGCAATCTTGGCGGCCAGCGCGATGGCGGGCACATGGGTGGTTTTGAAGAAGATGTTGTAATAGGGCAGTTCGCGCAACTGGCGGGCGGCGACCTCGGCCAGTTCATTCCGACCATAGCCGATATTGGTACACCAGAGCCCGGACATGGCGTCCAGGATATCCTCGCCCTCACTGTCGGTCAGGTAAATCCCGTTGGCGCGGGTGATGACGCGCACACCTTCCTGTTCCAGTTCGGCATTGGTGGAAAACGGATGCATATGGTGGGCTGCATCCAGCGCCTGCAATTCGGCGGTGGGCATGTGATTGGTGATGACGGACATCTGGCATACTCCTGCAAACGCGATTGCGGCTCAGAATATGATCAAATTATTCGCTGTCAATCGAATCACACCACCTTAGGGGGCAGATGCGGCGCCAACCATCAGTTCCATACCCTGCACAATGTCCTGCGCGGTTGCCTTGGCCACATGCTCGGCATCCTGACGGCGCAGCCCGTCAATGATGTCCTTGTGCCGGTCAGGCAGGCTCTGGGTGCCGAATCGGCCACAGACCACACGCAGGGATGGCCCGAACTTGAGCCACAGCCGTTCCGCGATATCGTCGAGGATCGGTGCATCCGCCTTGGTATACAGAGTTCTGTGAAACCTGTGGTTCAGACGCAGATACCCGCCGACATCACCGTCGGCGATGGTTTGGTCCAGACGCAGGTCAATACGCTCCAGATCATCAACTTCATCAGCGGTCATATTTGTGGTAGCGCGTCTGGAAAGTTCTGATTCAATTGAAATTCTGGCGAAAATCATCTGTTCGACATCCGCATCGGACAGCAGCGGTACACTGACCCGGCGATTGCCTTGAAACACCAGCGCCCCGTCCGAGATCAGGCGTCGGATCGCCTCGCGTACCGGGGTCATGCCCACGCCCAGGGAATCGGTCAGCCCCTGTATCGTGACGGGTTGTCCCGGCACCAGTTCCCCATACAGGATTTGTGATCTCAGCGTCTGGTACACCAGTTCATGCGCGGGGCGCTTTTGATCGTCTTCCCCTGATCCCGACGCCTTATCCATGATCAAATCCAAATGGTTCACCCTCTTTCGCGTATGCCTGACTTGTCCTGTGTCAGACCTCGTGAAACCATACGGCGGATCGGGGGAAAACGCAAAACTTGATCAAATCCAGAAAATCGGGAAGATACCCGTACACTTGCAGGGAGAATAAAATGTCACTCAAAACGCTGACACTCACAGCGACCATCGCATTGGGGACTTCGGCGGCTTTTGCTGAAGAGGTGCGTGTTTACAACTGGTCCGACTATATCGACGAAGAGCTTCTGTCCAAATTCGAGGAAGAGACGGGCCTGACCCTGATCTATGACGTGTTCGACAGCAACGAGGTTCTTGAGACCAAGATGCTGGCGGGCGGTTCGGGCTATGACGTCGTCGTGCCCACCGGCAGTTTCATGAGCCGCCAGATCGAGGCCGGTGCCTTTCAGGAACTGGACGCGGCCAAACTGTCCAATATCGGCAATGCCTGGGATGTCATCGCTGATCGTGTGGCGCGGTTCGACCCCGGCAACAAGCATTCGGTCAACTATATGTGGGGCACGACCGGGCTGGGCGTGAATGTTGGCAAGGTCACGGAAATTCTGGGCGAAGACGCGCCGATCGATTCGATGGAACTGATCTTCAACCCCGAGAACATGGAAAAGCTGGCCGCGTGCGGCGTGTATTTCCTGGACGCCCCGGATGAGATGGTCCCGGCCGCGCTGGTGTACGCGGGCGTCGATCCAAATTCCCATGACAAGGCCGACATCGCCAAGGCCGAGGAAGTGTTCGCCGCCGTCCGGCCCTATGTGAACAAGTTCCACAGCTCGGAATATATCAACGCGCTGGCCAACGGGGATATCTGCGTGGCCGTCGGGTTCTCGGGTGATGTGCTGCAGGCGCGCGACCGCGCGGATGAGGCCGAGAACGGGGTCGAGATCGCCTATAACGCCTTCAAGGAAGGCTCGCAGATGTGGTTCGACCAGATGGCCGTGCCGGTCGATGCGCCGAACCCGGACGGGGCGCATCAGTTCATCAACTTCATGCTGGACGCCAAGAACATGGCCGCCGCGTCGAACTATGTGTATTACGCCAACGGCAACAAAGCCTCGCAAGAGTTCCTTGAGGAAGACGTGATCACCGATCCGGCGATCTACCCGTCGCCCGAGGCGATGGAGAACACCTATATCAAAGGCCCCTATCCGCAAAAGGTTCAGCGTGTCGTGACGCGCATGTGGACCAAGATCAAATCGGGCACCTGATCCGATTTATTTGTGCAAGGCGGCCCGGTCGCCTTGCACCTTTTTCCAGACAGCCGAACGGGGGCCGTTTTGAACTCTGACGTCTTTGCGCCGTGGGATGACCCGCAGGCGAAACCCTTGATCCAGTTCCAGAATGTCACCAAGCGGTTTGGTGACTTTACGGCCATCGACACTCTGTCGCTGGATATTTTCGAGCGGGAATTCTTTGCCCTGCTGGGGCCGTCGGGCTGTGGCAAGACCACCATGATGCGGATGCTGGCGGGGTTCGAAACCCCGACCGAGGGGCATATTCTGCTGGGCGGTCAGGATATCGACCCGATCCCGCCCAACAAGCGGGCGGTGAACATGATGTTTCAGTCCTACGCCCTGTTTCCCCATCTCAGCATCTGGGAGAATATCGCCTTTGGCCTGCGTCGGGACAAAATGCCGAAACCCGATCTTGAGGCCCGGGTCGAAGAGATGTTGCGCCTGACCCGGCTGGAACAATTCGCCCGCCGCAAGCCGCATCAGATCTCGGGCGGTCAGCGTCAGCGCGTGGCCTTGGCCCGCTCGTTGGCCAAGGCGCCGAAACTGCTGTTGCTGGACGAGCCGCTGGGCGCGCTGGACAAGAAGCTGCGGCAGGACACCCAGTTCGAACTGATGGACATTCAGGAAAAGACCGGCACCACATTCGTCATCGTCACCCACGATCAGGAAGAGGCGATGACCGTCGCCAGCCGTGTTGCCGTGATGGATCAGGGCAAGCTGATGCAGGTGGCAACACCGGACAAGATTTATGAGACCCCGAACTCGGTCTATGTGGCCGACTTTATCGGGGATGTGAACATCATTCAGGGGCGGGCGACCGCAAATGGCGGCGAAACCTTTCAGATCGACTGGGCCGAAGGGCAGGCGCCGCTGACGGCGACCTCGGCCAGCGGGATTTCCACCGGTCAGACCTGCCACCTTGCGATCCGGCCCGAGAAAGTGGCGATTTCCGCCGAACGCCCGGCGGATGCGATCAACGCGGTGCAGGGCAAGGTGCTTGACATCGCCTATCTGGGCAACCTGTCCACCTATCATGTCGAGCTGCCCAACGGCACCATCATCAAGGCGCAGACGGCCAACACCCGCCGCATCTCGCGCCGGTCCTTCACATGGGAAGACCCGGTCTGGCTGTCCTGGACAGCGACGGCTGCGGTTCTGCTGGCCGACTGATGCGCCGCGCCCTGCTGATTGCCGTACCCTATGTCTGGCTGCTGGCGCTGTTTCTGGTGCCGTTCTTCATCGTCCTGAAAATCTCGCTGTCGGATTCTGTTCTTGCGATTCCCCCCTATGCGCCGAAGCTGGACCTGTCGCAGGGATGGGCGGGGATCAGGGAGTTCTTTGCTGCGCTGGACCTTGAGAACTTTGTCTGGCTGACCGAGGACGCGCTGTACTGGAAAGCCTACCTGTCCAGCGTCAAGATCGCCCTGATCTCGACCATTCTGACGCTGATCGTGGGCTACCCGATTGCCTATGGCATGGCCCGCGCGCCGGTGGAATGGCGCCCGACGCTGATGATGCTGGTGATCCTGCCCTTCTGGACCTCGTTCCTGATCCGGGTCTATGCGTGGATGGGCATCCTGTCGAACGAAGGGTTTCTGAACCAGTTCCTGCTGTGGACCGGTATCATTGCGGAACCGTTGACCATTCTGAACACGCAAAAAGCGGTCTATATCGGGATCGTCTACACCTATCTGCCCTTCATGATCCTGCCGATCTATTCGGCGCTGGAACGGATGGACGAGTCGCTGATCGAGGCGGCCGAAGATCTGGGCTGTTCCCGGGTGCAGGCGTTCTGGCTGGTGACGATCCCACTGTCCCGTCCGGGCATTATCGCGGGCTGTTTTCTGGTCATGATCCCGGTGATTGGTGAGTTCGTGATCCCCTCGCTTCTGGGCGGATCGGGCACGCTGATGATCGGCAAGGTGCTGTGGGAGGAGTTCTTTGCCAACCGCGACTGGCCGGTGGCCAGCGCCGTGGCGGTGGTTTTGCTGCTGATCCTTGTCATCCCGATCGTGCTGTTCCAGCGCAACCAGCAAAAACAGACGGAGGCCGAGCAATGAACAGGCTCAGCTGGTTCAACGCGGTGTCGCTGACGCTGGGGTTTGCGTTTCTCTACATACCGATGATCATCCTGATCATTTTCAGCTTTAATGAAAGCAAGCTGGTCACCGTTTGGGCCGGGTTTTCCACCAAGTGGTACGGCGAACTGCTCCAAAATGAGGCGTTTCTGGATGCGGCCTGGGTGACGGTGCGGGTTGCCGTGTTCTCGTCAACGCTGGCGACCATTCTGGGCACCGCTGCGGCCTATGTGCTGGTGCGTGGTGGGCGGTTCTTTGGCCGGACGCTGTTTTCGGGGATGATCTATGCACCCTTGGTGATGCCCGAGGTGATCACCGGCCTGTCGCTGCTGCTGTTGTTCATCGGCATCGGACTGGACCGGGGCATCCTGACCATCGTGCTGGCACATACGACCTTTTCGATGTGCTTCGTCTCGGTCGTTGTATCCTCGCGCCTCGTGACTTTCGACCGGTCGTTGGAGGAGGCGGCGCTGGACCTCGGCTGTTCGGCGGCGCAGGCGTTCCGGCTGGTGACCCTGCCGATCATCGCGCCTGCGGTGATTTCGGGTTGGTTGCTGGCCTTCACCCTGTCACTGGACGATCTGGTGATCGCATCCTTCACCTCGGGGCCGTCGGCCACGACCTTGCCGATCAAGATATTCTCGGCGGTGCGGTTGGGTGTCAGCCCGGAGATCAACGCCTTGTCCACGCTGATGATTGCGGTTGTCACAGTGGGGGTCATCACCGCGTCGCTGGTCACCAAACGGGCAATGATGCGGCAGAAACAGGATGAAATGGCCGCCGCGCGCGCGGAATGAGGCGGATTTTCCCCGCCTACGCCTATGGCCCCGAACCACGAGCCGGGTGCTGGTGGGATGAGACCATTGCGGCCCCGGACTGGCCGGTTCTGATCGGCGATCACAATGTTGACGTTGCCATCATCGGCGGCGGCTTTACCGGAATGTCGGCGGCGCTGCATCTGGCACAGGGCGGCGCCTCGGTCGCGGTGCTTGAGGGCGAGACACCCGGTTGGGGCGCTTCGGGTCGCAATGGCGGGTTCTGTTGCCTCGGCGGATCAAAGCTAAGCACCGCGGCCCTGACCCGCCGGTTTGGCAGCGATGCTGCGCAGGCTTATGACCAGGCGGAAGGGGACGCGGTGGCGCTGGTTGCTGATCTGCTGACCCGGTATGAAATCAGTGCGGACACCCACTCCAAAGGCGAAACCCAACTGGCCCATACCCCCCGCGCGATGGAGCGTTTGCGGCGGGCGGCAGATGCGCACGGGACATTGCACGAGCCCGACGATCTACCCGCCCTCGGGTTCGGAGGGGCCTTTCATGGCGGTTATACACAGCCGGTTGGTTTTGGCCTGAACCCGCGCAAATACCTGTTTGGTCTGGCATCCGCCGCGCAGTCCCTTGGCGTGCAGTTGTTCCAGCAAAGCGCGGTCAGGGATGTGACGAAGTCCGGTTCCGGGTTTGATGTGAAAACCCAACGGGGTCGCATCTGCGCCGCGCAGGTTCTGATCTGTACCAATGGCTATTCCAGCGAGGACCTGCCCGATTGGATGGCCGCCCGCTATATGCCCGCGCAATCCACCGTCATGGTCACGCGTCCTCTGCGTGATGCCGAGCTACAGGCGCAAGGCTGGACGACCGATCAGATGTCTTACGACACGCGCAATTTGCTGCATTACTTCCGCCTGATGCCGGATCGACGGTTCCTGTTCGGTATGCGCGGGGGATTGTTTGCGTCCGCCTCGGCTGAGGCCAAAATACGGCGCAAGCTGGTCCGGGATTTTCACCGCATGTTCCCGGCTTGGGGTGGTGTTGAGATCACCCATATCTGGTCGGGAATGGTGTGTCTGTCCCGAGGGTTGACGCCGTTCGCTGGTCCGGTGCCCGCCCAGCCGGGCATGTTCGCGGGCTTTGCCTATCACGGCAACGGCGTCGCGATGGGGAGCTATTGCGGTCGGGCGCTGGCGCGGATGGCGCTGGGCCAGTCGTCGGGCCTGCCGCTGCCGATCTCCAGCGAGCCCAACCGGTTTCCCTTGGGTCGATGGCGCCGGGTGGTGATGCCCCCGGCCTATGCCCTTTTGGCATTGGCTGATCTGTAAGGCCCGTTACCAGATTAAAGCGCGGCGAGTTCCAATTCCAACCCGGTCAGATAGTCCGGGGACCCGTTTTCGGCGCGCCAAAGGCAATAGGCTGCCATACGCCACGCATACCAGGGTTTCAGCATCTGATACCGGTCGACGGTGTCTGCATCATCATAGGCCACCAGAAATGCGGCCTCTTCATCCGTGGACAACGGTTCCGAGCGGTACAGATGCTGCATGGCGGGGGACAGGAACATGGCAAGATCTTCGCACGGGTCTCCCATGACCGGACATTGCCAGTCGATCAACGTCAGGCCCGTTTCGTCCTCAAGAATATTGCCCGGCACCGGATCGCCGTGCACAAGACAGGTCTTTGATGACGGTGCGACGGTACTTTGGGGCTGCATCGCCGCCAAGGCGTCGCGCCTGTCGGACTGGCACCCGGCCAGAATACGCGCGCCATGTCGGGCCAGATCGGCGCTGCCATTACACCCGGGAGGCACCGAAACCTCGGCGGGAACGCCATGCAGTTTGCGCAGAAGCCGCCCGACCTTGTCCGCCCCCTGCCGCCACGGCGCACCGGGCGCGTGGTCGTAGAGTACCCAGCGATCCCCTTCGAATGCCCCCGTTGCCCGCAGGTTGGGCACAAATCCGGTGCTTTGCAGGGCACGCAGACATGCCGCCTCATGCCCTGCATCATTGCCGAAAAGCGGGTTCCTCAGCGTCGTGCGATACAGTTTCAGCACCGAATCGCAGTGGCCTCCCTGCACTTTCCAGACCTGGTTCGTGCGCCCTCCATACAGGGTCTCGAACCGGGCACCCGGTTCAACAAGCCCCTGTTCACCCAGTTGGGCGACAAGATCGAATGGTGGCGGGGCGTGATCGGTCAGAGGGGCACCCAGTATCTTCAGGCGAATCGCGGTTGGCCAAGCTTTGGACCGCGCGGCCTGTCAGATCAAGCTCCTGCGCGGACCCCGCTGACATCATCGGTCAGAATCTCGGCCCCGCTATCCAGTGTCAGAACAATTGCGCCGCCGTTGATCTGAGCCTCGACCACCGTGCTATAGGTCGAGGCCGGTGTCTGGGACACCAGTTCTTCCCCCTGATAGCTTTCCAAACTGGCCGAATACGCCCCGGCGGGCATCGGGTTGCCTGCATCATCCACCCCGGCCCAGGTGAACTCATTCGTACCGACCGATACCGAAATCCGGTCGACAACCTCGCCATTGGCGTTTCGGATGACCATCACCGCACTGTCCGCATTCGGATCGCCATTGGCCGAAAGCGTGACCGGCGTGCTGTCGAACTGGAACGCGGCGGTGGTCTGGACGTCCATACCAACCCAACTGGCCAGTTGATCCAGATTGCTGCCACCAAATGCGGCGGTCAGTTCGGACAGCAGATCATTGGTCTGTACCTGCTGTTCGACCATCGAGAACTGTGCCAGCTGGGCCGCATATTCCGAAGAATCGATCGGCTCCAACGGGTCCTGATTCTGAGCCTGTGTCGTGAGCAGCAGCAGGAAAGTTTCGAAATCCGAGGTCAGCGCAGCGGTGCCAGAGCCGCTGTCGGATTGGGTCGTTGCACTGGTCTGGGGCGTGGAACTGATTGCAGAGATCATGGGTCAAAGCCTCATATCAAGGCCCTGAACAAGGCCGGTTGGAATGGGATGAGCGGCGGGTTCGGGCTGCGGGTCGTCGACGTCATAAGCCGTTTGAGGGTTGTCGTTTTCACGGTCCTGCGGCGTATCTGCCGATGTCCCGAGGTCAAAGGACAGATCACCATAGCCAAGTTTCTGGAATTCTTCGGTCAACACCGCGATATGCCGTCGCATAAGGTCCAGCGTTTCGGGTCGTTCGGCGGCGATGGTCAGGTGCAACCCGTCCTCGCGGCCGTTCAGGGTGATCGACACGCGGCCCAGTTCTTCGGGGCTCAGCGCGATTTCCACCCCACCAGAGCCCGGCTTTGCGGCAATGACAGCAGCCATCTGCCCGGCGACGGCGCGGGCGATGTCCGCCCGAGCAGGCCCGGTTGTCTGAGGGGCTGCCCCTTCCCTTACCGTGCCGAAAGTCGAGTCAGTCTTGGTGACTGTGATCCCTTCGCCTTCCTCCAATGATTCGGGCGCAAGATCAGCAGGGTTCACCTCAACCGGCCCGGCGGGTTGAGGTTGATTAACCACCAATGGCGCGCGTTTCACCTCGGTCTTCGGAACAGTAATCGGAGCCTTCTCGACCACTGCGGACACCGTGGTTGGCTCGGCATGCGTTTGGGAAGGTTTGACCGTTTGCTCGACCGTCTTTTCCGGCGCGGCGACAGAGGCCCGCATGATGATCGCCTGCTCGGCGATCTGGCTTGCAGGCGCATGTTGCGGTGTTCTGGCGGGTTGGTCTCGTGCCGTTTCCGGCTGTGCCTGAATATCCATCCGCAGAAGTGGCTTTGCATCCGGCAAGGAAGGCGTCGTTTTATCGCCAACCATCGGCTGTGCCAGCGCTTTTTCCCCTAGCGTGACCCTATCCGGCTGCGACACTTGTCTAGGTGTCTCAGGGTTAGTGGCAATCAATTCGACAGATGGTTCTCGATCTTTCGGAGGCGTGTTCTCAATCGTCGGCAGTGTCGGCTGAGCCACCTCAGATTCCGGTTCGACCGAATCGGTTTTGACATCCAGAGCCACGGTTGCATCGACTGCGGCGGGCTCCTCTGTCTTCTCAGGGATCGCGCCCTTCAGGATATCTTCAAAGGTCGCCCCTCCTTCGGGGTCCTGCGCATGGCGCGGCTGTTTCTCGGGCTTTGCTTCTGCCTGCGGCGCGGCAGTTGTCAGTATCAGCGGGTTGGGCATTTTGCTCCGGCTCCGTTTGTCTGACCCGAAATCTGCCCGCAGGAAGTTACGTTTATTTTAACTGCTTTCCTCTTTGATCATGAAAGTTCGAAGCAATTTTCGGAGAACCCGATGAAGATTTCCGCCACCACACCCACCGCCCCTCTGTCCTCGGCAGATACACAACTGAAAGCCGCCGCGGTCGAGCTTGAGGCGACGTTTCTGGCCGAAATGCTGAAATCCGCCGGGCTGGGCAAGGCGCGCAATTCCTTTGGGGGTGGCGCGGGTGAAGATCAGTTCGCCTCGATTCTGGTGCAGCATCAGGCGCGGCAGCTTGCGCAATCCGGCGGCATCGGCCTGTCCGAAACCCTGTTTACTGCAATGACGGAGAAAACCCATGCAGAATGATCTGATCAAAGCGCTGGAAGAGGTTCTGGATCTGGAACGCGCAGCGCTGGTCGAAGGTGATCTGGATCGCCTTGGCAATACCGCGCCGGAAAAGGAAAAACTGATCGGTGCGATCAACGAACTTCAGGTGCTGGACAGTCAGGACCTGATCCGGGTGCAGCAGAAGGTCGAGCGCAATCAGACCCTGCTCAACAGCGCAGCCGACGGGATTCGCGCGGTGGCTAACCGCATGTCCGAACTGCGCCGCGTTCGGCAGGAATTCAGCACCTATGACGCTGCCGGTCAGCGAAACGGGTTTGCGGTGCGCGGCAAGGCCAAGCTGGAAAAACGCGCCTGATGTCGCCGGTTGAATCAAATGCGATCTTTCCGGTTGGGGCGTCTTAGCACTCCGTTAGGAGATGGCGGTCAAAGGTAGCCCTGCACTTGGAAAACGGGTGGCGCGCTGACCGTCAGGTACAACGCAGATGTCAGAACGACAGAATGCCTGTCCGTCGGGCGGGACCAACATGGGCGTCAAACGCGCCCGAACTCAAGAAGGATGACATAAATGTCCAGCATTCTGACAAACAATGGCGCAATGGTTGCGCTGCAGACCCTGAAATCGGTCAACAAAAACCTCGAGATGACCCAGAACGCGATCTCGACTGGTAAGGACGTCGCCACGGCCAAGGACAATTCGGCCGTTTGGGCGATTTCCAAGGTGATGGAATCCGATGTGCAGGGGTTCAACGCCATCAAGGACAGCCTGGCACTGGGTGAATCGACGGTTGCGGTGGCGCGGAACGCGTCCGAGACCGTGACTGACCTGCTGACTCAGATGAAAGAAAAAATCGTTGCCGCGCAGGAAGACAACGTTGATCGGGGTAAGATCAATGACGATGTAAGCGCGCTGAAGGACCAGATTGAATCGGTTGTAGGTGCAGCGCAGTTCAACGGTCTCAATCTGGTCAATGGTGGCTCTGGGGCAACCGTTCTGTCGTCACTGGATCGTGACAACAACGGGAACGTGACTGCATCCTCCATCAACGTATCGGCCCAGAACCTGTCGACCGGTGGTTACACTGCCGCAGATGTTTTCACGGGTACTGACGGCGTAACGGCAGACGTTGCTGATGCGTTTGGCTTCTCCCTCGACGGGAATGGCGGTAGCGATGACGTCGGAAGTATTGTGATTGCCGATCCGGGGACTCTGGCTGCAGGCGATACCTTCAGCATCCGGCTGGGTGACGAAGAGGTGTCGTACACTGTGCGAGCGGAAGACATCGCCGGTAGCAATGCGCCCGAAGAAATCATTGCCGCCGGTTTGAAAACCGCTATCGAGGCTTCGGATGCCAATGTGTCGGTGGTTTATGATCCGGGCACAAACGCTGCGCAGCTCGACATTACCAATGAAGGGTCGGACTCGCTGCAAATCAGCGGACAGTTCGCAAATGCGAACTCTGGTGGCTTGGGAGCCTTGGCGTCGATTGACGTTTCGACCGATGCGGGCGCCGCAGCTGCGCTTGGCGCCATCGAAGGGCTGATTGATACCGCCATTGACGCATCGGCTGCCTTTGGTTCGGCGCAGGGCCGGATTGAGACCCAGAAGGATTTCATTTCGAACCTGACCGACTCGTTCAAATCCGGCATCGGCTCGCTGGTGGATGCGGATATGGAAGAGACCTCGGCCCGTTTGCAGGCGCTGCAGGTTCAGCAGCAGCTGGCCACCCAGTCGCTGTCGATCGCCAACCAGGCGCCGCAGTCGATCCTGTCGCTGTTCCGGTAAATCTGAAACCCGACCGGGGCGCGGTTTTCGCGCCCCGGTCCTGACCGCCCAGTGACGACCTTGGAAGGATTACAAGTGACACCGCAAACGCTTGCCCAACGCGCCTATGCGCAAACCGCCGCGCCGACCCGCACTCCGCGTGACACGGAATACGAAGCGATCTCGAAAATTACACGCCGTCTCAAGGCGGCGGCGGCCCGGAAATCCACGGATTTTGCGGCGTTTGTTCAGGCTTTGCATGAAAACCGGCGCTTGTGGAGCGTGCTGGCAACCGGTGTGACGGATTCGGATAACGCGTTGCCGAATGAATTGCGGGCGCGGATTTTCTATCTGGCGGAATTCACCGAATTGCACAGCAGTCAGGTTCTTGGCAACAACGCCACAGTTGAGCCCCTGCTCGATATCAACACGGCGGTTCTGCGCGGTTTGCGCCAGATGAGGGCCACCTGATGAGCGGCTTGGTTCTGAAACTTGCACCCAAGGAGCGGGTGCTGATCAACGGCGTGGTGATCGAAAACGGAGATCGCCGCAGCCGGTTTTCAATCATGACACCAGAAGCCAACGTGTTACGCCTGCGTGACGCGATCCATCCGGAAGAAGTCAATACCCCGGTTCGCCGTGTCTGTTATGCCGCTCAGTTGGTGTTGTCAGGCGATACCGATCCAGACAATGCACGTCAGCAGTTGCTGCGCCGGGTTGAGGAACTGAGTCAGGTCTTCACCGATCCTGACAGCCGACGTGTTCTGACTGAAGCAACCGAAGCTCTGGTGGCTGAACAGTATTACAAATGCCTCAAATCCCTGCGATCCTTGTTGCCGCGTGAGGAACGTCTGATGGCGTATCGGCAATGACCTATCAGCCGGTCATACCAACCGGCGGGGTGGCTGGCTGGCGGTTCTTGCAGCGCACTTATGACACCCAGTTGGAAAGCTTTTCCACGTCCAATGTCAATCAACGGGAAACGCAGTATTTTCTGGACAATATTGGCAAGGTGGACAGTGCCGAGGATCTGGTCTCGGACAGGCGGCTCTTGCAGGTTGCGTTGGGGGCCTTTGGTCTGGAGGAGGATATCAACAACCGCTACTTCATCCAAAAGATACTGTCTGACGGAACCCAGGCTGACGATGCGCTGGCCAACCGGTTGGCCGACAGCCGGTATAGCGCCTTCGCGGATGCGTTTGGATTCGGTCCGGGGGATACGCCCAAAACCGGATCGTCTGCCGAAATGGAGAAGATCGTGCAGGACAACCTTGTTGCCGGGTTTGAAATCGCCGTGGGCGAAAGCGACGACTCCATGCGCATTGCTCTTTATACCCAACATACGCTGAGCGAACTTGCGGCAGGGGACGGGACTGAGGATGCCAAGTGGTTTGAGCTGATGAGCCTGCCACCGCTGCGCAGTATGATGGAAACAGCACTGGGTCTGCCTTCATCCTTTGCCCAACTGGATATCGACAAACAGTTGGAGGTTTTCAAGGACAAGCTGTCCCGCGCGACCGGCTCGGGTGATCTTTCACAGTTCACCGACCCGGAAGCGGTCGCGGATTTGACGGATCGATATTTGGCCCGCGACCAGATCAATCAGCTTCAGAGCACGATCTCCCCTGCGCAGACAGCATTGATCCTGCTGGGCGGGTAACCGCGTTGTGCGGCGGTCTGGTTGATGTCTTTAGCGATGCTTCCCCATGGTTCAACCGGGCCAAGGATATGGCCTGCGCCGGAACCTCGCCAGAACCGGGTCAAAGGTTCCAGACCGGCTCAGGCGTCCAGGGCTGCATCCGCCGCTGTCCGCAGTGCGAAGCATGTCAGCGGGTTGGAGACGTTGCGCAGTTTGACAGGACCTAACGGCACAGTGTTTTCGCAGGCCGGTTCGATATCTTCGGACACGGCGATCCGATACCCGGTGGATTTGCTGTATTCCCCCAGACGCGCCGCGATATTGGCGGCCTGTCCGATCACCGTGAAATCCAGCCGCTCACGCGAGCCGACATTGCCATAGGTCACCCGGCCATAGGCCAGCCCGATCGAGCAATCGCAGTGGTGATCCAGCCCGGACTGGCGCAGCTCGGCCAGACGCTCGACAATCTCAATCGCAGTGCGTTGCGCGTTCCAGCGGGCCTTTGTGGCGTCATCACCGGCCGGAAAGACCGCCAGAACAGCGTCGCCGATGAATTTCAGAACCTCTCCGTCATTGTCATGGACGATGCCCGACACCGTTTCGAAAAAGGCGTTCAGGACGTTGATGTATTCTCCGCGACCCAGTTGTTCCTCTAACGCGGTTGAATTGCGCAGATCGCAGAACATGATCGCGGCATCAATATCGTCCCCATCGCCGCGTCGGATCTCACCGCCCAGAACGCGTGCGCCGGAACGTTTGCCAACGTAGGTCTCTAGCAAAACCTGCGCGTTTTCGCGCTGCATGAAGACCTCATAGAACCGGGCGATCACGGCGGAACATTCAAAGACCAATCCCAGATTTTCTGTGGTGAATCCATCGGGGTGATCACAGGTCAGCGTCAAAACGTTGGTGCGCCCATCTGAGAACCGCAGCGGCATGGCGACGTAGTCGGTGGCGCCTTTGGCCCGCAACTCCCCCATGATGGGAAAGCTGTTATGAGGGTTGTCGTCGTTCAGCCGTTGCCGCACGCCGCCCAGCCCGTTTGAGACATGGCGCAGCGGGCTGTTGATAAAGGCCGGGTGGTCGTAGATTTCATAGGTTGGCGCGTGGGTCGAAATCTCGGCAGCGCCCTTTTCCCAGATGTAATGCTTGCCCGCGATCAAAGGATGCAGCGACCAGGCCAGAATGCTGAGGCGCTGAATGGCGATGCCGTGTTCCAGCATCTTTTCCGCCAGCGCCTTGGTGAACGCTTCGGGCGTCTGAGAGTCCGAGGCGCCGCGCATCAACCAGTCGATCAGAGGGCCGCTGATATTGCCGTCATCGGGATCGCGCAGTTGATTGTCACCCAGATCGGTATGGGTGAAGGCGCCGGGCATGAACCCGATATGACCCTGAATGGCGGCGCTTTCGGGCAGGGCGTCCTGATAGGCCCAGATCGAATTGGCCAGCCGTTCGCCGGGCAGGTCGATGTCGTGATAGGTGGCCGTGCCCTTGAAGGGGCAGAAGGTCTGCAAATCCGTTTCGGGGCCAAGATCAACGCAAACATCCGCGCGCGGCACGTAGATCGTGGGCGGCAGGCGCGTCTCATACATGACCTTGGCGTTTTCGCTTTCCGCCAGCAGGATGTCGCCACGAAAGATCGCGATGCGGCCTGTCAGCCGCTCGACCGAGATTCCGTAGCCTTTCAGATCAGGTGTGGCATGGATATTCATGGGCCGCCTCCCGTGCCAAGGGTCCTTATAGGATGGGCCCTGATGGGAAATTTTCCAAGCCCCCCGCCGCGCAAAATTGCGCGAGGGTGCGGGTCAGATCATCTGAATCACGTCTTTTTCGATGGACAGCATATAACCCTTTTTGGCGATGTTCTTGACCAACAGCTCGCTGACCATCTGGTTGCCCAAAGCGTCCCGCAGGCGTTTGATCCGCGTTGCTCCGGCGGCCTCGTCACAATCGGCGGCGTCGCGGCCGGAAATCATCGCCTCGATCTGCGCGCCCGACAGCACCTCGTCATCCAGACGGGATTCGGCCAGAATCGACAGGGTTTCAATCGCCGCCGGGGTCAGTTTGAAATCCATGTTGTTGAGGTAAACGGTATTCTCCTCGCGGCTGATCAGCAGCGAGGTCACCTGAATCCCCGTCCGCTCAATCTGCGCCATACGGCGGTTCAACATCACCAGCATCACCAAAAACACCAGCGCGGCGACCAGCATGGCGCTGGCAAAAACCAGCAGCACGAAGATGACCATGCGATAGCTGGACAGCGTGTCGGCAAAGGCGGTGCCGGACTGGGCCAGAATCTCCAACAGGCGGATTTCGGTTTGCGAGGTCAGGTCAGCCTCGACAAACAGCCGCTCGACCCGGGCGTTGAAAGCGTTGGCGTCGGGCAGGGTCCAGAACAGAAAGGCAGCGGCGGTGACCAGAATGGCCACAATCACGGCGATCCCCGCACCGACCAGTCGCACCCCGGACCGGCGGGCTTCAGAAACGGAGATAGAATTTTCCGGCATTGGCCTTCCTTTTACCCAACCCTTCCGGTCCGAACACGGACATCACGTTCAGCAAGGTCCAGCCCGAGGCCCGCAGGCGCTGGGCGACCTCTTGGCTGGCCGCCCCCTTATTGCAGTTCGACACCTGCATGACGCCGTAATGCAGGCGCAGCGGGTTGTCCTGCTTGGCCTTGTAATCGGCATAGCAATCCGCTGCCGACGCGGCCGAGCTGACCGATATCAGGCCCGCAATGGCCAGAGAAGAGAGGATCTGTTTCATAGGCCGCATCCTGCGCATGGCTGGCGCCGATATTCAATAACTTAAGGGGTCCGGGCCACCTGATATTCGATAACAAGGGCGCGTTATTGCTTGTCTGAGGGGGGTGGCCCCAGGTTGAGGGCATCACTTTTGCGGTTCCTCGCTGGATCGCCGCTCCATAGGAAAGGACAAACCTCATGCACCGGAAATTCATTGCCCTGATCGTTGCCACCGCCGTCGCCGTAACCGGCATCTCGACCACACAGGCCCGTGCGGCGGATACCGGGGATATTCTGGGCGGGCTGGCTGCGATTGCGATCATTGGCGCGGCGGTCAATCATTATAACAAGGAAAAGCGCAAGGATCGTGTGACCCGTCATCAGAATCATATCCATGCGCGGCCCAAACCCCATCGCCCCCACAAGCCGCATGTGTATCAACCGCACGGTCATAAGCCGCATGTCCGTCCGCTGCCGCCGCATGTGGCGCGCTACAACCTGCCGCATAAATGCCTGCGCACCTTTGACGCCTATTCCCCGCGTCACCAACTGCTGGCGCCGAAATGCCTGAAGAAGCATTACAAACATGCCAACAGCCTGCCCCATCAATGCAAGGTCGGTTTCTGGAACGGCAAAAAGGTCAAGCGGGCCTATGAACCCGCCTGCCTGCGCCAGCAAGGATACCGCGTGGTTTACCAGTAATCGGATGTCGAGCAGGAGCAGCGCCAGCAGAAGCGCTGCGCCGGAGAGGGGGTGCCGTGTGCCACCCCCTCTCTCTTTTTGTCTTGCGGTAGGGGGCGAAACGCGGTTTGCCATGGGCATGACAAAACCGGATTTTGAACTGGAACAGGCTTTGATGGCGCGCGGTCATGTCAGGATCGCAGGCGTGGATGAGGTCGGGCGCGGGCCGCTGGCCGGGCCTGTGGTGGCCGCTGCGGTGATCCTGAACCCTGCGGATATCCCCGAGGGGCTGAATGATTCCAAGAAACTGTCGCTGAAACGGCGCACCGCGTTAGAGGCCGCCTTGCGCGACCGGGCTGAGATTGCGGTGGCCGAGGCTTCGGTTGCCGAGATTGACGAACACAACATCCTGCGCGCCTCGCATCTGGCGATGATCCGCGCGGTTCAGGCGCTGGACCCCGCGCCCGATTACCTTCTGATCGACGGGAACATGATTCCGCGCGGTCTGGAAATTCCGGCGCAGGCGGTGGTCAAGGGCGACGGGCGTTCGGTGTCAATCGCGGCTGCTTCGATCATTGCCAAAAACTGGCGCGATCGGTTGATGGTGGATTTGGCGCAACAGCATCCCGGCTATGGGTGGGAGGGAAACGCAGGTTATCCGACCAAACAGCATCGCGAGGCGCTGCAAAATCTCGGTGTGACCCCACACCATAGACGTTCGTTTAAAACGGTCCACAATATCTTGTATCAAGAGTAAATCGTAAGTTGCTGATTCAAAAAAGAATTTGACGGCGAATCATCTTTGACTCATCCTTGTCTCAACCAAATGAGCGCAAAAGCGCCGTGGAACTGAGGCAGTATAATGACCACAATCAAGACAAAGGGCGCAGCCGCGCTCCCTTTAAACACGATCCTGTCCGGGGACTGCATCGAGGTGATGAACAGTCTGCCCGAGGCGTCCGTGGACCTGATCTTTGCAGACCCGCCCTATAATTTGCAGCTGAAAGGCCAGTTGCATCGCCCGGATAACTCTCAGGTGGATGCGGTCAACGATCATTGGGATCAGTTCTCCAGCTTTGGGGCCTATGACCAGTTCACCCGCGACTGGCTGAAGGCGGCGCATCGGTTGTTGAAACCCAATGGTGCGATCTGGGTGATTGGGTCCTATCATAACATCTTCCGCGTGGGCTCGGCCCTGCAGGATGCGGGATACTGGATTCTGAACGATGTGGTCTGGCGCAAGTCGAACCCGATGCCGAATTTCCGGGGCAAGCGGTTTACCAACGCGCATGAGACGATGATCTGGGCCAGCAAACGCGAAGGGGCGAAATATACCTTCAACTATGAGGCTCTGAAGGCGCTGAACGAAGGTGTGCAGATGCGCAGCGACTGGGTGCTGCCGATCTGTACCGGCCATGAACGTCTGA
>NZ_JALCBM010000017.1:54072-61132 GCF_028066395.1 Ruegeria sp.
GTGCAGATGCGCAGCGACTGGGTGCTGCCGATCTGTACCGGCCATGAACGTCTGAAAGATGAAAACGGCGACAAAGCGCATCCGACGCAAAAGCCGGAATCGCTGCTGCATCGGGTGCTGATCGGCTCGACCAATCCCGGCGATGTGGTGCTGGACCCGTTCTTTGGCACCGGCACGACCGGGGCCGTGGCCAAGATGCTGGGTCGCGAATTCATCGGGATCGAGCGCGAGGAAAGCTATCGCAAAGTCGCCGAGAAACGCATCTCGAAAGTGCGCAAATTCGACCGTGAGGCGCTGGAGGTCAGCGCCAGCAAACGCGCCGAACCGCGCGTGCCCTTTGGCCAGTTGGTCGAACGCGGCATGCTGCGCCCGGGTGAGGAACTTTATTCCATGAACCAGCGCCACAAGGCCAAGGTGCGCGCGGATGGGACGCTGGTGGGCGACAACGTCAAGGGCTCGATCCATCAGGTTGGCGCGCATCTGGAAAACGCGCCGTCCTGCAATGGCTGGACTTACTGGTGCTTCAAGCGCGAGGGCAAGACAGTGCCGATCGACGTGCTGCGCCAGCAGATCCGGGCCGAGATGCACAACTGATATTACCAATACCGCCGGTGCCTGTGGCCTGACACATGGCACTTAGCCTTGCCCCGCCGATCATACGGCGGGGTCTTTTGTTTTCGGCCCGGGAATGATTGCATGGGCGCGCGCCCTGACAGCATGTGAGAGACAGTCCATGACCGAAACCACTGCCCGCCGACCCCGCAGAAGCCTCTTTATCACACAGCCCGACGTCGTGGATTTGGACAACAAATACACCGAGGCCGCGCTTCAGCGGCACAAGCGTGAAGGTCTGGAACTGGCCGTGCGCGCCCGTTGGGTGGCGATGGGGTTGACCGGGGTTTTGCTGATCTTCCTGAATCCGGCGTGGGAGGTGCTGTGGTATCACTTCATCCTGCTGCTGATCTGCGCCAATGGCTGGCTGATCCGCCGCGCAGGCCGGGTCGGCCAATCGCGAACCGAGCTGTTATTGATCTTCGTCGATCTGCTCATCATGACGCTGGGGATGATCGTGCCCAACCCGTTCAGCGATGATGTGCGACCTCTGGCGATGCAGTACCGGTTCGACAATTTCCAGTATTTCTTCATCATTCTGGCCGCTGGGACGCTGGCCTATTCCTGGCGCACGGTGATTGCTATCGGGTCGTGGACCACGATGATGTGGACCGCAGGCTGGGTCATCGCCTGGTGGGTGGCGACGCCGATCCCGGGGATCAGCGAGCGGGTGGCCGAGGCGCTGCGCGGGTATCCCGACGTGGCCGAGCTTCTTGATCCGAACAGTTTCATGCCCTCGCAACGCATTCAACAGGTCATTGTCTTCATGATGGTGGCGGTCACCATGGGTATTTCGATGCAGCGCCTGAACCGCCTGCTGTTGTCGAATGCGGGGTTGGAACGGGAACGGGCCAACCTGTCCCGTTACTTCTCTCCCAATGTGGTTGAGGAACTAAGCCAGAATGACGAGCCGCTGAAACGGGTGCGGAAAGAGAATGTGGCGGTTCTGTTCATCGATATCGTGGGCTTCACGAAATATGCCGCCGGGCGCGATCCTTATGAGGTGATCGAGGTGCTGCGCGGCTTTCACGCCCGGATGGAGAGCGAGGTCTTCCGCCATCACGGCACGTTGGACAAATATCTGGGCGATGGGCTGATGGCGACCTTTGGCACGCCGGTCACCACGCCTCTGGACGCCAGTAACGCGCTGGCTTGCGCGCGGGCGATGGTGGATGTGATCGACCGCTGGAATCTGGATCGCCGCCGGGCGGGAGAGGCTGAGATCCATGTGGGGATCGGGCTGCATTACGGCCCGGTCGTTCTGGGCGACATCGGCGCAAACCGGCTGGAATTTGCGGTGATCGGAGACGCGGTGAATGTGGCCGCCAAGCTTGAGGCACTGACCCGCGATTTCAGCGCGCGTATCGTGGTCAGCGACGCGGTGCGGGCGCAGGTGGCTGAGGAGTCTCCGGCGGAAGATGCGATGGCCGGGTTTGTTGCTAAATCCGGCCAGAGTGTTCGCGGCGTTGAAGCGCCGATGGATATCTGGGTTTTGTAGGCCGGGGTGCTCCCGCCCGTTTGCAACGCATCAAAGATGCATTGAAACCGGTTGGGCCGGGCAGCGCGCTGGCGCGCGCTGCGGTCACGTGCGGGGCTGGGGGTTTTGTGCTTTGTTGTAGGGGCGCCAGTCGGTGATCTCGGGGTAATACTGGCGGCGCCAGGCGCGGACGCGGGGGTTCATGACGCGTCGCCAAAGGGGCGGGATCATCGCCGCGATGGTCATGACCGGATAGCCATAGGGCAGTTGCGGCGCGGCGTCCTGAGTGTGGTGTTGCAGCAGCGGAAACCGTCGGTTCGGTTTGTAATGGTGGTCCGAGTGCCGTTGCAGGTTGATCAGCAGCCAGTTCGACGCCTTTTGTGAGGCATTCCACGAATGGCGCGGGTGGACATGTTCGTATTTGCCCTCGCCCAGATATTTGCGGGTCAGGCCGTAATGTTCCACGTAATTCACCAGTTCCAGCTGCCAGATTGCGGTGCCTGCCTGGATCAGGAACAGGGCCACGCCCGACCAGCCTCCGATCAATAGCGCCAGCAGCAGCATTGCGCCTTGCAGCGCCCAGTAGCGCCAGAAGGGGTTGGCGGGATCGGTCCAGGGCCGGTCTTTGCGGGCCAGTTTCTTGCGCTCGGCCCGGAAGGATGACAGCAGGCTTTGGCGCAGCACGCGGGGGTAGAAGCGGTGGAAGCCCTCGTTATAGCGCGCTGTAACCGGGTCGCGCGGGGTGCCGACATGGCGGTGGTGGACCAGCAGGTGTTCAGACCGGAAATGGGAATAGAGCACCATGGCCAGAAGGATATCGCCCAGCCAGCGTTCCAGACGTCCTTTCTGGTGCATCAGCTCGTGGCTGTAGTTGATCCCGATCGTGCCCGAGATCACGCCCATGCCGAAGAACACGCCGACCCTCTCTGCCGTGGACAGGTCGGATCGGGTGACGAACCAGATCAGACCGAATAGCGTGAGGAACTGGATCGGCGCCCAGAGGTTGGTCAGCAGGATGTACCAGCGCAACCCGACATCCGGCGTATCGGGATCGGCGTTTTCCAGATTCAGCCCGGTCAGGTGATCCAGCACGGAAAAGGCCCACCATGTGGACAGCGGCACCAGCAGCACCCACCAGTCCCCGGCCAGCGACGTGACCCAGATCAGCGGGATCAGCAGGTAGGAGATCCAGAAGGGCAGGGCGGATTGCCAGCGGGACAGGGTGTCTGACGGGATCATCGGTCGGCTCCGAATACGTGGCACAACCTAGACAGGTCCGGGTGGGATTCACAATGCACTAATGGTCGCGCCAGAGGTCATATGCCTTGCGCATCACCGTCGGCAGATCGCTGGGACGAAAGGCGTGCTTGTCCATGACAATCAACTCATCCGGTTGCGTCGTATTCGGCAGCGGGGCGGTCCAGATGCGCAGGATCAGGTGGAAATGGGTGAAGGTGTGGCGCACTTCGCCCGGCAGGGGCTGCCAATCGGCGGGGAAGGGCGGTGCCTCAGACGGGGTCTCGGACCAAACAGACCCGGGCCAACCCAGCATTCCGCCCAGCAGGCCTTTGTCCGAGCGGCGTTGCAGCAGCAATGCGCCATCCGCGCGTTGGGCGATATAGGCATGGCCGTGACGGGTCGGTTTGGGGCGCTTGGGTGATTTCCGTGGGAGTTCGGATTGCGTTCCCGCAATCCGGCCCCGGCAGGGATCGCGCAAGGGGCAGATGCCGCAGGCCGGGGATTTGGGGGTGCAGATCGTGGCGCCCAGATCCATCACCGCCTGCGCGTAATCCCCAGGCCGCTTGGCCGGTGTCAGCGCAGCCGCCCGGTCCTTGAGCAGCGGTTTCGAACCGGGCAAAGGATCGTGGATGTCGTAAAACCGCGCCATGACGCGTTCGACATTGCCATCCAGTACCGTCTCGGGCCGGTCAAAGGCGATGGCGGCGATGGCGGCGGCGGTGTAGGGGCCGATGCCGGGCAGCTTTAGCAGCGCGTCATAGGTGTCGGGGAATTGACCGTCATGATCCCCTGCAACAACCCGCGCGCATTTCAGCAGGTTGCGGGCGCGGGCATAATAGCCAAGTCCGGCCCATTCGCCCATCACCTGATCATCCGGCGCGGCGGCCAGCGCCATCACATCCGGCCAGCGGGTGGTGAAGTGAAGGAAATAGTCGCGCACGGCTGCGACGGTGGTCTGTTGCAGCATCACCTCGGACAGCCAGACGCGATAGGGATCGGGAACCACGCCTGCCGCGCGGTCGGCCGGGCCAACCCTCCACGGCATGTCGCGCGCATGGTGGTCGTACCAACCCAACAGGGCATCGCTCACATCAAAATCACCTATGTCACGCAAGTTTTATTCATCTCCCTGTCGGGTTTCGCTGGCGCCTGTCCGTATGGCCCTTACAATAGCGGCGCAGGAGTTGGAAACCAGATGCAGCGCAGACGTTCCTCGACCCGCGGGTTCAAACGCACCGCAACTTTGCTGAATGATCAGATCAGACGCGCCGGTGAAAGCCGGGGCTTTGCCGTGTCGCGCCTGCTGACCCATTGGGCCGAGATTGTGGGTCAGGACATCGCCGCCATCGCCCGGCCGGTGAACGTGGGCTATGGCAAGGGCGGGTTTGGCGCCACGCTGACGGTGCTGACCACCGGTCCGCAGGCCCCGATGCTTGAGATGCAGAAGGAACAGCTGCGCGACAAGGTCAACGCGGTCTATGGCTTTAACGCCATCAGCCGCGTGCGCATCACCCAGACCGCTCCGACCGGATTTGCCGAGGGGCAGGCCAGTTTCGACCACAAGCCGAAACCAGCCAAACCCCAGATACCACCTGAGATTGCAGCCGAGGCAGACAAAGTGTCGCGTGACGTTCATGATACGGATTTGCGCGCCGCCCTTGAACGTCTGGGCCGCAACGTTTTATCCAAGCAGAAACGCTGAGAAAGGGCTGAGTAATGAGCCGTATTGCAACCGTAATCTGTGCGGCTGTCGCCGTAGCCGCTGGCGGCTATTGGCTGACGCTGTCGAATTCCACCCCCTCCTATCCGCTGATCAGCAGCGCCGAGGCGCAGGAGGCCGATCTGGACACCTCGACCATCGTCGAGATGGTTCAGGGGGCCGAGGACGCGCCGGTCGAGATCATCGAATATGCCTCCTACACCTGCCCGCATTGCGCGAATTTCCACAATGGGCCGTTCAAGCAGTTGAAGGCGAATTTCATCGACACCGGCAAGGTGAAGTTCATCTATCGTGAGGTCTATTTTGACCGCTATGGCCTTTGGGCTTCGATGGTTGCGCGCTGCGGCGGGCCCGAGAAGTTCTTTGGCATCTCCGACCTGATCTATGAAGGCCAGTCCGAATGGACCCGCGCCGGTGGCCCGGCCGAGATCGTGGATGAGCTGCGCAAAATCGGACGTCTGGCCGGGATCGACAATGACCAGCTAGAGGCGTGCCTGCAGGACGGCACCCGCGCCCAGACGCTGGTCGCCTGGTATCAGGAAAACGCCGAGCGTGACGGCATTCAGGCTACCCCGTCTTTCATCGTGAACGGCAAATCAGTCTCGAACCAGTCCTACGCCGATTTCAAGGCGCTGATCGAGGACGAGCTGGGCAACTGATCCGTCCTTAACCGGTCCCTTCGTGGGCCGGTTCCACGGTGTCAGGATGAGGGCGCGACCTGCGCCAGCATCTCTTTCACCCTGTCAGCATCTTGAACGGTCAGGCGAACCGGCAGCGTGATCACCTTGCTGCGAAAAGCCGGAGGCAGGCGCACCGCGTCTTTTTCCGTGGTGACCATCTGAGCGCTCAGAGCCTTGGCTTCATTTTCCAGCCGCGCCATCAGCGCCGGGGTCAGGGGTTGGTGATCGTCCAGCGCCTCGGCCCGTAGCAGACGGGCTCCCTGCGCGCGCAGTGTTTGGAAGAACTTCTCGGGATAGCCGATACCGGCGAAGGCCAAAACCGGGGTGTCCTGCCAGTCCATCCCGGTTTGCAAAGGCTGTACCGCGCCAATGGCGTGGGGGATGGTTAGGCTGTCTGCCCAGATCTCGGCAAATTCCGCCTGCGCCTCTGCTTCGCCCAGCGACAGCACCAGATCGGCCCGTTGCAATCCGGTGGCCACGGGCTCTCGCAGGGGGCCAGCGGGCAGGCACAAGCCATTGCCGAACCCGCGCGCGGCGTCCACCACGATGATCGAGAAATCCTTGGCAACAGCAGGGTTCTGAAACCCGTCATCCAACACGATGACCGAAGCTCCGTCGTCCTTTGCCGCTTGCGCCCCGGTGGCGCGGTCCTTGGCGACCCAGACATCGGCAAAGGCCGCCAGCAGCAGCGGTTCATCCCCGACCTGCGCGGCGGTGTGTACCCGGGGATCGACCCGCACCGGCCCCTCCAGCGATCCGCCATGGCCGCGGGTGACCACATGGGGCGTGTGCCAGCTATCTCGTAGTTGCTCCAGCACCCAGATTACGGTGGGAGTCTTGCCGGTGCCGCCTGCGTTCAGGTTGCCGACGCAGATCACCGGCACGCCCGGTGCGTAGCCTTGGCCAGAGGCCACCCGCCGCGCGGTCGCCGCCGCATAGACCCGGCCCAGCGGAGCCAGGAGCCGCGCGCGCAGGTCCAGCCGGTCAGGTCTGGTGTTCCAGAAATCAGGTGCGCGCATCTTTGGCTCTCCGCCGGTCCAGAATGTCCTGCACCATCTCTACCATCTGATCGGATTGCGGGGCACCTTCGGTCACCACTTGCCACCCGGCCAATGCCATATCGGCGCAGCGATCCGGGGCCAGCATGTCGACCACCGCATCGCCCAGCTCGGTCGCGGACCTGATGGAGACCGCCGCATTTGCCCGCCCCAGCCGGTCATAGCTGTCCTTGTACCCGTGAACATAGGGCCCATGCACCACCGCCGATCCCAGCGCGGTCGCAATCAGCGGATCGCGCCCGCCCGCGCCCCGGTCCAGCGAACTGCCCATGAA
>NZ_JALCBM010000108.1 GCF_028066395.1 Ruegeria sp.
TTCCTACGCCGCCCTTATGGTTTGCTATAGCTATTACTTTCAACTCTTAACGCTCTCCTTCTAAAAGTTATATCAATTAATCAATCCTATATCAAGACAAATATGGTTTAATTCAAAGCTTTAAATAAACACAAGCGGGATAGATTTTTGGTTAACATTCTCTTAACATTGATTTAACTATATAAAAATCATATAATATGCAGGCAACGGCATAAAAAAAGCCGCCGAAGCTTTAGCGATTTGCTTAAAACAACGGCGGCAACCGGAAGGTGGAACATTTCTAATGATACCCTTTCTGGCTTTTAAATGTCAAGCTTTTTGATGTTCGTTAAGAGCAAACCGGTGTTTTGCTAGGGGAACAAAGTGTCTGGGCCAAAACAAGACAAAACAAAGATAGTTCAAATATGGGGTGAAATCCTTGATGAAGGATTCACAAGTGTTCCAAATATCCTCCTAAGATATAGGTCCAAGATAGGACTAAAGCCAAAGCATATAATGCTTATAATCGACATAATGTCCTACAAGTGGGACGCGGGATACCCTTTCCCAAGTTATGCAACCTTATCACAAAGATCTGGTGTCGAAGAAAGGAGTGTTAAGAGAATAACTCAAGATCTAGAAGAACTTGGTTTGCTTGTAAAAACACCTAGGTTTGACAGTGAAACTGGGGCACAGGTAACAACGGTTTTTGATTTTAGGCCTTTAGTGACAAAGCTTATAGAAGAATTAAACAAGGATAACGAAGCTCCGGATAAAACTACAAACATTACAGATTCAAATAACCAAAAACTCTCCACACCTAAAAAAAAAGTCAATAAAAACAGTATAGTAGGGGATGACAGAAATGTCATGGGGGAGGGTGACAAAAATGTCACCCGGGGGGTGACAGAATTAGCACTGGGGGGGGTGACAAAAATGTCACCCAAAGAATACACAAGTAATAATAAGATAATTAGTAAACGAACCCCCGTGCAAAACAGTTCTTATAATAAGACCAAAAATGGTTCTCAAAAAAGCAACAAAAAAAACAGGGTTAGTAAAGATTTTAGAGATGCAATTTTTAGAAATAGAATATTTGAGATATACGACAATCTCCACGATTTAAAACCAACCAAAGAACTAGTTGAAGAAGGAATACAGAGAGCTTGTAAAGATTTAATTGTAAATAGAGCAAAAGACTTTGAAAAATCTGGAATCGATATTGATATCAAAACGCTTATAAAAAAGGTGAAGAAAGAATTTCCCTACAACGACATTCCAGATGACCAGAAAAGAGCTAGAAATTTTTACACTTCCACCATATGCAACCTGGTTTCTGAATCTGCTTCAGATCTTTTTATTGATAAACACTAAACCGTAGAAACTGTTGACTTTTATCAGTATCAATTTAATATAACTTTCCACAAAAATATAATATAGGGGGAGATATACATGGCTAGTAATATCCCAGGCACAGAAGAAGCGCGGGAAGTCCTTAAGAAACACAAAATAGTTATCGCCGGAGTTGGCGAAACTGAGCAGGGCAAAATTCCCGATCGCAGTTCTTTTCATTTCCTATCACAAGCTTCAAAATTAGCAATTGAAGACGCAGGAATCAAAAAAACGGATGTAGACGGATTAGTAACAGCATTCTCTTTGGTGGAGCACACATTCATGCACTGCACCACTTTTGCTGATTACTTTGGTATGAAACCAAAATTCTTTTCCTCAGTTGCAGTAGGTGGAGCAACAGCAGTATGGATGGCCGCCGAGGCCGCAATGGCAATTGCTTCAGGGCAGGCAGAGGTAGTTCTTTGTGTAAGAGGTGACAACACACTATCAGGGATATCTTCCTCCGGTATGTTGGCTCTTATTAGAGAAATGTGCCACGGTGAGTTTGAGTTTCCTTATGGACTTACAACTCCAGGCGGATACGCACTTGCAGCTCAGAGATATTTGCATGATTTCGGCGCTACAAGAGAGCAGCTCGCCGCAGTAGCGGTAACAATGAGAAAACACGCTGCAATGAAAGAAAACGCAATGAACAAAGAACCTCTAACAGTGGAAGAGGTTGTAAATTCAAGAATTATTGCTGAGCCTCTTACTAAATATGATTGTTCAATCATTTCAGACGGAGGCGCTGCGTTTATCGTAACAACAGAAGAAAAAGCAAAAGAGCTTGGTATTGAAAACGACCTTGCCTATTTGCTCGGAATGGGTCAAGGATACTCACACCAGTACATGACCACACTTGAAAATCTAGATCAAATTTATAACGCAATTAACACTTCAGGCCAAAAAGCGTTTCAGACCGCAGGGCTTGGCGTAGATGATGTAGATGTAGCTTTCCTATATGACTGTTTCACAATCACGGTTCTTTTAGAGCTTGAAGGTTTGGGATTTGTCCCCAAAGGAGAGGGTGGCCCATTTGCGTTAGAAGGCCGTATGGAAATCGGAAAAGATCTTCCTGTTAATACACATGGAGGACTTCTTTCTCAGGCTCATCTTGGAGCAATGCACCACGTTGTAGAGGCAACTCTTCAGCTAAGAGGCGATGCGGGACCAAGGCAGGTAGAAAAACCAGAGGTTGCTCTTGTACATGGCAACGGTGGCATCGTATCTGCTCACAGTACAATACTATTGGGGAAAGAGCCCCTCTCATAAGAAAAAGGAGATTATGAAAAATGGCTGAAGAAAAAACATATAACAAACCGCTTCCGGATTTTCGCCCGGAAACAAAACCATACTGGGAAGGAGCTAAAAACCACGCACTTGTTCTTCCTAGATCAAAAGAAACAGGGAAGTTCTTCTTTTATCCACGTGCTGTATCCCCAGGAGACGATATGTCGGAAGATATAGAGTGGGTAGAGGCAAGCGGTAAAGGAAAAGTATGGACATACGCTATTCATCACATGGGTCCTTCAAAAGCTTACAAAGGAGAGCCCCCATATGTGGTTGCTCTTATTGAACTTGAGGAAGGCGTTAAAATGATGAGCAATGTAGTTGATGTAGACGTTAACGATGTTCATGTGGGAATGGATGTTGAAGTTGTTTATGATGACGTTACTGACGAAGTAACCTTACCGAAGTTTAAACCTGTATAAAAAAATAGGAAGCTAGCAGCTTCAATCTTGAAAATAACAACACGACCTGGCCTCAAAGCCGGGTCGTGTATATAACTTAAATCGGAAGGAGATCATAAAAATGGCAGAGGATACAAGAGTTTTTTATGAGGATTTAGAAGTAGACGCTGAGCACAAAAGCACGGGACGTACTATTACAGAAACTGACGTAGTCAGCTTTGCTGGATTATCTGGCGATTTTAATAATATGCATATTGATGAAGAGTTTGCTCAGAAAACTGTCTTTAAAGGTAGAGTAGCTCACGGTCTATGTGTTTTGTCCGTAGCTTCAGGTCTTTGGTTTACAATGCCTCGTTTAGCAACTATTGCTTTTATGGGTCTTGAGGACTGGAGATTCTCAGGTGCTGTTAAATTCGGCGACACAATCCACATTACCCGTAAACTGGTTGAGAAAAGAGAGCACAAAAGGCCAAATATGGGCTTTCTTATTTTTGAAGTCCTTGTACACAACCAAAATGGAGATGTTGTACAGAAGGGTAAATGGGTAATTTTGGTACAAAGAAGGGAAGGGGAGTAATTCCCATATAACCCCCTTTTTGGGCTAAATATATCTAAAATTTGTATAAAATCGGCTTTTTAAAGCCTTAATTTGACTAAGATACCCCGATCATTGAATAATTTTATTTTTTGATCGGGGTTTTTTCTATAATTTATGCCTAAATTCTAAAAAATTAGCTTGACATGTCTATGCCAAGTGTGATAAATCCTATTTCATAGCAAAAAACTTTGTGGAAGGTGGAAAGTCCACAAAAAACTCCACAAGTAAAAACAAACTTTAAGGAGGTATGGAGAGAAATGGCAATAGATATGTTGCTTGGTTACGTTTTGTTGCTAGTAGGTTTCGTATTTTTCTGTAACGGTATGACCGTTCTAGGAAAAACAGGAGCCAAGGAAGTAGGAGTATTAAACTTTGCAGTTGGTGTACTTATCCTGATCGCAGCTTGGCAGTTACATGGTGAAGGCCTAACTGCTGCTACAGCACTAGTTTCCGTGTTTGCCCTGATTTATTTCATGGTTGCAGGAATCTTTATTCATGGATATGACGCTAAAGGTCTTGGATGGTATTGCTTGTTTGCCACAATAGTATTTATTTGGTACGGCTACCACTTCTATGGACTAGAAGCTGCAATCCCTGGCATGATGTACTATGCTCTATTCTGCTGGGCATGGGCATTGCTTGTGTTCTTAGCTTTCTTAGTATTCTCTCTAGGAAAAGCTGTTGCACCTGCAGTTGCTTGGTTGTTCCTAATTGAAGCGTTTCTAACACTTCTAATTCCTGGAATGATGCTTCTCACAGGAAAATGGGGACCAGTTACAGCAGTTAGTGCTGGTGGATAATAATTTAAACAATATTTATAAAAGAGTTTGAATACCAAAGAGGGTTATGGACTTAGAGCCGTAACCCTCTTTTTTTATTTTCTGGGGTTTTTGTATATAATATTGGGGCAAATCAAAGTAAGCCGGAGGAGTTAATAATGAGAGACGTATATATTCTAGGTGTCGGAACAACCGCTTGCGGAAGATTCCCAGATAAACCTGCGCACGTGTTAGGCCGCGAAGCCGCATGGGCCGCTATAAAGGACGCGGGTATTCATCCAAGAAAAATTGAGATCGCTTTCTGCGGACACGTGTATCAGGGAATGGGAGTAGGGCAGAGAACTCTTAAAGAAATAGGACTTGTGGGACAGCCTACGATTAACGTTGAGGGAGCATGCGGAAGCGGAACCCTCTCTTTTTGGGAAGCATGGAGAACTATTGCATACGGACAATATGATATAGCTCTAGCATTGGGAATAGAGAACCTAAGCCGAGTATTGTCGGGCGGACCACTGCCACTTGAAGAAGATGATATTGAGGTAGCCCTGGGAATGGGAATGCCGGGCTTATATGCTATGAGAGCAAAGAGATATATGATGGAATACGATGTTTCAATGGAGCAGCTTGCAAAAGTAGTTGTAAAAAGCCGTCACCATGCATCGCTTAACCCACTTGCACAATATAATAAAGAAATGACTATCGAAGAAGTGCTTGATTCACCAATGATAGCAGATCCTCTCACGCGTAACATGTGTTGCCCTGTGGGAGACGCATCAGCTGCAGCTGTGCTTTGTTCAGCAGATCTTGTAGACAAGCTAGCAACCAAAACTCCAATCAAAGTTTTGGGCTGTGTTGCTCAATCAGGAAAGTACTCAAGCTCAACCGGTTTAACGTGCGATCCGTCAGAGAACGTTATGAGAACCTCAAAACTTGCTTATGAAATGGCAGGGGCAGGTCCGGAGGATATGGACGTGGCCGAGATACATGACGCTTTCTCAATTGCTGAGATGATGGTTTATGAAGCGCTTGGGTTCTGTGAGAAAGGCGAGGGCGCAAAACTGATAGAGGACGGGAGCACCTGGATAAACAGCGGCGGCGTTGCTGTTAACCCTGGAGGAGGACTTCTTTCCAGGGGTCACCCTGTAGGAGCAACCGGGCTTCTTCAGACTGCGGAAATAGTATGGCAGTTAAGAGGAGAGGCGGGGAAACGCCAGCAGGAAGATGCTAAATTAGGGGTAATAGAAACAATGGGCGGTGCTCAGCCTTCAATGGATGGCATTACCTGTGTAGTAAGCGTATTAGGTAAGTAAACTTTAAAATAGAAATAAAATAGCCTATAACTAAAAAGGGGGTGAATTTTTCACCCCCTTTTTTATTGGGACTTTTTATGAGCAATTTAAAAGAGAACGCAAAACAGTTTGTGGACATGATCCTGTCTTCTTCTAATCTAGTAGCTATGACTGGAGCAGGAATAAGTACAGAATCCGGAATTCCTGATTACCGTTCCCCTGGCTCTGGGCTCTGGGAAAAAATGGATCAGTCAGTAGTATCTCTCAGCGGTTTTATTGAAAAACCATCTCGCTATTATGACTATTCGCTTGAGCTCTATCCGATCAGAAGAGCCGCAAAACCAAATCCTGGTCATGATTTGCTGGCCGAGCTTGAAAATAGAGAGATCTTAAAAGGCATCATCACTCAAAACGTAGATGGGCTACATCAAGATGCAGGATCTGGAGAAGTTCATGAGCTTCATGGCTCCCTAAGGCAGGCGGTATGTATGGATTGCTCTGTCCTACAATCTATGGATGAGGCTATGGAAAGGGTTCTTTCCGGGCAGAATCCACCACTTTGCCAGGAGTGTGGAGGGGTTTTGAAGCCCAATGCAGTATTTTTTGGGGAGGCTCTACCAGTTAGGCCCTGGGAACGCTCGGTTGAACTATCTCGTAATGCAGATCTCTTTATTGCCATAGGATCTTCTTTGTTGGTTTCTCCGGCTAATACACTGCCAGATATAGCCATTAGGAACGGATCAAAGATAATTGTATTAAATAACACACCTACGCCCTTTGATGGGGAGGCAGAGCTTCTCGTAAGAGACCAAATTGGTGAGTTTTCATCAGTAGTTATGGAAATTTTGAGTGCTAAAAATAGTTAAAATATACCTTTTGAAGACTCATTTTTTCAAAATTAAGCCCACAACTTAATTTTTTTTCATTTTCTGAAAAAAACCTATTGACAAGTGCCCCTAATCTTTGATATAACTAGTGGAGATGGGGTATTAGACGTAACTGGGATCAAGACAATATTTAAATATTTTATTTAAATAATCGAAGTGACCACTGCGTTATTCCTCTAGGGTTGGCGACAATCCGGTTAAAATCTATATTAGGAGGTTTGTACTTATGCCAAGTCATCTTAATGTCCCAACGAAGTATTGGGAACTTACATCGGAGGTTCCACCACCTCCAATAGAGAGAGACATCAACACATGGATTATTGCTAATCCATCAGATCCACTATGGGATATTGATGTTCTTCCTCTAACATACACCGACAGCCGCTGGTCTGCATTTGTTGTTAGAGCAGATGAGGCTACAAGGCGTCGTCTTCTTCCAAACCCACCACTAGAGCCATGGGATGGAGAAGATGCAGATTTATGCGAGTACTGGTATGTTGAGCATAAAAACACAATGTTAGGACCATATCTTGAGTGGGGACTAACAATTTCTGCAACATACAAAGACCCTAAAGGTAACGTATGGAAAGCTGGTTACTATCCATATATGTACCTAACCGGAGATGCCCCAGTTGATGCTGGTCGTGTTCTTGGTTTCCCTAAAAAGATGTCATACATCAGAATAACCACACACGGCGGAGAAAAAGGAACCGACTTCTTTGGTTTTGCTATGTCTCGTAACGGTTACCTAATTCACAGTGCAACAGGTCAGTTTGACGATAAACCAGTTAAACCTCCATACTTCTACGGTAAAACAGATTGTGGTAAATTTAATATGAAAGTTATCACCAGACCTGACGTTTCCAGTTCTGAGTGGCAGCTAACATATCTACCATCAGAGTTACCTGCAGCATTTAATGTTAAAGGCCATCGTTTCCAGATCAAGCCTGAACATACAAGAACAGCTTCTAGCGATGCTATTAACTGGTTCCAGCAGGCTACCCCATTTGATAACTTGGGCGCTGAATTTAAAGTTCAAGAAGTTACAGGTTGTATTTCCTTTGTATTTGACCTCATTATTCCTCCAGCAGTTGTTCTCTGGACAGAAACATATGAGCGTCCTGCTAGCTACAGAGGATATGCTACTCCATATAAA
>NZ_JALCBM010000018.1 GCF_028066395.1 Ruegeria sp.
TCTGCTTCACGCTTGGCGGGTCTCTGGGCCTGATCTGGACGTGGAAATCGGGTGGTCTGGCGCAGCTGAAAACCGTGCGCTGGCATATCTATGCCTTTGGCACCGTTGGACTTTTCGGCTACCATGCCCTGTATTTTTCGGCCCTGCGCATGGCCCCCGCTGCCGAGGCCGGGCTGATCGCCTATCTCTGGCCTCTGCTGATCGTGCTGTTTTCAGGACTACTGCCCGGCGAGCATCTGCGCCCCGGCCACCTGATCGGGGCCTGTCTGGGCTTTGCCGGGGCCGCCCTGATCATCACCGGTGGCGGAGGCTCCGGGTTTCAGGCCGCCCATCTGCCGGGCTATGCGCTGGCGCTGCTCTGTGCGCTGACATGGTCGGGCTATTCCGTCCTGTCGCGGCGACTGGGCGAAACGCCCACCAGTACGGTCGCCGTGTTCTGCGTGCTGACAGCCATCGCCTCATGGCTGCTGCATTTCGCGGTTGAGGATACGGTGCTGCCCGAAACGCCGCTGGGCTGGGCCTCGACCCTTGCCCTTGGGCTGGGGCCCGTGGGGCTGGCGTTTTACGTCTGGGATATCGGGGTGAAACAGGGCGACATTCAGATGCTAGGCACCAGCTCTTACGCCGCACCCTTGCTGTCTACCGTGGTGTTGATCCTTGCCGGGATCGCGGCCCCGTCCTGGGGGCTGGCGATCGCGGCGGTGTTGATCACGGGCGGCGCCTTGATCGCGGCCCGCGCCAGTCTGAAGTCTTAGGCCGACAGACGTTCGATCTCTTCTTTCAGCTTCAGTTTCTGTTTTTTGAGTTGCGCGATATGGAGATCGTCGATGCCTGGCGAGCGTTGGGCTTCTTCCACTTCAAGACCGAGAATTTCGTGTTTTTTCTTCAGTTCCGTCAGATGTGCGCTCACGCTCATGGCGATCCTCCTTGATTGGTGTGTGTATTCCACTTGGGAAGTTGACCACATCGTTTCCACCCTGTCACGCCGCAGGTGCACAGATTCTGTCTCAAATCCGACAAATTCGGCTGGTCATTGCCTATTGGGTAGAAAACCCGGGCAACGCGGCCCCGTCCCGCAGCACGGATGACAGCTCGGGCGTATAGCTTTCCCCGTCGCGCTCATGCCGGTCGCCCGCATGCAGGATCAGCGGCGCGTGCAGGCGGAACGCGGCCCGTCCACCCTTACGGGCCCGCAGGATCACCAGTTCCGCCTCGCGCCCCCGGCGCGGTGCCAGCGGCAGGACCTCAATAGAGCCCAACCGATCAGCGCAGACCGATAACATATCCGCCAGCCGATCCGCTTTTTGGATCATGTGCAAATAGCCTTTTGGTGCCAAACGCCGGGCCGCAACATCGATCCATGCGGCCAGCGGGGTTTGTTCACCCAAGGCCACCCGGCGCCCGTCATCGACCGCAGGGCTATGCGCCCCGGCGCGAAAATAGGGCGGGTTTGCGATCACATGGTCGAATTGCTGTTGCCGAAGGTCGACGGGCAATTCCGCCAGATCACACTCGACCACCTCAAGCGGCATGTCATTCTCAGAACCATTCCGACGGGCAAGATCAGCATAGGCAGGCTGCAATTCCACCCCCGTCAGGCGCAGATCAGGCACCCGCGCGGCGAGGCAAAGAACCGCAGCCCCCGCGCCACAGCCCAATTCCAGCACCGATTGCCCCACCACAACCGGAACCGAGGCCGCCAACAGCACCGGATCGACCCCGGCGCGATACCCCGACCGCGGCTGCCACAGGCGCACTCGGCCACCCAGAAAGTCGTTGCAGGTCAGGTCGTTGGCTTCGAACCGGGTCATCGGCCCAGCGGGATCTCATTGTCGCGCATCACCCGTTCGGCGCGGGTCAGGTCATCGGCCCGCACCATCAGGCGGCGGGGGAAGATGCCGATGCCGCCTTCGAGGATGCTCATATTTACGTCCATCTGAAAGCAGTCTATATCCTCGCCCTCAAGAAGGGCGGATGCAAAGGCCAGGATGGTTGGATCGGTGCTGCGCAGAAGTTCTTTCATGGGGATGGATGTAAGGGCAAGGTAAGGCAGAAGTCGAGCCTTGTATCAGGAGTGTGATGGATATCGACACGATCACGAAACCGCATGAACGGCTGGCGGAAATTCTGGCGGGGGAAATGGCCTCGGTCAACGACTTGATCCGCACGCGCATGGCCTCGGAACACGCCCCCCGCATCCCCGAAGTGACGGCGCATCTGGTCGAGGCCGGTGGCAAGCGCTTGCGCCCGATGCTGACCCTGGCGGCGGCGCGGCTGTTTGACTATGCGGGCGATCACCATGTGCGTCTGGCCGCGACGGTCGAATTTATCCACACTGCGACCCTGCTGCATGACGATGTGGTGGATGAAAGCGCCCAGCGGCGCGGGCGGCCCACCGCGAACCTGCTGTGGGACAACAAATCCAGCGTATTGGTGGGCGACTACCTGTTTTCCCGTAGCTTCCAGCTGATGGTTGAAACCGGCTCCTTGCGGGTTCTGGACATCCTCGCCAATGCCTCGGCCACGATTGCCGAAGGTGAGGTGCTGCAGATGACCGCCGCCACCGATCTGGCAACGGATGAGGGCATCTATCTGCAGGTCGTGCGCGGCAAGACGGCGGCGCTGTTTTCCGCCGCGACCGAGGTCGGAGGCGTCATCGCTGACGCGTCCGAGGCGCAGGTACAGGCGCTGTTTGCTTATGGCGACGCGTTGGGCATTGCGTTCCAGATTGCCGATGACCTGTTGGATTATCAGGGCGATAGCAAAGCGACCGGCAAGAATGTCGGTGACGATTTCCGTGAACGCAAGCTGACCCTGCCGGTGATCAAGGCGGTGGCGCAGGCCACCTCTGAGGAACGCGCCTTTTGGCAGCGAACCATCGAGAAAGGCCGCCAGCAAGAGGGCGATCTGGATCACGCGCTTGGCCTGATGGCGAAATATGGCACGCTGGAGGCAACCCGCCGGGATGCGCTGGACTGGGCGGCCAAGGCCAAATCGGCGCTGGACGTCCTGCCGGATCATGAGATCCGCAGCCTGCTGCGCGATCTGGCCGATTACGTGGTCTCGCGCCTCAACTAAGCTGCGTTGCGCGGCACCACCAATCGGGATGGGCCGCGCCGATCTCATAAGCCGCGAAATGCGCGGCTTTCATTGAGAGATAGAGCGCGAAACAGGTCGAGCCCGAGCCGGACATGCGGGCCAGCAGAACATCGCGCGTTGCAGCCAGTTCATCCAACACTCCTGAGATTTGCGGGGCCACGCCAATGGCTGCCTCTTGCAGATCGTTGCGCTGATCACTTAGCCATTCGGCGCAGGATTCAGGCGTTTCAAAGCCCGGAATCGTACCCGGCATCGCCGGATTGTCGCGCGTTTCCAGCGCCTTGAATACGGCACCCGTTGGAACTTCCACACCCGGGTTAACCAGCAAGGCAGGCAATGCAGGCAGATCAATCGGTGTAATGCGGTCACCGATCCCCTGCATCCTTGCAGCTTTGGCCATCATGCAGACAGGCACGTCGGCCCCGATGGACAGTGGCAATGGCGCAGGAACATCCGCCCCCTGTTCACGCAACGCACGCAAGGTGGCCGCCGCGTCCGAGGACCCGCCGCCAATCCCGCCGCCGTGGGGCAGCACCTTGTCCAGATCAATACGTCCGGTCCAACCCACGGCCTCAGCCGCTTGCCAGACCAGATTGCGGCTGTCCGCAGGCACTCCGTCCGCGAACTCTCCTGTCACATTGATGGACAGATCGGGCCCGGGCGTGAACGTCAAGCGATCACCGATATCCGCAAAGACCACCAGCGAATCCAACAGGTGATAGCCATCCTCGCGCTGGCCGGTCACATGCAGGGTCAGGTTGATCTTGGCGGGCGCGAAGGCCTTAGCCGTCATTGGCGACCTTCAGCGGATCGGCTCCTTCTTCGGCCAACACCGCGTCCAGCCCGACCTCGATCTTGCGACGGATACGCTCGGGGTCGGCCTCGCCATCGGTGTCGTCGGGGTCGATGAAGGACAGGGCGCGTTTCCACTGGAACGCAGCCTCGCGCGCGCGGCCTACGGCCCAGTAGACGTCACCCAGATGGTCATTGACCACCGGATCGACCGGCATCAGGGCGACGGCACGTTCCATGGGCTCGACGGCCTCATCATACCGGCCCAGACGGAACAGAACCCAGCCGAGGCTGTCCACGATGTAGCCGCTGTCAGGCCGCGCAGCGACGGCGCGTTCGATCATGTCCAGCGCCTCGTCCAGCTTTTCGCGCCGTTCAACCAGCGAATAGCCCAGATAGTTCAGCACCTGCGGCTGATCCGGGTTCAACTCCAGCGCGCGACGGAAGTCAGCCTCGGCCGAGTCCCAGCTTTTGAGCCGTTCGTGGGATATCCCGCGTGCATAATGCAGGAACCAACTGGCGCCCGAGCCTTCTTCGGTCAGCGAAATGGCGGTGTCATAGGAGGTCACCGCCGCCGCGTAGTCTTCCTGCTGGCGCAACAGATCGGCCAGCGCCACATGGACACCGGGCAGGTCGGGCTGCTGAATGGCGAGATTTTGCAGCACCTCGACGGCGGCGTCCATCTTGCCCGAACGGCGCAGCACCTCGGCCCGGCCCAGTTCAGCCGCGTGATGGTCGATGCTGTCGGGGGGGACCATACGGTAGGCCTCGACCGCCAGATCGAACTGGTTCAGGGTTTCCAGCAGCTCTGCGCTCAGCAGGATGGCATCGATGTGGCCGGGGCGCAGGAAGCTGGCGATGCGGGTGTAGAGCAGCACGTAATCCGGCGCGGCCTCGGTGTTCAGGGCGGCGCCGACCGAGAAATAGACCTCGGCCAGACCATCCTGCGCCGATTGCACATGGGTGAAGGGCAGCGTTTCGCCCGCCGTCAGCCGTGTCGTGAAATCTTCGATGAACGGGTCGCTGCCTGCGGCAAACACCTCGGCCAGAAATTGCAGGGCGTCTTCGTTGCGGTCTAGCTGCGACAGAACCTCGGCCCGGGCCAGTGCGGCGCGGCGGGAAAAGCGTGAAACCGCGCCCTCATCGGCGGCAAAGACGGCCTCGGCCCCTTCGAAATCACCGACCGAGGCCAACGCCATCGCCTTGTGATACAGCGAAAACTCGCGCAGGCCGTCCTGGTTGGCGACCGTGTCGAACTGCTCCATCGCGCTGGTCATCTGACCTTGCCCCATATAGGCCCAGGCCATGGTCAGCCCATCAACCAGCGGCCCCACGCCTTGCGTTTCGGGGTCGCGGGTCAAAAGCTCGTCAAGCTTGCCTTCGGCGATCAGATTGGCGGCGATGGTCATGCGCGCGGCCTGACTGGGCAGGCCGGCATCTTCGATGATTTTGGCGGTGGGCAGAGCCTTGACTATTTCGCCAAGCGCCAGACGGGCCAGCAGGACGCTTTCCTGCAGCTTGGCGTTTTGCGGATCATGCCGCAAAGCCCGCGTATAATACCGGGCCGCAGCGCCGTAGTCGCTTTCATAGATAGCCTGACGCCCGGCCAGATAAGATCCGGCACCGGTATCGGCAAAGGCCGACACAGCTACGGTCGAGGTAAGAAATGCAGCCACTGCTGCGCGGCGAACCCGAGAAAACACCAAAAGCCTGCCTTATTGTCGTTAACTGACGTCAAGCTAGGGCCTTGGCGGGCAAGTAGCAATGGCAGAGCCTTCACGACCCTGCCATTGCCCCGGTTTTTGCTTACATGTTCGGATAGTTCGGACCGTCCCCGCCCTGCGGCGTGGTCCAGGTGATGTTCTGGCTGGGGTCCTTGATGTCACATGTCTTGCAATGCACGCAGTTCTGGAAGTTGATGACGAATCGCGGACCGTCCTCATCCTCGACCATTTCATAGACGCCTGCGGGGCAGTAGCGCTGTGCCGGTTCGTCGAACTTGGGCAGGTTGACCTTGACCGGGATATCCGGGTCGGTCAGGCGCAGGTGGCAGGGCTGGCTTTCTTCGTGATTGGTCATCGCGAAGGACACGTTGGTCAGGCGGTCGAAGGACAGCGTGCCATCGGGTTTGGGGTAATCGATCGGCTTGTGCTTGCTGGCGTCTTCGGTCGATTCCGCATCGTTCTTGCCGTGACCCAAGGTGCCCAGCAGCGAAAAGCCCAGCGTGTTGGTCCACATATCCATGCCGCCCAGCACCAGCGACGCGGTCAGGCCGTATTTCGACCACAGCGGTTTGACGTTGCGCACCTTCTTCAGGTCGGCGCCGATGGCACCATCACGCACGTCGGTCTCATAAGCGGTCAGTTCGTCACCCGAACGCTCAGCCTTGATGGCGTCATAGGCAGCCTCGGCTGCGGCCTTGCCCGAAAGCATCGCGTTGTGGTTGCCCTTGATGCGCGGCACGTTGACCATGCCCGCCGAGCAGCCCAGCAGCGCCACGCCGGGCGCGACCAGCTTGGGCATCGACTGATAGCCACCCTCGGTGATTGCACGGGCGCCGTAAGCCACACGCTTGCCGCCCTTCAGCAGCTCGGCCACCATCGGGTGGTGCTTGAAGCGCTGGAATTCCATGTAGGGGTACAGGTGCGGGTTCTTATAGTTCAGGTGAACCACGAAACCGACATAGACCTGATTGTTTTCAAGGTGATAGATGAACGAACCACCACCTGCATTGCTGCCCAGCGGCCAGCCCATGGTGTGGGTGACGGAACCTTCCTTGTGCTTGGCCGGGTCGATCTCCCAGATCTCTTTCATGCCGACGCCGTATTTCTGCACTTCCTTACCGGCCTGCAGGTCGTATTTGGCGATGACTTCCTTGGACAGCGAACCGCGCACGCCTTCCGACAGGAAGACATATTTGCCGTGCAGCTCCATCCCCGGCTCGGTGCCCGGACCGTAAGAGCCATCGGGTTCCAGACCGAACACACCGGCCACGACGCCCTTGACCTCGCCATTGTCGCCATAGACCAGTTCCGAGCATGCCATACCGGGGAAGATTTCCACGCCCAGCTCCTCGGCCTGTTCGGCCATCCAGCGGCAGACATTGCCCATCGAGACGATGTAGTTGCCGTGGTTGTTCATCAGCGGCGGCATCGGCGCGTTGGGGATACGGATCTTGCCCGCCTCGCCCAGCATGTAGAAGTTATCCTCGATCACCGGGGTGTTCAGCGGCGCGCCTTTTTCCTTCCAGTCGGGGATCAGCGCATCCAGACCGCACGGGTCCAGCACCGCGCCCGACAGGATATGCGCACCCACTTCCGAGCCCTTTTCCAGAACGACGACGTTCAGATCGGCATCCAGCTGTTTCAGACGGATGGCCGCCGACAGACCCGCAGGACCTGCGCCAACGATCACCACGTCATATTCCATCGCTTCGCGTTCAATTTCGGCCATCGTGGGCTCCTTAGCTAACTTTTCCGAATTGGCGCTCTCATCGAAGGTTGGGCGCAATTTTGTTTCACGGGTGATTACATGGTCGGCCAGTCATTGGTCAATCAATACACGGCGTAAAATACCAGTATTTCGACAGTTCAGCCCTCGGGGCGGTCGCCCATAAGATACCTGGGACCGCTACCATTCGATTTCGCCCGGTCATCGGGGTTGTAGAGCGCGCATTTCGGCAGGCTCAGGCAGCCACAGCCGATGCAGCCATCCAGATTGTCGCGCAGCCGGATCAGGGTATCGATTCGCTGATCCAGATGGGCGCGCAGCCCGACGCTGATATCCTTCCAGTCCTGCGGGGTGGGCGTGCGGTTGCCGGGCAGGCCGGACAGAACCTCGCGTATCTCGGGCAGGGTCAGGCCGAATTGCTGGGCGATCATCACAAAGCTCAGCCGCCGGATATCGGCCCGCTGATAGCGCCGCTGCCCGCCGGGATTGCGCCATGGGGCGATCAAACCTTGCGCCTCGTAATAGCGGATGGCGGACACGGCCAGCCCGGTGCGTTGGGCCAGCGCGCCGATGGACAGACCTTCGGATGCGGGCATGGGAACCTCCTGCAAAAAATACCTTGACCTAAAGTTAGGTTTAGAAATTACCGTGAGTCGGGACAAGCCACAATTTGCAAAGGAGATCCCATGATGGCGACGCTTGAACATACCAATTTCACCGTGCGCGACCCCAAGGCATCCGCCGCCTGGATGCAGGATGTGTTCGGCTGGAAAACCCGCTGGGAGGGACCCGCAATTGCCGGAGGCTACACCGTGCATGTGGGCAGCGCGCATACCTATCTGGCGCTTTACGCCCCGGAAAAGCCCGAACCGGCGGGCAAAAGCAGCTATGACGTGATCGGCGGGCTGAACCATGTGGGCGTTCTGGTCGAAGACATCGACGCAACCGAAACCCGCGTGCTGGACGCCGGGTTCACGCCCCACAACCACGCCGATTACGAACCCGGCCAGCGGTTCTATTTCCGCGACGACAACGGCATTGAATTCGAAGTGGTCCAATATGATTGAGATGCTCTGGCTGACCACCCCGTCTGATCGCTGGCACCGGGGGCCGCGCAAAGCGCTGGACAAACGCCCCTTTCCGCCCGAACCCAAGCGGCGCAAAGTCGCGAATTCGCAGGCCCGCGGCGTCTGAGCCCTTGCAATTCACGCTTCATTTGGGTCAGGTATTTCCCAACCCATCCTTCGCCCCGACGCTTTTGTGCGGCGGGGCGTAACACTTTTTGCGTGGACGACAAGACTATGGAAAAGATCCCCATGACGCCTGCGGGCAATGCCGCGCTCGAGGCGGAGCTGAAAAACCTCAAATCCGTCGAGCGCCCGGCGATCATCGAAGCCATCGCCTCGGCCCGTGAGCTGGGCGACCTCAAGGAAAACGCCGAGTATCATTCCGCGCGCGAAAAGCAGGGCTTTATCGAAGGCCGCATCAAGGAGCTGGAAGGCATCCTGTCCCTGGCCGATGTGATCGACCCGGCCAAGCTGAACGGCGCGGTCAAGTTCGGCGCCAAGGTCACGCTGGTCGATGAAGACACCGATGAAGAAAAGACCTGGCAGATCGTGGGCGAGTATGAGGCCAACATCGAAAACGGATTGCTGAACATCAAATCGCCCATCGCCCGCGCCCTGATAGGCAAGGACGAAGGCGACAGCGTCGAAGTGCGCACGCCCGGCGGTGTGCGGTCCTATGAAATTCTGAGTATCGAGTACGCCTGACCGGAGCATTTGTCATGTCCGAGCCGAAACAAGAACCCGAAGCCGAGCGTCCGACCTCGCTGGGTATCTATGACCGCCCGGGCCAGCCTGCAATCACGGGGATCGAGATCGCAGCCATCGTGCTCAGCGCGGTCTGGCTGGTGGTGTCGGTTCTGTTTCTGGTTCTGCCCGGCCCACAGCAGGGCGGCGGGTTTATCGTCACCTTTCTGGCCGTGTTCATGCCGGTTGCGATGATCTGGGTTGCGGCCATGGCGATGCGCGCCAGCCGCATCATGCGCGAGGAAAGCGCCCGCCTGCAGACCGCCATCGACGCGATCCGCAACGCCTATGTTAGCCAGCAGCAGCGCGCCGCCAGCAGTTACGAGCCCGCCATGGGCCGCAAGCTGGACGAAATCGCCGCAACCGCGAAAAAGACCGAAAGCGCGCTGGCCACGTTTTCGACTAACCGGACCGAACCCGCCCGAACCAGCACCCCCGCCCCGGCGCGGGGCGATCAGACCTCGCTGGAGCTGGGCACCACGGCCGAGGACATCACCCCGCCCCTGCCCACGGATATCTTCATCCGCGCGCTGAATTTTCCCGAAACCCAGACCGATACCGAAGGGTTCGATGCCCTGCGGCTGGCGCTCAAGGACCGCAAGGCGGCGCAGATCGTGCAGGCGGCCGAGGATGTGCTGACCCTGCTCAGCCAGGAAGGCATCTATATGGACGACCTGCGCCCGGACATGGCGCGGCCCGAGATCTGGCGCCAGTTCGCCCAGGGCGAACGCGGGCGTTCGGTGGCCGCACTGGGTGGCATCCGAGACCGCTCCTCACTGGCGCTGACAGCGGCGCGGATGAAACAGGACCCGATCTTTCGCGACGCAGCGCACCATTTCCTGCGCCGGTTCGACCATATGATCGTGGATTTCGAACCCGAGGCCAGCGATGCCGAGCTGACCGATCTGGGCGAAACCCGCACCGCACGAGCCTTCATGCTGCTGGGGCGCGTGGCCGGGACGTTCGATTAAAGCCCGAAACTGCCGTAAGGGATGAACCGAACCGGATCGCCCGGTTTGATGTGGCGTTCTCCATCCCCGATCTCGACCAATCCTTCTGCCCAGCTGAGGCCGCTGATCCGGCCCGAGCCTTCCGACCGGAACACCTCGGCCCGGCCATCACGGACGCGGGCGCGCAGGTATTCGCGGCGGCCCGGTTTCTTGCGTTTCTCAAACGCGGCGGGCAGGTCGAAGCCCTGCGGTTCCTGCCAGCCCTCACCCGCCATCAGACCCAGCGCCGGGCGCGCAAAGATCAGCGTGCAGACCATCGCCGCCACCGGATTTCCCGGCAGGCCAAAAACCGGCGATCCGTTCCACATGCCCAGCGCCAAGGGCCGCCCGGGTTTCAGCGCAATCCGCCATTGTTGCATCGCGCCCGCCTCGCGCAGCAGGGCCGAAACGTGGTCTTCATCCCCCGCCGAGGCACCCCCGCTGGTCAGGATCACGTCCGCCTGATCCGCCGCCGCATCCAGCCGCGCGTGCAGGGCCGCACGGTCATCGGCGACGCGGCCCATATCCACCGACTGAAACCCCATTCGGTCGATCAGCGACAGCAGCATGGGCCGGTTGGCGTCATATATCTGGCCCGCTCCTGCGGTCTCACCGGGCTCAACCAACTCATCCCCGGTGGACAGCACCGCCACACGCAGCGGAGCCCGCACCGGCACGTCGGCAATACCCACCGCTGACAACAAGGCGAGATCGGCAGGGGTCAACCTGCGCCCCTCGGCCAGCGCCTGATCGCCTTGCGCCACATCCTCACCCGCGCGCCGTGTGTTGGCCCCCTGTTTCAGCGGGCCGCGAAAAGCGATGTGGCCATCCTGAACGGTCACATCTTCTTCAAGAATGACCGTATCCACCCCATCAGGCAGCGCAGCGCCGGTCAGCACCCGCAACGCCTGCCCCGCCGGAACCGCGCCGTCAAAGGGCAACCCCGCGGCCGCGCGGCCTTGGGCCAGCGGTAACACATGCGCACCTTCGGGCCTGCCCCCCGCAAAACCATAGCCATCCACCGCCGTGTTTGGTTGCGGCGGGTTCGACCGCTGCGCAATCACATCCTCGGCCAGAACCCGCCCCGCCGCTTGTGTCAGAGGTGTCGTTTCAACCCCGGTCACGGGCCGCAACCTGTCGCGCAACAAAGCCAGCGCCTCATCGACCGGCGTCCAGCTTACCCCGGCGGGCAGCGCAAAACAGTCGTTGCGCAGGGGCGGAGGGGTGATGTCCGGTTTGCTCATAGCCCGACCTCTTTCAGGATGAAATCCGCGATGGCGACCGTGTCGTCCAGATCGAAGAGCGGACGCTCCGTATCCAGTGACGTGTCGCTGGCAATCGCGCGGATGGTTGGATCGCCGGAGGCGATCAGAGGATTGTTCGCCACAGCCCGAAACGCCTCGACCTTGGGGTGCGGTTCTCGTTTGAACCCCTCGATCAGCACCAGATCGACCGGGGCCAGACGGGCCAGCAGGTCTTGCAGCGACGGCTCGGGCGCGCCGCGCAGTTCCTGCATGATCGCGATGCGTTGGCCCGAGGCCAACAGCACCTCGGACGCACCGGCCATGCGGTGGCGGTGACTGTCGGTTCCGGGCTGGTCGACATCGACGCTGTGATGGGCATGTTTCAGGGTCGAAACCGAGAAACCACGCCCGGTGATCTCGGCCACCAGCCGTTCCATCAACCCCGTTTTACCAGCGTTTTTCCAGCCGGTGACGCCGTAGACCCTCATGCCTGCTCCAGCAGTTTTTCCGCGCGCGCCAGATCGTCGGGCGTGTTGACGTTGAAAAACGGATCGAAGGGCTCGGCCGGAAACAGCGCCTCACGCCCGTCATGTTTGTCGGTCCACAACACGACCTTGCGCAGCCCGTCATTCAACGCAGCCCGCAAGTCATCGCGCAGCGCCACCGGCCAGAGGCCAAAGGTCGGGTGCCGGTTGATCCGCTTGCCCCCACCTGATTTCAGAGCCTCGTCGCCGGTGCGCGGCGTGGTGGCCAGCACCAGAGGATACGCCTGACCCTCGGCGGCCTGCATCAGGCGTTGAGCCAGATCGCGCGGGAAGAATGGCGTGTCCGCAGCGGCGGTGACGATACTGTCAGCCCCTTGACCGGCGGCCCAATCGAGCCCGGCCAGAACTCCGGCCAGAGGGCCCGCGAAGCCTTCGATCGTATCCGGTATGACAGGCAGGTTCAGGTCGGAAAACCGTTCAGGATCGCCATTGGCATTCAGGGCGAGGCCGTCCACCTGCGGAACCAGCCGGTCGATCACATGGGACAGCAGAGGCCGTCCGCCGATTTCCAGAAGACCCTTATCGCCACCGCCCATCCGGGTTGCGAGGCCACCGGCAAGGATAACACCGAGCGGTTTGGTCATGATGTGCCCTCCGGGATTTCATAGGGCCGTGCGGTCAGAACATTCAGCAGGAACATGACAACAAAAAGCGCGACGGCTGAAATCCCAAGAAAGAAAAGGGCATATACCAGAAAAACAAAAAACAGCCCCGCATAAGCGCGTCTGCACGTGTTCAATTCCTTGGTGACTTCTTCCGAGCCGTTGACGCAGCCAGCAAACAAAAGATTTCGCGACACTGCGCGACTAATCCCAGAAGCATTGAGTTTTGCCATTAGCGGCCACCACAGTCGAACAGTAAGCCAAAGACCTACGACACCAAACATCATAAGAGGCGCTAGAAACAACAGCGCAGGAATGAATATGTCCGACATCGTTACCCCGCACTCTTCCGTCGATGTTTCTTGTCCTCAACCGCCACACTCGCCGGATCGACATCGCGCAGCAACCGATCCTCACCCGACAGGCAGACAAACCGCTGCCCGCGCATGCGGCCGATCAGCGTCAGGCCGACCTCGCGGGCAATCTCGACACCCCAGGCGGTAAAGCCCGAGCGGGAGGCCAGAACCGGGATGCCCATCATCGCGGTCTTGATCACCATCTCGGATGTCAGACGTCCGGTGGTGTAGAGGATCTTGTCCTCTGCCCCCGCGCCTTCGGACAGCATCCAGCCCGCGATCTTGTCGACGGCGTTGTGGCGGCCCACGTCCTCCATATAGACCAGCGGGTGGTTCTCGCGGCACAGGACGGTGCCGTGAATCGCCCCGGCCTCAAGATACAGAGACGGGGTGCGGTTGATCTTGGCGGCCAGATCATACAGCCACGAGGTGCGGACCGTGACCTGCGGCAGGCGCACATCCTCCAACCCCTCCATCATGTCACCGAACACCGTGCCCACGGCACAACCGCTGGTGCGGGTCTTTTTCTTCAACTTATCCTCATACGAGGTTTCGCGTGCTGTCCGCACCACCACGGTTTCCAGATCGTCGTCGTAGTCGACACGCGTAATCTCATCATCGGCCAGCAGCATGCCCTGATTGCGCAGGAAGCCCAGCGCCAGATATTCGGGGTAGTCGCCAATGGTCATCGCGGTCACGATCTCCTGCGCGTTCAGGAAAATCGTCAGCGGGCGCTCTTCGACGACCGAGATATGGCTGACCTCACCATTCTGGTCCACGCCCTGAACCGCACGGGTCAGGCGGGCCGCGGTGGGGTCCGGTGCGATGATGTAGTCCGACAGGTCCTGTTTCCTAGCCAATTGCAACCCTTTCCCAAGCCCGCTACTGCTGCTGGCAACACCATAGGATTTAGCCATGGCATTCACCACATCCAAGTCATACTTCTGGAAGGGATTTCGCGACGGCACCCCGTTTGTCTTTGTCGCCATCCCCTTCGGCACCCTGTTCGGCGTTTTTGCGACTGAGGCCGGGCTGAATATCGTGCAGACCATGACCTTTTCCGCGACGGTCTTCGCCGGGGCCGCGCAGTTCGCGGCGTTGCAGCTGTTGCAGGACAACACGCCCACCATGATTATCCTGATCTCGGCATTGGCCGTGAACCTGAGGGTGGCGATGTATTCCGCCTCGCTGACCCCTTATCTGGGCGCTGCACCCCTGTGGCAGCGCGCCTGTGCGGCCTATCTGATTGTCGATCAGTCCTATGCCAGCTCCATCGTCCGATTCGAGAAAGAGCCCGAACTGACCGTACCCCAGCGCATGGCCTATTTCGTTGGATCGGTCACGCCGATCACGCCGCTCTGGATTATCGCCACCTATCTGGGCGCGGTGCTGGGCACGCAAATCCCCGAAAGCTGGGCGCTGGATTTTGCACTACCGATCACCTTCCTGTCGATGATCGGCCCGATGATGCGGACGCTGCCGCATGTGATCGCCGCGCTGGTGGCGATTACCGTGTCGCTGCTGACGGTCGCGGCCCCTTATAATCTGGGCCTGCTGATCGCGGGCTGCGCGGGGATGATGGCGGGCGCACAGGCGGAACTTTTGATGGAACGCAGAAAGGCCAAGGCATGACACCGGTCGATCCAGTCACCATGTGGACCATCATCATAGGTCTGGCCATCGGTAGCTACGCGCTGCGCTTTACCTTCATCGGTCTGGTCGGGGATCGCCCGATGCCGCCCTGGCTGTTGCGCCACCTGCGCTATACGGCGGTGGCGATTCTACCCGCCTTGATTGCACCGCTGGTGGTCTGGCCCTCGGCCACCGAGGGGCAACCGGACGTGCCGCGCATGGCGGCGGCGGCGGTTGCACTGGCTGTGGGATTGGTCACCAAGAACGTGCTGGCGGCCATCTTTTCAGGGGCCGCCACGCTATACGGTCTGCTCTACCTAATTGGTTGAGGTCGCGTCCAGCTGATTGAGCCGCGCATTGTTCGCCGCCAGCCCTTTTTGCAGGTCCGCATCGTCATTCTCGCGATATTCCGAGGTCACGACGCCGGGGATTTGCCCGAACTCCTCGGACAGTTTGACCGGAAAGAATGTGGTGCCGATCTGCTCGAACCCCGGCACCTGCTGCAACAGGCGCGAGGTGGAATTGGCGCAATAAGCGCTGGAGACCGGGCCGCTTTGCTTGGCCAGTTGCAGGGCAATCTCGGCCTGCTGCGGCGTCACCTGAACGGTCTGGATCTTGGCGTAATGCGTTTCGCGGGCGTGTGAACTGCGATAGGCACGCTCGACCGCCGGGGTAATGCCGTAAAGGACGTCATCCTTGATCGGCACCACATCGGCGCGGAACGATCCTGCGGGGTCAAAAATCACCCGCTCACTGCCGCTGATCATCAGGGATGTATGCGCCCCTGATCCGGTGCGCGTGTTGATCATCGTATAAAGCGTCAGGGTCGATGGCCCCGGATCGCTGTAGGATCGGGACAGAACCTGCGACGGATCAGCCTGCGGACGCTGAGAGCCCGTGCAGCCAGCAACGGTTGCTGCCAGCAGGCAGGCAATCAAAATCCTGATCACGGGGGAACCCTCCGGCCCGGATTACGCGGCGAAAACCGCCAGGAACAGGCAGAGGAATGCGATGATCACCACGCACCAGGTGGTGAATTTGACGAACCCGTCAAAGGTTTTGGTTTGAACGGTGATGTCCATTTCGCCGTGCTTGTGGTCAGCCATGTCTCTCAAGAATCCCAATTCGCGTGTTTGAGGTGTTGGATAATGCAAAACGCGCAGGCTGTCACGACGTCATTCGCGCGCAGGTAGCGCAAAGACCGAGCATCCGTCATAGCCAAACCCCCAGCGCCACGGCAAACCGCTGCACGGGCCACCGCCAAAGCGGACGGCCATGAACATCGCCTCACCCGTGATGGTGTGGACCGAGCGGATCTGGTCGGGCGTCATATCATAGCGCACGGCGTATTCGTCGGCATGGGTTCGGCCGTGATCGATGACGCAAGCACGCAGCGTATCATCGGCGGCAAGGCGGGCGTCGAAACTGGCCTCAGCCGTCTGCGCGCCGCCTGCGTTGTGATAGGCGCGGTCATGGGTGACGCAGCAATATTCCCACGGTGGGTGTTCTTCGTAGAGCGCGCTGAATTTCGGGAACGTATCCGCCACCAGCCGCCAACTAGAGGACAGCCCGCCCGAGCAGCCATCGGTTTCAAACGGCGTCAGGTTCCCCCGTGCATCCATCAGGGCGCGATGGGCGGGCATTTCCACGTTGCGCATCAGGTCCTGCGCCATTGCGGGTGTGGACAGGGCCGCCAGAAGGGCCGCGCATTTAAGGGTTCTCATCGCGTATATCCGACGTGTCGACCGACAGGCCAAATGTCGTGGCCAGCCACAGCAGCAACCGCTCACCCGGCCCCATTTCGGCGCGCACCCGCAGCACCTCGCGCGCCATGGCGGGGCGGTCGGTGATCAGCCCATCCACACCCATCGAGGCCATGGCGGACATTTGCAGCGGGTCGTTCACCGTCCAGACATAGATATCCTTGCCCGCCGCATGGACCTGACGGATCAGGCCGGGCGTCGCCAAATTGGCGTTGACCGCCAGGAAATCACCGTCGAGCCCCGAGAGATCACCCACCGCCGTCGCTGCCAGCACGCCCGCACGCCAGTCGGGCCGCAGCGCTTTCATCTTTTGCACGGCAGGGTATTTCAGCGACATGGTGGCGATGTCGTCCTGCATGTCCAGTTCCTCGACAATCGCCGCCACGCGGTTTTCCAGATCGACATCATGGCCGTAATATTTCAGCTCGATAATCACCTTGGACTTGCCCTTGGCCGCGGCCAGCACGTCACGCAGGGTCGGCGCGCGCTCATCGGCATATTCCGGGCCGAACCAACTGCCGATATCAATCTCGGCCACGTCCTGCATCGTGGCATCCCAGACCTTGGTCGGCACGCCCGCAAGCTTCATGAAATCGCTGTCATGGGCGATGATCACCACTCCATCGGCTGTTTCCTGCACGTCGATCTCGACCCAGTCAGCCCCGTCCTCGATCGCTTTCAGGACCGACGCCATGGTGTTTTCCGGTCTTAGCGCCGCCGCCCCGCGATGCCCGATGACATCTGCGTGGTCGGGGGCTTGCACCCGCTCCAACAGCCCCTGCCCGAACCAAAGGCCGATCAGAACGGCGGCCACGGCTGCACCAACGGTCACCAGAACAGGGCGGCGCAGATTGCCCGGCTCAGGATGCGGCAAGGCATCGGTGCGGGGTTCGAAAAACCCGTCCAACAGAACCGCGAGAGCGCCCAGCGCAATGGCGGCCAGAACCAGCCCCGCCAGCGACCAAAGCCCCGCGACAATCAGGCTGAGCGTCAGTGCAAACCGCAGGTTGACCCCGCTCTGCAACGGCACCAGCGCGAATAGCAGCCCCGCCACAAAGGCAATGGCGGCGGCGATGGCAATACGAGCGGCCAGCCACAGCGCCAACTCGATCTTGAGCCGCCCGCGTTTGCCCTCCATCCGGGTATCGCTTTCGGCAAAGGCGGCGGCTGGCGCGGAGCCTTCGAACAGCACCAGATGCAGACCCAAGGCCCAGCCTGACAGCCTGCGGATCAGAACCCACGCCATCGCCAGAACCACCAGCCCGATCAACGCCACCGCAGCCCAGAAGGCGGGCGGGTGGAAGGTCAGGTAATAGTTGATGTCATACTCGGTCAGCGTCCACCACGCGATCAGCGCAGCCACGACCACGAAGGGCAAAGCCAGCACCAACACGCGCAGAACCAGCCGCACTGCAAAACCGAACAAGGCGGGCAGGCGCGACAGGATCAGCCGGATCGCGGACCCTCCGGCCCGCCACGGATCGCTTTCGCCCATGCGCAACGATCCGGCCATGACGGAGAAGACAAAGACCTCGGCCAGTAGAAACAGGCTCAGGATTGCGACCCCGGCGATAAAACCTATCGGAGATAGCAGGAACATGGCGATGTCCTGATCCGTCAGCGCGGTCTGATCGGACAGGGACACCGCCAGATTGACCAGCACCGCAACACCGGGCGCGATCAGCGCCACCAGCAGCAACCGGACCGCGATATAGATCGGCACAAACACCCGCCGCCGCGCCCACGCACCGGCATAGGCATTTGTAACGGCTGAAAAATAACTCACGCAGCACCCTCCTGAATGATGCTCTCATTCAAGGCTGCGAAGACGTGAATTGCAAGCGGTGGCGTCAGTTATCCTCAAGATCCGCCGCCAGGCGAAAGCCGATGCGGTTGGCGGGTTTATCCTCGACCGATTTGGGCAGGGCGCGCAGCATCACGTTCAGCTGGCTGACATGCTGCACCAGCTGGGTGCGCGCGCCGCCCCCGTCCGAGCCGTAAAAGGTGATGATATCCGGGTCGAAATAGCCCATCCCTTCGATGCGCATCACACCGGCATCGCCGCCGGTGAAGCCCATCGCGACCTCATGATCGCCGTCCAGCGTCTTTTCGAAGTTCTGGATATAGAGGATCAGCCGCTCATAGGCCCATTGCGCCGGGCTTTTGGTCTCGACCGGTTTTTGCAACGGCTCCGGCAATTGTTTGGTGCCCGAATCCGCCTCGGAATTGGCATGAACCTCGTGGCAGCGCGGCAGGGCTGCGGCTTCGGCGGCCTCGGCCGAGGTTTCGATCTGGTCCTGCATCTGGTTCTACCCTTTGCGCTGATACTCCCACGCCCCGTCCGCGCGCCGCGTCCGGGTGACAGCCTCAATGTGGTAGAGATGGTTGAGATGTGCAACCGCCTCGACCAGGGCAAGCCCGTATTCGCCACCCTTGATGGCGCGCTTGAACAGCGGGGCAAAGCATTCGGCGGCAGCCTTGGGCTGGTCCAGATCAGCCAGCAGACGGTCCAGCGCGCCGTGGTGATTGTCGATCAACTGGCGCATCCGCACCGGCAGGCCGGTAAAGGGCAGCTTGTGCCCGCCCAGCGTCAGGTGATCAGGCCGCGCCAGATGCTGCAGGCGCTCGCAGGCTTCCAGCCAGTCGGCCACGGGATCGGCCATCGGCTCGGTCGCGTAGACACCCAGATTGGAACTGATCGAGCTAAGGATCTGATCGCCGGTCAGAACCAGATGGTCGTCGCGGCTCCAGAAGGTGGCATGTTCCGGGGCGTGGCCATTGCCGATATGCACGTCCCAGTTACGCCCGCCCATGCGGATCACGTCACCCTGTTTGACCCGGGTAAAGCCCAGCGGCATCGGATAGACCACATCGGCAAAGTTGAACGGGCGTTCGGCCATCCGTTTGGCCAGCACATCCGGTGCCATGCCTGCACTGCGGTAATAGTCCAGCGTCTCCTGCGGCCAGTTCTCTTGCACGTCCAGCGACAGCATGCGCGCGAACAGCCATGCGGTGCGGGTCGTCACCAGCTCGGCCCCGTGTTCGGACTGAAACCACCCGGCATTGCCGATATGGTCGGGGTGATGATGGGTCACCACCACCCGCCGCACCGGTTTGCCCGCCAGCGGCCCGGCCATCACACTGTCCCAGATCGTCCGCGTCTTGTTCGAGGACAGCCCGGTGTCGATCACCGTCCATCCATCACCATCGTCCAGAGCGTAGACATTCACATGATCCAGCGCCATGGGCAGCGGCAGGCGTATCCACAAGACGCCCTCGGCCACCTCAATCACCTCACCCGGTGCCGGAGGTTCCGCCCATGGGTATCGAATGGTTTGTGCCACGTCCCCGTCCATCAGCCTGCCAGCTCCTCGATATTCAGCGCATAGAGGTCATCCGCGCCCTTCTGCGCCTGCGCCAACAGACCCGCGTGTTCGGGCAGCTGAGCATTGACGTAATACCGCGCTAGTTTGGCCCGAGGCCCGTCCGGGTCGGCCAATGCCGCCGACAGGTGGTAATGTGCGCCCAGAACGCGGGCGAAGGCCCCCAGATAGGCGGTTGCGCCAGCAAAACGGGCGGTCATGTCGCTCTGCGAGACCAGCCACTCGGTGGTTTCGCGCAAGGACTCGGTTGCCTCCCACACCGGCCCGGCCAGATCGGGCAGGGTCGCGCGGGCATGTTCCGCCTGATCCTCGATCTCATCCAACAGGCGCGAGGCCGCCTCGCCGCCATCCATCATCTTGCGGCCCACAAGGTCCATGGCCTGAATGCCGTTGGTGCCCTCGTAAATCGCGGTGACGCGGACATCGCGGTAATATTGCGCGGCTCCGGTTTCCTCGATGAAGCCCATGCCGCCATGCACCTGCACACCGGTGTCTGAAACGCGCATGCCGGTCTGGGTGCCAAACGCCTTACAGATCGGTGTCAGCAGGGCGGCCCGCGCGGCCCAGTCGGTATCGCCGGTGGCGGTGCCCATGTCGATCGCCGCCGCATTGGCCAGCAGGATCGCCCGCGCCGCGAATACATCGGCGCGCATATCCATCAGCATCCGCCGCACATCCGCGTGGTCGATGATCGTGCCCGATGGCGTCTTGCCCTGCTTACGCTCCAACGCATAGGCCAGCGCGTGCTGATAGGCGCCTTCGGCTGCGCCGACGCCCTGCCCGCCCACGCCCAGACGCGCGTTGTTCATCATGGTGAACATGGCCGCCATGCCGCCATGCTCCTGACCCACAAGCCACCCCTTGGCCCCGTCATATTGCATCACGCAGGTGGGTGAGCCGTGCAGGCCCATCTTTTCCTCCAGCGAGACCACCTTCAGATCATTGGCCACACCCGGCTTGCCGTTCTCATCGGGGATGTATTTCGGCACCAGAAACAGCGAAATGCCCTTGGTCCCCGGCACCCCGTCCGGCAGGCGGGCCAGCACCAGATGGCAGACATTTTCGGTGAAATCGTTATCGCCCCACGAGATGAAGATCTTCTGCCCGGTCACCGCATAGGTCCCGTCCCCGTTGGGTTCTGCCTTTGAGGACAGCGCACCGACATCCGAACCGGCCTGCGGCTCGGTCAGGTTCATGGTGCCGGACCATTCGCCCGCCATCATCTTGGGCAGATAGAGTTCCTTGATCGCATCACTGGCGTGATGTTCCAGTGCCTCGATCTGTCCTTGAGTCATCAGCGGGGCGAGTTGCAGCGACAGGCAGGCGGCGCTCATCATCTCGTTCACCGCCGTTGTCACCGTCATCGGCAGGCCCATGCCGCCATATTCGGGATCACCGCTCATCCCGATCCAGCCGCCCTCGGCAATGGCCTTCCAGCCCTCGGGATACCCGGCCGAGGTGCGCAACACGCCGTTTTCCAACCGGGGATGATCCAGATCGCCAGGGCGCTGCAGCGGGGCCATCACCTCTTCACACATCTTGCCCGCCTCGGACAGGATGGCGCTGACCACATCGGCGCTGGCCTCGGAAAACCTCTCGGTCGCGGCAACCTGATCGAAGCCGATCACATGGTCCAGCAGGAACTGATAGTCTGACAATGGGGCGCGGTATGGCATGGCTTCCCTCATGGGGCTTATCGGTGGGCGTGTCGGCGCAGTACACGCGCGGGCTTGGCAAGCGCAAGCCGCGCCGGTATGCATCTGGGCTTGGACGATTACCTACCGTTCCATATGTTGCAAGCAACCAAAACGCGGCGTCACGACCCATGATCCCTTACCGCACCGAATATCTGTCCGCCGATCCCGCCGGGCTGGCGCAGGCCGCCGATCTGCTGCGGCAGGGCCAGCTGGTCGCCTTCCCGACCGAGACGGTCTACGGGCTGGGCGGCGATGCCCTGAACGGAGAGGCGGTCGCGGCGATCTATGCAGCCAAGGGGCGGCCCAGCTTCAACCCGCTGATCGCGCATGTCGCCTCGGTCGAGGCGGCGCAGCGGTTTGTCGAATGGTCCGATCAGGCCGCGCGTCTGGCCGCCGCCTTCTGGCCCGGGCCGCTGACTTTGGTGCTGCCGCTGCGCGATGGGCACGGGGTTTCGTCGCTGGTCACCGCCGGGCTGGACACGTTAGCGGTGCGGGTTCCGGCACATCCCACCGCGCGCGCGCTGTTGCAGGCGGTGGACAGGCCGGTCGCGGCGCCCTCGGCCAACCCATCAGGCCGGATCAGCCCGACCACAGCGGATCATGTCCGTGCCGGGCTGGACGGACGCATCGCCGCCGTTCTGGATGACGGCCCCTGCGGTGTTGGTCTGGAATCCACCATCGTCGGTCTGGCCGGAGAGCCCACTCTTCTCCGCCCCGGCGGCATCGCGCTGGACCAGATCGAACAGGTTCTGGGCACGCAACTGCATATCCACCAATCCGGCGACCTGCTGACCGCCCCGGGCCAGCTGCAATCGCATTACGCGCCCGAAGCCCCGGTGCGGCTGAACGCGCACACCCGGCAAGGTGAGGAAATCCTTCTGGGGTTCGGCCCGGTTGACTGCGACGTCAACCTGTCGGCGGATGGCAACCTGACCGAGGCTGCCGCCAACCTGTTCGCAACCCTGCATAAACTGGACAGGTCCGGCCGCCCTATCGCCGTGACACCGATCCCATCAGACGGGCTGGGCGCGGCCATCAACGACCGCCTGCGCCGGGCCGCCGCCCCGCGCGGCTAGGCGCGTCCTGCGCTGGCCGACAGGCTCAGGGGGTCGACGCCAAGGGTGGCCAAAGCAGCCTCCCATTTCTCGTCATCCGGCAGGTCATAGACCAGTTTCGGGCTGGCCTCGGTGGTCAGCCAGCCATTCATGGCGATCTCATCCTCCAACTGGTCCGGGCCCCAGCCGGAATAGCCCAGCGTCACCATCGAATTCAGCGGCCCCTTGCCCGAGGCTAGATCCTCAAGCACATCCAGCGTCGCGGTCATGCTGAAATCATCGCTGATCTGCATCGAATGCAGGTTCGCCTCGTAATCCGCGGAATGCAGGACAAAGCCGCGCGACATCTCGACCGGGCCGCCGAAATGCACCAGCCTCTCACCCACAACCGGCACCCGGCAGGGGATGTTGAGCTGTTCCAGCAGCGTCTTGATCCGCAGGTCCGAGGGCTTGTTGACGATCAGCCCCATCGCACCATCCTCGGCATGGCTGCAGATATAGACCACCGAGTGTTCGAAACGCGGATCGCCCATGCCGGGCATCGCAATCAACAGTTTTCCGGTCAGGTCCATGGGGGTAACTCTTGCGCTTTGCTACCCCACAACAATGGCCCTGTGTGGCAGGGATTGGCAAGGGATCAGCGGCGATTCTGCCATATTTCTATGCGGTGACCGGAACGTGACTTGGCAATTCGGCCCGCAAGGCGCATCTATAAGCCATGAAGACGCTCTGGAAACCCGCCGCAGCCGCCATGATCGCCGGCTTGTCCCTGACCGCTCCTGCCGGGGCGCAGGGTCTGGATCAGCTTGTTCAGCTAGAGGTTCTGGATGGCGGCAAAACCGCCAACGGCACCTATCAGGGGGCCTTGCGCCTGACCCTGAAGGATGGCTGGAAAACCTATTGGCGCGCGCCGGGCGATGCGGGCATTCCGCCGCATTTTGACTGGAGCGGGTCCGGCAATGTCGGCGATGTTTCGATCACCTGGCCCGCACCGCATGTGTTCGACCAGAACGGGCTGCGGTCCATCGGCTACGAGGATCAACTGGTCCTGCCGGTCGAAATCACGCCGAAGAACCCTGCCAAGCCGGTGCGGCTGCGCGGTCAGATGGATTTCGGCGTCTGCAAGGATGTCTGCATACCGGGCCAGCTGGGTTTTGATCACACGCTGAATGCGCAAGCAGGCCGCAACCCGACCATTGCCGCCGCATTGGCGCAACGCCCCTTTTCGGCCAGCGAGGCCGGGGTTGCCGGTGCATCCTGTCATCTGAGCCCCACGCAAGACGGCATGCAGATCGAAGCGCGCATCACCATGCCCCCCGCAGGCGGCACCGAGGTTGCGGTGATCGAGCCGGGCAACCCGGCGCTCTGGGCTTCGCAATCGCAGGCAGAACGGCACGGGGACACCCTGATTGCCCGGACCGAGGTGATCAACGCCTCGGGCGCGCCTTTCGCGCTGGACCGGTCCGAGGTACGGATCACCGTTCTGGGTGCCAGCCACGCGGTGGACATTCACGGGTGCAGCGCGGGCTGACCGCATGAGCCGAACCCCCAAAATCGGAGCATTGGCCGTGGTCCTGCACAAGGGCCGGGTTCTGCTGGTGCAACGCAGCAAACAGCCGGACGCGGGCCTTTGGGGCTTTCCCGGCGGTCATGTGGAATGGGGTGAGACGGTCTTTCAGGCCGCCGCGCGTGAATTGCTGGAAGAAACCGGCGTCACCGCACAGCCGCTCTGTTACCTCGACAATCTCGACCTGCTGCGCCGGGATGACAGGGGACAGGTGGTGTCGCATTACCTGCTGGTGGGCGTGGCCTGCCAGTACATTGCGGGCACGCCGGTTGCCGCCGATGACGCACTTGATGCGCAGTGGTTTCCGGTGGACCGTATCCTGAGCCACGACCTGCCGATGAGCGACCGGGTCCCCGACCTGCTGCAAACGGCGCTTGAATCAGGCCCCGGCCCGACCGGAAAGCCGTGAATAGAGCAGGCCCGACAGGCTGACCCCCAGCATCAGGATCACCGCCGCCCCGGCGACAAAGACCCCCAGCCCCATTTGCAGCGCCTTCGGGCCGTCCTCGCCGGGGTAGAAATCCGCGACCATCGCGAAGGGCGCGCCGGTCAGTGCAGGCCAGACCATCGAGGCCCCCAGCCACCCCATCAGCGCCAGCCCGGTGATCGTCACCGCGCCCCGCACCACCCGGTCGGGTGCCCGCAGCGCACGGCGCATGGCCGTCATCGGGCGCGCCACATCGTTCAGGATCGCCAGCAGCGCGGGCACCAGCAACAGCACCAGCAACATGCCGAAGCCCAGCCCGTAAACCAGCGTGATCACCGTCGGTTTCAAAAACTGCGCCTGTTGCGAGGTTTCATACATCAGCGGCGTCAGCCCCAGAACCGTGGTCAGCGTGGTCAGCATGACCGGGCGCAGACGATCCGCCGTGCCCTCGACAATCGACGGCACCAGCCCGCGCTCGCGCTGATAGGCATCAATCGTGGTCACCAGCACAATCGAGTCGTTGATGATGATCCCCGTCATCCCCAGCAGGCCCACCACGGTGAACATGCTTAACGGCACATCCCACAGGTAATGCCCCCAGATCGCGCCCACCAACCCGAAGGGAATGATCGCCATCACCACCAAAGGCCGCGTCCAGCTGGCAAAGACCCAGGCCAGCACCAGATAGATGCCGGTCAGGCACAGGATCAGGCCGGTGCGGGCCTCGGCCAGAAACTCATCCTCTTGCTCGCTCAGGCCCGCCATGCGCCATTCGACCTGCCGTTCCGAGGCAATGTTGGGCAGGATATCCTCGCGCAGGGCGCGGGCGATCTCGGCGGCTTGCGCCGGATCATCCTCGGAAATGTCGCCATTGACGGAAATGATCCGCAACCCATTCTCGCGCCTTATGGTCGAAAAGCCCGATTTCCGCTGGACCGAGACGATATCCGCCAGCGGCACATAGACCCCGTCGGGTGAGCGCATCAGCGTGCGTTCCAGAAAATCGGCGGTCAGCTCGGCCTCGGGCAGTTCCACGCGGATCTCGGTGCTGCGCGGGCCGTCGGGGAAGGTCGCGGCCTCGATCCCGTTCAGGCGATCCCGCAGCACCCGGCCCAGGGTTTCGATGCGAAAGCCCAGCGCCTCGCCCTGCGCGGTCATGTCCAGAATGAACTCTTCCTTGTCATAGGCCAGATTGTCCTCCAGCGCCGAAACCTCGGAATATTTGGACAGCGCGGTCTGCAAATCCTCGGACGCGGATTTCAGCGTGTTCACATCGGCGCCGAAGAACTGGACGTCGATGGCATCGCCACCCGGCCCCGAGCGCCAGCCGCGGAAGGTGAGCAGTTCGACCTTGGGATGGCGCGGGACGAAATCCTGCAGCTCGCCCACGAATTCGAAACTGGAATAGGGGCGCAGGTCGGCGTCGATCAGTTCAATGGAGATACCACCCAGCAGATCGGCATCCTTGCCATCCGCCGCCGCCAGCCCGAACCCGGCGGACCCGCCAACCTCGGCCAGCACATAATCGATGGGATTGCGACCGTGACGTTCTTCGTAAATCTGGCCCAGCTCTTCGGTGGCCTGCTGGACCATATGCATCATTTCCAGCGTTTCCGCCCGCGTGGCGCCTTCGACCATGATGAAATTGCCGGTGACCGAGCCACGCTCGGGCGCGTTGAAGAACCGCCAGTTCACGTCGCCCCGGATGAACAGCGCGATCTGGCTGGCAAACACCACCAGCATCAGTGCCACAACCACGTAGCGCGCCCAGATGACCCAGGCGACCAGCGGGCGGAACAGGCTGTCACGCACCCAGCGGAAGCCCCGGTTCACCACCCGGTTGGGCCAGTCATACCAATGTTCCTTGGCCGAATGGGCGATGGCATGGGCCATGTGATTGGGCAGGATCAGGAAACATTCGATCAGCGAGGCGATCAGTACGGCGATGACGGTAAAGGGAATGTCGCGGATCAACTCTCCGAACCGGCCACCGATGGCGGTCAGGCCGAAAAAGGCAATCACGGTGGTCAGTGTTGCGGCAAATACCGGCATTGCCATGCGCCGCGCGGCGCGTTCGGCGGCCACCACCGGGGGCTCGCCCAATCGGCGGGCGCGGAAATCGGCATGTTCGCCCACCACGATGGCGTCATCGACCACGATGCCCAGCGTGATGATCAGGCCAAACAGCGACACCATGTTGATCGACAGCCCGCCCAGATACATCAGCGCAATGGCCGCCGACATCGCCACCGGAATACCCGCCGCCACCCAAAAGGCGATGCGCGCATTCAGGAACAGAAACAGCAGGCAGACCACCAGCCCCAGCCCGACCAGCCCGTTGTCGACCAGAATATCCAGACGGTCAGTAATGGCCTGCGCCCGGGTGCGGATCAGCTCAATCATGATGCCCTCGGGCAGGCTGGCCTGCAGCTCCTGCACCACGTCCTCGACCGTGCGCTGAATGTCGATGGCATCCCCCAGATTCGAGCGATCCACCCGGATCGACATCGCCGGGTTGTCACCGACAAAATAGCTGCGACTGCGGGCCACCCCTTCGATCCGGATCGTCGCCACATCACCCACAACCAGCTTGGAGCCATCGGCAAAGGTCCGCAGCGCGATGCCTTCGATTTCCTCGGGCGTGCGCTTTTCCGCGCCGGTGCGGATACGGGCATTGGCGCCGGTCACGTCACCGGCAGGGCTGGCGGTGACCTCTGCCGCGATGGCCGAAGAGATCTCGGACATCGTGATGTCATTGGCGATCAGCTGCGCTGTCGGAACCTCGACTACGATACGGGGGGCGGCCAGACCGCGGATCGTGGTCCGCGTCACGCCCGCCACGAACAGACGGCCGATCAGTTCATCGGTGAATTTCGCCAGTTGATCCGATTCCACCGGCCCGGTGATGACCACATCCGTAACCCGATCCCGCCAGGCCGAGCGGCGAATGCTGGGTTCCTCGGCATCCTCGGGCAGGTTGGTCACGCTGTCGACGGCGGTTCTGACCTCTTCGACCGCGCGGGACATGTCCCAATTGGGCTCAAACTCGACATTGATACGGACGGACCCCTCGCGCGAGGTCGCCTCGGTGCCGCCAACCCCTTCGACCGCGCGCAGTGCCGGTTCCAGCAGTTGCACGATGCCGTTATCCACATCCTCGGCACCCGCGCCGTCCCATTCGACATCGACATTGACGCTTTCCAGGATCACATCCGGAAAGAACTGCGCCCGCATGTTGGGAATGGCCGCCGCGCCCAGTACAAGCATGACCAGCAGCAGTAGGTTCGCGACCGTCCGGTGTCGGGTGAAGTAGCTGAGGATACCCCCCGCCGCGCCGGGAATGTCGCGCATCATCGCCGTCAGCCTCCGGCCCGGGTTTCAAGCCGCTGGACAAGGGCGACGGGCACGCTGGTTTGCTGAAGCTGGCCCAGCACCCGATCCTTGACCGCCTGCGGCATCCGCGCGCTGGCCTCGACCTGCGCCACCAGTTCGGCGCGTTTTTCATCCGACAGTTCGACCATATCGGGCTGGGCCACACTGGCCTCAACCCGCAGCGGACGCACCCGGACGCCTGATCCCAGCAGCGGAGTGCGACCAATCACAACCTCGCGCCCGGCCAGCCCTTCGCCACGCAGCAGCACCTCATCCCCTTGTCGGCGGACCAGTTGCACAGGCAACGGCTCCAACCGGTCATCTGCGCCCAGCACCAGCACATTCCCCGTGGCGTCCAGCACCGATGAGGGCAAGCGCACCACATTGTCCAGCGCCTGTTCTTCGACCGAAACAGTAACGAAATCGCCCGGTTTGAATCCCGGCGCATCGTCAAGGCGGGCATAGACCAGACGCCCGGTCTGCCCCTCACCCGCAGCGCCGCTGTCGCGGCTGATCCGCCCGGTAGCGACCAGATCGGTTCCTGTGACCTCAAGCGAGACAGTCACCGGCGCAGAGATCAGATCGCCCTCGTCATCCAGCAGCCGCACGAATTGCGCGGTCGATATGCGAAAGGCGACCTCCAAGGCGTTGGGATCAACCAGTTCCGCCAGTTTTTCATTGGCCGAGACCAAACGCCCTTCGACCAGCGTAACCTCGGTCAATGTTCCGGCGAAACGGGCGTGAATGGTCATGTCACCCAAATCACGCTCGGCCCCTTCAAGGGCGATCCGGGCGCGGGCCAGCAGAGTTGTTGCCTGATCGACCCGCGATTCAGCCTGCGCCAGACCGATCCGGCTGGACAACACCGCCTGATGGGCCGAGGTCGCGGCCAGTTCAGCCTCTTCCACGGCAGCCGCCGCACCGACGCCGCGTTCCTGCAAATCACGCTGACGTTGCAGGGCGCGGTCGCGCAATGCGGCCTGAGCTTGCGCCGATTTCAACTCATCCTGCGCCAGCAGCAGGGATCGTTCGGCATCGCGTTCTTCGAATTGTGCATCCAGCAGGTCGGATTTGGCCCGATCCAGCGCCGATTGCGCATCTGCCGGGTCAAGCCGGACCAGCAATTCGCCGGCGGACACCGAGCCGCCATCCTGAAAATCATCGGCCAGCGCCACGACACGTCCGCCAAGGGCTGCGCGCAGCTCCAACCGGCGGCGGCTTTGGACCTGACCGAATGCCTCAAGATAAGGGGTTACCGTTTCCGGTTCCGCCGTGCGGACGCTGACGGCAAACACCCGCTCGCGCGCTTCGGGCGCACGGTCATCGCGGGCCAGCACGTCCTGCACCGCGCCTGCGATCATCTGAACAGCCACAAACAGCAGGGCCAGCGTCAGCGACGCCAAAAAGACACCCAGAAGACTCTGCCGCAAGAATCGCATGTATTATTCACCCCGGTTGCAATGGGCTGCCTGCCGCAAAATGTAGCTGGACGGCGAAATATGCCAAGCCACAAAGCGGTTATGAGAAGTTGAACGTTGGACCAGTCTACTTCCGTCGCAGATGTTCGTCCAATCGGGGCATGATTTCCACGAAATTGCAGGGGCGATGCCGATAATCCAGCTGTTTTTCCAGAATCGCATCCCAGGCATCCTTGCAGGCCCCGGGGCTGCCCGGCAGGGCGAACAGATAGGTGCCCCCGGCCACGCCACCCGTGGCGCGCGACTGTACCGCCGAGGTGCCGATCTTTTCCATCGACACCATGGTGAAGACGGTCCCGAACGCCTCGATTTCCTTGTCATAGACGTCGCGATGCGCCTCGACCGTCACGTCGCGACCGGTCAGCCCGGTGCCACCGGTCGAGATCACCACGTCGATCTCCGGGTCGGCGATCCACAGGCGCAGCTGGGCCGCGATCTGGGTGCGTTCGTCATGGATGATCTGCCGGTCCACCAGAACATGCCCGGCCCGTTCGATCCGGTCGGCCAATGTCTGGCCCGAGCGGTCCTCGGCCAGCGTCCGCGTGTCCGAGACGGTCAGAACCGCCACACGGACGGGAATGAATTCCATGGTTTCGTCAATACGCGACATGTGGCGTCAGGCCTTTTCCAGAATGGCAAGCCGGATCGCGAGGGCGGCAAAGATACCCCCCGTGATCCAGCCCAGAATGCGCGAGGCGCGCGGGTTCGAGATCAGCACCTTCCCGGCCCCACCGGCAAAGATGCCGACCAGACCGTTCACCACGAACCCTCCAACCGCGATGATCACGCCGAAAATCAGGAACTGCGGCAGGATCGGGCCTATAGCGGGGTTAACGAATTGCGGGATGAAGGCCAGCACGAACAGGATCACCTTGGGGTTGGTCAGGTTGACCAGCATCCCGTCGCGAAAGGCCGACCGTGCGGGCCTGCCCGGCGCATCTGCCGCAATCGCTCCGTTCCGAATGGCGCCCCACGCCAGATACAGCAGATAGGCCACGCCGACCCAGCGGATCACGTCGAACAGCCATGGTAAAGCCGCAACCGCCGCGCCAAGGCCAAGCCCGGCCAGCAGAACATGCACTATCAACCCAGCCGAGACCCCTGCACTGGCGGCCATCGCGGGCCGCGCACCGGACCGCAGCCCTTGGCCGAAACAGAACATCATGTCGGCACCGGGGGTAAAGTTCAGCGCCATGGCCGCAGGGATGAAGGCCAGCAGGGTTACGGTTTCGATCATGCGTTCACCTCGAACCAATTGGGGGTAGGGCCAAGATTGGCGATCTGCGTGCGCCCGATGGACCCGCGATAACCCCAGCTGTCATGAATATGGCCGCAAAAGGCATAGGCGGGCTGGATACGTTCGATGGCATCGCGCACCGCGACCGAGCCCACCGACATACCTTGCGATGTCCGGTCGCCATACCCCTTGGGCGGAGAATGCACGATCAGAATATCCGCACCCTCGCACCGATCCAGCAATTCGGCAGCGGCACCTTCGGTCAGGTCGCAGGACCAATCGCCGAAGGGTGTGACCGGCACACCGTACCCCAGCCCGAACAGGCGCAGCCCGTCCAGTGTCATGCCCGCGCCGTGCAGCACATGCACGCCGTCAGGGGCAGCCTCGGTCAGTTCCTCGGCGCTTTCGGCGTTGCCGGGCACCAGAACCAGCGGGGTTGTGATGCCTGACAGCATCCCCATCGCCTCATCCAGACCCTGCCGCATGTTGCAATAATCCCCGGCCCCGATGACCAGATCCGCCTCGGCGCTGGCCGTCACCAGATCGGCAGCGCGGTTGCGGGCCATATGCAGGTCGGAAAAGGCCAGAACCTTCATGATCCGGCCCCCAGCTTGGCCCGCAGCTCCAAAAGATCGGCCCAGGCCTGCCGTTTCATCTGCGGCTGGCGCAGCAGGTAGGCGGGGTGGAACATCGGGATCACCGGCAGGCCCAGCGCCTGATCCCAGCGCCCGCGCAGCCTTGTGATGCCGCGTTTGCCCAGCACCGCCTGACAGCTGATATTGCCCATCACCACCAGCACCTCGGGCTTGGCCAGCGCGATGTGGCGGTCCAGAAATGGCTTCATCATCCCGATCTCTTCGGGTTTGGGGTCGCGGTTCTGCGGCGGCCGCCACGGCAGCACATTGGTGATGTAGACGTTTTGCGTGCGATCCAGATCAATCGCCGCCAGCATCCGGTCCAGCAATTGCCCGGCGCGCCCGACAAAGGGCTTGCCCTCGCGGTCCTCATCCCGGCCAGGGGCCTCGCCCACGATCATCACCGGCGCGCCGGGAGTGCCATCGGCAAACACCAACTGCCGCGCGCCGCGTTTCAGATCGCACAGATCAAACGCATCCATCGCCGCACGCAGCTCGGGCAGCGACCCGGCGGATTTCGCCGCCTGCTGCGCCATTGCAGCGGCATCCACCTGTGCGGGCTTGGCCGGGGCCGCAGCCGCCGCCGGTTTCTTCGCCTTGGGTGCAGTGTCTGGCAGCGCATACCGATCGACCGGAGCGTCCCCGATCGCGTCGGTCACGCCCAGTTCGACCTGCCATTCCAGCAGGGCGCGCGCAGTGAGATGATCCAGGCCCGATTCCATACGATCAATTTACCTGCCTGAGAGCCGATGGAAAGCGAATAGACCTTGCCATGGCGCTCGGTCGCACCGACCATTGTATCTACCATGGTTTCATTCGTGCGAATTTTATTGGTCAGCGTACTGCTGTTCCTGACCAGCGGGCCGTCCGCATTGGCCCAGCTGCACGGCAGGGATGGGCAATGCCGCGCCGGTCAGCTGCAGTGTGGGCGTGGCTGCTGCCCCGCCGGACAAAGATGCAGCTTCGATGGCCGCTGCATCCCGCCCGGTCACACCTATTGCGGCGGCGGACGCACCTGCGGCCCGTTCGAACGCTGCGTCGCGGGCGGCGCACGCTGCGCACCTGCGGGGGCCAATAAATGCACGTCACGCCTTGATTGCCCCGGCGGTCATATCTGCAACGGGCGCAGAGAATGCGAACGGATCACGCCGGAATTCGATCCGGGCACAGCGAACCGAAGGCTGCCCAGCGTCTGCGACAATGGCTCGGTCTGCGCCGCCGGATCATCCTGCCTGCCGGGCGGAGGATGCACCGAACCCGGCTGGTATCTGTGCGAGGAAACCGGATCGCAATGCCGCACCGGGTTCAAATGTTCGCAGCATCAGGGCTGCGTCCCGATCAAGGCCATCGACTGCGGCTATGGCAAATGGTGCAAACCCGGCGAGCAATGCCTGCCCGGCGGCGGGTGCGAGAAACTGCCCGAGGGGACGGAACCTTAGGTTGCCTACACGCGCGGACCTTCTTATAAGCGGCCCGATTGTCAGACAGGAGCCCGCCACATGCGTTTCGCCCATCGTCACCTTCTTGGCATCGAGCATCTGTCGCAATCCGATATCACCGCCATTCTGGATCTGGCCGAGAAATATGTCGACCTGAACCGGCAATCGGCCAAACATTCCGACGTGCTGTCGGGGCTGACACAGATCAACATGTTCTTCGAGAACTCGACCCGCACGCAGGCCAGCTTCGAACTGGCGGGCAAACGGCTGGGCGCGGATGTGATGAACATGGCGATGCAGGCCAGTTCGATCAAAAAGGGCGAGACGCTGATCGACACGGCGATGACGCTGAACGCGATGCACCCCGATCTTCTGGTGGTGCGGCACCCACATTCCGGCGCGGTCGATCTGCTGGCGCAGAAGGTGAATTGCGCCGTGCTGAACGCAGGCGACGGGCGGCATGAGCATCCAACGCAGGCGCTTCTGGATGCACTGACCATTCGTCGCGCCAAGGGCCGCCTGCACCGGCTGAACATCGCCATCTGCGGAGATGTCGCGCATTCCCGCGTGGCCCGGTCGAACCTGATCCTGCTGGGCAAGATGGAAAACCGTATCCGGCTGATTGGCCCTCCGACCCTTGTGCCCGGCCAATTCGCCGAGTTCGGTGCCGAGATTTATGACGACATGAACGAGGGTCTGAAAGACGTCGATGTCGTGATGATGCTGCGCCTTCAGAAGGAACGGATGGATGGTGGCTTTATCCCGTCTGAGCGCGAATACTATCACCGCTACGGGTTGAACGCAGAAAAGCTGGCGCTGGCCAAACCCGATGCCATCGTCATGCATCCCGGCCCGATGAACCGGGGGGTCGAGATTGACGGCACGCTGGCCGACGACATCAACCGGTCCGTCATTCAAGAGCAGGTGGAAATGGGCGTCGCCGTCCGCATGGCCGCGATGGAACTGCTGGCCCGCAACCTGACCGAGGTCGCATGAACAAGCAGACCATCGCCCCCCACGAACGCGGCGTGGTGCGCCTGTTCGCGCTGGACATGCGCCCGGAAGAGGCGAAGTTCCTGCGCGAACCCGGTGCCGCCGAACAGGTTCTGGGCGTCGCCGGGCTTGACCCGGAACAGATCGACATTTTCCCGGTCTCGGACCTCGAAGACCTCGGGCTCTATGGCTACCTGAACGAGGGCTGCGGTGTATCTGGGGATCAACTGGACCGGGTCGCGCTGAAAGCCATCGACGGCTGGGTCATGGTCCTGCGCAGCGCCGCGTTCCACGGGCGACCGGCCACGCTGATCCCCGACCGCCGCATCCGCCTGATCGGGCTTTACACCGAAGAGGCGACAAACTGGACCGGCAGCCCGATCCCCACCGAGAGCGCCAAGCCGTTCTCGGCGCCGCAAACTCCGGTTGTCAGCGACACACCGCGCCGCATCGGCTTGGCCCTGATCGTGGTGCTGGCCATTCTGCTGATCGGAGGTGCCCTGTGGCTGATCCGATAAGTTTTGCTGCCGACAAAGGGACCTACATCCGCACAAACGCATGGCTCGCCGCCGCAGCCATGGCGGGCGCAATGATCGTGCTGTGGCTGATCGGCAATCCGTATATCTGGACCGGCGCACCCGCTGGGCTGGCCGCCATCGGGCTGCGCGCGTGGTATCTGGCCTCCGAAGAACTGACCGCCACGTGGCAGATGACCGACACCACGCTGACCGGACCCGGCCCGCGCAAGGTGCCGCTGAACCAGATACAGGCGGTCAACACCATGGGCAGCTATGTGCAGATCGTTACCAAAACCGGCGACAAGCATCTGATCAAGTATCAAGCCAACCCCGCCACCACCAAAGCCGCCATCGAAAGGGCAATGTCATGAGCACTCTTGTCTTCACAAATGCCCGCCTGATCGACCCCGAGACCGGAACGGACAGCCCAGGCTGGTTGCAGGTGGTCGATGGCCGGATCACGGCGCTCGGCGAGGGGGAGGCCCCGGCATCGGATACGCAAATCGACTGCGGTGGTCACTGTCTTGCCCCCGGTATCGTCGATATCGGCGTCAAGGTCTGTGAACCGGGCGAGCGCCATAAGGAAAGCTATAAATCCGCCGGGCTGGCAGCGGCGGCGGGTGGGGTGACCACCATTGTGACCCGCCCCGATACCCTGCCGGCGGTCGATACGCCGGAAACGCTGGAATTTGCGACCCGTCGGGCGCAGGCGGATGCCCCTGTCAATGTGTTGCCCATGGCCGCGCTGACCAAGGGTCGTGACGGGCGTGAGATGACCGAGATCGGTTTTTTGCAGGATGCCGGTGCGGTGGCCTTCACTGATTGCGACCATGTCGTCGTCAATACCAAGGTATTCTCTCGCGCGTTGACCTATGCGAAATCCTGCGGCGCGCTGGTGATCGCACACCCGCAGGAACCGGTCCTCAGCGCCGGGGCTGCCGCCACCAGCGGCAAGTTCGCCGCCCTGCGGGGTCTGCCCGCCGTCTCGCCCATGGCAGAACGCATGGGACTGGACCGCGACATCGCGCTGCTGGAGATGACGGGCGCCGCCTATCACGCCGACCAAATCACCACCGCCCGCGCCCTGCCCGCGCTGGAACGAGCCAAGCGCAACGGGCTGGATATCACCGCTGGAACCTCAATCCATCATCTGACGCTGAACGAGCTGGACGTGGCCGACTATCGCACCTTCTTCAAGGTCAAGCCGCCGCTGCGGTCCGAAGATGACCGGCAGGCGGTGATCGAAGCGGTGCGGACCGGCCTGATCGACACGATCAGTTCCATGCACACGCCGCAGGACGAGGAAAGCAAGCGCCTGCCGTTTGAAGAGGCGGCCTCGGGCGCAGTAGCACTGGAAACCCTGCTGCCTGCGGCGCTGCGGCTGTATCACGCGGGGCAGCTGGATTTGCCGACCCTGTTCCGGGCGATGGCGCTGAACCCGGCCAAGCGGTTGGGCCTGCAATCCGGGCGGCTGGCCACCGGAGCGCCCGCCGATCTGGTCCTGTTCGACCCGGATGTGCCCTTTGTGCTGGACCGTTTTGCATTGAAATCGAAATCGCAGAATACGCCGTTTGACGGCCAGCGGATGCAAGGTAAGGTCACCGCAACCTATGTTGCAGGCCAAGAAGTCTACCGGAGAGGCTGATGCCCGAATTTGACAGTACAACGACCCAGCTGATCCTCTGGGCCGCGCTGGGATATCTGATGGGCTCGGTCCCTTTTGGCATGATCGTCGCGCGGGTCATGGGGCTGGGCAATCTGCGCAATATCGGGTCCGGCAATATCGGCGCGACCAACGTGCTGCGCACCGGCAATAAGGGGGCCGCCGCGCTGACCCTTCTGTTCGATGCGGCCAAGGGTGCGGTCGCCGTGCTGCTGGCGCGCGCATTGGCCGGAGAGGACGCGGCCCAGATCGCTGCGCTGACTGCCTTTCTGGGCCATTGCTTTCCGGTCTGGCTGGGCTTCAAGGGCGGCAAGGGGGTTGCCACCTTTCTGGGCCTGTGGCTGGCGCTGGACTGGCGCGTCGGCGTCGCCTGCTGCCTGACCTGGCTGGCGGCGGCGGCGATCTGGAGGATATCCTCGGTCGGCGCCTTGGCCGCAGCGGCGCTGTCGACCACATGGGTGATGCTGCTGACCAATGGGTCGACCTTTGTTCTGGGGATCATTCTGACCCTGCTGGTCTATTGGCGGCACAGCGCCAACGTGGCGCGCATCAAAGCGGGAACCGAGCCGAAAATCGGCAAGTCGTGACCCCGCCAGACAGTTTTCTGACCGCCTTCTTCGCCCTGCCGCAGGGCACCTTAACCGGCCACGCTGGGGACCGGCACTATGTGGCGTCGCGATCCGTGCTGGCGGGCGGGCAATCCCACAAGCTGGTGGCGCATGAGCTGGGCGGGAAAGACTATATCAGCCTCAACCTCTATCTGACGCGGTCGGGCAAGGCGCTGCTGCGCCCGTGTGAAATGCCTGCCGAAAAGGTTGTGGAATTCGTGCTGTCCCTGCGGCCCAACGTGCACATATGAACAAATTGTATTCATTGGCGCACAATCACAATTGATTGTTTTGAACGTGATCGACCCGCCGCCCAACTGTCCTGTTGTGACGGCCAATTTCCGACCGCACGGACAAAAATCAAAGGGTTGCCCCGGCTCGTATTGCAGGTGCTTCAGGTGGCCCAATTCACGAAAGGTGAAGTCATGAACAAGATCAAATCCATCATCGGCGGCGTTGCGCTGTCTGTTGCCATTGCAAGCTCGGCCCTGGCCGCTGGCGTTGAACTGAACGCAAGCTCGACCGGCCTGGCGATGCAGGGCTATGACCCGGTTGCCTATTTCACCGAAGGCGCACCGACCAAAGGCGACTACCGCATCTCGACCCTGCACAACGACGCGCTGTATCGTTTTGCCAACGAGGAAAACAAAGCCGCTTTTGAAGCCAACCCGGAAGCATACCTGCCCGCATATGGCGGCTACTGCGCATTCGGCGCAGCCATGGGCTTCAAGTTCGACGGTGATCCGACCTACTGGAAAATCGTTGACAACAAGCTGTACCTGAACCTGTCGAAAGACATCCAGGAACGCTGGGAAGGCGATATCCCGGGCTTTATCGAACAAGCCAGCACCAACTGGGAAGACATCGCTGACAAGACCCCTGCGGAACTGCAGGCGCAATAATCCGCTGAAAATTTTCAGCGCATCGGCGGCGGATCGCATCCGCCGCCGTTCGTCATTTGAAGACCCTGCGCCCCGGACATATCTGAACCGCCAGATAAGCGTCCAATTTCAATGGGCCCGCGCTGCATCGACCACAGGTCACGCACGCACCCCGAGCGGGATACGGAATTTTCAGTGATCTGGCCCCAGGGCCGGACCGTATATCTAAACACAAACCTGTGAGCCATTCGGGCTGCAGGGCAATTTTTATGAAGAGGAATAACAGATGACTGGAAAACTGGCACTCGCCACCGCTGTTACGACTTTGGTCGCCGGATCGGCGCTGGCGCAATCCTCGGGCAACTGGACCGGCTTTTATGGCGGCGCACAGATCGGCTATGCAGATATTGACACCAGCGCGCCCGGGGTCAGTGGCGACGGTCTGATCGGCGGCCTCATTCTGGGTTACGATTATGATCTGGGCGACTGGGTGGTCGGCGGCGGCTTTGATTATGACTGGTCCGACGTGGACCTGTCAGGCGCGGCCACGGTCGAGAATGTCTGGCGGCTTAAGGCGCGAGCCGGGTACAAGGTGAACCCGCAGGGGCTGGTCTACGGCACCGCCGGGTATGCCGAGGCGGATACCGACACGCTGGGCAGCGACGATGGCTGGTTCATCGGCGCGGGTTACGAACAGATCGTGGCCCCCAATATCAGCGTCGCGGGCGAGATCCTGTATCACGAGTTCGACAATTTCAACTCAACCGGCGTGGATGTGGATGCCACCACGGTCCAGATCCGCGCGGCCTATCGGTTCTGATGTAAACAACAGCCCCGGCGAATTGCGCCGGGGCTGATCTGATCACGGCTCCAACACCGTGCTGCCCGTGGTCTGGCGCGCCTCAAGCGCGCGGTGGGCGTCGGCCACCTGCTCCAGCGTGAAGGTTTGTTCGACGTGGATTTTCACCTCACGCCCGTCCACCTTGCCGAACAGTCGCCGCGCCATGGCCTGGCAGACTGCAGGGTCCGAGATATGGGTGAACAGGGTTGGCCGCGTCAGCTTTAGCGACCCTTTCTGTGCCAGAAGCCCAAGCTCTACCGGCGGCACCGGGCCCGAGGCATTGCCGAACGAGATCATCATGCCCAGCGGTTTAAGGCAATCCAGCGAGCCCTGAAACGTATCCGCCCCTACCGAATCCATCACCGCGTCCACACCCTTGCCGCCGGTGATCTCGGCCACGCGTTCAACAAAATTCTCGGTCCGGTAATTGATGCAATGGGCGGCCCCGTTGAACTGCGCCAGGCTGCATTTTTCATCCGTCCCGGCGGTGCCGATCAGAGTGATGCCTTCGGATTTGGCCCATTGGCAGGCGATCAGACCGACACCACCCGCCGCCGCGTGAAACAGAACCGTGTCGCCGCGTTTCAGGGGTGTTGTGCGGTGAAACAGATACTCCACCGTCATCCCCTTGAGCATCATCGCCGCCGCCGTGCGAAAGGAAATGCTCTCGGGCAAGGGGCAGACCTGCGCGGCGGGCATCACGCGGGCCTGCGTATAAGCGCCGGGCGGGGCGGCGGCATAGGCGGCGCGCTGGCCGGGCACCAGATGGGAAACACCTTCGCCGACCGCTTCGATCACCCCCGCGGCCTCCATCCCCAGCGCGTGGGGCAGGTCCAGCGGATACAGCCCGCTGCGCTGATAGACATCGATAAAGTTCAGCCCGCAAGCATGATGGCGGATGCGCACCTCACCGGGGCCGGGATCGCCCACCGCGCGGTCCTCGACCCGCAGAACCTCGGGGCCGCCGGTTTCATGGATGACTACGGTTCTTGCCGTTTGCTGCATGATGCTCTCCCTGCTGGTTTCAGGCAAAGCTAACACGCCTGCGCGACAGGGCAATGGACCCGCTCACGCATCAATGAGCAGACAAATAACAGAAAATGTGCTAAAGTTGTATTAGGCGTTGCCGGATCATCCGGTCACGGGCAACTTTTGACACCGGATGCATCCCGCAGCACACCCAAATCAGGGAAGGGGATGATCATGGACAAGACGATCGGTAATCCAATCAGCTGGATCGCCCGAAATCTGGGCGCGACCGGAGATCACGTGGCTGAAAGCGTCTCGACCCTCGGCAGTTCTGAGGCACAGGACATGCCGATGGTGCAGACCTTGACGATGCAGGATTTGCGCGCCTGTCTGAAAGCCGGGTATCGCGATTTTCTGGAAACCCGGGCGGATGCGATATTCATCGTGCTGGTCTATCCCATCGCCGGGCTGCTGATGTTCGGGATCGGGTTGAACATGGACATGATCCCGCTGCTGGCGCCGCTGATTGCCGGGTTTGCCCTGATCGGACCCGTCGCCGCCGTTGGCCTGTATGAGATCAGCCGCAAACGCGAACAGGGCGGCACAGCGCATTGGCTGGACGCGTTCGGCGTCTTCCGATCGCCATCGTTCGGCGCGATTCTGGCGCTTGGGTTCTATCTGGTCATGTTGCTGCTGATCTGGCTGATGGTCGCGCAGAGCGTCTATGTCCAGACCCTGGGCCCCGAGCCGCCAACCTCGATCACCGCCTTTGCCGCGCAGGTCTTCACCACCGGCGCGGGGTGGGCCATGATCATCTTCGGCACCGCCATCGGTTTTGTCTTTGCCCTGATCGCGCTGGCTGTCAGCGTCGTCAGCTTTCCGCTGTTGCTGGACCGCAAGGTGGGCCTGCCGGTGGCCGTTGTGACCTCGGTCCGTGTGCTGCGGCAAAACCCGGGTGTCATCCTGACATGGGGCTTCATCGTCGCGGCGCTGCTGGTCCTTGGGGCCATTCCGCTGCTGCTGGGCCTGATCGTGGTCATGCCCGTGCTGGGGCATGCCACGTGGCACCTGTATCGCAGGGCTGTCGCTTAACCGCCGACCTTCAGGACGATCTTGCCGATATGGCCCGAGCTTTCCATGCGCGCATGGGCGGCGGCGGCCTCGGACAGATCGAATTCACTGTCCATCACCGGGGCGACTTTACCGGCCTCAAGCAGCGGCCAGACCGCTTCGCGTAAATCCTGCGCAATACGTGCTTTGGCCAGATCACTTTGCGGGCGCAGGGTGCTGCCGGTCAGAGTCAGGCGTTTGACCATCATCAGGGCAAAGTTCAGCTCGACCACCGGGCCTTGCAGAAAGGCGATCTGGACCAGCCGCCCATCCTCGGCCAGCGCCTTCACGTTGCGGGGAATGTAATCGCCGCCCACCATGTCGAGGATCAGGTTCGCGCCGCCCTCGGCCCGCATGGCGGCCACGAAATCCTCATCCCGGTAATTGATCGCCTTTTCGGCGCCCAGTTCAACGCAGGCCGCGCATTTCTCATCCGATCCGGCGGTGGCAAAGACACGCGCGCCAAAGGCATGGGCCAGTTGGATCGCCGTCGTCCCGATCCCGCTGGAACCGCCATGGACTAGAAAACGCTCACCCGCCTGCAGGCCACCGCGCGTAAAGACGTTGGACCAGACGGTAAAGAATGTCTCGGGTAGGCAGGCGGCCTGTTTCAGGCTCATGCCGTTGGGCACGGGCAGGCAATGGGCGGCGGGCGTTGCGACATATTCGGCATAGCCACCCCCGGGCAGCAGGGCGCAGACCTGATCGCCAATGGCCAGACCTTCGACCCCCGGCCCGACCGCGACCACCTCGCCCGAGGCTTCAAGCCCCGGCAGATCGCTGGCACCCGGCGGCGGATCATAAGCACCCGCCCGTTGCAGCGCGTCCGGACGGTTCACCCCGGCATAGGCGACTTTCAACACGACCTGACCATTGCCGGGCTCGGGCATGGGCCGTTCGGTCAGTTGCAGAACATCCGGGCCACCGGGTGCGGTGATTTCAACGGCGCGCATCGTCTGGGTCATCGTATCGGTCTCCTTTCCCCGTTGCCTAACAGGCATCGGGTCAAAGGCCCAGTCGATTATGCGTTATTTGCGAGGCGTCAAAGACCCCGGCAGGTCGGCGTTCATTTTGGACGGTGCCTTGACCTGCCCCGCCAGCCAGTTCGGCACCGCCAGAAACGGTTTCAGCAGCGGGTTGCCGTTGACCTGCGCCTTGAGCTTTTCGAACTGCATCACGCCTTCGATCCGGCGGTCCAGAAACTCCCACGTGGCCTGATGATCGGGGCTGTCATCGCCCAGCCAATACAGCAGGGTCGAGGAATAGACCGCCGACAGAGTCGCGCGTTTGGAATACCAATTCACGTCCTCGGACGTATCGCCCAGCGCGGTCCAGATGTGATCGCAGGTGCCCCAGACCGCCTTGGCCCCGTCAGCCGCATGCATCGGCAGCGCAAACAGCGTCACACCCCGGCGCACCGCCTCTTTGTCCGAGACCGCCTGAAGGCGAAAGCGGACGGCGGCGGCGATCTTGTCGCGGAATTTCAGCCCGCTCAGATCCTCGGCCTCGATTCGCCGCAGCATCTCGGCATCGCCGCGTGCGTGAAAGGCCAGCGCCAGATCAACCGCGCCGCGTGGGCAGATGGCGCGGGCCAGACCGTCCTCCAGTCCGGTATCCACAATCGCCTCGCGAAAGCTGGTTTCGGACCAGCCGTCAAAGGGCACATGGCCCAGCATGGCGTCCAGCAATTGCTGTTTGGCGTCTTCATAGGTCACGGTCATGGCGGTTCTCCGGCGTTGCAGGCCCAGTACTAGACAAGTTAGGCACGCTTTGCTATACGGCCACCTCCTGCAATTTCCTTGCAACTCTATCTAGAAAGGTGGTGACAACCACATGCAGGTTAGTGTTCGCGACAATAACGTCGATCAGGCGCTTCGTGCCCTGAAGAAAAAGCTGCAGCGCGAAGGCGTGTTCCGTGAAATGAAGCTGAAGCAACATTTCGAGAAACCGTCCGAGAAAAAAGCGCGCGAGAAAGCTGAAGCGATCCGCCGTGCCCGTAAACTGGCACGTAAGAAAGCACAGCGCGAAGGTCTTCTCTGAGACCCGAGACTCGTCCAGCTTTGGATGACACTATTTGACGACCCCCGAGGCCCCGCCCGGGGGTTTGTCGTTTTCAGGTCAGTAAGAATCTGCCGGTTGCCGGACATGCGCAACGCGGCAACCTGCCGATCGGGGCGTTGCCCGTTTTGTCGGCATATTACAGCACAGCGAATCCCCGTTCGGTTGCATTCCCCTGCCGAAAAACGCCCATGCTTTGCGCGCCTCTGTTCAGTCTTTGATGCGGGCCGGTAACTGAGCCCGTCCACTCAGACATAACAATATACGGAGGCACATCATGTCCACAGCAAGCACGGTCGAACTGGAAATGCTGGCGTTGATCAATCAGGAACGCGCAGCGCACGGGCTGGACCCGTTGCAATTGGAAACCCAGCTGAACGAATCGTCCGAGGATCACAGCACCTGGATGCTGGATACCGACAATTTCAGCCATACCGGATCGGGCGGTTCCACTGCCACACAACGGATGGAGGCCGCCGGGTTCGACTTTACCGGCAACTGGCGCTCGGGCGAGAATATCGCCTGGCAATCCGAACGCGGTGATCCGGGGATCAGCGACGATGTCGCGCAACTGCATGAAAACCTGATGGCCAGCCCCGGCCACCGGGCCAACATCCTGAACCCTGATTTCAAATATATCGGGATCGGGATTGAAACCGGCGATATGCAGGGTTTTGACGCGGTGATGGTGACACAGAATTTTGCCACAACCGATGCGATGGTGATGCTGGATAATGGTGCGCCCGCAACGGATGAAGATGTCAGCCAGCCCGCTGACCCCGTGGTCGCAACCCCCGATCCGGACGTGACGGACCCGGCCAACCCGGTGGTCGAACCGCCGGAACAACCCGCCGAAGACCCGGTCGCCGAAGTCGAAACGCCAGAGCCGGAAACGCCAGTCACGGAAACCGATGATCCTGAAACGCCCACAGGTGAAGTGGTCGAGGATGATACACCCGCCGAGGATACCCCTGTCGCCGAAACCGAAGAGCCGGAAACACCGGCCGAAACCCCGGATGACGAGGTGGTCGAGGACGACACGCCAGTGGGCGAAACACCGGAACCGGAAACCCCTGTTGCCGAGACCGAAGATCCAGAGACCCCGACCGAAACACCGGTCGACGACGTGGTTGTCGATGACACACCCGTTGACGAAACGCCCGAGCCAGAGACCCCGGTCGCGGAAACTCCGACCGAGACACCAGACGAAGACGTGACCGAGGTCGAAACCCCGGCCCCGGAAACGCCCGAACCCGAAATGTTCGACGTTCAGGCGTTTCTGGCTGAGATTGAGATGCTTCTGACCGATCTTCGGGACCGTTTGAACCAGTTCGACTGGGACAGGGCCTATGGCAACGATCCCGCAGCGGATGAGTTTGAACTGGTGACGGATGTGGATGACAGCGACGCTATGACGCCAACGGACGAGGTCGATATCGTCCGGGATGACTATGGCGATTTCACCTATTTCGAAACCACCTGCATGATGGATTTCGGCTAACGATCCATCCGGCGCGCGAGGAACATCCGCCCCCCTCGCGCGCCAATCCTTTGGTGCTAGTACACCTTGGGCACATACAGCTCATCCGGCAGGATGCGCCGTTCGTATTCCGGGTTATAGCGGCGGTCGGGCAGGTTGACCTTGTCCTGCGGAACATCCTCGTAGGGGATTTTGGTCAACAGATGCTCGATGCAGTTCAGGCGTTCGCGTTTCTTGTCATTGCCTTCAACGATATACCAGGGGGCCTCGGGAATGTTGGTGCGGAAGAACATGTCCTCCTTGGCTTTGGTATAAGCCTCCCACCGGACACGGGATTCCAGATCCATCGGTGACAGTTTCCACTGTTTCATCGGATCATGGATGCGCATCAAAAAGCGCAGCTGCTGTTCCTCATCGGTGATCGAGAACCAGTATTTCAGCAGAATGATCCCCGACCGGACCAGCATCCGTTCAAATTCGGGAACGTCCTGAAAGAACTGCTCCACCTGATCTTCATCGGCAAAGCCCATCACCCGCTCGACCCCGGCGCGGTTGTACCAGGACCGGTCGAAAAACACGATCTCCCCGGCCGCAGGCAGATGCGGCACGTAGCGCTGGAAATACCACTGGCTTTGTTCCCGGCGGCTGGGTGCGGGCAAGGCGACCACGCGCGCCACACGCGGGTTCAGGCGCTGGGTGATCCGTTTGATCACGCCCCCCTTGCCGGCGCTGTCCCGGCCTTCGAACAGGATGCAGACCTTGGCACCGGAATGCACCACCCAGTCCTGCACCTTGATTAGTTCGGCCTGCAGACGCAGCAGATTGCGGAAATAGGTCTTGCGGTCCAGCATTTCCGGATGCTGGCCCTTGTAGATCCTGCGGACCTCCATCGACAGCATCGGCTCGCTGAACTCGATCTCGATATCTTCGTCCAGCGAATCCTCAAGCTCGGCCTCAAGCCAGTCTTTGGACGTGTCGTTCCTGTCCTGTGCCAAGGTTCGCTCCTTATCTGTCAACGGCGGCGCATTCTAGCGGGGCTGTGTAACCGGCAGATGTCACCGCCGTCTGACATGAATGCCTGTTGCAAAACCTGAATGTGGCCCGGTCCGGCGCGGGATACAAGCGGTGGAGGTGCCAAAAGCCCCCGATTCACACCCTTGCTATTGCCCCTGCGCAGCCTGCATCACTATCCGCAGAACCTGGAGAGTATTGTGACAGTCTTTTTCGCATCGCTGCCTGTGATCTGGCCCTGGCTGATCCTGATCACCGCCCAGATCGCCACCCTGACCCGGAATTGGTGGTTGGGCCTGGGGTTGCTTGGCCTGTTCGGTCTGGTGGCGCTGTTCACCGGCCTGATCACGGTGACGGCTGTTGCAGTCATGGCTCTGGGCCTTTTGGGCGCGGCCTATCTGCCACGGTTGCGCGGAGGCGCGGCCCTTGCGGGTCATCTTGCGTTGGTCGCATGGAGCCTTGCCCTGGGGGCGCACCTGCTGCCCGGAGTGCACAACCTGCTGGTGCTGGATCAGGTCCATGCGGGACCGGGCAGTGCGCCGTTCACGATGTATCTGAACCTCGACAAACCCATGGTGTTCTTCACGGTGCTGCTGGCCTGGCCCGCGATCCTGAACGGCGGGTCCACTCTGAGGGTGTGGCCGCTGGTTACCGGTCTGACCCTTTTGCCCGCCCTACTGCTGCTGGGGGGCCTATCCGGCGCGGTCCGGCCCGAATTCGGCCTGCCACCGTGGTGGCTGATCTTTGCCTTGTCGAACCTGTTCCTGACCTGCCTGACGGAAGAGGTCTTTTTTCGCGGCTACCTGCAATCCGTCATAGGTGCCCGTCTGGGTGCGGCAACCGGGCTGATCGCGGCCAGCCTGTTGTTCGGTCTGGCCCATTTCGGCGGAGGGCCCGTGTTGATCGGCTCCGCCACCCTTCTGGGTCTGGCCTGCGGTCTGGGCTATTGGGCGACCGGGCGCCTTTGGGTGCCCGTCCTGATGCATTTCACGTTCAACATACTGCACCTGACCCTGTTCACCTATCCCGGTCCAGCGTGAGCCACTTCAAACCGGCAGCGCCGTGGTCTTGAACACGGTGCGTAGCGCGAATGAGCTTTGCATCTGCGCCACACCGGGCAGGCGCGACAGGTATTGCCGGTGAATGCGCGCGAAATCCTCGGTGTTTTCGGCGACGACCTTCAACAGGTAATCCGCCGATCCGGCCATCAGATGGCATTCCAGCACGTCCGGTATCCGGGCCACGGCTTTTTCGAACCCCTCCAGCACCTCTTCGGCCTGCCCCTGCAAGGTGATCTCGACAAACACGGTGGTGGGGACGTTCAGCTTGCGGGCGTCCAGCAGGGCCACATAGTCCTTGATATAGCCCTCACTTTCTAGTCGCTGCACCCGTCGATGACAGGCCGAGGGCGACAGATTTACCTGATCGGACAGCTCAGCATTCGACACCCGCCCTTTGCGCTGCACAACGGCAAGAATCTTTCGATCGGTTGCATCTATACTCATTGGCGCACATCCATTGCGTGATTTAGATTATTCGTCGAATAATCTCCCATAGCGTCACGCATTGGCAAGCAGAGTTTCACAGAAATTGCGTCGCCATCTGCCCATAATTTGGGCAGTTTATGGACGGAGACTCACATGAAAATCGGTTGCCCCAAGGAAATCAAACCTCAGGAATTCCGTGTCGGTATGACACCGAATGCCGCGCAAGAGGCCGTGGCCCGTGGCCACGAGGTCATTATTGAAACAGGTGCCGGTCTGGGCGCAGGCTTTGACAACGACGCTTATGTCGCCGCCGGTGCCAGCATCGTTGACACCGCAGCCGAGGTCTTTGCCTCGGCGGACATGATCGTCAAGGTCAAAGAACCCCAGGCGGTCGAGCGCAAGATGCTGCGCGAAGGCCAGCTGCTGTTCACCTACCTGCACCTGGCACCCGATCCGGATCAGACCCATGATCTGCTGGCCTCGGGTTGTACCGCGATTGCCTATGAAACCGTAACCGACCGCAATGGCGGCCTGCCGCTGCTGGCCCCGATGTCCGAAGTTGCCGGTCGTCTGGCTCCTCAGGTCGGATCGTGGACCCTGCAAAAGGCCAACGGTGGCCGCGGTGTTCTGATGGGCGGCGTCCCGGGTGTTGGCCCGGCGAAGGTCATCGTCATCGGCGGCGGTGTTGTGGGCACCCACGCAGCCAAGATCGCGGCCGGCATGGGCGCGGATGTTACGGTTCTGGACCGCTCGCTGCCCCGCCTGCGGTATCTGGATGATGTGTTTGGCGGTACGTTCAAAAGCCAGTACTCGACCGCAGGTGCCACGGCTGAGCTGATCCAGGACGCTGATATGGTTATCGGCGCGGTTCTGATCCCCGGTGCGGCAGCCCCCAAGCTGATCACCCGTGAGCAACTGTCCACCATGAAACCCGGCGCGGTTCTGGTTGACGTCGCCATCGACCAGGGCGGCTGCTTTGAGACCTCGAAGGCCACCACCCACGCCGAGCCGATCTATGAGGTCGACGGTGTCATGCACTATTGCGTGGCCAACATGCCGGGTGCGGTTGCACGCACCTCGACCATCGCGCTGGGCAACGCGACCATGCCGTTCATGCTGGCGCTGGCCGACAAAGGCTGGAAGAAAGCCTGTCAGGACGATCCGCACCTGCTGGCGGGCCTGAACGTGCATGCCGGTCAGCTGACCTATGACGCGGTTGGTGTCGCACTGGGCTTGGACGTTGTTTCTCCGGAAGAGATCGTCAACGCGTAAGGGCTCCCGCCCCTGAAAGCCTCCTCTGACGGGGAGGCTTTACAGCGTTGGGCCGGGCGCCGCGCGATGCGCGGCGCGGGATCAGCCCACAACCGTTGCCACAAGAACAAAGGCGCCGCGCATTGCGCGGCGCCGGGCCCAACCGGAGGAGGGCATTTCCAATGCCCGCTCGACGGGCGGGAGCGTTAACCCTTTTTCTGAATCTCGACCGAATGCGGATAAGGGATGGATACACCCTTGGCATCAAAGGCCTCTTTCACGGTCTTGGTCAGTTCGAACTTCACATCCCAATAATCCGCCGCGGCGCACCACAGGCGCGCCGTCAGATCGACCGAGCTGTCGCCCAGATTGGTCACCCGCACCCAAGGTTCCGGATCGCTCATGATGCGCTCATCCGCCTTGGCGATGTCCAGAATGATCTGCATCGCCTGATCCGCACTGTCCCCGTAATCGATGCCAAACACCAGATCGACCCGGCGCGTGTCATGGGCCGAGTAGTTGGTGATCACCGATCCCCAGGCTTGCCCGTTGGGCACGATGATCTGCACATTATCCGGCGTGACCAATTCTGTGGTGAACAGGTTCAGATCCTTCACTGTGCCCGCGGTGCCGCCGATATCCACATATTGACCCAGCTTGTAGGGCCGGAACACAACCAGCATGACGCCAGCAGCCAGATCGCTCAACGTGCCTTGCAACGCCAGACCGATAGCCAGCGAAGCCGCGCCCAGAATGGCGACGATACTGGTGGCCTCGATCCCGAAGATGCCCAGCACGGCGACCAGCACCATGGCCAGAATGGCCCATTTGATCATGCTGGCGGCAAAATTGCCCAATGTCGGGTCGATCTGAGGCGTGTTGTTGATGCGACGGCGCACAACACCCGCCACAACCCCAGCCACGATCCAACCCAATATCAGGACAATCAGAGCCTTGCCCGCATTCAACAGGACCGGCAAATACCCGTTCGCCATGTCCATCGCCTGATTTGCCATTTCGATCGTCTGATCCATCTTGGCTCTTTCCTTTTTCAATCAATCCAGAAAAACGGACCCCGCCTGTTCAGCGGGGCCCTGTCTTGCGCTTATCGCAATGACTATTTTTTCAGAGCATCTCGGATTTCCATCAGGATATCCAGTTCGCTCGGACCCGCAGGTGCCGCTTCGGCCTCTTCTTCCTGCTCGGCGGCTGCATCCTTGACCCGGTTGACCATCTTCACCAGCATGAACACGACCCAGGCGATGATCAGAAAGTTGATGATCGCCATGATGAAAGCGCCATAGGCAAAGACCGATGCGCCGGTCTCCCGCGCGGCCTCAAGGCTTGCACCTTCGGCAACATCGCCGGCCAGAACTGCATAGTTGTTGGTAAAGTCGATCCCGCCCGTGAACAGCCCGATAAGCGGGTTGATCAGATCACCCACCAAAGATGTAACGATTGCGGTAAAGGCCGCGCCGATGATGATACCAACTGCCATGTCCATGACATTGCCCTTGGCAATGAACGTCTTGAATTCCTGAATCATATCTTCCCTCTTTCCCGTTTGTTCGGCACTTTACGCCTCTGTTCGCGCATGGGCGCAGGGCAATTGTGCGCTAATTGCACTATTAAATGTATGTTTTTATGGGAAAGCGCGCCTATTTTTCCCCGAACAGACCTAATTGCAGGAGTCCCCATGCCCCCCTTTGCCCCCTATTCCATCACCGACAAGTGGCCCGCCAAAGATCCTTCGGTCATTCAGCTTTACTCCTACCCCACGCCCAACGGCGTCAAAGCCTCGATCATGCTGGAAGAAACCGGCCTGCCGTATGAGGCACATCTGGTCACGCTGGCCGATGCGGATGTCAAAAGCCCCGAGTTTCTGTCGCTGAACCCCAACAACAAGATCCCCGCCATCATCGATCCGAACGGCCCGGACGGCGCGCCCATCGGCTTGTTCGAAAGTGGCGCGATCCTTCTGTATCTGGCGGAAAAATCAGGAAAGTATCTAGGCGAAAGCACGTCCGACAGGCACCGCATCACCCAATGGCTGATGTATCAGATGGGCGGCGTTGGCCCGATGTTCGGGCAGCTGGGCTTTTTCCACAAATTCGCCGGCAAGGACATCGAAGACCCCCGCCCCCGCGAACGTTATGCCAACGAGGCCAAGCGCCTGCTGAATGTCCTGAACACCCAACTGGACGGGCAGGACTGGATCGCCGGGGACTATTCGGTCGCCGATATCGCCATCGCGCCCTGGCTGCGGGCGCTGGATTTCTACGGCGCGAAAGAGATGCTGGGCTGGGAGGATTATTCCCATGTGGTGGCTTATCTCGACCGCTTCCTCGACCGCCCCGCCGTGCAAAAAGGTCTGGCGATCCCGGAACGCGGCTAAATCGCCGCCTCCCGAAGGTGGATGCCAGCCCCGGCATCCACCGGATAGACTCAACCGGGCAAGGCCCCGGTCAGCACATAACGCAGGATATCCACCACCTGACGCGGCTCCTCAGCCACGGCCAGCGCCGCCGCGTCCACCTCTTTCAGCGCGTGCTGATGATCGGGGCCATGCAAAACGATGATCGACTTGCCCAATGCCGCCGCATAGCCTGCGTCAAACGCCGCATTCCACTGTTTGTACTTATCCCCGAACCGCACCACGACCACATCCGCGTCAGCGATGCCCTTGCGGGTACGGATCGCATTAACCATCGCGCCCTTGTGGTCATGCCAATACTTGTTCGGCTCGGCCCCCAGAATCGCCACACCGCAATCGTCGCTGGCACCATGATCGGTCACCGGGCTACTGAACGAGATATCCAACCCCTGCGCCCCATCAATGATCTGCTCCCGCCAGTCCGTGTGAATCTCACCCGACAAATAAACCTTCAGCATCTCTTTCTCCTCCTCACGCAAAAAAGGGGCGCGCCCGCCCCTTCATCTTTTCACAAATACTCCCGCCGGAGGCGATCCGACCTCAGCCCCGCAGCGTACCGCCCGTTGCCTTGGCGACCTTCTCGACAATCTTGGCGCTGACCGCCTCAATGTCCTTTTCCTTCAGCGTCGCGTCCGAGGGCTGCAGGCGCACGGTGATCGCCAGCGATTTCTTGCCCTCACCCAGGCTGCCGCCGATAAACTCGTCGAAAACACGAACCTCCTCGATCAGCGCCTTGTCAGCACCAGCAGCGGCATTGACCAGAGTCAGCGCCTCGACCCCCGCATCGACAACAAAGGCAAAGTCACGCTCGACCGCTTGCAGGTCGCGCAGTTCCAGCGCCGAGCGGGTGGCACCGGATTTGCGCGGCAGCGGCACCTGATCGGGCCAGATGGTGAAGGCCATCGCCGGACCCTTGATATCCATCGCCTGCAAAATACGCGGATGCAGCTCACCAAACACGCCCAGCACCTTTTTCGGGCCCAGACAGATCTTGCCATGACGACCCGGGTGCCACCAGGCATCGCCATCGCGCAGAATCTGAACCTTGGCGGGCGCACCAATGGCGGCCAGCACAGCCTCGGCATCGGCCTTGGCATCGAACACATCCACCGGGCGGGATGCGCCCTGCACGTCCTTGGGCCCATTGCGACCGACCAGCAGGCCGGTGATCTGGGTGGTCTGATCGCCGGGTTCGCCATCGTGAAATACCGGACCAACCTCGAACAGCGCCACATCCGCATAGCCACGCGCCTGATTGCGGGCGGCGGCCTGCAACAGGCCGGGCAGCAGATCGGGGCGCATATGGCTCATCTCGGATGAGATTGGGTTCTCCAACTGCGTCACCTCATCACCACCGCCAAACAGCGCGGCCGAGGCCTGATCGATGAAGGTATAGCTGACGCATTCGTTGTAGCCCAACGCCGCGCAGGTGCGCCGCGCCATCGACTGACGGCGCTGCGTCAGTGTCATCACCGGTTTCGGGATGCCATCGGTCACACGCGGCAGCGGTTTGCCTTGCAGCTTGGTCAGGGACGCGATCCGGGCGACCTCTTCGACCAGATCAGCCTCACCCATGACATCAGGACGCCAGCTGGGCACATGGGCCATGTCACCGTCCAGACGGAAACCCAACCGGGTCAGGGTCTGACGCTGCTCGCTTTCAGGAATATCCATACCGACCAGAGACTGCACCCGTTCCGCATCCAGCTTGTAGGCGCGCGCATGATTGGGCGCTTTGCCTGCCTCAACAACCTTGGACACCTCACCACCGCAGATATCCAGAATCATCTGCGTCGCGTGTTCCAGCCCTTCCAGCGTGTATTCGGGATCGACCCCACGTTCGAACCGATACCGCGCGTCCGAGTTGATCTTCAGCGCCCGCCCCGTCAGAGCAATCTGCACATGATCCCAGAACGCGCTTTCGAGGAACACGTTGACGGTCTCTTCGGTACAGCCGGTTCCCTCACCGCCCATGATACCAGCAATGGATTCCGGGCCGTTATCATCCGAAATCACCATCATGCCGGGCTGCAGGGTGTATTCTTTCTCATCCAGCGCCACCAGCGTCTCACCACCCTTGGCGCGATGCACCCTCAAGTTACCCTGCACCTTGTCGGCGTCGAACACATGCAGCGGACGGTTGTGATCGAAGGTCATATAGTTGGTGATGTCCACCAGGGCCGAGATCGGACGCAGACCGATAGCGCGCAGTTGATCCTGCAGCCATTGCGGGCTGGGGCCGTTCTTGACCCCCCGGATCAGACGCCCGGTGAAATGCGGCGCACCGTCCAGCGTATCCTCGTCAATCGTCACCTTGATCGGACTGTCGAAATCACCCGGCACCGGGACATAATCCCGCTCTTTCAGCTTGCCGATGCCACGCGCGGCTAGATCGCGCGCAATACCCGCCACGCCCAAAGCATCGGGACGGTTGGGGGTAATCGCAATCTCGATCATCGGGTCGACCTTTGAGGGGTCATTCTCGGCCAGCCAATCGACAAACCGGTCACCGACCTCGCCCGAGGGCAGCTCGATAATGCCGTCATGCTCGTCCGACAGCTCCAACTCGCGCTCCGAGGCCATCATGCCAAAGCTTTCGACGCCGCGGATCTTGCCGACATTGATGGTGATATCCAGACCGGGGATATACATGCCCGGCTTGCAGACCACGACGGTGATGCCTTCGCGCGCGTTGGGCGCACCGCAGATGATCTGCAGATCGCCCTCATCGGTCGCCACCGTGCAGACGCGCAGCTTGTCGGCGTCGGGGTGTTTTTCGGCATGTTTCACATGGCCCAGCGTAAAGCCCGCCAACCGGTCGGCGGGATTGACGATCTCTTCGACCTCAAGCCCGAGATCGGTCAGTGCCTCGGCAATCTCATCGACCGATGCGTCGGTTTCCAGGTGATCCTTGAGCCAGGAAAGAGTGAATTTCATCGCACGGGGCCTTTTTTGGCAAATGTCCAGTCGGCAATGGCAATGACAAAGAATGGGCCAAGGTGCAAGCCTTGGCCGGATTCCGGGTCACGGATAGGTCGGGGTGCGGCCCAAAAGTTCATCCAGCTGTCGCCCGATCCAGCCATGCGGGATGAAATGCCCGCCGGGATGGGTATCCAGCACCACCTGCCCTTGTGCGCAATCGGTCCATTCCACTCGGCTGAGGGTCAGGATCGGCACCACGCTCCAATCGCCACGCGGGGTTGCGGTTTCGCAGCCATATTTCGCCCGCCACAGCGCCACCGGATAGGTGGTGTCGCCGCCGGGACCAAAGGGGAAATCCATCACCGTGTCATCGGTGCCATGAACATGACGGACCTGAGCCGGGGCCTGCGGGCAATCCTCGGTCTGGCGAATACTGCCCGCCACCGCCAGCAAGGCCGCAACCCCGTCACCCGACTGACAGACATAGCGCCACGCCATCGCGCCGCCAAAGGAATAACCCGAGACATAGATACGATCCGCATCCACCGGATAGCGCTTGGCGACATCTTCAAGCACACGGTCGGCAAAACCGACGTCATCGGTTTGGGGCGACCAGAAATCCCAGCTTTTGCCCAGCCCGTTGGGGGCGACCAGAAGAACGCCGCGCAGGGTTGTGGCCCCGGCAATCCGTTGGTGGTTCACCACCACAGTCCCCTGTCGCGCCCAACCGTGAAAATGCAGCAGAACCGGCAGGGGCGTTTCCCCATCCCAGCCTTCGGGTTCCAGCACATGATAGGATCGGCCTCCGAGGTCACAGGCGGTATCGCCATGGCACTCGGCATTCGAGGGGCTCACGGCAAGGGCCGGTGTCGCAGCCAGCAGGATCAGGCAAAGCAATCGATACATCATGCGGCGGAGCCTAACCGCCCTACCGCCGGTGTCACGTCACATGTATGTTAGGGGTTTTTCAGAACCTATATGCACCGCTTACGTAGCACCTCTGTAGCACAATGCATGGCACTCATACCCAAAAACGACGAAAGCGCCCCAGGTCTAGCATCTATGGGCGCTTCGGAAGTTAAGTTGGTTGCGGGAGAGCGCAACCACCGTTGCCGAACGCAATTGAAATGTCAGGTATAGGCGCGGACCCGACATACCCAACTTATAACTAGACTTCTGTTATGCGGACGAAGCTGACATTGGAGATCAAGCTCAGCAAGTCCGCTTTGCGCGCTTCGCAACAACAGCGAAAAGCAGCACTGGCGACAACCGGAAGTTCTCTGAAAACATGTTGCTGTGAGCGGTTTCATCAAAAGCGGGCACTGGGTTAGCTATGACAATAAGCTCGTTCGAATTGCTCAATCGAGCCGCGCGCCTAAGTCACCGACCCACCGCCCAAGACCAAAGCGAAATGGGTCTTCGTTTTTTTGCAATTCGTGGCATACCTGGGCGTTGAACACGGGAGAGGCAGATGCAAAACTCAACCACGATTCTATGGAGGTGGCTTAGTGGTTTTAAACCCTCATTTGATTCAAACATTTACACCGAACAGGGATTTCGTCGGCCGTGAAGAGCCTTTGGAAGACTTCCTGCACGCATACCGGCTTGAACAGACCAAGGATGATTACCGAATACTATGCTGGCATGGTGTTGGTGGTCAGGGCAAAACCACTCTATTGGAGGAAATGCGGCGCAGAATCGAAAGCTCGGATAACACGGCGATTGCAAGGCTTGACTTCAAGAATGAAAGCCATCGCAATCCTGAAACAGCGCTCCTCAAAGTGCGTGGAGACTTTGCAAGGCAAGGTTTTAAGTTCCCGACGTTCGACTTTGTTTTTGTTCTTTATTTTTCACTGAATCGCCCACTGGAAGACATTTACCAAGTCTATCCCAAGCTATTTCGCAAAGGCGAAAGCGAAGTTGTCAATGACCTTTTGGACATGTCTGAGGGCGAACTGGGTGAATTGGCGAAGGATATCCTGGTTGATGTTTCTAAGATTATTCCAGGGTTGAATTTGATCTACAAATACGGCGCACGTTTCGTTTCGAACTCTTTGAAAAAATTTGAAGACAACAAGGTCAAAGCGCGCCTGCAAGACCTGAACACGGATAACCCGAATGAGCTTTTGGCAAAGATGCCGCTTTTTCTTGGGATCGATATCCAACGGGCATTGGAAGCGCACGACTATCATAGGCTGGTCTTGACAGTTGATACCCATGAAGGATTGGCTAGGGGTGAGTTGCAGGCGGATGCGTGGTTCCGGTACTTGGTCCAATCCATACCGGGCGTGCTTGTCGTAATCATGGGGCGAGATAAGCTGCGTTGGGCAGAGTTGGAAGCTGAATGGCAAGAGCACCTTCAACAAACCGCGCTGCCGAAATTAGGCGACGAGGAAGCCGACACTTTCTTGATAAATGTACCCGTTGACGAACCAGAAATCCGGCAACAACTGATCCATGCGACCAAGGGGCTGCCCTTGTATCTTGATCTCGCAGTGGACACCTATGCCGGCATACGAAACCGTGGTGAAACACCAAAGGTCGGGGATTTTGGGCAGACACGGACTGAAGTGCTGGACAGGTTTCTGAACCATCTTCCAGAAAGCGAACGCAAGGCGCTTTACGTGGCCTCCTATCCCGAGACTCTGACAGAGCAGCTTTTCGTGGATCTTACCAAAAAGGCGACTGGGGGGGGCGCCAACTATAACTGGGCGGATCTTTTACGCCGTTCCTTCATTCGTGAAGACGACAGCGGTCGTCACGTCATGCATGATCTGATGCGGGAGGAACTGCAAAAAAAGGACAGAATAGAAAGGCCAGTTGTTTATCAGGAGCTGCACAGCTTTCTTTTCGAAAGGTATTCAGATCCTGAACGTGCCTTCGTCAGCAAAAAAAGAGAGTTCTCGAACGAGACAGAACACGCGTTGCTCGCCGCCTGCTATCATTCGCAAAATCTGGGCTATGACAGCTTGCTCGATTGGATGAAAGTGGCCGTTGAACCCACCTATGCCATCGGCAAGCTAGCACTTCTCAAACCGTGGCTGTGTTTACTTCTGGAGGCGACGCCAGAAGCAACGGACAACCGTGCTTGGGGCCTCTTTGCTTTGGCGCGTGCGAACTTGGGGGATGCAGCAATGGATCCTTTGCCTTACCTCCAAGAATCTCTCGACATCTATCAGAACGTGAATGGCCGAAACAGCCTTGAATGCGTGCGTGTCCTGCGCAGTTTGGGCCTCAGTGTTGCAGGACATGACGCGGAATTGGCACGGTCCTCTCTCGAGGATGCATTGGCCCGGTGTCGCGCGACACTTGATGGACAGCACCCGGAACATTTGGAGGTTCTCAAGAGTCTGGGTGTCGTTGCGAGACGAACCGGCGACCTCTCCTATGCGGCAGACCAATTTCAATGCATCGTTGATCAAACCTCTGACCATCCTGAACTGGCCGAACAAAGGGTCAATGCTCTGGACACTCTTTCCAATATCAGACGAGACCAGCGCGCGTCGGAAAGTCAAGCGGAGTGCCTCAAGGACCTGCTTGACGAGTTAGACCGTTCTCAGTCTGTAAAACTGGCCTTGAAAGCGTCCGCTTTGGATCGATACGCAGAAGTCTTAACAAAGATCGACCGACCAGATGAGGCACGCCAGATTTCAGACAGAATGATCGCGAGCTATAAGGATCTTTTCCTTCAGGAATGGAACACTCCGGAAGCCTCCAACACATTGGTAAAGTTGTTAAAACACAGACCTAACGATATCGGTATCGTTAAGACAGTCAGACATTGGGTTTCTAGCTTTGGAAAGTTCCCCGGAGCAGCCAACGCTTTGGAAGCATTGCTGAACAGAGATGCGGCAGGACCCGACGATGTCGAAACCGCGTTGTCATGGATAGATGATAATCCAGACTTATCAAGCGTCACAAACTTGTATTGCAAATTGGTTCGCCTACCTCAAGCTCAAAGCTACAACATCGACGAGCGAGCAATGAATTGGGTCTCTCAACGGATCGAGCGCTCTGATCTGGGAAATCTTCTCAATTACTTGGTGAAGCGAACCGAAGTTCAGGATGCAGCGGTTAACGCCTCTCGTACTTGGTTAGAAAAGCGAACTTACGTGAAAGTTCATTATGAGCTTGTAAGGGAGTTGCTCGCACATGCCGAAGATGGCGACGATGTCGCTGTGACATGCGCATTTGACTACCTAGAGACGGATATGCATCCGCAGGCGCGGGCGAATATCTTCCAGTCGTTGCTGTCCAATCCGAAGACGATGAATGACGTGCGACAATGGGCATTCGACCGGTTTAAAGACGGGGCCCATACTGAAGAGGTCAACCACTTCCTTCCTCATTTGTTGGATCAAGGCAATCTGTGCGATGACAGTGCTCAAGCCGTTTTGCGTGTGCTGGAAAGTTATGACCCCAAAGATCTGTCCGGTCGTATCTTCAGAGGTTTGCCAAAAGTCAGTCGTGACAAGAATCAAATCAAAAACGCGGTTGAACGATTTATCGAAGCCAGTCCGCCCGTGTCTGACCAAGTCTTGGCACTTCGAGGGATGCTTGAACAAGACCATCACCTGAATGCGGGTGTTCAAATTGTTTTTGACTGGCTCAACGCCTTTGATGGTGAAGATGAAAATAGCCAACAAATTGTGGATGTAGTTCTCCAATCGGTAATGGGGCCGGCGGCCAACCTTCACCAAGATTGGCGCGATACCGCCGAACGCAAATTCTCCCCGTCGAATGCTTCGGTCTGCAACTTGATTTACGCCTGTATTCTGGTTGCATCGGAAGAGCGCACTGAGCCACTTCGAGAGACGTTAGTCTCCTGGTCAGACGGATTGACTTATGCATTCACAGGCGAAGTACTTAAATTTCTCGCGCTGGGATGGCCGGAAGATCCTGAAGTGGCGAGACTCATCGAGCGGTACATTCAACGTCCTGAGGCCCTAAAGAAACGCACGGATCTGATGGTCACATGGATCCGATCCGGCGGGCCTGAGGGCTCTGGATTAGCCTATTTGCTCAGAGCCAAAGTCGCTCTTCCCTTGACTGGGAAGGGGTCCTTCGAAGAAATGGAACTACAAGATAAGTTCTTTTTCATCAACTCGTTAGCGCTGAATTCCGTTGTCGTGATGGATGCGCTTAGGTTCTTTGTGCATACGGAAAACCAGACCTTCATAGATGAACTGGCCTTCTTGATATCGAAGATAAACCCGAACCATTATTCCGGGGATGGCTCCGATCCTTGCCCTAGTTTTGGACGCATCTGTTTGGACAACATGGATGCTTGGCCCGTTGGGAAAGAGAACTGGATTTGGCGCCCTGTTCTGCTCGACACTCGGCTAGAGACCACGTGCTACAGAGTTCATTTGCGTGGATACTTTGATCGCCTAATAGAGGGATGTTCTCAGCTTGGTAACTCTTCTTGGCATCGAGATGCCTATATAAATTTGACCCGTGCTCTTACAGACGCTCAGCAATCTTCAGCTGAGTTACTGGATTTCTTGCCTGCAATCGTGAGAAACGATGTAGAGACTATCCGGAATGGAGGAAGGCTCTGAGCTTTTCAAGACAAGAAGAAGGTCCTTGGTGTGTCAGGCGATTGCCAACCAGTCTCTGGTGGGGCGCAACGGTTCAACTTATTCCACGCAAAGGCATCGACTTCGGGGAGCACAGCGGGGCGACCGATCCTGAAGATTTATCGACTTGAGAGACTAAGTAAATCGTTGAAGAGCCGTAAAAGGGAGACGTTCCTTGAGGCCCTTTGTGAAACAGAGTGATGTGAATGAACCACCTGGCTCAACCCTCTGAAACAAGGCCAGTGAGGTGTTAGCAATCTGCCCAAGCAAAGGATAGACTGTGAAACGCAGATTATCCGAAGTTGTTTACATCAGGAAATGGCAGCCAAGCTTAGATCTTGACCTGCCCCCCCGAGGCTCCCTCATTCATAAAGAGAGTTTGCGGATCTTGAATTCATATTC